>CACZJF010000065.1 GCA_902781455.1 uncultured Lachnospiraceae bacterium | reverse complement strand
CTACGATGTGGTCCGCTGCTCGATCCGGTCGCTGCTTGACCCGGCGCTGACGGCCAGCTGGGAAAAGGGGCTGGGCTATGTAGCCGACGGGAAGGTTACGCCTGAGCAGTACACAGAGACGATGGATGGGTATGTGTCTAAGTGGACAAACTATGTCAAAGGTGTTCACAATGAAACACAGATGGTTCCGATGTATAATGAGGCGGCCGCTTTCTACAAGGCAAGGACGGTCACAGGCCATGCAGGCGGCTCCGGGAAACGCAGGCCTTCCGGAAAAACAAAGGCAAAGGCTGCCGGAAGTCCGCCCGGCAAAGCTTCCGGGAGGGCTGCCGGGCGGTCAAACAGGAAATCTGATCAGGATGGAGGATAACAAGTATGGAACCGTGCAGGATTGAAGAACTCTATGATCTCAATGAGACCATTGCAAAGGATCTTTTTGAGGGGGCAGCTTATCCGTGGGAGGTTCTCCCGAAGATCAAGGATTTTATTCTCGAGCTTGGGAAAACGCTTGACCCGGAGGAGTATACACACAGGCAGTAAGCGCCTATATTCACGGACCTGCGATCATCTGCAGAGATGCGGAGATCCGCCAGTGTGCCTTCATCCGCGGCAGCGCGATCGTCGGCGAGCACGCGACGATCGGCAATTCGACTGAGCTGAAGAATGTCGTGCTGTTCAACCATGTGGAGGTCCCGCACTATAACTATGTAGGGGACTCCGTCCTCGGCTTCTACGCGCATATGGGAGCCGGCGCAATCACTTCCAATATCAAGGCAGACCGCAAAAATATTGTGATCCGGGATGGAGAGCATGAGTATGTGACAGGACTTCGCAAAATCGGAGCTCTGGGGATCATGTCGAGGTGGGCTGCAACACCGTCCTGAATCCGGGTACCGTGGTCGGCAGATATACGAACATCTATCCGGTGAACAGTGTCAGAGGAGTGGTTCCGGCACACAGCATATACAAGGCAGCCGGAAAGATCGTCAGGAAGATTGAAGCATGACAGAAAATTACGACGCAAGTTCCATACAGGTCATCGAAGGGCTGGAGGCAGTCCGCAGGAGGCCTGGCATGTATATCGGCAGTACCTCCCGCCGCGGACTGAATCATCTGGTCTACGAGATTGTCGACAACTCTGTCGATGAGCATCTGGCCGGGTACTGCACCCGAATCGATGTGACGCTGAACGCTGATGGCAGCTGCACGGTCGGCGATAACGGACGCGGGATTCCGGTCGGCATGCATCAGAAGGGAGTCTCGGCGGAGCGTGTTGTCTTTACGACGCTCCATGCCGGCGGCAAGTTCGACAGCGATGCCTACAAGACATCCGGCGGCCTTCATGGGGTCGGTTCCTCTGTTGTCAATGCTCTCTCGGAGTGGATGGATGTCCAGGTGAAGAGAGAAGGGAAGATTTTCCATGACCGGTACCGGAAGGGCAAGCCGGACCTTGAGCTTGAAAAAGGGCTCCTCCCGGTCATCGGGAAGACAAAGGAGACGGGAACGACCATCACCTTCCTGCCGGATCCGGAGATCTTCGAGCAGACCACAAGATTTTCCGCTACCGAGATCAAGAACAGACTCCACGAGACAACGTATCTGAATCCGGAGCTGACCATTGTGTTCCGTGACCAGAGAGACGGACGGGACGAGGAGCTGACCTTCCATGAACCGGAGGGGATTCTGGGCTTCATACGGGACCTGAACAAGAACAAGGAAGCCGTCTGCGAGCCCATCTATGTCAAGGGAATCAGCGACGGTATCCAGGTAGAGGTTGCGCTCCAGTATATCAACGAATTCCATGAGAATATTCTGGGTTTCTGCAACAACATCTTCAATTCAGAAGGCGGCACCCATCTGACCGGATTCAAGACCGCATTTACCACCGTCATGAACACCTACGCACGGGAGCTCGGAATCCTGAAGGAAAAGGATGCCAACTTCACCGGGGCAGACATCCGGAACGGCTGCACGGCCGTCATTTCCATCCGTCATCCGGATCCGAGCTTCGAGGGGCAGACGAAGACAAAGCTCGACAATGCCGATGCTGCCCGGGCTGTCGCGAAGGTCACCTCAGATGAATTTTCCAGGTACTTCGACAAGAATCTCAGCGCGCTCAAGGAAGTGCTTGGCTGCGCGGAGAAGGCGGCAAAGATCCGGAAAACCGAGGAAAAGGCCAAGACAAACCTTCTGACAAAGCAGAAGTATTCCTTTGATTCCAACGGAAAGCTGGCAAACTGCGAAAGCCGGGACGCCTGTATTCCTTTGATTCCAACGGAAAGCTGGCAAACTGCGAAAGCCGGGACGCCTCAAAGTGCGAGATTTTCATCGTCGAGGGAGATTCCGCAGGCGGCTCGGCCAAGACCGCCCGTGACCGGAATTTTCAGGCGATTCTGCCGATCCGCGGCAAGATCCTGAACGTGGAGAAGGCCTCGATCGACAAGGTGCTGGCGAATGAAGAGATCAAGACGATGATCAACTCGTTTGGCTGCGGGTTCTCAGAAGGCTACGGGAACGATTTTGACATCACAAAGCTGCGCTACGGCAAGATCATCATCATGGCAGATGCCGATGTCGACGGCGCGCATATCTGTACGCTTCTTCTGACCCTGTTCTACCGGTTCATGCCGGATCTGATCGGCGAGGGACATGTTTATATCGCGATGCCTCCGCTGTACAAGGCGATCCCGCAGAAGGGGAAGGAAGAGTACCTCTTTGATGATGAGGCGCTGGCGCGCTACAGGAAACATCATAAGTCCGGCTTCACGCTTCAGCGCTACAAGGGCCTTGGCGAGATGGATCCGGAACAGCTCTGGGAGACGACGCTGAACCCT
>CACZJF010000064.1:1561-3028 GCA_902781455.1 uncultured Lachnospiraceae bacterium | reverse complement strand
GTGCAGAAACTGCGGACATGTCGTTGTCGGAACAAAGGCTCCGGATGTATGTCCGGTCTGCTATCATCCGCAGTCCTTCTTTGAGGTTCACGCGGAAAATTATTGACAGGCAGCGGGCAGTGTTTCACAAAGCGGTTCCTGAACAGTGCAGAAGCCTGACGCATGACAAGATCATGTCATGAACGTATAAGAGAAGCGGTACAGCCAGGATGAAAGCGTATCATACAGGCTGTACCGCTTCTCTTTATTTTTCACTTTACTTCGCGTCTGTGTCGGTTGCAGCGCTTTTCTGCTCCTTTGCGTACTGTTCTGTGATATAGCGCTTGATCGCCGCAAAGCTCTCCGGGCTGAGGTCATGTTCAATCTTGCAGGCGTCAGCAGCAGCTGTCGCCTGGTCGACACCGAGGTTCGCCAGCCAGCAGGAAAAAAACTTGTGGCGTTCGTAGATGGTGCTGGCAATCTTCAGCCCCTCGTCTGTGAGGTAGATATATCCCTCCGGCGTCACAGTGATCAGATTGTTTTCGCGGAGGTTTTTCATCGCGATGCTGATGCTGGATTTTTTGTAGCCAAGCTCATTCGCAACGTCGACAGAGCGGACGACGGGCTTCTGCTCGCTGAGCATCAGGATGGCCTCCAGATAGTTCTGGGCGGATTCAGTTGTGTGATATGGATGTGAAGAGTGTAATGCGGTCTCACTCATAGCAATTCTCCTTTATATCATTAGATATTTCTAACAAATGTTAGCACACCGGAGGTGTCCTTGTCAATCAAGAGATATAAATTAAATTGAGCTAAATTATAATTCGGAAAAATGATCCGGGAGACCGGATAAGAGTCTCCCGGATGATTGAGGTACACGCGGTAAGTGATGCAGACCTCATGCAGCCTCTGTAACAGAGCGTTTGCTGTATGTCTTCATATTTTTATATGGATCCGGTCTGAAGAGCAGATACAGCATGATGATCAGAAGAACAACCGCAACCGCTGTCCAGGCTGTGAGCCCGTTCGCAGGCAGGATCCAGAGCTGATAGACGATCAGGCTGGAGACATAGGCAAATTCTGATACAGAATCGCGAACCAGAACCACTTCCGGTCATTCATTTCTGCTGCCATGGTGCCGATTGCCGCAAGGCACGGGGAATCCAGCAGGTTGAAGAGCAGGAAGGAGAAGGCAGCCGCCGCACTTGGGAACCAGGAAGCGATGGCCTGGCCAACTACAGCTGTGTCTTCGGAAGCGTCAGAAGCAACATGCGCCAGGACACCCATCGTGGAGACGATAGATTCCTTCGCAGTAAAGCCGGAGATCGATGCGGCAACCGGCTGCCACTCGCCAAAACCGAGCGGACGGAAGATGACGGCAATTGCACTGCCGACCGCTGCGAGGACGGAGGAGTTCGGGTCGTCAACAAGTCCGAAGCGTCCGCCTTCCATCCCGAAGCTGGACAAGAACCACATGACAAGGGTTGC
>CACZJF010000064.1:0-1529 GCA_902781455.1 uncultured Lachnospiraceae bacterium | reverse complement strand
CTGCTTTACCTGAGAATGGTTTTGTCTTTTTGAGCATGACGGCGGAAATCAGGACAGCGGCGATTCCGACGAAGTACATCATAGGTGCCATCCAACCGCTGGCAGAGAAGTTCCCCGTTACGGAATAACTGGTGATGATGCCGCCCATCAGTGCGATGACAGGGAGCTTGGCGCCGCACGGGATGAAGGTCGCTGTCATGATGGTGAGGCGGCGGTCATTGTCCTGGTCGATGGTCTTGCTGGACATGATGCCCGGAACACCGCAGCCGGATGAGATCAGCAGCGGGATGAAGCTCTTTCCGGACAGACCGAAATGTCTGAATACCCGGTCCATGACGAAGGCAATACGGACCATGTAACCGCAGTCTTCAAGGATGGACAGAAACAGGAACAGGAAGGCCATCTGAGGCGTAAAGCCGAGGACGGCGCCGAGCCCGCCGATCACGCCATTGGATATTGCGCTGATGAGCACGCTGTTCGCATGCAGAGCAGTCAGACCGTTTGACACAGCCTCCTGGACCCAGGGCGTCGCGACATCGTTGATCCAGTCTGTGAAGAAACCGCCCATGCTGTTGATGGAGAGATAGTAGACCAGGAACATGATACCGGCAAAGATCGGAATGCCGAAGATGCGGCTGGTGACAATCTGGTCAATTTTGTCAGAGGTGGTCAGCTTCTCGCCGGATTTCTTCACGGCAGCCTTCACCGCTTTCTGGATAAAGGCATAACGCTCATCTGTGACGATGGATTCCATATCGGAATCTTCCTTCTTCTCAATGGCAGCGCGCTCGGCGGCAATGACCTTAAGCTGGCTGTCGGACAGGGAGAGCTGTGCGGAGACCTTGGAATCGCTCTCCAGTATCTTGATGGCATACCATCTGCGCTTTTGCTGCGGGATGGAAGCCGGCAGAATCATTTCCACATTTTTGATAGCGGCCTCAAGCTCCTTTGAGAATATTTCAGGCGGAAGGGCATGGCTGTTTTCAGCGCCTGTTATGGCTGCCTGCTTTGCAAGCTTATCCAGACCTTCACCGCGAAGAGCGGAGGTCGGGACAACCTCGCAGCCGAGAATGGAACCGAGCCGTTCGGTGTCAACACGGATGCCGCGCTTCTTCAGCAGGTCTGCCATGTTCAGTGCGATGACAACCGGTACGCCAGTCTCAATCAGCTGGGTGGTCAGGTACAGATTCCGCTCGATGTTGGTTGCATCGACGAGGTCGATGATGACGTCCGGATTCTCGCCCAGGATATAGTCCCGGCTGACGACTTCTTCAAGTGTGTAGGGGGAAAGCGAGTAGATGCCGGGAAGATCGGTGACGATCGTATCGCTGCTGCCGAACTTTCCCTTCATCTTTCCTTCTTTTTTCTCGACTGTGACGCCTGGCCAGTTCCCTACATACTGGTTGCTGCCCGTCAGGGCGTTGAACATCGTTGTCTTCCCGCAGTTCGGGTTGCCGGCAAGTGCAAATTTCAGTGCCATAGGTTCCTCCATCTGTTTTGATCCGTCTGGTCCGGACGCTCGGATATCC
>CACZJF010000063.1 GCA_902781455.1 uncultured Lachnospiraceae bacterium | reverse complement strand
TCCACTCTCCGGTATGATGTTCTGTCGCGTACCACTCGACCTTGGAATCATAAATCGCCTTTGCATTCGCTCCGAGCTGGGAGGAAAATGCATATGAACTACCACTCCGGGTACTCCTTAAAGTCCGGCGAACCCTCCGAAGGTAGGAAGAACCGGTCTGCGTCTGGACAATCTGTCCTGGTGCGCTCAGCGGGTCCTGAATCTGAGCCGTCTCCGTCATCGTGACAGGCTGCTCCACGGAGGATATCTCCGTCTCCTCGGTCTGTTCTGTAATCAGTCCGTCATCCGGCGTTTCCTCACTTACGATGTCAGACACGCCACCTGTTCCGTCCTCAATCACAAACCCGCTTTGATCATCCTCACCGACAATACTTTCATTCGCTCTGCCGGACGCCTCTCCGTCCGCTGTTCCCGGCGAATCATCCCCCGTCTCCTGCGAACTGTCTCCCGCTGTCTCCGGCAAGCCTTCACTCGCCTCCTGAGAAGCTTCTGTCCTGTCTTCCGCTGTAACCGGCAAGCCGTCACTCATCTCTTGCGAAGCTTCCGTCCTGTCTTCCGCTTTAACCGGTGAACCATCCCCCGCGTTCGGAGCGGCTCCCGGGTTTCCACCAACCGTTTCCGGTGCAGACTCCTCATTTCCAGCTGCCTCTGTCGACACGATGGCTTCTCCTGCTGCATAAGCTGGCAATGCGTTTGGCAAAGCTGTCATGCCCATTGTCAGCGCCAGCAGAATTGCAGATGCCTTCCTAAGATTCTTGTTCCATCTGTCGCCCATCAATCTTCCTCTTCCCTGATGCTTTTCTGTTCGCTTTCTCCTGATACAGGAAAGGCGCTTCCCCGGTTTTCCCGGAGCAGCGCCCGCACTTATCACTGAATCATTCGTTTCGCTTTCTATCGCTTCCGTTTAACCAGCCCAATATCTTCGGTTCTGATTATGCAGCCTTCCGCCGACATAGTCAACCGACGAAACGATGATGCCCAGCCTGGAATTGGCAGCATGGACAACCTGATTGTTCCCGATATAGATGGCAACATGGCTCGCATAAGAACCCGATCCGTAGAAAACAAGGTCTCCCGGCTGAAGGTTTGCATCGGAGACCTTCATGCCTGCGGCATAGCCAATCGTTGAATAGTACCCGCTGGCTCCATTCATCTGGTCAACGGCAACCCTCATGATCCGCACCCCGAAGTGTGCCATCACGGCCTGTGTAAACCCAGAGCAGTCTGTTCCATTTGTCAGGCTCGTCCCGCCGTAAACATATCTGTTTCCGACAAACTGCTGCGCAAACCGGACAATCGCGTTTCCGCTGACCGCCGATTCTGACACGATGTGTCCGTCGGACGGGTCCGTATAGTAGCAGCTACCTGCAGCAAACACAACGGAATCTGTCTGAAGCACCCCCTGCGCATCGAAATAGAACTTATATCCGCCGATGATCTGGAGACCTGTCAGAGCCCCTCCATCGCTTCCTGCATAGTAGCGCTTTCCATCGGATGTCGACAGCCACTGATTGGTAAGCGGGCTCCCGCTCGTGCCGAACAGATAGGTTCGGCCGTTCCGTGTCACAACGCCGGAAGACGGTCTTTCTGCCTTGGTTCTGATCCCGTCCGTGCCGACATAATAATCTCCGATGAAGCGGTTCGTCGCGATTCTGCCATCCGCATCACACCAGTAATAATGCTTTTTGTACTTCACCCAGCGGTTTACCGCAATCCGGTCTTATAGACATAATAGCGGCTCCCAAGGTAGGAAAACAGCCTTGCGGAGGTATACATCTGCCCGTTCGGGCGGAAATAATAGGTAGAGGCACCGATTCCAACGAGCCCCTTCGCAAAGCTTCCGTCTGCCTGGGCGTAGTACTTCTTTCTCTTCAGCTTTACAAAACAGTTTCTCAGAAGATAGCCCTTTTTCCCTGCATAGTACTGTGCGCCATTCAGGCTGATCAGCCTGCTCTTCTGAAGCACGCCCCTGCCGTTGAAATAATACAGCCTTGAGCCGATCTCCTGCATTCCGGTCAGCTTCTGATGCTGTTCATTGTTGTAATAGGTCTTGCTTCCGATATGGTACCAGCCAACCGCTGCCGCTGCAGCGCCGCCCTTGATCAGAGCGCCGTCCGGGCCGAAATAGTACTTGCCCTTTCTTTTATTGATATATAGCGCGCCGGTCTTCTTGTGCGCATAGTACTTTGCGCCGGCATAGCTGATCCAGCCATAGCGGCGCGCCCCTGTGTTCAGGTCGAAGAAGTATGTCTTCGCCCCCACCCTCTGAATCCCCCGGAGCATGAGGCCGTTTTGATCGAACAGGTAAACCTTCCGCCCGATTTTCTTCAGGCCGGTCACTGTCACCCCTGCCTTCGTCACATACTTCACACCGTCGGGAGTATTCACGAAACCTGCCTGCACGGCTATCGGTGCTGCTGTCATCAGCATTATCAAAAGCAGCAAAAACGCCGCGATGTGTTTGCCCAATCTCTTCATTCCGCTCCCTCGGTTCTCACAGGTACTGCTCTTTTTCTGTAACACTTGTAACAAACCATTCGAAAAGCCTCGCTGTATTCATTACAATTTTGTTACATTTATTTGAATATTACACATTTTCGATCTGTGTGTCAATAGAGGAGCGAGTGTGGTATGATGTCGGAAAACAGCGCATGCGGTGCTTTGGCGGGTTCGTCTGCCGTCGACACCAAAGCAGCTGTCGATAACCTGTCAATCTGAGGAATACCGGGAGGGCTTTGTGATGAAAATTGGTTTTATCGGCTGCGGAAACATGGCAACTGCAATGATTCACGGGATTCTGAAAAGCGGTCTCGCATCCGAGGGCGATCTGATGGCCTCTGCAAAGACAGAGAAGACAAAGAAAAAAATAACAGACGAGCTGCACCTTGCGTGTGGAACCAACGAGGAGACAGCATCGTTCTCCGATGTCCTCTTCCTCGCCGTCAAGCCTCAGTTCTATGAGGATGTCATTCTTTCGATCCGTGACCACGTAAAAAAGGACGCTCTGATTGTGACGCTGGCTCCCGGCAAGACGCTCGAATGGCTCGGATCTCTCTTTGGGGAAGACCGGAAGATTATCCGGACGATGCCCAACACCCCTGCAATGGTCGGCGAAGGCATGACAGCTGTCTGCCCGAACCATTCCGTCACTGATGAGGAACTTGACACCGTCCTGACACTGCTCTCCAGCTTTGGGCAGGCTGAGGTGATTCCGGAAAACCTGATCGATGTCGCAACCGCCGTCTCCGGCTCCAGCCCGGCTTACATTTTTCTGGCAATTGAAGCAATGGCGGATGGCGCTGTCGCAGATGGAATGCCGCGGAACAAGGCATACAGATTTGCCGCGCAGGCCGTCCTGGGTTCCGCGAAGATGGTTCTGGAGACAGGGAAGCATCCCGGCGAGCTGAAAGATATGGTCTGCTCCCCGGGCGGAACAACGATGGAAGCTGTCCGCGTCCTGGAAGAAAAAGGCCTTCGGTCCGCCCTGATTGAGGCGGAGAAGGCCTGCGTACGAAAAGCCCGGGCGATGTAAAACCGCCCGGGTGAT
>CACZJF010000062.1 GCA_902781455.1 uncultured Lachnospiraceae bacterium | reverse complement strand
GAATATCAATAAATGCTTTCTGGCGGCAATCACCGCTATGATGCTTGCGCTTGTGTGCGCGGGGAGCATTTTCGCTTTCCCGACAAAAGGCGTCGATGACAGTGCAGCGGTTACCCTGACGCTCACTGCGAATTCAAACGGAAAGGCGATCAGCGGACTGAAGCTGACGCTCTATAAAGCCGCGGACATGGAGGTCGAATCAAATGGCCATGTCACGTTTACGCTGACGCCGGAGTTTCAGGAATATGATGAGGATGGCCCCAAGAGGATCGACGGCGTCCTGGATCCAAATGCCTTTGATTCGAGCAACTGGGCGGCAGCGGCAAAAAGCCTGGAATCGCAGGTGATCAGTGACGCTGCGAATCCGAATGGGAAAAAGTTTGAGGGAGGCAGCCAGACAACGGGCGCGGATGGAAAGGCTACCTTCACCGGACTGTCCCAGGGACTCTACCTGCTGACCGGTTCCTACATGGGAAGTGAATATGCTACTGTTGAAGTACCGCCGGCATTTCTTACACTCCCTCAGTGGTCAAACGAGTCTGAAGAATGGATCTATGAGGCTTCGGCATCCGCCAAGCCCACAGCAACTCCGAAGAGTGAGACCCCGAAAAAGATCAGCATCACGGTACAGAAGATCTGGGCGAATGATGACAGTGCCACTTCAACCAGGCCGGTTTCCGTCAACGTAGAATTGCTTGATGCAAATGGGAAAACCGTGGGGGATCCGCAGACGCTCAGCGCATCGAACGGATGGAAGTTCACCTGGACAGGACTGAATGAGGGCAAGTGGTCCGTGAAGGAGTCGATCGTTCCGACCGGTTATGCGGTTTCCTACGAAGAGCAGACAACGACGCAGGGAAAGACCATCACCGTCAGGAACACAAAGGACGGCGGAGGTGTCCTGGGAGAGTCCCGTGAGAATACACCGACCTCATCATCGGGCGTAAAGGGAAGCAGCAGACAGGGAGATACCGGAGCGGTTGCCTCTGCGAACAGACTTCCGCAGACAGGACAGCTGTGGTGGCCGGTCTGGGTGCTGTCAGCACTGGCAGCGGTGTTTGTGATGATCGGACTGATCCTTCGACTGAGCGGAAAGAAAGATCTGAAAGATAGATAATGATCTGAAAGACAGATAGCGTATGGATGAATATTATGCCAGGGATGAGGCTGACCTGAGCCAGGAAGACCTGGAGCTGAGAGGCAGACGAAAGAGACGGATCGGAACGGTGCTTCTGGTCTTGGGTTTTCTTGCGGCTGCAGCAGCGCTCATCCTGACGGCCAGCAATTACCGGGATGATATCGAAGCCGGAAAGTCTGCGCTGGCAGATCTTCACAAGATGGAAGAGATGCTTGGAATTGACGCAGACGGAGACGGACTGATCGGTTCGACGCTGATCGAGGATTATTACAAAGCGCATGGCATGGATGCTTCAGAAAGGAGCACTGTAAGGCAGGAAGACGTAAAGAACGCGCCGGTCTATGAGCTTCACCCGGATATGACGATGCCGACAGTCGATGCGGATGGCCACACCTATGTGGGCTTCCTGGAGATCCCGGCAATCAAGCGGATTCTTCCGGTGATGGATGCCTGGAGCTATCCCAATCTGAAGATCGCTCCGTGCCGGTTCGTTGGAACCGTGTACGCACATGACATGATTGTCTGTGCACATAACTATGACCGACACTTCGGACTGATCAAGACACTGGAAGAAGGAGACAAGGTTTTCTTTACGGACGTATACGGGGACCGGTTCTCCTATGAAGTATCCGAAGTGACGATTCTTCAGCCCACGGATGTGGATGAGATGAAGGATCCGGATGACTGGGATCTGACCCTGTTCACCTGTACGATCGGCGGTGCAACGAGAGTCACGGTCCGATGCGTAATGACCGGCTCAGAGGCGGCTGAGTGGACCTCCGCGGCGAAAGAAGACCTGTCAGAGAAGATCGGAGAGATCCAGAAGCAGAGTGAAATGAAGTCATCCTGAATGAGCCAAAGAGGCAGCGGGTATGAAAGACAAAGATTTAAGACACCTGAAGCGTGTGGAACTGCTGGATATGCTGATTGAGCAGGGCAGACTCGTAGATGCACAGGCGGAAGAGATTACAAAACTGAAGGAAGAATGTGAGGAACTGAAGAAGCAGTTGGAGGATCG
>CACZJF010000061.1 GCA_902781455.1 uncultured Lachnospiraceae bacterium | reverse complement strand
TTCTCAAGCTCCTCCCGGAGCTTCACAAGTCTTGAATCGTCCATTTACATCCTCCTTTTGGATGAAATGACCGCCTGCCTGGACTTAAGGCAGACGGCCAAAGCAGTAAAAATGAGCCTGCCAGTAGGCGGTATCGATACTCGCGTACTGGATCGGGTTGCCGCAGTGGATCATCATGCCGTTGCCGACATAGATGGCCACATGGGAAGCTCCCGTGGTGTTATAAGTGCCCTGGAAGAAGATCAGGTCTCCGGGCTTAGCTTCGCTTCTCGGGATGATGGCGCAGATGTTTTTCAGTCCATCCGCCGTCAGTCTTCCAACATTCCATCCGTTTCCGCAGTGGTTGATAACCCAGCTGACAAAACCGGAGCAGTCAAAACTCGTGGACGGTGAAGACCCGCCCCAGACGTAAGGATAGCCAAGGTACTTCTCGGCTTCCGTGATCATTCTCCGGAACCGTTCGTCGGTCAGGGCTTCACCGGGGATGTCGTAGTGCAGGACATCCTGGATGGCGATGGCATAAGGATTGTCACCGAAGATCTCCGGCTTGTTGCCGAGCGTCTGCATCAGAAGCCCGTAGCGCATCATCTGGTCATCCGTAAGGCCTGCCGAAAGCAGGATGTTCGCAAGACCCTTGTTGTCCAGTGTGACGTTGAGGATATAGTAGTCATACGGGACTTCCTCCTCGTATTCTTCCTCTTCGTCATAGGATTCACCGGTTTCCGGATCCGTGTAGGTGACAGTCCTGGTCTTTGTTTCTGTCCGGTACCGGGTCTCCACGACCGAATCGAAGGTCAGTTCATACTGTGCGGCGAAGATCTGCTGCAGAGTACTCTGCACCTGGGAACGGGTGTAATTCTCAAACACGACTGTAAGATACGACGCAAGTTCGTAGGGATTGTGACCGATCTGGTCCTGGGTGATGTTGATCTCGTCATAGCCCGGGAATTCCGACTCGATGTTGTTGATCCGGGCCTGCAGGGCATACTCCAGCGCACAGTAGTCTGCTTCAACTCCGAGGATATCCTCATCCTCAGCCGTATAAGAGGTTTCAATCACCACATCCGATCCGCCCTGGAACATCACTGAACAGGATCCGATAGTACCGGAGATTATCATGACCACCAGCAGGATCCCGCCGCCGATCAGCAAACCGTGCCAGTGTTTGGACACGAATTCACCGACCCGTTCCGACACCTTCTTTGTTTCTTTGGCGGCTTTCCCGGCATTCTTTGCTGTCGCAGCGCCGGAAGCAGCACCGGAGGCTGCAGTTCCTGCGTTCTTTCCGGCCTTCGCAGCAGCGTATTCCTTCTTGATCTCACTCTTCTGACGCCAGCGGGAAAACAGATTGGATCCGTTCTCCGCCGTATGCTCGGCAAACTGGCTGCTCCTGTTCAGGGCATCGGTACCGGCATTGTCATCAGCTTCCTGGTCGATTTTATGATGGACCGTATCGGAGATCAGCGTGGATGCATGGCTGCCTTTCGGCGTTTTCCTGCCGTGGCTCGTTGCCTCTTTCACGGTTTCATCTGTGAAGACAGCCTTATCAAAGCGGAGCTTCTCACCGGCTGCCGCCTGGGAGGCCTTTTCGCCCTGAAGTTTCTTTCCGGAAGCCTTCTTGGCAGTTTCCTCCGTTTTCAGTTTCCTGCCGGGAGAAGACCGGCCGGAGGCGCTGCCCTGGCCGGTCCTTCCGGTTCTTGTTTCTTTATCCATGGGTTACGCCTCCTTTGCTTCGACCACCTCCGAAAGCTTGGTGGTCATGATGCGGTAGAGCTCGGTGTCCTGGGGGAACCGGTCTACAAAGGGAAGGATCACGTTGCCGTAGAACAGCAGGCCTTCGCCTTCGCCGGAATGCGTCACATAGGACAGCTGGTGCGGCGAGATATTGAGCTGTTTCGCCAGGATCTGACGGTCTCCCGCAGCCTGGTTCAGCATATAGATGAAGTCGCTGTTCTCGAAGATGTTCTCTACCTCATGGGAGGAAAGAAGATCCTTCACGTTCTGGGTGATGCCTGTGGGGATGCCGCCCCACTTTCTGAAGCGCTTCCAGATCTCCACGGAATAGGCTGCTGTTTGCTCCTCCTTCAGCAGAAGATGGAACTCGTCCATATAGTAGCGGGTGGCCTTTCCGGCTTCTCTGTTGGCAGTGACACGGCCCCATACCTGGTCCTGGACGATCAGCATGCCCAG
>CACZJF010000060.1 GCA_902781455.1 uncultured Lachnospiraceae bacterium | reverse complement strand
ATGACCCCACTGAAACCGGACTGCCGGAGTACAGCACGACCGGCACTTTGCGGGAAATACTGGAGGAGCTGAAGGACGGACCGGATTTCCACATCACGGTCGAGATCGGAGGTGAGACAGATGACGGAGAAACCATACAGTCTGGATAAAGTGGCGATCCGGATGGTGAAGGAACCGCCGCTTTACTCTTCTACGCCGGTCCGCTCTCCAGATGACGCGGTCCGGCTCATGGCGGAGATGCTGAAAGGATATGACCGGGAAGTCTTCTGCATCGTCAACTTCCGCAATGACATGACACCCATCAACATGAACATCGTGTCCATGGGGACTCTGAATGCGTCACTTGTTCATCCGCGGGAGATCCTGAAGAGTTCAATCCTGTCCAATGCGGCCCATGTGATGGCATTTCATAACCATCCGTCCGGGAGCCTCAGTCCTTCACAGGAGGATATCCAGATAACAGACCGGCTCCAGAAGCTGCTCGATCTGGCGGGGATCCCGCTTCTCGATCACATCATCATCGGAAATGGAGATCGCTATTATTCTTTCCGGGAGAACCAGACACTGCCGGTAACGGAGAACCGCTTTGCGACAGCGCCAGAGCAGATCCACTTCAGTCCGGTGCCCGGCATGATGGTGGCCGAAGGGACGGCCGTCCCCGATAAAGCGGCTGAATCAAAAGGAAAAAGCGAAAGCAGAGCCGACCGGATCAAAGCCATCACCGATAAGCTGGAAGCCGGCATCGCCGCCCTGTTTCAGAGCGAGACCTACAAGGCTTACCTTTCCACGATGTCCAAGTTCCACAATTACTCCTTGAACAATACGCTGCTGATCGCCATGCAGAAGCCGGACGCCACACTGGTCGCCGGTTATCAGGCCTGGCAGAAACAGCACAAGCGTCATGTGAAGAAGGGAGAAAAGGGAATCCAGATCATCGCACCTTCGCCCTACAAGGCAAAGAAGGAACGGGAAGTCCTGGATCCGGCAACCGGCAGACCGAAGCTGGACACGCAAGGTAAACCGGTCACGGAAACCATTGAGGTCGAATATCCGGCCTTCCGGGTCGCAACGGTTTTTGATGTCAGTCAGACAGAAGGAAAGGAACTTCCTTCGCTGGGCGTGAATGAGCTTTCCGGCAGGGTGGACGGTTACAGCAGGCTGCTGACCGCACTGAAAGACATCTGTCCGGTACCGATCGGCTTTGAACAGATCGAATCCGGAGCCAAAGGGTATTATCACACGACCGAGCAGCGGATCGCCCTGCAGGAAGGCATGAGTGAAATGCAGACGGTCAAGACCCTGATCCATGAGATGGCCCACCAGAAGCTTCATTCCCATGAGAAGGAAAAGCCAAGGGAGGAACGTCTGACGGCCCGGAGCAAGGAGGTCGAGGCGGAAAGCGTCGCCTACACGGTCTGCCAGCATTTCGGCATCGATACGTCGGACTATTCCTTCGGCTATATTGCCGGCTGGTCTTCCGGAAAGGAAACAGCGGAGCTGAAGGAATCCCTTGGAAAAATCCGGGATGCGGCCAGTGAGATGATCAAGGAGATCGAGGCAAAGCTTACCGAGATGGAGAAGGCGCCTGAACTTGCTGCGATCCCTGAGACAGTTCCTGAAATGACTGCCCATAAGGCAGCCAGAGCATCTGAAAGCAGCACACGGCAGACGGCCGGAAAGGAGTCTGAGAAATCGTCCGTCCTGCAGGATCTGACCGCAAAGAAGGCGGATCCGAAGAAACCGGGCCGCGGCAGAAAGAATTCGGCCCGTACTGAAGAAGCCCGCTGAAATGAAACCAGAAGTTAAGAATCTCAAAACCAAAGAAAGAGGTACAGCACATGAAGTATAAGAACAAAATGAAACGTGCCGCGACTTTTCTGCTGACTGCTGTCATGGCAATCACGACAATGCTCGGCAGCACAGGGCTTACCGCATTTGCGGCAGAAACGACTGAGCCCAATCCGCAGCCGCCGGCGAACGGGGAGAGGATTTTTTCCGTGGATCCCTTTGACTCCGACCATTCCGCCGGTTATTTCTGCGTGAAGGATACCGTCGGCAACGGCGGCGTATCCTATAATGACGGCGAAGACGGCGAATGGTCCGGCTGGCGCGGAACCAACGGATCCAAAAGCAATAAGATTTATTTCGATCATCACAATGGTGCCTGCTTTAACGGCACCTATTTTGATATCCGCGAATATGTCTGGCAGGAAGACTGCGAGTACTATGCGATCCGCAATAACGGC
>CACZJF010000059.1 GCA_902781455.1 uncultured Lachnospiraceae bacterium | reverse complement strand
TCTGCAGAGGGCGCAGATCAGGCTTCCTATGTTGAGGGACTTCTCGCAGAGGACTGGGACGCAATCTGTGTTGTTCCGTTTGATTCAGAGGCACTGGCTCCTGTTCTTCAGAAGGCAAGGGATCAGGGCATCAAGGTCATCACACATGAGGCAGCTTCCATGGACGCAAGCGTCCGGGATATCGATGTCGAGGCTTTCCAGAATGCAGCCTATGGCGAAAACTTCATGAAGGAACTCGGAGAACTGACGGGCGGCAAGGGAAAGTACATTCAGTTTGTCGGTGCACTCACCTCTGTTTCACACAACGAGTGGTGCGACGCAGCGAAGGCCCTTCAGGAGAAGGAATATCCGGATATGGAGTGTGTCGGCCGCTATGAGACTGGCGATGACACCACGTCTTCCTACAACCAGACGAAGGAGCTTCTGACCGCGAATCCGGATATCACCGCGATCGAGGGCTCCGCTTCCACAGATGTGGTCGGTGCAGCACAGGCAGTTGAGGAACTTGGACTTGCAGGAAAGGTTGCGATTGTCGGAACGTCCATGACATCAATTGCTCAGCAGTACGTAGAGGATGGAACAATCGCTTCCTTCTCCGTATGGGATCCGGCAGAGGCCGGCAAGGCAATGATCTGCATGGCCATTGCAGAGCTTGATGGAACGGTTGACGAAAGCACGATGCATCTTGCAGCGAAGGGTTATGAGACCGTTGAGAACGTCAACAAGGACGGCGTCTATTACGGAAGCGCTCGTGTCGATGTCACGAAAGACAACATGAACGACTATAACTTCTGATCAGCCGGAGGCGGTTTCAGGAGTCACGCATGCATGAATGAGTCTGAAACCCCATACGGTTCAGAAACCGTATGGGGTTTCTTCAGTAAATAAGGAAAGACTTGGTCAGAATATGGGAAATGAAGAGAACAAGGTATTTCTGAAACTTAAGGGGATCAAGAAGTCTTTCGGCGGTGTCCACGCGCTCAGAGGCGTTGACCTGGAGATCCGGGAAGGCGAAATCCACTGCCTGGCCGGCGAGAATGGCTGCGGAAAGTCCACGCTGATCAAGGCGATCTCCGGGGTCCATGAGCCGGACGAGGGTGAAATTTGGATCAACGGCGAGAAGGTGGAGCACATGAAGCCCATCGACGCCATCAACCGCGGCATCCAGGTCATCTACCAGGATTTTGCGGTATTCCCGAATCTGACAGTCGCGGAGAACATCGCGCTGAACGGGGAGGTCAAGGGCCGGAAGAAATTTGTGAACTGGAAGGAGATCCACCAGATCGCAGAGCGGGGCATGGCGCAGGTTGGCGCGGAGTTGGATCCGGACATGCCGCTGGAGCAGCTGCCGGTTGCCGGCAAGCAGATGGTTGCCATCTGCAGGGCAATCGTCAATGACGCGAAGCTGCTGATCCTGGATGAGCCGACGACAGCTCTGACCGAGAAGGAGGTCGGAAAACTCTGGGAAGTCCTCAGAGGGCTGAAGAAGAAGGGCATCGCAATCATGATCGTCAACCATAAGCTGGACGAGATCTACCAGATTGCGGACAGCCTTACGATTCTGAGAAACGGAAAGTACATATCAAGCGGAAAAATATCCGAATATAACGACGCCCGTTTCATGAAGGATATGACAGGCAGGGATCTGGTCGAGACCAAGTACGATCCGGAGCCATCCGACGAGGAGGTTTTCCGTGTTGACCATCTGACGTTGAAGGGACGTTTTGAGGACGTCAGCTTCAGCATGAACAAGGGCGATATTCTGGGACTGACCGGTCTGCTTGGCTCAGGGCGAGGCGAGATCGGCGAAGCTCTGTTCGGCATCACGCCGCCGGAATCGGGCAATATCTACCTGAACGGAAAGAAGATTGAGATCCACTCTGTAGCGGATGCGATCAAGAACAAGATCGGATATGTCCCGGAAGACAGATTGACGCAGGGGCTCTTCATGGAGCGTTCGATCGAGGACAATACGATCGCCAGCTCCATCCGCGATTATTTCCACGGCATGAGTCTGAATGAGAAGGAGATGCGGGAAGCCTCAGAGAGATGGCTGAAGGATCTCTCCATCGCGGCGCCTTCGATCGATCCGCCGGTTCGGACGCTTTCTGGTGGAAATGCGCAGAAGGTCGTCATCGCCAAGTGGCTGAATACACATCCGAAACTGTTCATCCTCAACGGGCCGACCGTCGGTGTCGATGTCGGTGCGAAGGCAGAGATTCACGAGATTCTGAGAGGGCTTGCGAAGCAGGGGATCGGGATCATCATCATATCGGATGATCTTCCGGAGCTTCTTCAGAACTGCAACAAGATCGTGATCATGAACAAGGGAAAGGTACGGCTTGTCACTGACAATAAGATTGACAAGCTCAGCCTGTAAAGTGCCGGTCAGGAGGAGATTATGAACAGTAAAAAGAAACATGCTTGGCTGACCAGCAACCAGATGATCCTGGTTTATATCATTGCCGTGTTCAGC
>CACZJF010000058.1 GCA_902781455.1 uncultured Lachnospiraceae bacterium | reverse complement strand
AGCTTAGCCTTCAGCTCGTCAGCCTCAGCCTTGGAGACCTGCTCCTTGACGATCTTCGGTGCATTGTCAACGACTTCCTTCGCTTCCTTCAGACCAAGGCCAGTCGCCTCACGGACAACCTTGATGACCTTAACCTTGTTCGGGCCGATCTCAGTCAGCTCAACATCAAACTCGGTCTTCTCTTCTGCTTCCTCAGCAGCAGCTGCCGGACCGGCAACAACAACACCCGCAGCAGCGGATACGCCAAACTCTTCCTCGCAAGCCTTTACCAGCTCGTTCAGCTCCATAACGCTCAGTTCCTTGATCGCCTCGATAAACTCGGCAGTAGTAAGCTTTGCCATGATTATGATTCCTCCTGTATGTTTTTCGATTTCTATCTTTTAATCAATACCAGACCCGCTTTCCGGAGCACCTCCGGAAGGTACCCGGTCTTACTCAGCCGCCGGGGCTTCTTCAGCCGCAGCTGCGGACGGATCCTTCTCGGCAATCTGCTTGATCACTCTTGCGAAGTTCGCAACCGGACTCTGCATCGAGCCAAACAGTCTTCCAAGCAATACATCTCTGCCCGGGATATCCGCCAGTGTCTGAACCTGATTCTCGTCGTAGTACTTGCCCTCAATCACGCCGCCTACCATATGAATGGTGGGGTTTGCCTTGAGGTGCTTCTTGATGATGCGTGCCGGTGCAGTTGCATCGTCCTTGGAGATCGCGATTGCGTTCGCTCCATGCAGGTGCGGGCACAGCGCCTCGAAATCCGTTCCTTTGAAGGCGAAGTTCATCATCGTGTTCTTGTACACCTTGTAGGTAATTCCTGCTTCACGCAGCTCCTTGCGCAGAGCAGTATCACCGGCGACTGTGATGCCGAGGTAGTTCACAAGAACAACCGCATCCGCGTCTTTGATGTTCGACGCGATCTCATCTACGATCGGCTGTTTCAGTTCCACTTTTGCCATAACCATTACCTCCTTATAGATTTTGTAATGACCGCAAAAGAAAAAGAAAAGCGTCTTTCCTGTCAAAACATCAGGAAGGCGCGTTCATTCATCTATGAATTCACACTTCCTCGGCAGGCGGACTTCCATTATACCCTTTCGGGAACCTGCTGTCTTCGGCAGTCATCGTGACGTACTTTATCACGCATGATACCCTTTGTCAAGGATAAATAATTCCGCGCCTTCCGGCGTATAAAAAATTCCGCGCCTTCCGGCGCGGAATTCTGATAAGCGGTTTCGTATGGAAAAAACTGCGATGGTTTACATCACTCCTGAAATACTCTCATCGGCCATACGGCCATTCGCCGAATATCAGGCGAACTTTGCCGGGTTCAGCTTCACGCCCGGGCCCATCGTCGGAGCGATGACGACACTCTTGAGGAATGTTCCTTTCAGTGCGGCGGGTCTTGCCTTCACAATCGCCTCCATCAGCGTCTGGAAATTGTCGGAAAGCTGCTCTTCGGAGAAGGAAGCCTTTCCGATCGGCACATGGATGATATTGGACTTGTCCAGTCTGTATTCAATCTTACCGGCTTTGATGTCCTTGATTGCCTTTGCTACATCCATGGTAACCGTACCGGCCTTCGGGTTCGGCATCAGGCCCTTCGGGCCGAGCACACGGCCTAGACGGCCAACAATTCCCATCATATCCGGGGTAGCAACAACAACATCAAAATCAAGCCATCCTTCGTTCTGGATCTTCGGAATGAGCTCATCGCCGCCGACAAAATCAGCGCCGGCTTCCTTTGCCTCGTCCAGCTTCTGGTTCTTTGCGAACACAAGAACGCGGACGGTCTTGCCGGTTCCGTGCGGGAGAACGACAGCGCCGCGGATCTGCTGATCTGCATGGCGTCCGTCACAGCCCGTGCGGATGTGAACTTCGATGGTCTCATCAAACTTAGCGAAAGCACTCTTCTTTACAAGTGCGACTGCTTCCTCTGTCTCATAGAGCCGGGAGCGGTCAACCTGCTTCGCGGCATCCTGATATTTTTTACCTCTCTTCATGATAAACCTCCTGGTGGTGATAGCGGGATGTAAACCCTCCCACTTAACAGTATCGCGACGCACCGCGCGTGCGATTCCACTTCTTCACTTTCAGTCCTCAACAACGATGCCCATGGAACGTGCAGTTCCTGCGATCATGCTCATCGCAGCCTCGATGGAGCCTGCGTTCAGATCCGGCATCTTCATCTCAGCGATCTCACGGACCTTGTCCTTCGAAATCGTTGCAACCTTCTCTTTGTTCGGAACACCCGAAGCCTTTGCCAGACTGCAAGCCTTCTTCAGAAGAACTGCTGCAGGCGGAGTCTTCGTAATAAAGCTGAAGGAGCGGTCCGCATACACCGTGATCACGACAGGGATGATCAGATCTCCCTTATCAGCGGTTCTCGCATTGAACTCCTTTGTGAACTGCACGATATTGACACCGTGCTGGCCAAGTGCCGGTCCTACCGGAGGAGCCGGGGTGGCCTTGCCTGCCGGAATCTGCAGCTTGATATAGCCTGTAACTTTCTTTGCCATGATTATGCCTCCTTGTGGTTCTGGCGGGAATTCCCTC
>CACZJF010000057.1 GCA_902781455.1 uncultured Lachnospiraceae bacterium | reverse complement strand
GAATATCGGTGATCCGTCGCTCCTGATGGGGAAGTTTACCATAGAGGACGAAGAACTGGTCGTGGCGAGTGCCATTGAAAATGGATCCGATGAGAAATTCTCACAACAGCTCGACCAGAAAGAGGAAGAGTTCGATCCGTTCAAGGCATTCATGGAAAGTGCGGATGAAGAAGAACAGGCTGCAGATCAGACATCCACTACAGTCAGTGATGAGACGCTTCTTACAGATAAGGAGTACATGTCCCAGGCGCTGTCTTTCCTGAATCAGTCTGTCAGTCATCCGGTGGAGGAACTTCAGACTGTATCCGGTCTGGATGTGAAACTGACAGAGGAGATGAGACGCAGACTCAGGGCTCTGGTACCGGAGGAAGCACTTCCTGAAGGCGAGACCCTGCGCCTGTCGGATGATAAGGCATTCTGCATGGAGGAAATGAAGCGTACTACAGAACCGGAGCTGGATGAAAACGGCAAGACCATCAAGGTACATACTTACATCTGTTTCGATACGGCCGCAGACGTTGACACGCAGGCTGCAGCCACAATCAAGATTGAAGTCGGTAAGCCGTACATCGGGTCGGACGGCAAGGAGCACATCCTCGATGCAGACATCACTTATTTTCTGGACGATATGTTCTGCGAGGACGATATGAGCGACCGCCGTTATCAGGATATGAAGGGGCGGCGCTTCGAGGCGAAGAGAACGCAGTATCAGGCAAACCCGGATGCGGACGGCGCCGTCGATCCGATGGAAAACCTGTCGCGTCCGGAGGATGACCCGGCGTACAGGTACAGCCACGATGAACCTGAGGAGAGCCCGGAATGCAAGAAGGTCCGTGAATACGTGGATACCGAGCTGACCCCGGACCAGCAGAATCTGTACCACGACCACTTCGGGGCGCAGCAGCAGCTTGAGGAGATCCGCCAGCGTGAAGCAGGTGAAACCGGCAAGATGGTATCCTCGTCGGCAATGACGAATCGGAAGAATAAAATCGTGGGAAGGATTGCGAAGAACGTATTTCATACTACGCCGGTCAAACGCCACAAGACTTCGAAGAGCCATAGGTCAGATGACCACGACGGCATCGGCGATGAGGATCAGGACAGCTGACAGGTAGGGGCCTGAATAAGGCCCCTTTTCCTATGTAAATACTGCTGCGGTTTCTGCCCATATCTTTGTGGAAATTATAGCGCAGATATGAGTGGATATAAATTCCTTTCAGAGCGAATATACACACAACAAAGGAACGGGAACCACCAAGGAGGAAAAGACCATGTGGACAAAAGGAAGCCTGAACATCAACGGAACGGATTGCAAATTCTGGGTCAAGCACTTCGAAGAAGGCAGCGAGGTTTACGGGATCAACGAGGGAAGGATCAGCAAGCTGGAGATCAGGGTTAACGGAAAGACCACCTGCAACTACGACAGAGGCTGGGACATCGAGCCGCAGGACGCGACCACGAAGAAGGCCTACGCAGAACTTCTGAAGAGATTCAACTAAGAAAAGACATTCACCTGCGACGGAGGCCAAAGCCTCCGCAGCAGCCCCAGCGGCAGGGCCGCAGAATGGAGCCCCACATGGCAAACTTCACAATCGGACAGCAGGTTGAGAACTTCGGGATCACCGCGACGGTGGTCGGATTCCACGAGGCCTCCGGGGACCTGATCATTCAGGCACCGAGGATGGGCAAATGGATCGCAGACCCGGGGAAGTGCAAGCCGGTCGATGAGCCGGTAAGGTACCGGGACGGACTGGTGATCTTCGGTTGAGGGGCCTGAGCAAGGCTTCCTTTTTTGTACATTCAGGGTCGGTTATCTTCTGAAGATTTGTGACTTATATTTTTGGAACAGCGCTGGACTTTAATCTGGATAAGAGCGAATATGCACACAACAAGGAACCGGAACAGACGGAGGGCACAGACATGACAAGGGAAGCAAGGGAAACAGCGATCAAGAACATCCTGAAGGCGACGGAAGCATTCGTCAAGGAAAACGAGGGAAAGGTTCCAGCGGAAGCGATCAGCGCAGCGATTCTGGCAAACATGAATACGATCGCAAGCCTGAAGGCTGAATGAGCCGGTGAGCATTCCATGGAGGATGAGAAAATTGACATGACAGAGAGAATTTCTGACCTGATGAGGGCCCTTCCGCTAGTGGCATACGGAGCGCTGATCCCGAAACAGGCGTATGAAGATCATTTCCGAAGGACCCGAACAGACATTACATTCACCTTTGCTGGACATGGCGGTGAGAGCAAGACCTCTAAGATCATCCGGACAGACCTTCCGGGATTCGAGGACCTGAAATTCGTGAAGGTAGGCAGGGCACTGTACTGTATTGACGAAGAGGACACGGTGAACGATCCCGAGACTGGAGAGAAGGTCCCGACAGCCAAATGGATCGCGGATGTCCAGCGTCAGAAGAAACAGTAAGTTGCTGTGAATCAGAGGGAGTCTTCTGCTGTGCTACCCGTCAAGAGGACAGTGAATAATTAAAAAGTTTTGTGCCGCCAGTCGAATGATCGACTGGCGGTATTCTTATGCCGCTACATAATAGT
>CACZJF010000056.1 GCA_902781455.1 uncultured Lachnospiraceae bacterium | reverse complement strand
ACCCGGAACCGCCTACGACAACTTATATGCAGCAGCCCTTTGCCGGGAGCGTGCCGACTGGATCGTCGGAATGAACGCCACCCGGCTTTTTTCATGCCTGTATGGAACCACGCTGGCAGTCGGCCGCGTGATGACGCCGACCCTCGGCATGGCGGTCATGCGGGAAGCCGAGATCCAGGCATTCAAACCGGAGATCTTCTATGAAGTGGAACTACAGTTTAGCGGAATATCCGCTAAAAGTGATCGGATCAAAGAGCGGTCTGACGCAGAAAAGGCTGCGGAAATCTGCCGAGATGAAGGCAAAGCTGAAGTCATCTCTTCCGTCCGCAGGGAAAAGACAGAGAAGCCGCCGGCCCTCTATGACCTGACTTCCCTGCAGCGCGACGCCAACCGGATCCTCGGATTCACGGCCCAGCAGACCCTGGATTACACCCAGAGCCTGTATGAGAAAAAGCTGGTCACCTATCCCAGGACCGACAGCCGGTATCTGACGGAGGATATGGCGCTGGCTCTTCCGGAATGGCTGACAAAGACAGCCCGTGCATTCGGCCTCACGGATTTCTATATGGATCCGTATAACGAAGACCAGAAGAATCAGATCAGCCAGGTGATCAACAGCAAAAAGGTCTCCGACCATCATGCCATTATCCCGACAAAGACCTGCGCGGATATCGATTTGTCCGGTCTTCCCTACGGAGAAATGCGGATCTTGATGATGATTGCCTGCCGCTTTCTTGCAGCTGTCTCCGAGCCGCACCGGTACGCAGAGATAAGGCTCATGCTTTCCTGCGGCGGACGGGAATTTACGTCTAAAGGAAAAGAAGTCCTGTACGAAGGGTGGAAACGGATCGAGCGGCATTTCCGGCCTGCCGTAAAGGATAGTAAAGACGGAAACGCCCCGCAGAGCCTTCCGGAGGGGATTCGGGAGGGCATGACACTCCCGGTCCAAAAGGCAGAGGTGAAAGAAGGAAAGACGACTCCGCCGAAGCGTTTTACGGAAGACACCATGCTGAGCTCGATGGAATCCGCCGGGGCCAAAGATATGCCCGAAGAGGCAGAACGCAAGGGACTCGGCACGCCTGCTACCAGAGCCGCGACCATCGAGAAGCTGGTGCAGAAAGGCTTCCTCACAAGGCGCGGGGATAAGAAGACCAAATATCTGGTGCCGACAGACAGGGGCATTTCCCTGATTACGGTGATGCCGGAGCTCATCCAGTCCCCGACGTTGACAGCGGACTGGGAACAGAAACTTGTGCTCATCGAACGCGGAGAATATGACTCGTCGGCATTTATGCAGGAAATCGAAGATATGATCAGCACACTGGTAAAGACCTATGAGGTCGTGAAAGGAGCGGACGTTTTGATGAACGGAAAGAAAGTTATGGGAGCCTGCCCGCACTGCGGCGCGGAGGTGATGGAAAGGCAGAAGGGATGGTTCTGCAGCAACAAGGAATGCCGGTTCGTTCTTTGGAAGGACAACCGGTATTTTACGAAGATCGGCAAACATCTGACCGGGCAGATGGCGGAGAAACTCCTCCGGGACGGACGTATCCGTCTCAAAGACTGCAAGAGCCAGAAGACCGGAAAGACTTACAATGCGGATCTTCTGCTTTCCACCGAGGACGACGGCCGCGCGGTATTCTCCATGGAATTTGCGAAGGGAGGCGGCAGAAATGAACGAAAGAAACGAACATGAGCACAGCATCCGGTTCATCACCACAGACTATGAAGAACTCTTCCGGATTCCGGACGGCGGTACGGTGCTGGTGACATTTCCAGACCGGCAGTTTGCGGAGAAATGCAGTTATATCGACGACTACCATCTGAAGGTCGGGAACTCCGTTTATCACATCTGTCAGTACGCGGAGATTCTGAAGCAGAACGGCGGGCATTGTGAGCCGGAGCCTGAAACAGAACTTGCAAAGGCTGCCTGGCAGCTTGGTCACAGGGAATACCTGATGTTGGAGCGCACGGATGCCGGCTTCCGCTATGAGATCCTTACGAAGGATTTCCTGTCCCGGACGCATGGACAGCTGAACCGTCCGGAATGGACCATGAACCAGGCACGGGAATATATTCTGAACCTGGCAGGGCTGGATCGTCGAAGCCGGTTTGCGGTCTCCTATGACATGGTGAAACAGAAATCCAGGGATGTGCTGAAATCTTCAGATGTGAGGAACATCGAATGGGTGGATTCAAAGTATTATCCCGGGATGCGTACCGCGGAGCACACGCTGACCTGTGAGATCCGCGGAGAGCCGTTCCGTCTGACCTACGAAGTTTCAAAACATGATGACGGCGAGGGCTTTGTCATTCACTCCGACGGAAAGGATATCTGGGATCTCATGCCTGAGCCGGAACTGGAAAAACTGGAGTTCACGCTCTCCCGTGCCGTGACATTTGGCCATTGGAAGAAGGATATCGACCAGGCAGAAACCGTTGAGGCAGTGAAGGATGTCCGTTACGGGATCTGGGAAACGGAGAATCTGAACCTGACCAGAGACCAGATCCAGGAGCTGCATGAAATGATTGACCGCAAGGAGGAAACTCTTACCGCAGCGATGAAAAAGGAATCTGTCCTGAAACAGCTGGGAGAAACGAAACCGGAAAACGGGGAGAAGAAAGCTCCCAAAAGACAGAAAAAGCAGAAGGAAGGAGAACGCACATGAGCAAATGGGATGAATCTCACACCG
>CACZJF010000055.1 GCA_902781455.1 uncultured Lachnospiraceae bacterium | reverse complement strand
TCACTCCGATCATGGATGCATCCTTGTTCGAGGGAATCAGCGTCCCCTGAAAATCCCGGTACCCGGGATCCTGCAGGCTGAACAGTTCCTCCCTGATCTCTTTACAAACATTAGTCATCATCAAACCTCCCTGCGGCCAAGTGGGCAAGCCGCCCGATCTGAACAAGTGCCTGTCACTCGTTCAGGATCTCTTTGAGCAAGTGCCTGTCACTTGTTCAAGGTTACCCACCCATACTTGCACAAGTTCCTGTCACTCGTTCATATAGCGCTAAAGTATGGCAGCGTGCGACACCGAAGCGCCATGACTATGTTATACTTCTCCTGTATCTTTACATTTCAACCCTGACCAGATTATCTATGAAAACCAAAACCGCCATTCTTCTGAACCTTGTCCTGATCGTACTCGTTCTCTATTCCTGGATTACCATGGCTTCCGGAAATGACACGGGCACCATGCTCACGGATGTCCGTCTGCGCAGCCTGAGGTATTTTACACTGGATTCGAATCTTCTGGCTGCGGCATCCTCGATCGTTGCTGTTTATTTCCTGCTCTTCCGCAAAGAGACGATGCCGATATGGGCCTCTTCTCTGAAGTTTGCAGGAACAGTGTCTGTCAGTGTGACGCTGCTGACGGTTATGGTGTACCTGGGGCCGAGATTTGGCTACAGAGCGATGCTTGCAGGTGTCAATCTGCATCTTCACCTGACCGTGCCTGTGCTGGCGATCCTGATATTCTGTGTTCTCGAGGGCTCAAGGACGCTGCCTTTCGGCCACACATTCCTGGCAGTGATCCCTGTGCTGATCTATGCCGCCTTCTATCTTGGCAATATCCTGATCAACGGTGTCGGAAGCGGTCCGACTACCAATGACTGGTACGGACTTCTGTTCATGGGAATGTCATGGGTGCCCCTGGTCATCGCCATCTTTGCCGCAGCCGCATGGATCCTGGCAGTGATCCTGTGGAAATGCGGGCGGCTTATCTCCCTGTAAAACTGTGCACAGGCTTGTTGTGAGCAAGCTGTATTTTGCACAAGTGCCTGACACTTGTTCAGCTTGTTCAGGGCAGGCACTTGTTCAATATGGTTGCTTGTTCAGGGCAGGCGCCTGCGCAGATAATCAATTGCTTCATTCAAAGAGGGGCAAATGGTCTCTGCGAGTTTCTGCATCTCATCTGTCGGTTCGAGGAGGTCAGGCACCATGATGGGATGCATGCCTGCTGCCGCGGCTGCCCGGATCCCATTATGAGAGTCTTCGAGGACGTAGCAGCTTTCCGGTGCGGCTCCGAGTTTTTGCGCTGCCGCAAGGAAGATGTCCGGTGCCGGTTTGCTCTGCTTTATCATATCGCCTCCGATAATGTGATCAAATGCCTGATACAGTCCGGCTTCTTTCAGTTCTCTCTGTACCGTTTCTATCCGCGTTGAAGATGCCAGCGCGATCGGTATCTCTCTCTCTTTCAGGAATGCAAGTATCTCACGGACACCCGGCTTTACCGGGATCCTGCCGTCATAACGGCTGTGAAACACTTCGGACAGTCTTTTCCTGCACAGATCATAGTCCTTCATTCCCTGGTAGTATTCTGTAAAAACCTTTCTTGACATTGTTGTTAATGCTCGCCTGAGCTGTCGCTGAACTGCTTTGGATAGCTGTCGCTGAACTGCTCACATGGCTGTCGGTGCTTGTCAGGAGTCTTCGGCGCCGCCTTTCGGCCAGCGGCGCCGAGACCCACTAATGGCATTAGGCAAGCATTTCATGTTCGGCTACATATTTGACCATGTAATCGTCAATGATCCGTTTCTGCTGCTGAAAGCTGTACATCAGGCTTTTCTCGCAGATCCGGTTGATCATACGGGGGATACCCGTTGTTACCCTGAAAACTTCATCTAGTGCTTTATCGCTGAAGACATCCCTGTTGCATCCAGCGTATGACAGGTGGGACTGTATATACTGCTCTGTTTCCGACCGGTCAAGATGCGGTAGGACACAGTTGATGTCAATCCTCTGGCGGATCGCAGCATACCTCTGGAGCCTCAGCTTGTTTTCCCAGAGTTCTGTCTGTCCGGCAAGCACCAGCGCCATCGGGCTCATGGAATCGAACCGGTAGTTCAGAAGGAAGCGGAATTCCTCCAGCATCTCTTTTTCCAGAAGGTGTGCTTCATCCAGGATGCATACGACGTATTTATGCTGGATCCCTCGGACGATCTCGATCTCCTTCTGGAGCTGCCGCTTGGCATCACCCCGGTAGAAGCGTGCTTCCAGACCCAGCTGGTCGAGGCATCCGCGGTAGAACCACCTTGGCGTCAGCTTTGAGTCCGAAAGATACAGAAGGATGTATTTCTCCTTCGGCAGGCTGGATGCAAACTTCCGGATCAGGGTGGACTTTCCGCAGCCGGCATCCGCTGTTACGACCGCAAAAAGCTGACGGTCCGCCACATACGCGAGACGCCCCAGCGCGTCCCTCATAGCAGGCGATTCATACAGGGCTTCCGGCGGCACATCCCGCGTGAATGGCGTGTGTGTCATCTCAAAGAACTGCTCATACATTGCCGTCCGCCTCCTTCCTGTATTCCCCGAAGGAGATCGCGTTCGTGTTATGGACACGCTTTCTGTCGTGCACCTTCTGCAGGCCCTGCAGGAAGCGGGAACATTCCACCTCTTCCGGAAGCATGCTCTGCGGCAGCTCCGGTTTGGGATCAGAGAATTCCCCGATCGTAAGCGGCTTTGCGAGGAAAGGCTTTGTGCCGGGATAGCTTACGGTGACCGTCTCCGAAGCCATTGGATCCCAGGAGATCTCCACGGTGGCGCCGATCAGTGCGGAACTGACTTCGTACTTCCGGCCTTCGATTTGTCTACCTCACGGGTATCATGGTGCAGGAATGCCTGCCCTACGATACCGGCATCCAGATATTTCAGCGGACGGGAATCGCGGTTGAACTCCTGCCGGGGCGTGATGCCCTCTGCCGGAACATCGATCCCCTGACTTTTGTAGTATTCCCGGATGCCCTCATGGGGCTTGTCGTGGTAATAGTCCTCGACAAACAGTGTCCACCAGTGACGGGCTTCCTCAAGAGTCCTTACCTTCTGGGCGCGGCATTCGTTGATATAGCTGTTGATCAGGCGGTTATAGACCTCGATCTTCTCTGACCTGAATAAGGCTTTGCCCGAAGGTGCCTGATCCCAAGCCTTGAGAGTGCGTCGACCAACTCTTTGGAGATAAACTGGCTGCCATTGTCGACATATGTGGCATCAAAAGCGCCATAGGAAAGGATCGCGCGGCGGTATACGTCTTCGACGATCGCGGCTTCCTGGTTATCATAAACGCCAGTACCGAGGATCATCTTGGAATGATCATCGATAATGGAGCAGATATAGCACTTTTACAGAAGCGCCGCGATGAACTGCTCCTGGCTTCGGTATACTTCTTCATCTGCTTTTTACCGAAACCGGCGTCGTAGAGATATCTCTGTAAAGTTGACCGCTTCAGGATGCCCGGCGCGACCAGGCCTTCCATCTCCAGGATCAGGATGATCTGGGCGACGGAGCGGGCAGGTACCTCCCTTTTCAGCTGGATCGCTTCCCCGACCAGTTCCTCGAAGTTTTCCGGCAAGGCGAATGAGCGTCTCTGCTCCCGATTCATAGGCTTGAGGCCGGCGAAACCACCCGAGCGGTAAGCCGCTTCGTATCGGTACAGGCTTCTGGTCGTTACACCGGCCTTATCAGCGATCTCCTTCCGGACCTGCAGTCGTTTTGCCGGATCGAGGGATTCGTCCAGGATCGGCGAGATCAGCCGGAACCGGCGGAGCGCTTCGTCCTCCTGCCACTTTTTGGTGCTTTTAATCGTATTCATGGATAAGACCACCTCCTTTACGGTGATCATATCCGGAAGCCCTTTGTGACAGCAAAGCAAAGTCGGTAATCCAGAGTCGGTCAAACAGGCACAAGGAAACCGCCTGAATTGTAGATAAAGGTATGGATGGTCTCGAGCCATCTCTCCGAGGTCTGTCTGAGCCTTTCGAGCAGGGATATACCGGAACGCAAGAGTGCCTCATCAAACCCGAGGTCCCGGCAGCCGACGGACTTAAGTGTTCCGTCAATACGCAGTTCGTTTGTCATAAACCAGTGGTGCCATCGTTTCATGGTATCCTCACAGGGCCGGTCTTCTGAATCCGCGTCATCCGGGTGAACAATCCCATCCAGGACACCGGAGATCAGTTCTGCGGAATACTGCTTGAACTTTACCAGCAGATCCGGCAGCATGCGGTGGAGTTTTCCGCATCCCGGATTATCACACCTGCACCTGGGGATCCAGAGCCATTCCGAGATGCCGCCTTCGTGCCGGAGGATACGTTTGCAGTGATCACGGTAACGCAGATGGCCCTTTTTGCAGGTTGGGCAAATATAATCACTGCTCTCAGTTAAAAATATACTGTCCCTCACGGACGTAATCTGATAAGCTGTACATGGTAGTAATACCATGAGCCTCAGAGGAACATCTTGGCTAGGGACGTCTCTGGGGCTCTCCTTCTGTCATTTTGCCTTATGACAGTATAACGAGCAGTCCAGAGACAGGCAAGCAGAGCTAAAACATGTCAATTAAAGAGGTCATCAACAACATTGTCTCATTGACGCCTATGATCTTGTAGGCCATCTCGACAACATTTTCCAGACAAAACTCTTCGCCGACTGCTTTCCAGCTCTCGATGTACAGACGTTCTGTGTCAAATATGATTCCGTCCATGTCGAAGATTACGGCGGCTGTGTCACTGTATGCCATGTACAATACTCACTTTCTTCGTCTTATTCCGTTTCTTCCAGAGTCTGATACATCATAGCATATCCATGAGGCGGTGTCTTCGCCCCGGATTTGAACAAGTGACAGGCACCTGTTCAATATTGCACGAGTGACAGGCACTTGTTCACAATGTTGCACGAGTGTCAGGCACTTGTTCAATGTCTGACACTTGTTCATGTTGTGCGCATATACTGGACAATTACGCACAACCGGCGGTATAATCAAACTGTTGGATTTGTCTAAAACCGACAAAGCCATCGACATCAACAGTATTTATAGTAAGGAGGGGTTAGCAAATGATTAAGAAAACTATCCTCGCAGCTGTTATCGCAGCCGCAGCGCTCTGCCTGACGATTCCGGCAGCAGTGGAGCCGCAGACGTATACCACTAGTGATGGGGTTCTCTCCATCGATCTTCCGGACGAGAACTGGAAGGAAATGAGCGACCCCGGCAAATGGGTTTCCTTCAGTGACGGTGCAAACCTGATC
>CACZJF010000054.1 GCA_902781455.1 uncultured Lachnospiraceae bacterium | reverse complement strand
CATACAGGTGTATACATCCCCGTTCTTCAGCTGCCGCATGACCTTGGCGCTGATGTAGTCGGGAACCATTCTTTTCGCAGTACACTCGGCGGCCATAACTGTCAGATACCAGTACGGCGCGTCCTCGGTCATGTTGTCCTCGTCCAGAACATAGATCAGTTTCGGGAATGCGGGCGACACCCACACCCCGACCTCATTCTTGATGCCCTCATGCCTCTGGCGGAGCGTCTCCGCGATGATCAGCGCCAGGTCATCCCTGGTCTGGCCGGGCGGAACCTCGTCCAGATACATGAACACGGAGACGAAAGGCGTCTGGCCGTTGGTGGTCAGCAGCGTCTGAATCTGATATTGGATCGTCTGGACACCCCGCTCCACTTCCTTCTTCACGCGCATCTCCGCCATCCGGCCGACCTCGGCTTCCGTGAACTCCCTGCCGATGGCATCGAGCTCCTCCCGGATCTCCCGCTTATACTTCTGACGGGACACATCCACGAAGGGAGCAAGATGCGCCAAGGAGATCGTCTGTCCGCCGTAGGTGTTGGATGCCACCTGCGCGATGATCTGCGTGGCAATGTTGCAGGCGGTCGAAAAGCTGTGCGGCTTCTCGATCAGGGTGTCCGTGATCACGGTACCGTTCTGGAGCATGTCCTTCAGGTTGACCAGCTCGCAGTTGGAAATCGGGCCGGAGACATAGCCCATGTCATGGATATGGATGATGCCCTCGTCGTGGGCACGGATCACATCCTCCGGGAAAATGTATCTCCGGCAGATATCCTCGGAAACCTCCGAGGCGAGGTAGTCCCTCATGGTGGAATTCAGGATTGGGTCCTTGTTGGCGTTCTCCTGCTTTGCCAGCTCATTGTCATGGCGGAGCAGCGACAGGATTTTCGCGTCCGTGCTGTTCTGCTTCCGAAGAAGCTCATGGCGCAGACGGTAGTCGCTGTAGTGCCGGGCAAGCCTGTGCGCCTCGGCCTGATCCAGTTCATCGATCACCATGTCCTGGATTTCTTCGACCGTGACACTACGGCCTGCCGCTTCGATGCGGCGCTCAATGCGCCCAACGATAAGACCGACCATCGTATCCGACAGCCGGTCCTCCTCTGCCACCTCACCGTTCGCGGCTTCGATGGCCTTCTGTATTTTGGTATAGTCGTAGGGAACTTCTCGTCCGTCCCTCTTGATGATCTTCAATTCATGTCCTCCCTCATTTTCTCCTCGGCTTCTTTGAGCAGTTCTTCACAGGACTTGCCTTCGTGCTCCCGGCACTGACTGTCCAGGCGCTTGAACACCTCGTTCTGCTCTTCGGCTGTCAGGTCGATGGTATACAGTTCCTCGTTATCTTCAGAATCGGCATTGACCACGACGAACTCGATGCAGGAATCCATGTGGTTATCTGCAAAACCGTTCAGGCCGACATAGAAGTCATACCAGCCCTCGTTGTCACAGGTTTCATCGGTGAACTCATCCATCGGATGCATCGGCTTGAAGCCTGCGTCCTTCCGGATGCGGTCCGCGATCTGCACTAGCCCGTTTGTCGCCATCAGCTGGAAGCCCACGGTCGGGAAGCGGCAGGGGTAATCCAGGCAGCACTGATCGTCGCCGAACATGATCTCTGATCCGAAGTCGATGAAGATCTCGTCCTTCACAAAGCCTTCCGTCAGGGTCATAACCGCGCCTCCTGTCTTCTGCACTTCCTGTCCACCATAAGCTGAATATCATGGTCGGAGATTCCGTAAATTTCCTGCATCTGCTTCATGCAGATGAGAACGTCTGAAATCTCCTCGACAAGATTGTATCTCGCCGCGTCGTCGTCCTTCCCGGCATTGGCGGCCCTGCGCATCTTGGAAACAGCCTGGATCAGCTCCGCGCATTCCTCCATGTGTACCATCGCCTGTGCGTCAGCGCCGTACCGGGCGATGACCTTTGCTTGCTGCGGAACGTTAATCCACATCGTTGCCTCCCTTCTTCTGCTTTCCCAGAAATGTGATGTATCGGTTGATATACCAGATCGCTTTGCGGAGATCCTCCTCCGTTTTCGCCGGGTCCTTGCGTCCGGCTCTTGCGATGTATTTCACGGCATTGCCGAGATGGTACGGCAAGAGCAGACCCTCGATGGCGTCGATGACTTCGATGGAGCCGTAGGTGTAGTGGGCCGGATGGTTTACATTATCCGGAGCATCCACTGCTCCCGTCGCATCCACCGCATCCGGTATGTCCTCAACAGGGTCGCCGTTCCTCTGCGCCATGCCGTCCCTGTAGATGGCAGGCTCACTTTTTCTTCTTCTCAGCATTCTCGCGTCTCCTGTTCTGTTCGCAGATGATTTCGATGCACTCTGCTGCGTGACAGCAGTAAGGGCAGTCATACGGATATCGCGGACAATCCTCACCGCGTTTCCTGGTAAAACGGAAAAGCGCCGCTAAACAGGCAGCGCCAACTACGCATATGATTCCAGCCATGATCCAATCAAGCATCGCTTCCTCCTATCTCAACCTCATCCGATTCAGTCTGCTTTGCGCGGCACCATGCTGTCCGGCATTTCCCGGAGCAGAACTTTTTCTTCCGCCCCCGCTCCGGCTGCTTGAGCTCCGCGCCGCAGAACAGGCAATGTCCGGTCTTTTCACACCAGATCACATAGTTCAATCGGACCAGATTGCCATCTCCGCCAAGGCCGTGGGTCTTACAAAAAAGCTGCACCTGATTCCTTCTCAAATGCAGATCTCTGGCGATTGCCTTATAGCCGATTCCCTGGAGGCGCATGGCACGGATCAGTTCTTTCTGTACATCAGTCATTCGCGCCTCTCCTTCTGCCATGCCCACACGGGCATCACTGTAACGATGGAAATATGTAAAAACGCCCGAGCTACTACATGTTTTCGCCTTGAAAACAGTGTGGTTTCGTGCGTTTTTGTAACGAAATGCAGCACCCGTAAGTACCTACGTCGGTCCTCGCTCTGGAAGCCGAAAACCCGCTGATTTATAAGGAAAAACCAGCTTTCCCGGAGGTCTCCGCAGCTGCCTGATCCGGTTCATCCGCAGCCGCTCCCAGATGGGGGCCCCTGCAAATTCGCGTTTTTTAACGCGAGAGGGGGCGGCGGTCTGTGGGAGACTTCACTGTAGAGAAGTGGCCCAGGCCCCTGGGGGCCGCCACAGCCGCCTGCCCCG
>CACZJF010000053.1 GCA_902781455.1 uncultured Lachnospiraceae bacterium | reverse complement strand
AGGGTCTTTTGCTCGTAGTAGAAAGCACAGTTTTTGCCAACGATCTTTGTGCGTATTATATCGCAGATATAACTTGCTATTTCCTCCGAGTAGAGTGATATATGTACATGCCAAAAGGCAAACGACCACGAAAACGGAGGAAACAACCATGACGATCAATGAAGCGATGAAAACCTACAGACTGCCGAACCCCACCACACCGGAAGACCTGGAATGCCGCTGGAGCAAGGTTCTGAACTTTGGAGATAAGGTTCTCCTTGCCGGATATTACTACAGCGGAAAGGGCAAGCCCTCCTACTTCGGAGCGGTTTACGAACACCTGGATGACGACATGAGCTGCGAAGGAACCATCGGGCTGAGGGCAGTCAGCAACACTGAATTTGAAGATGACGGCCATGCGATGGCATGGGCGATGAAACAATAAAGCAAGATACAGGGAAGACACTAAGCAGAGTCTACGGAATGATCCGCAGGCTCTTTTCTTTTGCAGATTTTGAAGGAGAGGAGGGATGCCAGATGGCGACCAGAGGGAGAAAACCGACGCCGACCGCGATCAAGGAACTGGAAGGCAATCCGGGAAAGCGCAAGATCAATGAAGCCGAGCCAAAGCCGGAGAAAAAAGCGCCTCCGTGTCCGAAGTGGCTGGAGCCGGAAGCAAAGAAGGAATGGCGGCGGCTATCCAAACAGCTGGAGCAGATCGGTGTGCTGACCGAGGTCGACCAGGCTGCGTTTGCATCCTACTGTCAGGCCTACGCCAGATGGAAAGAAGCGGAGGAGTTTATCACGCAGCACGGCACGATTGTGAAGACGCCTTCGGGCTACTGGCAGCAGGTGCCGCAGGTCTCCATTGCGCAGACCTATCTAAAAATCATGAACAAGATCGCGGAGCAGTTCGGCCTGACGCCGTCCTCCAGATCCAGGATCATTGCCGGTGCCGGTGAAAGCGCTGGGCCGGGTGATGATATGGAAGATCTGCTGGGAGGGAACTGATGGCGGCGAAAAAGAGCAGACCTGCAGAATATCCGACTTTGAAAAACTACAAGACAACCCGTTTTATGCTGCCGGATTCCCATTATGACAAGACGCTGGCGGATCGGGCAGTTCGCTTTATTGAAAACCTCTGCCATACCAAAGGCCGCTGGAGTGGAAAGCCGTTCTGGCTGCTGCCTTGGCAGGAGCAGATCATCCGAGATGTGTTCGGGGTTGTGAAGGAAGATGGGACACGGCAATTCCGAACAGCCTATGTGGAGATCCCCAAGAAGAACGGGAAGAGTGAGCTGGCAGCGGCCATTGCCCTGTATCTCCTGTATGCAGATAACGAGCCTTCAGCGGAGGTGTACGGCGCGGCAGCGGACCGGCAGCAGGCAAGCATCGTCTTTGATGTGGCCAAGCGCATGGTGGAAATGACCCCGGCACTCTTGAAACGCTCCAAGATCATGGCGGCGACCAAGCGCCTGGTGAATTACTCCAACGTGGGTTTCTATCAGGTGCTGTCGGCAGAAGTCGGAACCAAGCATGGATTGAATGTGTCCGGTCTGGTGCTGGACGAGCTGCATGCCCAGCCCAACCGTAACCTGGTGGATGTCCTGACCAAGGGCTCCGGCGATGCGAGAACACAGCCTTTGTACTTCCTGATTACAACGGCCGGAACAGACCGGAACAGCATCTGCTATGAGTATCATACCAAGGCAAAGGATATCCTGGAGGGCAAGCGCATCGACCCTTCCTTCTATCCGGTGATTTACGGACTGGATGACGGTGAGGACTGGAATGATGAGAAAGCCTGGTACAAGGCCAATCCTTCCCTGGGATACACCATTCAGATCGACCGTGTCCGGGATGCGCACCGGGAGGCACTTACCAATCCTGCAGAAGAGAATGTGTTCCGGCAGCTGAGATTGGATCAGTGGGTCGGCAGCGCCGTGGCCTGGATCCCGGAGCACATCTATGACAAGGGAGATATCCCGATTGATACCGCTTCCCTCAGAGGCCGTGAATGCTACTGCGGACTGGACCTTTCCAGTACCAGTGACATCACGGCTTTTGTCATGGTGTTCCCTCCACTGCATGAGGGAGATAAATACATCGTGGTGCCGCACTTCTGGCTCCCTCGTGAGACGCTGGATCTGCGGGTACGGCGGGATCACGTTCCCTACGATGTCTGGGAGAGGCAAGGTCTCTTCCATGTGACGGAGGGCAACGTGGTTGATTACAACTTCGTGCGAAAGACGATCAACGATTTAAACAAGGAGTTCAACATCAAGGAGATCGGCGTGGACCGCTGGAATGCGACACAGCTGATCACCGACCTGGAGGGCGATGGTTTCACCATGGTCCCCATCGGCATGGGCTTTAAGGACATGAGCCCCGGCATGAAGGAACTGTATAAGCTTCTGCTGGAAGGCAAGATCATCCATGGCGGCAATCCGGTGCTCCGATGGATGGCAGGGAATGTGGTCGCTGAGATTGATGCGGCAGAAAACATCAAGCCCAGCAAGAAAAAGAGCACCGAGAAGATCGACGGGATTGTCGCCTGGATCATGGGGCTGGACCGGGCGATCCGCCAGGAGCAGCAGGGCAGTGTGTATGACGACCCGGATCATGGACTGTGGGTATTCTGAGAATGGAGGAATCAAAGATGGACTGGAGAGAATGGTTTGGTTTCAGCAGGCCGAGGGATGCTCCTGAGAGTGAGCTGCCGAAGATTGAAGATAACGTCCGGGATTCGGGCGGTATTTTTGTTTTCGGGCAAACACTCAGCGGAGAGCGGGTGGATGAAAAGTCCGCCATGCAGATTGCGACGGTGTACGCCTGTGTGCGGCTTCTGGCGGAGACAGTGGCCAGCCTGCCGCTTCACCTTTACAAATTTACCGAGAAGGGCGACGGAAAAGAAAAGGCCACCGAGCACCCGCTGTATAAGATCCTGTATCGGCAGGCCAATCCGGAGATGACAAGCTTCTCCTTCCGGGAAGCCATGATGACGCACCTGCTCCTGTGGGGCAATGCCTATGCACAGATCGTGCGAGATGGCAAGAACGGCATTCTTGGCCTGTATCCGCTTCTCCCGGAAAACGTGGAGATAGACCGGGCAGAGAACGGAGAGCTTTTTTATACCTACCATGCTTACACGGATGAAGTTCCCGGTGAGCATGATAAAGATATTATTTTCCAGCGCGACGAAATTCTGCACATTCCCGGCCTCGGATTTAACGGCCTGGTAGGCTTCAGCCCCATTGCCATGATGAAGAATGCCCTCGGCACCACGCTGGCGGTGGAAAAGTACGGCAGTTCCTTCTTTAAGAACGGCGCACAACCGGCCGGGGTGCTGGAGCATCCGGGTGTGCTGAAGGATCCGCAGAAGATCCGGGATAACTGGATGAATGCCTATGGCGGCGCAGGGAATGCGCACAAGGTGGCTGTGCTGGAAGAGGGCATGGCGTATAAACCGATCAGCCTGCCTCCGGAAGACAGTCAGTTCCTTTCCACCCGTGAGTTTGGAGTGGAAGAGATCTGTCGTATCTTCCGGGTTCCTCCGCATATGGTTCAGGATCTGAAGCGGGCAACCTTCAACAACATTGAGCATCAGTCCATTGATTTTGTGATGCACACGATCATGCCTTGGCTGGTGAGGATCGAGCAGGCAATCATTAAGGACGTACTGATCGAGGAAGAGCAGGATACCTACTTCCCGAAGTTCAATGTGGATGGCCTCATGCGCGGCGATTATAAGTCCCGCATGGACGGCTATGCGGTGGGCTTCTCCAATGGGTTCCTATCGCCCAACGATATCCGGCGACTGGAAAACATGGATCTGATTCCGGCCGAAGAGGGCGGTGACGATTACTACCTGAACGGCAGCTACACCAAGCTCAAGAATGCCGGGTCTGCCTACGGCGCAAATGCTGTGGCAGAGCAGGAGAAGAAGGAAGCAGAGGATCCGGAAGAGCCTGAGACAGACACACCGGAGGAAGAGTCCGGCGAGGAGCAGGAGGAACAGCGTGAAAGCAAAAACGCAGCTCAGCG
>CACZJF010000052.1 GCA_902781455.1 uncultured Lachnospiraceae bacterium | reverse complement strand
TTTCGGGTTCGCCGGGAAGCGTAATGCATGTCCCGCGTATAAACCCGGTTGTTTTGGCTCCATTATACGCTCATCGAGGCAGCAGGCAAGGATTACGAGCTTCGAATTCACTGCGCACCTATATCGAACGAATAAAGAGACATGCGCCCGTGAAGGCTTTTATTTCCTGTGATGTGTTTTCGACAAGAAGCACCGGGGAGCCGATCGGGACGCAGGAGTTTCTGATCATTCATACAGACACTTAGGATTATTTTGGCGTTCGCTGATGAGAGGAGAAATTTGTTATGGCAGTAAGAAAAACAGATGAATCAAACAGATTATTTGTAGTAGAAGTAGATATGGAGAACCGCGCGCCGGAGGAGATCGCTAAAGATGCGGCTTTTCAGATCGGTGCATTGTTCGACAGGCTTATAGAGGAGCAGCAGAAAAAAGATGATCAAAACATTGTATGACAAGTTGCAGGATGTACAGAAGGTTCTCATTTTCTGCCATTCAGAAGCGCCGAACCTCCCAGTCCCATCCAGACCGATTCCATATGGCTCATGAACAGTCCCTCGGTTGTGGATATCAGGCGAACCTCTTGAAAACCGGCTTCTTTGAGCTCTTCGACGAAAGCATTAATATTCTTAATGCGTACAGCCTGATCTATATACGTGAATAAGATAATTCATCCTGACGTTGATCTCAGAAATTCTGACACGAAAGTATTCGGCATTTCCCGCTCGGCCCCTTATAATCAGAAATGAAAGATGCGAGATCCGGTGCAATGTCATGATTGACGGTTATACGGATTTCATCTTCGTAAACAGGTTCGGAGAAGCACAGCATCAGGGCACGAATGCGGACGTGACGAAGGAACTCAGAAAGAGCGAGTTTTAAGCACGGGATGAATATTTCAAAAGCGGCAGAAGAAAGATCAATCGGCAGAGGAGAGATAACAATGCCTTTCAAGATTGTCCGTAATGACATCACGAAGATGCATACAGAAGCCATCGTCAATACGGCAAATGATCAGCCGACAGTTGGAACAGGATGTGATCATGCCATTTATCAGGCTGCCGGGTATGACAAGCTTCTTGCTTATCGCAGGGAGCAGATCGGCGCCGTGGCGGAGGGCGAGGCTTTTATCACGCCCGGATTTGATCTGCCGGCAAAATATATCATTCATGCTGTTAGCCCTTTCTACATTGATGGCAAGCAGGGAGAGGAAGAACTCTTAAGATCCTGTTATAGAAAAAGCCTGGCGTTGGCTGCGGAAAACGGCATTCACTCCATCGCATTTCCCCTGATCTCAACCGGAGGATTCGGGTATCCGAAGGAAGAAGGGATGCGGATCGCGGTTGATGAGATCCGTGCTTTTCTCCTGAATTCAGATATGCAGATCTATCTGGTGGTATTTGATGAGAAGACCACCCGGATGGGCAGGAACCTTTATCCGGAGTTGGAAGCATATATCGACCAGAACTATGCAGAAGAGAAGCGCGAAGAGGAGTATGGCGAACCTGATTATGCGAAACAGATGAGCCAAGAAGAAGCGGATGAAGATATTGACTCATCTTCACGGCGGTGGTACCTGGAGGGACAACGGAGGCGAGCGCTGCCGGAAAGTCCGAAAACCGCGGCGTGTCAAAGCCTGCCGGATGCAACAGGTCAGAACTGCTGGGGAGCGGAGTCCGTTCAGAAAGCAGCGGTTTCCATGCCGGGTGATCTGTATGATGCAGAGGATGCTGCTTTTGAGGATATGCAGCGACAACTGTCGGATCGGATGGAGCATATGTCTGATACCTTCCCGCAGTATCTGTTCTATCTGATTGATAAGAAAGGACTGGAAAATGCGGACGTTTACAAGAGGGCGATCGTAGACAAGAAGGTTTTCTCCAAGATCAAAAATAATCCGGACTACCATCCTCAGAAGCTGACGGCGCTCTGTCTGTGCATCGGCGCGAAGCTGAACATGGATGAATCCAGAGAACTGCTTGCCAGGGCCGGATATGCCCTTTCGCCCTGCGACAAGACGGACATCATCTTTTCCTTCTTTATCGAGCGTCAGATATATGACATGATTGAACTGGATATCCAGTTGGAGGAGCATGGTCTGCCCTGCATCATATAATAAGAAAAACGGTCGCTTCCAGGGCGACTGTTTTTACATCCCGGCCTGATATACTGGCCTCACAGTAAGAAATAAGCTGCGATGACAGCGGAAAGTGAGGCAGTGGTATGAAGAAGGGTTCGACAGAATTGGTATTTATTCTTGACAGAAGCGGATCCATGTCCGGTTTGGAGGCGGATACGATCGGAGGGTTCAACAGTCTGATCGAAAAGCAGAAGAAGGAAGATGGAGAGGCTTATGTTTCGGTCGTTCTGTTTGATGACAGAACCGATGTCATCTATGACAGGGTGGATATCCGAAAAGTGGAGCCGATGAATGACAGCCAGTATTATGTGCGCGGCTGCACGGCGCTCCTGGATGCGGTTGGCGGAGCCATTCATCATATCGGGAATGTTCATAAGTACGCCAGAGAAGAGGATGTGCCCGAGAAGACATTGTTTATCATCACAACGGACGGCATGGAGAATGCAAGCCGGGCGTACAGCTATGATAAGGTGCGCCGGATGATTGAGCACCAGAAGCCACTGGGAGTTTCTGTTCCTGGGAGCTGATATCGATGCAGTATCTGTGGCCGACCGGTTCGGAATCCGGGCAAACCGTGCTGTCCGGTATGAGCATGACAGTGCAGGGACACAGCTGAACTTTGAAGTGTTGGAGAAAGCGGTCCGCTTTGCAAGGTGTGCAACGTCCGCGGCACAGATGTCAGAGGCCCTGGACGATGAGGCGATTCTGGAACCGATCCGGCAGGATTATAAGAAGAGACACCGGAAGTAAGATGGTATGTCAGGGAGATGCTGTCGGTACTGAGAAAAGGGAGGAGCCGGATGAATAAAAACAAGAACGGGATATGGCTTGACGGGATCATGGGCGCCGTGATCGGCTGCGGCTTGTATTCCTTCATGGTCAGAGAGATTCTGAGGGCGGATGCACTGCTCACAGCAGTAAACCTGGGCGAGGATACTGGTACAGTCGGCGCAATCTGCGGTGGATTGGCCGGGCTCTTTTACGGTTATGAAGATATTCCGGCGAACTGGCTGGCGGTGATTGAAAGACGGGAATGGATTGAAACACTATGCTGTGGAACCGAGGAACAGAAAGCAGGCGCAAGAGTGGGACTATATGAGTGAAGGACAAAGCCTGTTGAGATTTTTAAGGAGATCTCCCGCAAATGCAGGGATATTCCACAGCTTTCGGATTGAATCCTTGCCTCTGCAAGGGGAAGGAAGCTTTACATGGAGAAGGATGTGCTGCCAGAGAAAACCGGAACCAGGAAGAAAAAGGCTGAACTATTGAATTTTCAACGTGCATGCTCATCGCTGCGTCACTGTGTCAATTTCTTCGAGCATAGGGAAGAGCATTCATGTTATGATGAGATCAAAGAAGGGTGGCTGCACCCTTAACCGGTACATACAGGACAGACGGAGGATTGATGATGGCGGAGAGAAACCTCGATTTTAACATGTATGTGGATCGCAGAAACACTGACTGCCTGAAATATGACTTCGCAAAGCGCAGAGGGCTGCCGGAGGATGTGCTCCCGCTCTGGGTTGCGGACATGGATTTTCGAACCTCGTCCTATGTGGAGGAAGCTCTGGTGGAGCGCGCAAAAAACGGCGTGTTCGGATACACTGAGTCCGGGGAGGATTATTTTCAGGCGGTCGCCGGCTGGATGGAGCGCCACCACAGCTGGAAGGTTCGACAGGAGTATCTGATCAAGACACCTGGCGTTGTGTTCGCGCTGGCGATGGCAGTCAGGGCCTTCACGAGGGAAGGAGATAACGTCCTCATTCAGCAGCCGGTCTACTATCCGTTCAGCGAGGTGATTCTGGAGAATGGGAGAAATGCGGTCAGCAGCGATCTCTACCTTGGAGAGGACAATCGCTACCACATCGACTTTGAGGATTTCGAGCGCAAGATTGAAAAGAACGACATCGGCCTGTTTCTGATGTGCAGTCCGCACAATCCGGTCGGAAGAGTCTGGACACGCGATGAGCTGATGAAGATCGGGGAGATCTGCGTCCGTCACAACGTCATTGTCGTCAGTGATGAGATCCACAACGACTTCATATTCGAGGGAGAGCACCATGTTTTTGCGACGCTGAGCCCTGAGCTTGAACAGATTTCAGTCATCTGCACGGCGCCCAGCAAGACCTTCAACCTCGCCGCGATGATGCTGTCGAATATCTTTATTCCGGATGTCCATCTGCGAAAGCGTTTTCTGAGGGAGGTCAGTGCAGCAGGAGTGAGCCTTTTGTCAGCCTTTGGACTGACGGCCTGCCAGGCGGCATATGAGCACGGGGAACAGTGGTATCAGGCGATGCTTTCCTATGTAAGGGGAAATATCGAGTATGTGTATCGCTACGCGCAGGAGCATTTCAAAAAGATCCGGGTGGTCCATCTGGAGGGCACCTATCTGATGTGGCTGGATTTTCGGGGGACGGGACTGTCGTCCGGGGAGATTGACCAGAAGATCATCTATGAGGCAAAACTGTGGCTGGATTCCGGAAAGATTTTCGGAAGTGCCGGAAAAGGCTTTCAGCGGATCAACACCGCCTGCCAGCGCGCTACCCTCGAGGAGGCGATGGAGCGGATCCGGAGAACCTTCGAAGCGTAAGTCGGCAGCACCAGAGGGCGTAAGTGGGAAGGGAGGAGAATAGAAGGCGATCCGGGCGCGGAGACTGTCTCTGCTGACAGAGGGAAATTGAGGAAAGGAGAGAAGGAAAATGGCAGACAAAAAACGTACAGGCCGCCTGATCACGGAAGTTCTTTGCACAGGACTGATCGTTTGGAGTTTCGTGGCGGGACCGGAAGCAGTCATCCTGGCATCCGCAGACATGATGACCTGTGGGGCGGAGACTGCCTTACTGCTTCATCCGACGCTTCGAAGTCACGCCAGGGATGCCAGCGGGCAGAGCGGAGAGGAACTTCTGGCTCGGATTTCATACCCGGAGATTCATATCCCGCAGGAAGAGACGCGCTTTTCTGCCCTGAGCAGTGCGCTTTCCCGGTATAACAGTCAGAAGGAGGCGTCCAGCCTTGAGACATTGAGGACACTGGCAGAGTCGGCGAAAGAAATCCACAGGAATGGCGACACGGATCTTTGCTGTTTCCAGGGATGCGAAGCGCAGATTGCCAGGGCGGATCAGATCGCTTTCAGCGTCATCGAAAACGAATCACAATATCTGGGAGGGGCTCACGGCTACTACGAGAAAAGCGGAGTGACTTATGACAGTGAGCGCGGACAGCTCCTTGCGTTCTCCGATGTGGTGCAGGACTGCGACGCGGCAGCGGAACGTGTTGTGCAAAAGCTCTCGCAGGAATATCCGGCGCTGAGCAGTCCGCCGGAGAAGGAAAAGCTGGCTTCTTCCATGAAGCAGAAGGATGCCGGACAGGATCAGCCGGTTCTTTTTCACTGGTATCTGACCTCACTTGGCGTGCATCTTACCTTTCCACCTTACAGTCTGGGATGCTATGCGGAAGGGCAGCAGGAGATCCAGCTTTCCTTCGAGGAGGATCCGGGTCTGTTTAACCCGAGATACAGCCGGATCCCGGAGACGTTTGTTGTTCCGTTTGACCGGGATACGGGCATCTGGGCGGATGTCACAGGGGATGGAGCAGTTGACCGCATCGCAGTCAGCGGGGATATAGACGAGACCGGTGCATACCGGAATTTCACCGTCAGTGTGAACGACCAGGCGCTGACGCTTTCAGAATTTCCATATTACAGCACGGAGCTTTATCTCATCAGGTCGAACGCCCGCTATCAGCTTTATGCTTTCTGCAAGTCGGATAATGATTACCAGATCCTGAAAGTATTCTCACTTGGAAAGGGGGAACCGGCTGAGCAGACGCCGCCTCCTGCAGATGAGGAAAGGCAGGATCCGTACAATCTCGGAGTGAGATCGTTCGGAACCGATGGCGGGGATGAGGCGGAAGAGACTGACCAAAGCGGCCGCGATGAGTGTGCATACCATTATGAGACGGATGCATTGACCGATCCGGACAGCATGCGGCTTTCGACCCGGATGGATGCCATGAGCACCTATCAGGCGTATAAATCCTATTCGGCTGGGGAGGGGTATCCGCTCAGCAGCGAACCTTATTATCATGCAGACGCAGAACACATCTGGCTGACATTGAAACAGGCGGCCGAATTTGAGACCGTATCGGAAAGCGGCGAGCAGACCGGAAAGGCCTCTTACCCTGAGGGCACCGTGTTCACGATTCTGAGGACAGATGGCGCCGGGGTGGTGGATCTGAGACCTGCAGCAGGAGGAGATGAGATCGCGCGGGTGAGCGTCGATTTCTCAGACTGGCCGCAGCAGGTCTGTGGTTTCGAACTGGAGGCGCTTTTCGACGGAACGGTGTTTGCCGGTTGAAGGCTTTACGAAACTTGCAAGAAAGCAATAAAGGATTTTTTGTGTCTGCCGAGGGGCAGATCGGTTGTCATCAGGAAACGGTAAAGGGCAAAGCCGATGGCCCAGATGATCAGATTCCGAAGATTTATTTTTTCGGCATCATGATTCTTCTTCAGAATGAAGAAGTCTGCAATCTGGATGGCAATCATTGGGGCGAAGACAGAGCCGATCAGATAAAGGAAGCCGGTAATGTCGTCCATGTTGAAGAGGGCGGCGCCGAGTGTCCCGATGACCGTGACGACCGCGGCGATCGTCTTCCCTTTTCCGCTCAGCCGGCCGTCCAGAGACTCGGCTGAAATGCCGGCGGACCAGGCATCCAGAAAGGTAGTCGTGACGGTGGAGAGAATCAGGATGATCAGGGCTGCGACGCCAAGACCTGCCTTTGCCATAATCCCTGCGATGTCGGACTGGCCGGTAAACAGCGCAGCGCCCAGTCCGATCACGTACATCCAGACGGAGACAAGGCCGTAGACCAGAACACTTGCCAGCGTGGCCCGTCCGGGCGCCTCCGCTTCTCTGGTGTAATCGCTGATCAGCGGAAGCCAGGAAAGCGGCATCGCGACGGAGAGCTCCACAGCCGCGCCAAAGGGGATGGAAGTCTGGGCGGTTTCCGGGAGCATGCCGTGCCGGAAGATCACGCCGCTCAGGATGAGCGTCAGGATGAAGAGCGCCGACATCGAGATGCGGTTGATCCAGCCCAGATTGGTGAGACCGACCAGGATCCAGAGCAGAATCAGGCCGCCAATGACCAGTGCCCAGACCCAGATGCCGGCTTTGAAAAGTTCGTTGACGGCTCCTGCACCGTCGTAGATCATGATGGCCGTCCATCCGACGAGCTGAAGAATATTCAGAAGGGCGAAGAAGATTCCGCCGAGACGGCCGAAGCTCATACGGGTGGTTTCCATGGCGCTTCGGCGGGTGCGCCCGCCGATGATGCCCGCGAAATACATCATCAGGCCGCCGATCAGATGGCCGGTCAGGATCGCAGCCAGTCCCTTCCAAAAGCCAAGCGGCGCGAGATAGGTGCCGGTCAGGATTTCAGCGATCGAGACGCCGGCACCGAACCAGACGAGGCCGGACTGGAGAACAGTCATGTGAAAGCGGCCGGATCCGCTGCTGTTATTTTCCTGATTACTCATTCTGATACCTCACTCTCTGACTGGGGACGGGCACATTCCATGTAGGGGCCGGTGAAGCAGAACGCGTGATTCATCGGACCGCTGCCGTGTCCGAGATCCAGCATCGCCGACAGAGCGCCGCTGATATAGTCCTTGGCTCTCTGCACGGAGCGATCAAGACCGAAGCCTTTGGCCAGATTGGCGGCGATCGCGCTTGACAGCGTGCATCCGGTGCCATGGGTATTCGGGTTACAGATGCGTTTTCCTCTGAACCAGCGGAAGCTGCCGCTTCGGTACAGGAGGTCGTTGGCATCGTTGATCTGGTGGCCGCCTTTGCAGAGCACGGCGCAGTGATACCGGTCACTGATGCAGGCCGCGGCCGTGATCATCTCTTCCTCAGACCGGATCGGCATTTCGGAGAGGACCTCGGCCTCCGGAATGTTGGGCGTCAGGACGGTGGAGAGAGGCAGAAGCTCCTGCTTCAGCGTCCCGATCGCGTCCTCGCTGATCAGTCTGGCGCCGCTGGTGGCGACCATGACCGGGTCGACGACGATGTAAGCCGGCTTGTAATACCGGAGGCGATCCGCGATCACCCGGATCAGACGGCTGTCCGATACCATGCCGATCTTCACGGCATCCGGGAAAATATCCGTGAAGACTTCGTCCAGTTCCGCTTTCAGAAACTCCGGCGTCGCATTCATGATGGCGGTGACACAGGTTGTATTCTGAGCCGTCATGGCCGTGATGGCGGACATCGCGTAGACACCGTTGGCCATCATGGTCTTGATATCCGCCTGAATGCCGGCGCCGCCGCTTGAGTCTGAACCGGCGATTGACAATGCAGTTCTCATTCGTTTTCTCCTTTTCTTGGTGGAATTCCGGACCCGGACGGCATCATGCGGAAAGGATCTGACGCATGTACTGCATTGCCTTCGTCTTGTCCAGAATGGAAATCAGGACTGCCGCCAGAAGGGTTCCGCCTGCCGTGCTGATGAAGAAGGGCACGACATAGGTGAACAGAGCGGCCTGGCTGTTTCCCATCAGGAGAGAGGCGACAGGGTAGGCGAGCATGCCGCCGAAGAGACCGGTCCCGATAATCTCGGCAAGACAGGTCGGAAGGTACTTCTTCGTAGCCCTGAACATCAGCCCACAGCACAAAGCGCCGACCATGCTGCCCGGGAAGGCCATCAGAGAGCCGGTTCCCATCAGGTTGCGGATGAGAGAAGCCACGAAGGCAATCGCGACACCCCAGCCGGGCCCGAGGAGGACGGCGGACAGAATGTTGACCATATGCTGGATCGGGAAGCATTTTGACGCGCCGACGGGAATGTAGAAGCTGGAGAGCGCGATGATGACAGCGACAAGCAGTGCCGATGTGACCAGTTTTTTCAGATGTTCATGTTTCATGATGAGCTCCTTTCTGTTGCTGCAGATATGTTACAGGCGGCTGCTGACATCGAGCAGCTTTCTGCAGGATGCTCCGATCTGATCGGAAGCAAAGATACCGGAGATGACCGCGACGCCGGACAGACCCAGGTGCCGGAGCTCTCCGATGTTTTCTTCCGTGATTCCTCCGATCGCGCAGACCGGAATATGAACCGCAGAAGTGATATCACGATATGTTTCCCGGTCGATTGGCCGGGCATTCTCTTTGGTATGGGAACCAAATGCGGCTCCGCATCCCAGATAGTCAGCACCGAGGCGTTCTGCCGTCCGCGCTTCCGCGACGTTGTGAGCGGTAGCTCCGATGATTTTACCGGGGCCGAGGAGCGCCCGTGCTTTCTCGACAGATATATCGTCCTGACCGACATGCACGCCGTCTGCATCGGCGCGGATGCAGATATCGGGCCTGTCATTGATCAGAAGCGGAACATGATACCGGTGGCAGAGCGCCCGAAGAGAGCAGGCCTCTTCCAGCAGCCGATCCGGTTCCATGTTCTTCTCCCGCAGCTGCACCATCGTGACGCCGGCGGCAAGCGCCTCTTCGACCGCCTCTTCCAGCGT
>CACZJF010000051.1 GCA_902781455.1 uncultured Lachnospiraceae bacterium | reverse complement strand
TCCTCTGGCCCTGAAGGCGGATTTCATCCTGTCGCTCTGCGAACTGGTCGTCGGCGGCAAGGAAGGCCTGCAGCCTGTGGAAAAGACTGTCATCGACCGTTGTGTCCATCAGATCTACCAGAAGTATTTCGAGAACCCTGTTCCGGAGAACATGCCGCTTCTGGAGGACCTTTACAATGCCCTGCAGGCCCAGGAGGAAAAGGAAGCCCATCATGTGGCAACAGCACTGGAAATCTACGTCAAAGGTTCCCTGAACCTCTTCAATCACAGGACCAACGTAGACATCAACAACCGCCTGGTCTGCTACGACATCAAAGAGCTTGGGAAGCAGCTGAAGAAACTTGGCATGCTGATCGTCCAGGACCAGGTCTGGGGCCGTGTTACCGCGAACCGTGAAGCCGGAAAGGCCACCCGATACTATATGGACGAGTTCCACCTGCTTCTGAAAGAGGAGCAGACGGCGGCTTATTCCGTGGAGATCTGGAAGCGTTTCAGAAAGTGGGGTGGTATCCCAACCGGGATCACACAGAACGTGAAGGACCTTCTCTCCTCTCATGAGGTGGAGAATATCTTCGAGAACAGTGACTTCATCTATATGCTGAACCAGGCTGCCGGTGACCGTCAGATCCTGGCCAAGCAGCTCAATATTTCGCCGCATCAGCTGTCTTACGTGACACATTCCGGCGAGGGTGAAGGCCTGCTGTTCTACGGAAACGTGATCCTTCCCTTTGTAGACCGGTTCCCGCAGGATACCGAGCTCTACCGCATCATGACCACCAAGCTCTCGGAGGTGGCAAACGCAAAGGAGGCGTAACCCATGGAAACGAAAGAAACAAGATCCGGAAGGACCGGCCAGGGGAACGCCTCCGGCCGGTCTTCTCCGGGAAGCAAACTGAAAACAGAGGCAACTGCCAAGAAGGCTTCCGGAAAGAAGCTGCAGGGCGAAAAAGCCTCCCAGGCGGCAGCCGGTGAGAAGCTCCGCTTTGATAAGGCAGTCTTTGATACGGAGTCGAAAGCTGTCGAAAGAGGTCGAAGCCACGGCAGGAATACGCCGAAGGGCAGCTACGCATCCACGCTGATCTCCGATACCGTTCATCAGAAGGTAGACAAGGAGTCCGATGACAATGCTGGTACTGAGGCTCTGAACAGGGGCAGTCAGTTTGCCGAGCACACGGCGGAGAACGGCTCCAATGCCTTCTCCCGCTGGCGTCAGAAAAGCGAGATCAAGAAGGAATACGCGGCTGCAAAGGCTGGGAAAAGCACAGGCGCTGCGGCGTCCGGTGCAGCTTCAGGCAGTACGGCGACTGCAAAGAACGCCGGAAAAGCGGCAAAGGAGACGAAGAATGCGATCGAGAAGGTCGGTGAATTCGTGGCCGAGCACAAGGGCGTCCTGCTGATCGGCGGAGGGATCCTCCTCATTATCATGCTGATCAGCGGCATGCTGGGATCCTGTTCCGTCATGTTCAGCGGCGGTTCTGATGTGGTGGTTGAAACCTCATTTACGGCTGAGGATTCCGATATCCTCGCGGTTGAGGCAGACTACACGGCGCTGGAAGCCGCTCTGCAGGCAAGGCTTGACAACATCCGGACTGAGTATTCCGGCTATGATGAGTACAACATCGTCCAGGATCAGATTGGCCACAATCCCTATGAGCTTGCATCGTATCTGACGGTCGTATTCGAGAATTACACCCGTTCCCAGGTACAGAGCACGCTGCAGCAGATCTTTTCCGCGCAGTATGAGCTGACTATCGATGAGGTCGTGGAGACCCGGTACCGCACAGAAACACGTACAGGAACCCGCACAAAAACGCACACAGAAACCGATCCCGAAACCGGTGAAAGCTATGAGGTCGAATACGAGGAGGAATACGAGTATGAAGTCCAGGTGCCTTACGACTACTATATCCTGAACGTGACGCTGGACAACAAAGGCCTTGCGAACATCCTGCTCTCGGCAGGACTCACAGATGATCAGATGATGCGCTACGGGCTCCTGATGCAGACGCTTGGCAACAAGCCGGAGATCTTCGGAGACAACCCTTACGCCATCGCCATCCAGGATGTCCTGCACTATGACATCCCCGGCGAAGCCCTGACAGATGAAAAGTTCCGGAAGATGATCACGGAGGCTGAGAAGTATCTTGGCTATCCTTACGTCTGGGGCGGATCTTCCCCGTCCACGAGCTTTGACTGCTCAGGCTTTGTATCCTGGGTCGTCAATCACTGTGGGAACGGCTGGGACGTAGGGAGACTGACAGCGAACGGACTGAAGAACATCTGCGCGATTATCCCGAGAAGCGAGGCGAAACCGGGAGACCTGATCTTCTTCCAGGGGACCTATGACACCACCGGCGCTTCCCATGTGGCCATCTATGTCGGAGACGGCATGATGATCCACTGCGGCAACCCGATCCAGTACGCGAGTATCGATACCGCCTACTGGCAGGCTCACTTTTATTGCTTTGGCCGTCTGCCTTAAGTCCAGGCAGGCGGTCATTTCATCCAAAAGGAGGATAGAAATGGACGATACAAGACTTGTAAAGCTCCGGGAGGAGCTTGAGAAAGCCCGGAAGAAGCGGGAAGACTGGGAGGCCAAGGTGAAGGACCTGGAACGAAAGTACAACGAAGCTGAGAAGGTCTTTGTTTATGGGATCTTCCAGACTGCGAACCTGACGCCGGAACAGCTGGCAGAGCTGATCCGCTCGAAAGGGACCGTTCTCCCCCAGTTCCCGGGCGGATACGCAACTGAAAAAGATGAAAACGAAACCTATGAGAAGGAGGATCCTGAAGAATGATCAAAAAGAAACTGACTGCGATGATCGCAGTCCTGCTGGTATGCGTGATGCTCTTCCCGACGGCGGCATTTGCCTATGCGTCGGATGGAGAGAGTACTCCGGCGGAGACCCAGACGGCTCAGAGCGCGGATGTACCGGAAACCGACAATGCCGCCGAACAGGCAGATGAGTCTGAATCCGGCGAAGACGATGCACTTCCCTTTGATACCGATGTCCTGACCACTCTGCTTGCTGGTATGGATCCGGAGATCCTGGAGGTGCTGAAGGAGCACCCGAAGCTGATCGCAATGTTCCTTCCGACGCTGCACGTCACGGTGAGAGAGGGCTCTGTGACCATCTCTATTGATAAGCAGGAGCAGGAAGATCCGGGCCAGACCGGAACTGTCAACACCCAGGGCAGCAACTTAAACGTCCGTACCGGCCCGAGTACCGGGTATGGCATCATCACTCAGCTGATGAACGGAACTGACGTAAAGGTCCTCGGGGAAAAGGACGGCTGGTACCAGATTGAGATCCCGGCGAGATACGGCTACGTCTGCGGCGAATACCTGAGGGTCAATGACATTCCTTCCACTCAAACAGACGATGGCTATTCCTTCGATATCGACCAGGCAACGATCTTAAGCTTCCTGGAGCTTTTCCAGGGCATGATGGAGCCTGCTGAGACGCAGCCCAGCCATGGCCTTACACCCTCCGGCAACCTGACTCTGGTAGATGATCTGGGCGTAAGAAACGGTGAAGGACAGCAGTTCGTCACCCTGGTCACGAAGAACGGCAACTACTTCTACCTGATCATTGACCGTGATGAGAAGGGCGAGGAAACCGTACACTTCCTGAACATGGTCGATGAGAGAGATCTCTTTGCCCTGATGGAGGATGATGAGAAGGCTGCATATGAGTCCCAGATGGCGGCTGAGCAGGCTGCAAAGGAAGCGGCTGAAAAGGCAGCTGCAGAAGCTGCATCCCAGACTGGTGAATCCGAGACCCAGAAGCCGGAAGACGAACCGGCCAAGGAATCGAAGAAAACCAACCTTGCCCCGATCCTGATCATCATTGTCCTGATGGCGGCAGCAGGCGGCGGATGGTTCTTCATGCAGACGAAGAAGAAAAAGAAAGCTGAGTCTGCTCCGGATCCCGACGCAGATTATACCGATGACGATGAAGAGGATTACGGTGCAGGCTCGGATCAGGAAATCAGCGACTCTTATGATGAGGAGGATCCCTATGAGAATGAGATCCTGAATGATGAAGATTCCGCTGATGACAGCGAGGAGGATGTGTAATGGTGATCGAGATGACACTGCAGGAGCTGCGGGACTATATCCGGTCCATGCCTGATGACGAGGTCCTGAAGATCACCATCGAGCTGAAGGAGGACA
>CACZJF010000050.1 GCA_902781455.1 uncultured Lachnospiraceae bacterium | reverse complement strand
GTTTGCAATGATGGAGACCCGCACGAACCTGTACGGAGAGGGCGACTTCGAGGGCATCGACAGGCTTGAGAAGCAGATGCTTGAGCACAACAAGGAATATATGGACTGGTGCTGCACCGAGAAGCTCATGAAGACCACGAACAACGGCAAGGCGCTGTATCTGCACTGCCTGCCGGCGGATATCGAAGGCGTCTCCTGCGAGAGAGGCGAGGTCGAGGCACCGGTCTTCAATGCGGCGCTTGATACCCTGTACAAGGAAGCCTCCTACAAGCCGTATATCATCGCGGCGATGATCTTCCTTGCAAAAGAGAAGAATCCGCAGGCAGCGCTGGAGAAGCTGGCGGCAAGAAATATGCCAAGATTCTTCTGCTGATCAGGAAGCAGACTGCCCTGACAGTGCATCATTCTCCCGTCTTTTTCCGGTGGAAAAGGCGGGAGAATCCTTTTTCAGCAATCAGATGATATGAGTGGAAAAGACAAAGTGCTCAAAGGAGCCGGATGCCCGTATTTCGTGATGGCCAGGCTCTGAGAGAAGGGAGAAGGTATGCCAGAAAAGAAAAAGAGAAGAGTGGTCATCGCTCTGGGCGGGAATGCCCTCGGGAAGAATCTGCCCGAACAGATGGTGGCAAGCCACCGGACGGCCAAAGCCATCTGCGACTTGATCGAGGAGGGCTGCGAGGTCGTCATCGCCCATGGCAACGGCCCGCAGGTCGGAATGATCCAGAATGCGATGAATGCGCTGGTCAGGACAGATCCGGAGCGCTATATCACGGTACCGCTTTCTGTCTGCGTCGCGATGAGCCAGGGTTACATCGGCTATGATCTTCAGAACGCGATGCGCGAGGAAATGCTTGACAGGGGAATTGATCTCGGTGTCGCGACGGTGCTCACGCAGATTGAGGTCGACCCTTCTGATCCGGCATTTCAGCATCCGACCAAGCCGATCGGACCGTTTCTGACGAAGGAGGAGGCGGACAAGCTCATCCGCGAGCGTCACTATGATATCGTCGAGGACTCGGGAAGAGGCTACCGCCGTGTGGTCGCGTCCCCGGCCCCAAGGTCGATCATCGAGATCGGTACCATCCGCTCGCTCGTCGATACGAACCACGTTGTCATTGCCTGCGGAGGCGGCGGCATCCCGGTTTTCCAGACAGAGGGCCATCACCTGAAGGGCGCGGCAGCTGTCATCGACAAGGACTTTGCGGCGGAGCGGCTCGCCGAGGAAGTTGACGCCGACACCCTGATCATCCTCACAGCGGTCGAGAAGGTCGCAGTCCATTTCGGCAAGCCGGATCAGAAGGATCTGGACCGTCTCACCGTCGAGGAAGCGCAGCGCTACTGCGAAGAGGGTGAGTTTGCGCCGGGCTCTATGCTGCCGAAGGTACAGGCCTGCATGAAGTTCGCAGCCTCAAAGCCCGGAAGAACCGCGCTGATCACACTGCTTGAGAAGGCCAGAGACGGCATCTCCGGGAAAACCGGAACCAGGATCACCGCATAAACAGTAGACACATATACACATCATGCGCATAAAAAAGCAGCCACTGCTCCATCTGGAGCGGTGGCTGCTTTTTTTACCAGTCTGTTCTGTTTTCAGTGTTTACCTCCTTTCCAACACTTTACACGGAATTTAAAACATAAACCGTTATTTTCACTGCAAGGTTTGAAACCAGTAGCCAAATAAGTAATAAATTAACCGTTTGGGTAATGTTTGTAGATAAATTATTGTTCTTTTAATATACTAAATTTATGTAAATGTCATACCGGTATTTAGCTTGGGATGGATATGACTCAAATGAGACCCGGCAATGGGATTACAAAAAGGAGGGGAAGCACATGAAAACACAAAGAAAGCGCCTGGCTGCTGTATTGCTTTAGGCAACATTGACGCTGTCAAACCTTGCAGGCATTCTTCCGCAGAGTAGTGTACTTGCAGCGGAAGAAAGTGTGCAGACAGAGATGACGCAGGCAGAATCAGGTTCATCAGAAGCGCAGCAAGTGTCTGCTCCGGCGGAAGCAGAGCAGCCCGCACCTGCTCCGGCGGAAGCAGCACAGCCCGCACCCGCTCCGGCAGAAGCAGCGCAGCCCGAACCTGCACCGGTGGAAGCAGCACAGCCCGCACCTGCTCCGGCGGAAGAACCGGCCGCAGCAGCACCGGCGGAGAGCGTCAGCACTCCGGAACCGGCAGCTGCAGCAGAAACGCCGACGGCTCCGCAGCAGGAGAGCGCTGCACCGGCTGAAAGTCAGCCAGCACAGAGCTCTGCGGATACTCAGCAGAGCGCATCGAACGGCAAGCTGACGGAGAAAGAAGGACAGACGGCTGGAAATGCCGGGACAGTTACGGTTTATTATGCAGCGGCTGAAGGCGGGAGTGTCTCTTCCGCATCGGAAATCGTCCAGGCTTCTTCAGGCGCCCAGGCTGCGGGTTCGGAAGCGAAGGCAGCAGAAGGCTTCGTGTTCAAGAACTGGACAGCGGCAGATGGGACCGTTGTCAGCACCAGTGCATTCTTTGCGCCGCAGATCCCGTCCACAACGAACGGCGGAAACTATACGTATACTGCGCATTTTGAAAAGACAGTGGAAACACCTGCCACAAGAATGGTCACGGTGGAATACGTCGCAGGAAATGGCGGGACGGTAGACCGGAATTCCGAGACGGTTGATGTCCTTTCCGCAGATGCGGCATTGCTGGGTTCTACTGCGACAGCCCAGGAGGGATATCAGTTCGTAGACTGGACTGCATCGGACGATTCCATTGTCAGCAGCAATGCGTCCTTTGTTCCTGCCCTCTCGGCAGATATGCCGGAGAAGACAGTTTACATCGCTAACTTCAAGAAAGCCGATACCATGCCGGCGCAGGATTTTGAAGGATCTGTGTCAGGCGTCCATGTAAATGTTCATGCTTATGAGGGCAGATTCCCGGAAGGCACGACCATGCATCTGGCACCGGTACCCAAGGCCAGCATTCTTAATAATGACAGCGTGCAGGACGCGGTCGGTGAGGACAAGGAAGTTGTCGATGCCATCGCGGTTGACATCACTTTCCAGGACAAGGACGGCAAGGAGATCGAGCCGGCCGGCACGATTTCTGTCAATATGTCCACGTCAAGAGATGTGAACGGCGACAGCCATCAGGTTCTGCACATCGATGACAGCGGCAACGCAAGCCAGGTCACAGACGCTTCTGCAGAAGGAGCGAGCTTTGAGGCGAGCGAGTTCTCGATTTATGTTATTACGGGAGCAAATGATCCGGCGATCGCTACCTATATCTTCCATGACGCGGATGGAAATGAGATTTCCACGCAGAAGGTGAAGAACGGCGAAACAGTTTATGCGCCTACAACACCGGAGAAGTCCGGCTACAAATTCGTTGGCTGGTCCTATACAGAGGGTGCCACCGAGATTCAGACCGGAGATCCGGGTGACGTTGACAAGAAGTTCAATGCATCTGTAAGCAGCACCGGTGATGTAAAACTGTATCCGGCATTCCAGCAGGTGTACTACGTCTTCTTCATGGATAATCAGGGAAGAGTAAGTACCACGAAGGAAGGCGTCAGCGGAAAGATAATCGAAGTTTCAGATGTTACGATTCCGCTCGATTCTACGCACTCTGTAACTGGTTGGTACACAGAATCGGAATTAACTAATCAAGTTAAGTCTGTTACGCTGTCTGATCATAATGTGACGCTTTATCCCAAGGTTGAAAAAGGCAATTACCTGTACTTCTCCAGCGGAGAAGGCGCTAGCTATGTGAAGCCGGTATTTGTTGCAGCAGGAAAGGAGACGACAGAACCGAAGGCACCGACGAGACCGGGATATACATTTGACCATTGGTCTGCAAGTGAAGATGGGGGTGTGTACACATTTGGCAACTCAATTACGGAGGATACTACTCTGTATGCTGTGTGGAAGGCAAACAGCACTACTAAATATACTGTCATTTATTGGTGGGAAAACGCGAACGACAATAACTATTCCTATCATGAGAACAGTGCTGCGACCGGAAAAACCGGAAGTAAGATTGATCTGACTGAAATTAATAAAAGTTATGATGGTTTTACTCTGAATACAAAGACGACAGACGATGCAAATAAAGACATAACTGTTGTTGACCTCATAGTTTAGCAGAAAACAGATCTGCTTGATTGTCTCCGGACTGCTCTTTATAATGACAATCATCATTATAAAGAAAGAGGCCCCG
>CACZJF010000049.1 GCA_902781455.1 uncultured Lachnospiraceae bacterium | reverse complement strand
TGAGAAAGCAGGTTATTGAATAATGGCAGGAAAAAACACAAACAGGAAAGTGACCAAAAAGCGCGTTAAGAAAAACGTGGAAAGAGGCCAGGCGCATATCCAGTCTTCCTTTAACAATACGATCGTTACGCTGACGGATGCGCAGGGCAATGCCCTTTCATGGGCAAGTGCCGGCGGCCTTGGTTTTAAGGGTTCCAGAAAATCCACTCCGTATGCGGCACAGATGGCAGCCGAGACGGCTACAAAGGCCGCTCTGGTGCATGGGCTGAAGACGGTTGATGTTTTCGTTAAGGGTCCGGGTTCGGGCAGAGAAGCGGCAATCCGCGCTCTGGCCGCAAATGGACTGGACGTTGTTTCCATCCATGACGTGACTCCGGTTCCGCACAACGGATGCCGTCCGCCGAAACGCAGAAGAGTCTGATCGTTTGATGAAAGTGCCACATATAACGGAGGTAGAATCAGAATGGCAGTTAACAGAACACCTGTATTAAAGAGATGCAGAGCCCTGGGACTTGAGCCAACTGTCCTGGGTTATGATAAGAAGTCAAACCGCCAGCCGCGTCAGACCAGACATAAGGTCAGCGAGTATGGCATGCAGCTGAAGGAAAAGCAGAAAGCAAAGTTCATCTACGGCGTTACCGAGAAGCCGTTCCGCAATTACTATGAGAAAGCGGACCGTATGCCCGGTATGACCGGTCCGAATCTGATGACGCTGCTTGAGTCCAGACTGGACAACGTGATTTTCCGCCTTGCTTTTGCGAGGACCCGCAAGGAAGCACGTCAGATCGTCGATCATAAGCATGTGACCGTCAACGGCAAGTGCGTCAACATTCCGTCCTATCTTGTGAAGGCCGGCGATGTGATCGAGATCAAGGAAAAGTGCAAAGAGTCCCAGAGATATAAGGATATTGCCGAGGCGAACCACGGCAGACTTGTACCGGAGTGGCTCGAGGCCGACATGGAGAACTTCAAGGGCACCGTCAAGGAACTTCCGAACAGAGAGATGATCGATGTTCCGGTTGATGAAGTTCAGATCGTCGAGCTGTATTCCAAGTAATCAGACACTGGATGCGGGCAGGATGTGCTGCCTGAAGGACAGAGAAGATCCGGACCGCATCTTCTGTAACAAAGCCGGACATGCCACCTATAAGGAGGAAATGAATTGTTCGATTTTATTATTCCAAATATTACTGTGTCTGAAGTGTCAGAGGATAAGAAGCATGGCAGATTCGTGATCGAGCCGCTTGAGAGAGGCTATGGCACGACTCTTGGCAATTCGCTGCGCCGTATTATGCTGTCCTCCCTTCCGGGAACCGCTGTCAGCCAGGTGAAGATTGATGGAGTGCTGCATGAGTTCAGCTGCATCCCGGGCGTCAAGGAAGACGTGACGGAGATTATCCTGAACATCAAGAATCTTGCGATCCGCAACTCCTCGTCCACTGATGAGCCGAAGACAGCCTATATTGAGTTCAGCAGCGAGGGTACCGTGACCGGTGCCGATATTGATGTGGATTCTGATATTGAGATCATCAATCCGGATCAGGTCATCGCGACACTCAATGGCGGTGCAGACAGCAAGCTGAGCATGGAACTGACCATCACCAATGGCAGAGGCTATGTCAGCGCGGAAAAGGGTAAGAAGGATGACATGCCGATCGGCGTGATCGCGGTGGACGCGATCTATACACCGGTAGAGCGTGTGAACATGACAGTTGAGAACACCCGTGTCGGGCAGGATACAGATTATGACAAGCTGACGCTTGATATCTGGACGAATGGTACACTGACGCCGGATATGGCAGTCAGCATGGCAGCCAAGGTCCTGAGCGATCATCTGAAGCTGTTTATTGATCTGTCTGACAAGCCGCTGCAGCCGGTGCTGATCCAGCCGGATGATACCCCGGAGGGCGGACTGCTCGATATGACGATTGATGAACTGGAGCTTTCAGTCAGATCCTATAACTGCCTGAAGAGAGCCGGCATCAATACGGTCGGAGAACTGTGCAACAAGACACCGGACGACATGATGAAGGTGCGCAACCTCGGAAGAAAGTCTTTGGAGGAAGTGCTTGCCAAGCTGCAGGAGCTCGGACTTGGTCTCAGGACAGGAGAAGAGATCTGAAGTACAGACTGCTTTCCTGAGTGAGTACAGCTCAGACAACGATAACAACAGAAGCATGAGAACGCGCACGGGCGGTAAGACCGAAGAAAGCACGCCCGCTGTGCATGAATGGAGGAACCGAAATGTCAGGTTACAGAAAGTTAAGCAGAACCTCATCACAGAGAAAAGCTCTGCTGAGAAACCAGGTCACACAGCTGCTCTATCATGGCAGAATCATTACGACCGAGTCAAAGGCAAAAGAGACCAGGAAGATTGCGGAAGGCCTGATCGCGCTTGCTGTGAAGGAAAAGGACAACTATGAGGTTGTCAAGGTCATGGCGAAGGTTCCGCGCAAGGACAAAGACGGCAAGAGAGTCAAGGAAGTCGTCGATGGAAAGAAGCAGACCGTCTATGATGAAGTCGAGAAGGAAATCAAGAAGGACAGCCCTTCCAGACTGCACGCAAGACGTCAGATGCTGAAGGTCCTCTATCCGATCACCGAGATCCCGGCTGATGCTGCCGGACGCAAGAGAAACACCAAGAAGGTCGATCTTCCGGCGAAGCTGTTTGATGAGCTTGCACCGAAGTACGCAAGCCGCAACGGCGGATATACCCGTATCATCAAGATTGGCCAGAGACGTGGTGACGGCGCGATGGAAGTCGTGCTGGAGCTGGTTTGATTACAATTCAAACAGATAGACTGACAATCCGGGAGAGTTCTGGAAGGGACTTTTCCCGGATTTATGCTATGCTTCTGTCCGCGAACACCGCAGCCGGTGAAAGCGATTCGGGCCGTATTAGCGGCATGGACAGCGCAGGCGGTATGGGCAGTGAAGAAGGCATGGACAATGCAGGCGGTATGGGCAGTGAAGATAGCATGCACTGCGCAGGCAGTTCGGCCGGTCTGTTCGGGGTGAGCACGGATGAGGATGTAGAACTGGAAAAATACCTGGCTTATATCCATACCGTCTATTCCGTCTTTGGGTTCGGGCTGTGCAGCGTTGTGCTGAAGAAGACCGGTGAAGTGATCGGGTGGTGCGGCCTGCAGCCAGTCGGAGATGAAGATTCTCCGCTGGGCCGGATCGAGCTGGGATATCTGATTGATCAGGATTATCGGAGACAGGGCTATGCCTTTGAAGCGTGCCGTGCGATTTTGGATTTCGCATTCAGCCGGCTCGAACTGGACGAAGTGTATGCCGTGATCGATGAAAAGAATGAAGCGTCACTGCGTCTGGCGGAAAAGCTTGGCTTTATCAGGAAAAAAGGGCTGCTGTGGACAGCAGTGCCTTTTCTTATCAAAAACAACTGACATAATCAGGCCTGACAGATGTTTTCTGTCAGGCCTTCTGTGACAGATATGATCTGTCAGATCTTCTCTTTCAGGGATTTTTTGTCAGACCTTTTCCGGTTCCGGATAATCGACGCCGAAGGTTTCGACAGTCATGGAAGCAATTCTCTGATCGTCCATCGGACGGTCATTGTAGTCTGTTTCGCATTCAGCGACAGCGTTCACAACATCCATTCCCTCTATGACCTGTCCGAACGCAGCATAATCCCCGTCCAGGTAAGGCGCCGCCTTATGCATGATGAAGAACTGAGAACCGGCCGAATTCGGATTGTTGGCACGTGCCATCGAAAGTACGCCAGGCGCGTGCTTCAACGTGTTATTCTTATAGCCATTGCGCCTGAACTCTCCCTTGATGGAATATCCGGGACCGCCCATGCCGGTTCCCTGCGGATCTCCGCCCTGGATCATGAATCCGGCGATGACGCGGTGGAAGATCAATCCGTCATAGAAGCCCTTTGATGCAAGAGAGAGAAAATTATTCACGGTATTCGGAGCAAACTCCGGATAGAGCTCCGCCTTGATGACGCCGCCGTTTTCCATGGTGATTGTTACAACTGGATTCTGTGCCATAGTATGATTCCTTTCTGTGGTGATTGTGTGCTTTCTCTTTCCCGATTTCAGCTGTTATTTTAGCATAAAGCAGATCTCGGCGGGGATTTTTTAATCTTGCATTGTGATCCCCCGCAGGGGAGGATCAGGCGGGAGTGCCTGCGACGTGGAGGTGGAAGGTTTGTTAGGCTTCTCCCCGTAAGGACGAGCCGGTCGGAAGGCAATACAGCGTGGATGAGGCAGGTTTGTCAGGCCACTCCCCGTAAACATACTTACAGCAGAGGGGCAGGAAGCGGGGAAGTGGGCGACTTGCTTAGGATATCCCCGTAGACAGGGATCCTTCGCTATGCAGACAAATGAGAAGCAGCGTCATCCCCGTAAACGCAACTGGGCCGGGAGAGTATGCGGTGTGGAGGTGGAAGATTTGTTGGGTTTCTCCCCGTAAGGACGAGCCGGCTGGGAGAGTATGCGGCGTGGAGGTGGAAGATTTGTTGGGTTTCTCCCCGTAAGGACGAGCCAGCCGGGAAAGTATGCGGCGTGGAGGCGGAAGAAAAGGAATGAGAATTCAGATGCTTGTGCAGAGTGCATAAAACAGGCACATCAAAATTGTAGACATGTCACAAAGTGTATATTTTTTGGATATTTTTCCTCCGGAATCGGTTGACTGGAAACGTTTCCGGTGGTATAGTGCAGCTATGAACGGAAACGTTTCCGGGAGCCTTTCCAGTAACGTTTTCGAAAGAAACAGAAATGATGTTTCAAACAGGAGACAGGAGACAGGAGACAGGAGACAGGATCCGTTTCCGGAAGAAGCAGAATGATGTTTCACAAGCGAGTGCAGTAGTAAGTGTTTTTGAAAGAAAGAGGGTTTAGAACATGAAGAAGATTCT
>CACZJF010000048.1 GCA_902781455.1 uncultured Lachnospiraceae bacterium | reverse complement strand
GACGCCATGATCGCGGAACTGAAGGAAATGGGCATCGAGCTGATGGTTTCCATCTGGCCGACCGTCGACTACAGAAGTGAGAACTTTACGGAAATGAAAGAGCGGGGTCTTCTGATCCGCACGGACAGAGGCTATCCGATCTCAATGGACTTCCAGGGCAACACGCTCCACTATGATTCGACGAATCCTGAGGCGAGGGAGTATGTCTGGGAGAAGGCAAAGAAGAATTATTACAGCAAGGGTGTGAAGGTGTTCTGGCTGGATGAGGCAGAGCCGGAATATACTTATTACGACTTCGACAATTACCGTTACTTCCTGGGACCGGATGTCCAGGTAGGAAACATCTATCCGGTCATGTACGCAAAGACCTTCTTCGACGGCATGAAGAAGGAAGGGCAGGAGAATATCATCAACCTGCTCCGGTGCGCGTGGGCAGGATCCCAGAAGTATGGCGCGCTGGTCTGGTCCGGGGATATCATGTCATCCTTCGAGAGCCTGCGGGACCAGTTCGCGGCTGGCCTGAATATGGGGATCGCCGGTATCCCGTGGTGGACCACCGACATCGGCGGATTCTTCGGTGCGGATCAGAAGGCCCCGCTCTTTCATTTCCGTAAAGTTCTCACTTCTGTAGTCAACGGTCGGCCAGATGGAAACCATCAGCTCGATGCCCATTTCCTTCAGTTCCGCGATCATGGCGTCTGGATCAGGCCAGTACACAGGGTCAAACTTCCACTCTCCCTGCAGCGGCCAGTGGAAGAAGTCCGCGACGATGACGGAGATCGGAAGTCCTCTTCTCTTGTATTCCCGCGCCACCTCCAGGAGCTCCTCCTGCGTCTGATAACGCAGCTTGCACTGCCAGAATCCCATCGCGTAATCCGGCATCATCGGAACGGTGCCCGCGACAGACGCGTACGCTTCCTCGATCATCGCCGGCGTGTCTCCCGCGGTGATCCAGTAATCCATCTTCTTTGTGGATGCCGCTTCCCAGGTGGTGATATTCTTGCCGAAGTTCACGCGGCCGACCGCCGGGTTATTCCACAGAAACCCATATCCCAGAGAGGAGATCATGAACGGTACGCTGGCCTGTGAGTTCCGGTGCGCCAGCTCCAGGTCCATTCCCTTCAGATCCAGGTATGGCTGCTGGTACTGTCCCATGCCGTAGATCTTCTCGGAAGGATTCGAGACAAAGCGGACCTTCAGCGCATATTCATCGCCGCCGATGAGCGGCTTGAATTCCCTGGCGTCGATCATCAGGGAACTGGTCGTGCTCCCGTGCATGTCATTCTTGTTCCTGAGATACTCCTCCAGAAGAAGTTCTCCCTTCTCATTGCGGTATTCGATCTTTCCCACGTTGTTGATGACTGCAGTGATCCGTCCGTTGGTAATGGACGCCTGCATCTCCTCGATCCGGATCTGGGCCTGAACCGGCTTCACTTCTTCCGTCAGCGCCCATCTTTCCTCCGGCATGGCAGCGCACTTTGTCGAAGTGACGCGAAAGCTGTTCTCCCCCCACGGGGTGATGAACAGACGCTCGGCTCCCAGACGGTAGCACAGCGCATTGTCTGCCTCACAGAAGCTGCCGAACAGGCGTCTCTTTTCATTCGCCACTTCCGGGGCACTTGTCCCCATCGTATTCACGATCGTCCTTTCTTCCATCTTTCTTTTTCTCCTTTACTCCTTCACCGCACCGGCCGTCATACCGCCGACAATGTATTTCTGCAGGAAGATAAACATAATGATAACCGGCAGCACCAGGATGGCGCCGTATGCCATGATACAGTTCCATTTTGTCCCGTATTTGCTCTGGAACTTGTGAATGTTCGCAGTCAGCGGGCGCATCTCCGGTTTGACGTTGAATGTCATGGTGTACATCAGGTCATTCCAGCCATTCAGGAACGAGATTGTAATAATCGTGATGATACCGGTCTTGACCGCGGGGATCATCACCAGGAAAAATGACTTGAGGGAGCTGCAGCCATCGATCCGGGCGGCTTCATCCAGTGCGACCGGCACACTCTTGAAGTAAGGCCGCAGTGTAACTACCGCAAATGGCACCGAACCGGCCGCGATCGCGATGGGCGGCGCGAAGAAAGTACCCAGCAGGTGCATTTTATTAAAGGTCAGATACATCGGCGTCAGCATCAAAGAGGCCGGAAGCATCTGCGCAACCAGGAAGATCAGCAGAAATGCCTGATAGCCCTTGAGCTTGTAACGCCCCATCCCGTAGGCTGCCGGAATGCCGAACAGAACCGTCAGTACCATGGTCAGAAAACCATTGATAAAGCTGTTGCGCAGAGATTCCAGGAAGTTCTTGTCTCCCAGATTCGCGATCCAGGGATCAATCGTGAACTGATGCGGGAAGAAGGTCAGGACCTTGCCGAAGGTTTCCATATCGGATTTAAAGGAAATCTGCAGCATCCAGTAGATCGGAAACAAGAATACAACGCCAATCAGGATCGCGGCCAGCGACAGAAGCAGATTCCTTCTTCCTTCCTTCGTGTGAAAGAGATATTGTTTTTTCAGATCGTTCTTCATTCGTCCTTCTCTCCTTTCACAATCAGAATCAGGTACAGGATGCCGATCACCATCAGGCACAGGAACAGGACCATCGCAACCGCGGAGCCCTTCGAGAACTGATACTGGGTGAAGGACAGCGTGTAGGAATAGGTGCCCAGCACATCCGTGGAGTTCAGGGGACCGCCCGATGTCATGATGAACATCAGGTCGAACGCGCGGAAGGTATAGATGAATCCGAGCATCAGTACCGCGAGAATCGCGTCCTTCATCAGCGGAAATGTGATTCGGAAGAACTGCTGTATCCTGGATGCCCCGTCAATGGCCGAAGCTTCATACACATCGTCAGGCACATTGGAGAGTCCCGAGATCAGAAGAAGCATGTTGAAAGGAATGCCGACCCAGCAGTTCATGATGACTACGGCGACCATGGCGGTGGCTGTGGACGTCAGCCACGGAAGCGCACCCACGCCGAACCAGGAAAGAATCTCGTTGATCAGTCCATCCTGAAGAAACAGGTTCTGTCCAAGCAGACCGGTGACTGCCATCGGCATCATGTAGGGGATCAGCATCAGGCCGCGGATCGGGCCTGCAAGTGTGAATCTCTTGTAGAAGAACAGAGCGAGCAGGTATCCGATCGTGAACTGGAAGACCAGGCTCCCGAACGTGAAGATGAAGGTGTTCTTCAGGATCAGGAGAAAGGTCGGATTGCTGAACAGTTCCTTGTAGTTCTGCAGTCCGATAAATACGGAGGTCCCTTTCGCCAGGTTCTGGACGTTGGTATCCTTGAAGCTCAGGATAAAGTTATAGACGATCGGATATCCGACCACCAGGATCATATAGATAATGCCCGGAAGAATAAATGCGTATCCCTCATTCTCCCTCCGGTTCTTCTTTCCCCTGGTCTTTTGTTTTGCGATTGCGGCCATGACAGTGTTCCCTTCCTTTCCTTCGGCCTGACGTGATCTGTGCCGTGATAAGGAATGCCGGCCTTTTTCAGACCGGCATTCAGATCCAGTTTCAGGCTGGAGAATTACTGCTCCGGAAGCGGATTTGCTTCAAGGATCGGGGCAATCACTTCGTTCGCTGCCGCAAGGGCATCTGCCGCTGCTTCGCCGTTCAGGAATACCTTCTGGGCTGCGGTGTAGATCTGCTCGGAGATCGTCGGCCACTCAGCGTGCGGGCCTCTTGCCAGCGCGTAGTTCATCTCGTCCAGGAACATCTGGAATCCATCTTCTTCATAGTCGTATGCAGGCTCCGCGTCGGATCTGATCGGCAGCTTGCCGGCCTGAACCGCCCACTTTGCTTCCTGCTCAGCGCTCATGAACCACTTCAGGAAATTGGTTGCTTCGTCAACGTTCTTGCAGCCTGTGCAGATACCGAAGTTCTCACCGCCGATGGTGGAGCTGCTTGTTCCCTCATCACCTGTCGGAAGCAGCGCTACCTTGTACTCAAATGCTCCGTTGACATCATCCGCGATGGTGGCAAGATGCCAGGTTCCGATCTCAGCAAGCGCTGCCTTGCCGGCGCAGAACTGGTTGTAATCGTCCGCCTGGGTCCAGTTGACGCACTCAGGGCTCATCTGGCCGTTCGCAACGAATCCGCCAAGGACATCAAGGCCGATTGCCGCGTCTGCTGCTGTTAGATCAGACAGAGAAGTCTTGGTTCCGTTGTGGGTCGCAACAATCCACGGAAGCAGCTGGAAGGTTCCCTCTTCTGTGGAGACCGCGCTCATCGCGAAGCCGTATCTGCTCTGATCCGCGTCCGTTGTCTTTTCTACCGCTTCCTTGAACGCATCCAGATTCGTCGGGATCTCTTCAATTCCGGCTTCCTTCAGCGCATCCATGTTCACGGCCAGGCACAGGCAGTTGGAGTTCTGGGGCAGTCCGTAGATCTTTCCGTCCGCATCCTTGCAGGAGGACAGCGGGCCCGGATAGAAGTTTTCGATCTCGTCCCAGTCAGCGAACTTGTCCGACACGTCCTCGAACACGCCCAGGGAAATGTAAGAAGCCATATCCGGGGAATCAACCATGCCGATGTCCGGAAGCTCACCGGAAACCGCGCCGATCGTATACTGGTTCATCAGTTCCTGGCGGGATACATAGGTCGGATTGATGTAAACCGCATCCTGCAGCTGATTGTACTCATTGCAGAAGTCGATGATCGCCTGCGCGTCTGCTGACGCATCGAAATAATGCCACAGAGTCAGTTCTTCAGCGCCTTTGTCATTCGGAGCCAGCTCCGTCAGAGCTGCGTCGTCCGCAAGCACCGGCATGGCAAGGGTTGCAGCCATTGCCATTGACAGCAATACAGAAACCATTTTTCTTTTCATAGTACAGCCTCCTTCACTGTGTTTATTATGCACCTCGCATAATATATTCCATGTGACTGCACTATAGCATCGGGAACTTTTATGAACAACCTATCGATTTATGAGGTGGGGGAAGATTCTAAGCGATCTTTTTAAGATGCGGGGGAATATTTTAAGATAAAATGCAAAACGACGCCGTGCGGATTCTGGTGACTGATTATCAACCGAACCGGCGGCGCAGTCTGATGCTTTCGCAGAAAAGATTATAAAGCCCTTACCGACTGTCCCTCCCTGAGCGCTGCCTGGAAGATATGCCTTTCCTTCAGATCCTTCTCCCGGATCAGGTGGAACAGCATCCGGCTTGTCTCGAGCGCCATCTCGTTGATCGGCTGCTCAATGGTTGTGATCGACGGGTGATAATATCCTGCAAGGTCCAGCCCGTCAAACCCGGCGACAGAGATATCTTCCGGCACGCTGAGGCCGCTGTCAAAGATTGCCTTGCACGC
>CACZJF010000047.1 GCA_902781455.1 uncultured Lachnospiraceae bacterium | reverse complement strand
GCGAAGCAGCGGCATACACGCGAAGCGTGGATGGTTCACGGTCTGTGGGGAAGGCGCCATGAATGGCAGCCTATTCTCACTGAGTTTTTTCCCCGACACATACAGGGCTCCTGAGCATAGACTTTTGGGGGCGCTGAGCGTCCGGCGGACGCTCGTCAAGCGCCGACCGGAGCAGAGCGGAGACCGATGCGAAGGAGCCCTGTATGTGTCCAGAGACAAGCTCAGGAAGGACTCACAGATATTCAATGCCCATCAGCGTCAGTCCTTCCGGGCGGGCAGTGTCCCCGGCCCGGGACCGGTCCTTCGCCTCCAGGATCTCACTCATCTCTTCAACGGGAATCAGCCCTCCGCCGATCTGGAACAGAGTTCCGGCGATGATCCGGACCATGTTGTAGAGGAATCCGTTCCCGGAGATCATCATCGTGATCATGTCGCCGTCTCTTGTCACATCGCACCGGTAGATCGTCCGCACATGGTTCGGACGGTCCGGCTTCGCGGTGCAGAAGGAACTGAAGTCATGCTCCCCGGTCAGGCACTGCGCCGCCCGGTGCATTTTATCCGCGTCGAGCGCGTAATAGTAATAGGTAGAATACCTTGATACCAGCGGATTCGGAATCGGCCGGTTCCAGATCTGGTAACGGTAAGTTTTGATGGTATCGCAGAATCTGGGGTGAAAGGTGTCCGGCACGTGGACCGATTCCTGTACGCGGATGTCTGAAGGAAGCCTGGTATTGACGGCAAGGGCGATCTTCTCAATGGGCATGCGCGCGGTGGTATCGAATACCGCAACGTTTCCCATGGCATGCACGCCTGCATCTGTCCGGCTCGCGCCAAGGACATGGATCTCCTCTCTCAGAAGATCCGACAGGTGGCGGTTGAGTTCGGCTTCAATCGTATCCCCCTCCGGCTGGACCTGCCAGCCATGATAATTGGTTCCGTCATACGCGACTGTCAGCTTCACACGTCTTTTCATACACACTTGCTTCCTTATCAGTTTACAGGCTTCTCACGGCAGGAACGGGAGGGAAATCTCAACATATTTCCAGATCAGGAAGATCATCACGAGGTACAGTGCGATGATCCCATACGCAATATGATCTCTTCTTTGATAGACCAGAGGATTCATCCTGGTCCGCCCTTCTCCGCCGTGGTACCCGCGCGACTCCATCGCCAGCGCAAGGTCATTGGCGCGGCGGAATGCCGACACGAACAGCGGCACAAGCAGCGGGATCAGTGCCCTGGCGCGGCGGATCAGTCCGCCGGAGGTAAAGTCCGCGCCGCGCGCTGTCTGCGCGTTCATGATCCGGTTTGCTTCGTCCATCAGGATCGGAATGAACCGCAGCGCGATGCTCATCATCATGGCGATCTCATGCACCGGCACATGAAGCACGCGCATCCAGCCAAGCCCGGTCTCCATACCGTCCGTGAGCTGGTTCGGCGTGGTTGTCAGGGTCATGATGCTGGAGCCCAGAATCAGGTATGTCAGCCGCACGGCCATATGGATCGCCATCCTGACGCCCTGCGCGGTGATCTGCAGCTTCCATACTTTGAAAATAACATCGCCCGGTGTCAGGAACAGATTGCACAGTGCGGTGATCAGCATCAGAAAAAAGATCATTTTCAGACCGCGCAGGATAAACTTCAGAGGAACCGCAGACAGTGTAATCACGACAGCCAGGACGAGGCCCGCCGCGATATACGCGGAGGTTGACCCAAACGCAAACAGGCTGATGATGAACACGAGGGTTCCCACCAGCTTCACCCGGGGATCCAGCCTGTGCAGGATCGAATTGCCGGGATAATATTGACCTAATGTAATCTCCTTGAGCATGTGCCTGTCACGCCTTAAGCGTATCTCCCTTAGCGTGTGTTCTGTCCCTCACCGGGACCTTTGCGCTGTCCCTCTCCGGGGTCTTTCCTCTGTCCCTGTCCGAAACCCTTTTGCGATCCTTCTGTGGAACCCTTTTGCGGTCCTTCTACGGAACCCTTCATCGGTCTTTGCCGGATTCTTCCACAGCGCCGCCTGTCTGCTGCCCCGGCACTGAGAGTGCTTTCAGGATCTCCTGCGCGGCAGCGTCGATGGATACGGCTGACCGGTCCAAGTCCCACCCCTTGTCCTGAAGGTCCTTCAGAAGATAGGAAACCTGAGGCGCGCGCAGGCCTGTCTGCTCCAGCTCCTCAATCCGGGTAAAAACAACGGAAGGGCTGTCGTCCCAGCGGATCTTTCCGTCCACGATGACAATCACCCGGTCCGCATAGTTTGCCACATCTTCCATACTGTGTGAAACCAGAACGATCGTGATGTTTCTCTCCCGGTTGATCTGCCGGAGAAGATCCAGAACCTCCTCCCGCCCCTTCGGGTCCATCCCTGCTGTCGGTTCATCGAGCACCAGCATCTGAGGATTCATCGCCAGGATTCCGGCGATCGCGGCTCTGCGCTTCTGGCCGCCGGACAGCTCGAACGGACTCCTTGTCTCATAGCTTTCGTCAAGTCCGACCGACCGCATGGCTTCCCTTGCCCTTGCGAGCACTTCCTCGTCAGACAGTCCCTGATTCTTCGGACCGAAGGAAACATCCTTCAGCACATCGGACTCAAAGAGCTGGTATTCCGGGTACTGAAACACCACACCGACACGAAAGCGGAGCTGCCGGAGCGAATAGCCTTCCCCGGCGATATCCTCACCATCCACGAGGACGCTTCCCTGCGTCGGCATCAAAAGTCCGTTCAGGTGCTGGACCAGAGTGGACTTGCCGGATCCGGTATGCCCGACCAGCCCGATAAATTCCCCTTTTCCGATCGTCAGGCTGATATCGTCCAGCGCCTTCTTCTCAAAGGGAGTTCCGGGATTGTAGGTATAGCTGAGATGTTCGATCTTTATTTCCATACTGCTCCTCGCTCAGCCGGCTGCAGTCAGTTGCTGCAGTCAGCGTCAGAGCTCACGCACGGCGCCTCTTTGGCCGTTCTTTCTCAGTTCTTCCAGCGCTTCGGCAAGTTCTTCCATCGTCAGAATCCCGTCCGGCAGGCTGAGGCCTTTCTGCTTCAGCTTCCATGCCAGCAGCGCCGGCTGCGGAACGCCCAGCCGGAGATGCTCCAGCTCTTCCACGCGGGAGAACACCTCTTTTGCATTTCCGCTCATCACGACCTTTCCGTGGTCCATGACCAGGATCCGGTCCGCATAAACCGTCTCTTCCATATTGTGCGTGATCAGGATGATCGTAACCTTCTCCTGCTCATTCAGCTCCCGGATCGTCCGGATGACCTCCGTGCGTCCCGCCGGGTCGAGCATCGCAGTCGGTTCATCAAGGACAATACACGCGGGCCGCATGGCGATAACGCCTGCAATGGCCACGCGCTGTTTCTGCCCCCCGCTCAGACGGTTTGGAGAAGCGTCGCGCTCTTCCCACATGCCGACCATCTTCAGTGCCTGTTCGACACGTTTCCAGATCTTTTCAGTCGGAACGCCCATGTTTTCCGGGCCGAATCCGACATCCTCCGCGACCACGGACGCGATGATCTGATTGTCCGGATTCTGAAACACCATGCCTGCGCTCTGCCGGACCTCCCACACATGGGTATCGTTCCTGGTGTCATACCCGTTGACATACAGGGTTCCGCCGTCCGGGACCAGCAGGGCATTCAGATGTCTGGCAAGCGTCGACTTCCCGGAACCGTTGTGTCCCAGGATCGCTATGAACTGACCCTTCTCTACCTGAAGGTCCACGCCGTCCAGCGCGGTCTGCTTAGCTGCCGGCCGCCCCTCATCATCATAGACGGTATAATGATAGGACAGTCCGCTTCCTTCGATGATCTTCTCTCTGCCCATGTCTCCTCACATGTGTTTCATGAATTCCGAAACGCTCTCCCCCATCACCTCATGGAACACCTTGCAGAAATACTTCCTGTCCGTGAATCCTGTCTCATATGCCACGTCCTTCACGGTTGACTCGCCCTTGCGCAGCATTTCTGCCCCCTTCCGGATTCTGTATTCACGGATGAACCGGGCAAAGTTGATTCCGATATCCCTGGCGAACAGATAGCTGAGATACTCCGGGCTCACCTCCAGCTGCTGCGCGATGTACTGCTGGTTCAGATTTCCCTTGTATCCGCTCTCGATCATCTGCAGGGTCTTTCGCACCAGCTTGTGCGCCTGCGGGTACTGCTGCTCCAGGGTGCTGCTCTCCTGCTCATTGCGGGAGCCGTATTTCAGAATATGTTCCACATTGTCCAGCGTTTTCTGAAGCTCTGAACGCATCGGAGGTTTCAGGATATAATCGTCGCATCCCAGCTTCATGGCCTCCTTGGCATACTCGAATTCCGCGTAGGCACTGGTCAGTACGAACCTTGTCTCAAGCCGCTGCTCCCTTGCTGCACGGATCAGTTCCAGCCCGGACATGTAAGGCATCTTGATATCCGTAAACACCACGTCCGGCTTGCGGTCCTGGATCATCTCCAGCGCCGTTCTGCCATTTGCCGCGCTTCCTACGATCTGGTACTGCTCTCCCATGGAGGAGATCAGATCGCACAGTCCCTCCCGCGCGCGCTGTTCATCTTCTGCAACCAGTATTCTCACCAGATACCACCTCACTCCTCTTCTGTATCCAGATTCTCCGGGATCGGTAAAAGGACGGTAAAGCAGGTTCCTTCTCCTTCCCTGCTGCTGAAGGTGATCGACAGTCCGCTTCCATAATAGATCCGCAGTCTGGCCGCGACATTTTCAATGCCGATCCCGGTGCCCTCCATATGCATGGACGCGTCCTGGGAAAGCGCGGCCTCCACCTTCTCCTGCTGCTCCTTTGTCATGCCGCAGCCATTGTCTTCCACCATGATCTTCATGCGGTCTCCTTCCATCTGGCCGGTCACACTGAGGAAGCAGCCGCTCTGCTTCTCCGCGAACCCATGCTCGATGGAATTCTCCACAAATGGCTGAAGGAACAGCTTGCAGCAGGGCCATTCCAGGTATTCCTCCGGGAACTCTACCCGGTAATTGAAGACGTCCATCAGCCTGAACTTCTGCAGCGCCAGATACTGGCTGACCCACCTGACCTCATCTTGCAGCGTGACTTCCTCAAATGACCTGGAGTACGCGTACCGCATAATGTCGGACAGCATGCGGAGCATCTGGGACACCTCTTCATTGCCCTGCTCCACGGCACTCATATTGATCGCGTTCAGGGTATTGCACAGAAAATGCGCGTTGATCTGGGACTGCAGCGCGTGCATCTGCGCATCTGCTGTCTGCCTGACGGACAGGAGCTTTTCTTCGTTATGCCTGCGGTTCAGTTCCCGCCATTCTTCCAGGGCGTCTGCCATGTCGTTATAATTGCGGGCAAGCGTCCAGATCTCGTCATTTCCCTTTATCTCAATCCGCGTCTTCCACACACCCTGTTTCACCAGCTTCATCGCCTTGCCGATACTGCGGATCGGACGAAGCTCACGGTTTGTGAGAATCAGCTGCAGGGCGCAGATCAGCAGAATCGCAAGCATGAAGATCAGGATGCCCCTCATGTACTGCACATTGACACTTGCCTTCATGGCGTCCAGGTCCAGCATAAGATGCAGCGTCCAGTCCGATTCTTCGATCTTCCTGCTGAGCAGCTGCGTGCGCGCAGGGTTGATCCGGGACAGATCCTGGTTCAGGAAGCTCTCATCCTGCGCGTATAGAACCTTCTGGCTGCTGTCAGTGATGCACGCGCTTAAGTAATCATGGTTCATCTCGGAGATCCGATTGAAGAAGTCGTCCACGCTGGTCAGGAAAAATGTGAACACGAGGATGCATTCCAGATCCTTCGCTTTTCTCTGATTGCCGGGCAGCGCGTACGCGATGTGCAGCAGATTCCTTTTGGTACTGATTCTCGCATTGTTCGACGACAAAGTAAAAGAATTCGGTTCCGTCGAGAGGGAAGCCCTGGGCACCGCATTTTTCTCCAGCTGATCCTGAAGCCTCACGCACAGGCCGGCCAGCTGTTCCCGGTTGGAGTCATTCCACAGATTGTTCTCCGAATACAGGTTGTAGATCGCCCGGTTTTTCTGGATCAGGATCTCCACGTCCGGCGTCACAAGCGCAATATTGATCAGCTCATACAGGTTCTGCCTGACAAGCTTCTCAATCGAATCGGTCAGGGTCAGCTTCGCGCTGATATCCCCGGTATCTGCCATATATTGCTGCGCGGAGCTGATCAGGTCAGGGTCCAGGGAGGCCGTCGCGCCGGTCTGCATATCGCTTTGCAGTTCCCTTGCGATCGTATCCTCCTCCACATCCAG
>CACZJF010000046.1 GCA_902781455.1 uncultured Lachnospiraceae bacterium | reverse complement strand
ATGGAACTCCACACCCTGGAAGTTCTTCTCATCCAGCAGGTACTCCGCGTTCTTCCAGGCATCGGATGCTCTCTTATGGGCTTCCGTCTCTGTTTCAGCTTCCACGATCACGGTCTTCTGAAGGGTCTCCGTGATCAGCACTTTGTATTCCTTTGTCATGGCCTGTCGCCTCCTTTCACTGCCTTAAGCCGGGTTCCCCCGGCAAGGCTTGCTGTGTCCCGTTTCCTTTAGCAGGCGGCCTGTCTCCAGGCTGCATTGCCGTCCATGTTTCGAAGAAGAATCTCCCTTGCGGTCTCGAATTCCTCTCCGATGAAGCCGAGCCGGAGCATCCAGCACCTCATGGCGTATTTTTCGTTGTCGGTCTGCTGGGGCTTGGGGCTTGCGTAGGCGACTTCCTTGGCAAGCTCGCTCATCGCAAGGCAAAGCTGAATGTAGGCTTTCATTTCGCCCGCGTGGATGCCGCCCTTCTTTCCGTCGTGCGGATCGGAAAACTGGAAAAGCCGGAACTCGATGGTCTTCTTGGTGAAGGAAGCGTGGAGGTTGAGCATGTGGTAGCGGCTGTCGTTGTAGTGCTGGTTGCGTCCGTAGCTTGCGCCGTTGCCTTCGTACCAGCAGTCCGCAAGCTTCGCCATGGTCTTCGGCTTCTGCCGGTTGAGGCGCTCAAGGAAGCGGTGGTCGACCACCTTGCAGTAGTGTCCGGTGCGTCCCTGGTCGATGCGGATCGCCCTTCCGATCTGCGTCTCATGTGCGGCCATGATGTTCACCAGGTTGCGGAGGCTCTTCGCATCGTGGTCGCGTCCGTCCAGCCCCTTGAGTCCGATGTGGATGTGGACCCCGCAGCCTCTTGAAGGGCCGCTCTTCATCCCTGCGTGACGCAGCTGCCGCAGAAGCTCCTGGAAGGTCTCCATGTCGGCGTAGGTCAGGATCGGGGTGACCAGTTCGCACTTCTCGTCGTCCGGTCCGGTGATGCTCACGTCCCTCTGGAATTTCCATTCCCGATCCTGCTGATCCCAGGCGCTCCAGGTCATGTAGCCGTTTCTGTAGGCTGTGTTCTCGTAGCGGCCGGTTCCGAAGAACTCGGCGGCAACCTTGGCTGCCTTCTGGCGGGTGATGTTGTTGCCTTCGACCTCAACTCCGAAGGTCTGCTGCTTAAGGTTCTCGATCTGGCGGGCGGTTTTCTCTGTCATGGTGTTTATCTCCTTTCGGCTTTGCCGTGTGTTTTCCCTTTCGGTAGTGTATTAATCACTCTAAAAGGCACTAATAGCAAGTCAATTAGGAGATATATATCCAACAATTATCAATGCAGATACAGAGCCTGCATTTGGTACATTTGCGCTCGGATAAAGGCAGGAAAATCACTCTCCTGCCTGAGCTTTTGCGGCTTTCAGTGCCTCTTTCTTCACCTGCTGTCTGGCCTTCCATTTCTCCTCATCCGCAGGAGTCCGGAAGGCTGCGTGGCCGGAAAGGTTCTCCATGAGGATCTTCCGCTCCGCCTTGTATTCTGGTCCATTCAGGCCGAGTCTGACCAGCCAGACCCGGAGTGCGTATTTCTCATTACTGTTGTCCGTTTCCTTGGCCTGGACGCGCTTCTGGGTTTGAGCCATCTTGTTCATAGCTGCTGCCAGCTTTGTAAAGGTCTGCAGGTGATCTGCATCCCTCACACCGGTGAAACCGTCAAAGGTCACCTTCTCCTCATCGAAGGAAATGCCCTGCAGCGCGTTCTCGCTGCCGTCCCACTCCTGCACAAAGGCGACCAGGTCTTCTGTTCTTAAGAAGGTATGCCGGTCTAGGATGTCGTCTACCAGATCCTTATTTGCATGGAACGTTCCGCCAGTCGCTTTGGAAATCAGCGGTCCCCTTGTGTGGATCATGCAGATCAGGTTGATCAGGGAGGCCGCCGTATGCCTGGAAAGCGGGAAACTGATCCTCGCATCCATCGGGAAGCTCGCCGTTTCCGCCGCGTCCCGGATTCCGAGGCTGGCCGCCGATTCCTCTTCGGCTTCCTGTTCATACTCCGTATCCGGGACCGGATCAGTATCTGTGGTATCCGTTTCCATAACACCCCTGTTCTCCGCTTGTGCCGCTTGCTCTGCAAAAGTGACCGTATCCGGCTGACACACCTCCTGCCCTTCATAGGCATCGGCAGGTACTTGTGCCTCCTCAAAAGCATCCTCGCCCCACTCCTCAGTTCCGAGGTCAGGCTGAAGGGTCTGTGAGGTTTCCGCCCCTGCCTGACTCGGGCTTACCGGATGCGTTTCTTCGATGCAGGCTCCGATCATGCTCTCGGAAATGAGCGTCCCCAAAATGCTCTCGTCAGCACCTTCCTCGACGGTCAGGCTGCCGTCTTTCTCGACGATGAATGGGCCAACCTCGTAAGCGCAGCGGGGAACAAAAGTGTAGCGGGAGTCCAACCCTGTTAGTTCACTCAGGCGGGCGACCAGCAGCTTGCGGTCGTCAATGTTCTTTTCAAATCTCTTCATGGCAGTTCGCTCCTTTTCTGTAGTATCCGCGTCCTTTTGCGGTACTGTAGTAATCACTCTGTTGGCTCAAATTATCAAGTACAATTCCTGATAAATCCGGCTCTTTTTCAGAGTTCTACGTTATCGACAAAGGACGCGGAAATACATCGGGTAAATGTGACAATCAGGAGCGTTTGCGGCTTTCCCACCACATGCGGAGGAATTCCATTTGATCACGATCTTCACGTGCTCTCTCTCCCAGATCCTCATCATCAGCAATTGCACCGATCACGAAGCCAGCGAAAAAGCTGATTAGAAGTACTGCAACAACGGTAATCACATACTGCATCAGTCATCCTCCACTTCTTCCGGCTCGAAGGTCGCCACTTCATCAAAGCGGAGCTTCTGCCCGTCACGGATCACAAACACATCATCGTATTTGCCATCGTTGTGAGCAATCGCTCTTTTCACAATGCAGTCTACGAACTTCGGGTCAAGCTCAATGCCGCGGCAGATGCGGTCAGTCTCCATACAGGCGATCAGCGTGGAACCGGAGCCGAGAAACGGATCGAGCACGATGCCGTTGGTCATGGTGCTGTTCTTGATCGGATAGGCCATGAGAGTCACAGGCTTTGTGGTCGGATGGTCCGGGCTGCTCTTCGGCTTGTCGTACTCCCAGACCGTGACCTGCTTGCGGTCGGCATACCACTGATGCTTCCCGCCCTTCTTCCACCCGAACAGGCAGGGCTCGTGAATCCACTGGTAAGGGCTCCTGCCCAGCACCAGCGCATTCTTCTTCCAGATGCAGCATCCGGAAAGATAGAAGCCCGCGTCCTCATAGGCTTTGCGGAAGATCAGGCCCTTGGTGTCTGCATGCCAGACGTAGATACTGCCGTCGTCGGCGAGGTTTGCCTGCATACAGCGGAATGCGGACAGCAGGAAATCATAGAACTCTGCATCAGGCAGATTATCGTTCTGGATCTTTCCTGCTGTTTCTTCCACATCCACGCCGTAAGGAGGGTCTGTCAGTACAAGGTTTGCCTTCTGTCCGTCCATCAGACGGGTATAGATTTCTTCACCAGTAGAGTCGCCGCAGATGACTCTGTGCTTTCCGATCAGCCACATGTCACCCAGCTTGGAGAAAACCGGCTGCGTCAGCTCTGCATCGATATCGAAGTTATCTTCCTTGACCTGCTTGTCATGGACCTTGTTAAAGAGCTGCCCGATCTCAGGCGGGTCAAAGCCGGTTTTACCAAGATCAAAGTTGCTGTTACCGATATCCTCCAGGAGCTTAACCAGAAGGTCATCGTCCCAGGCACCGGTGATCTTGTTGAGTGCAATGTTCAGGGCCTTTTCCCTGACCTTGTCGATATCCACTACCGCACATGGAACCTCAGAGTATCCCAGGTCCATCGCAACAGTCAGGCGCTGATGACCGCCGATGATCGTCATGTCGGAATTGACTACCAGAGGATCGGCGAAACCAAACTCTTCGATGGAATCCTGGATCTTCTTGTATTCCTTGTCGCCCTTCTTGAGCTTTTTACGCGGATTATATTCAGCCGGTTTCAACACGGAAATCGGCAGGACTTTCAGTTCTGCTGTTTTCTTCAACTCGCACCTCCGTAAAATCGCATGACCTCGCAAAATGGAATGAAGAGCTCACCCAGGTGGAATCCCAGTTCAAGCTCTCCGCTCGTTTCCATGTATTGTTCTGTCAGATCGCACCACTCGGCATCCTCGCCGTTAATGGACGCGAGTACCTTATCCTCCCCGTAGTCAATGGCATGGACGAGAACTGCTCCGGTGTTGCAGATCGCATACACGCCGATGACCGCAGATAGGTCAATCATTCTCTGATCCGTCATAGACTTCTCCATTCCGCAGCAGGATGATCCGCTGGTTCCGGCTTCCCCGGAAGGCAAGGGATACATCCTTTTCCGCTTCGATATAAGGACCGTCCACCACCACATCCACAACCGGGAGCAGCGGGGAGGTAGACACACTTTCCAGGCGGTATCCTGTGTAGAGCCAGATGTCCTTATCCGGCAATTCCGCCCTCACCCTCTGCAGGAACGGGAGCAGCGCAACCTGATTCTCAGGTTCCATCGGATCGCCGCCGAGAATGGAAAGACCCTGAATCCACGAGGGACGCAGGGCTTCCAGAATTTCTTTTTCAGTTTCTCCGGTGAATGGATCACCGTAATCAAAGTCCCAGGTTTCCGGCTGGAAGCATCCTGGGCAGTGGTTCCTGCACCCGGACACAAATAGCGACACCCGGACCCCTGGACCGTTTGCAATGTCGTTTTTGATGATTCCGCCGTAGTTCATGAACACCTCCCGTCATCTGGTAGATAGGTGCATCACACGGTCTGCGATCTCAGCGGTCCTGCCCTGGTTGAAATACTGCGTCCCCAGATAACCGCAGACGCGGCGGCAGACATTCATCCGCTTCTGGTCACGGTTGCCGCAGTTCGGACACTCCCAGATCAGTTTGCCGTCCTCCTCAACGATCCGAATCTCACCGTCAAATCCGCAGACCTGGCAGTAGTCGGATTTCGTATTCAGTTCGGCATACATGATGTTGTCGTAGATGAACCGCATCACCGCCAGCACCGCAGGGATGTTGTTCTGCAGGTCCGGCACCTCGATATAGCTGATCGCGCCGCCAGGGGAAAGCGCCTGGAACTCCGCCTCGAAGCCCAGCTTTTTGAAAGCATCAATCGGCTCGGTCACATGGACGTGATAGGAATTCGTGATGTAGTTCTTATCCGTCACATGCTCGATCTTTCCGAACCGGCGCTGGAGGCACTGAGCGAACTTATAGGTCACGCTCTCCATTGGTGTCCCGTAGAGGCTGTAGCTGATATTCTCTGCTTCCCGCCACTGTGCCGTCTTCCTGTTCAGGAATTCCATGACCTCAATGCCGAAGTCATGACCGGCCGGATCGGTGTGGGAGACTCCCTTCATGCGGTACACACACTCGGAGAGCCCGGCATAGCCGAGGGAGATCGTGCTGTAGTTGTTGTACAGCAGACGGTCGATCTTTTCACCCTTCGCAAGGCGGCTGATTGCTCCGTACTGCCAGAGGATCGGAGCCACATCCGAAGGCGTCCCCAGCAGGGTCTCATGACGGATGCGCAACGCCTTGTGACAAAGCTCTGTCCTCTCCTCCATCAGCTTCCAGAACTTCTCCTCGTCGCCACCGGAGGAACAGGCAGCGTCAACCAGGTTGATGGTCACCATACAGGTGTATACATCCCCGTTCTTCAGCTGCCGCATGACCTTGGCGCTGATGTAGTCGGGAACCATTCTTTTCGCAGTACACTCGGCGGCCATAACCGTCAGATACCAGTACGGCGCGTCTTCGGTCATGTTGTCCTCGTCAAGGACGTAGATCAGTTTCGGGAATGCGGGCGACACCCACACACCGACCTCGTTCTTAATGCCCTCATGACGCTGCCTCAGCGTTTCCGCGATGATCAGCGCCAGGTCGTCCCTGGTCTGACCCGCAGGGACCTCATCCAGATACATGAACACAGAGACGAAAGGCGTCTGTCCGTTGGTGGTGAGCAGCGTCTGTATCTGATACTGGATCGTCTGGACGCCCCGCTCCACTTCCTTCTTCACGCGCATTTCCGCCATGCGGCTGACTTCTGCCTCCGTGTACTCCCTGCCAATGGCGTCAAGCTCCTCCCTTATCTCCCGCTTATACTTCTGACGGGATACATCCACAAAGGGAGCAAGATGGGCAAGGCTGATCGTCTGTCCGCCGTAGGTGTTCGACGCCACCTGCGCGATGATCTGTGTTGCGATGTTGCAGGCGGTCGAAAAGCTGTGCGGCTTCTCGATCAGGGTGTCCGTGATCACGGTGCCGTTCTGGAGCATGTCCTCCAGATTGACCAGCTCGCAGTTTGAAATCGGACCGGAGACATAGCCCATGTCATGGATGTGGATGATGCCCTCGTCGTTGGCACGGATCACATCTTCGGGGAAAATGTATCTCCGGCAGATATCCTCGGAGACCTCCGAGGCGAGGTAGTCCCTCATGGTGGAATTCAGGATCGGGTCCTTGTTCGCGTTCTCCTGCTTGGCCAGTTCATTATCATGGCGCAGGAGCGACAGGATCTTCGCGTCCGTGCTGTTCTGCTTCCGCAGAAGCTCATGGCGCAGACGGTAGTCGCTATAGTGCCGGGCAAGCCTGTAAGCCTCGGCCTGATCCAGTTCATCGATCACCATGTCCTGGATCTCTTCGACGCTGACACTGCGGCCTGCTGCCTCGATCCTTTTCTCGATCCTGCCAACAATAAAACCGACCATCGTGTCTGACAGCCGGTCCGCTTCCGCCACCTCGCCGTTTGCGGCTTCAATGGCCTTCTGTATTTTCATATAGTCGTATGGGACTTCGCTCCCGTCCCGTTTGATGATCTTCAACTCATGTCCTCCCTCATTCTCTCCTCGGCTTCCTTCAGCAGTTCCTCGCAGGATTTTCCTTCATGTTCCCGGCACTGTCTATCCAGGCATTTGAAAACCTCGTTCTGCTCTTCTGCATTCAAGTCGATAGTGTACAGTTCCTCGTTATCTTCAGAGTCGGAATTGACTACAACAAACTCGATGCAGCTGTCCATGTGATTATCTGCAAAACCGTTCAGTCCAACATAGAAGTCATACCAGCCATCGTTGTCGCAGGTATCGTCTGTGAACTCATCCATCGGATGCATGGGCTTAAACCCTGCTTCCTTCCGGATACGGTCTGCAATCTGCGTCAAACCGTTTGTCGCAATCAGCTGGAATCCCACGGTTGGGAACCGGCAGGGGTAATCCAGATAGCACTGGTCATCGCCATACATGATCTCCGCTCCAAAGTCGATGAAGATTTCGTCTTTCACAAAGCCTTCTGTCAGCGTCATAATCTCAGCTCCTGTCTCCTGCACTTCCTGTCTACCATGAGTTGAATCTCGTGATCGGAGATCCCGTAGATTTCCTGCATCTGCTTCATGCAGATAAGAACATCAGAAATCTCCTCGACAAGGTTGTATCTCGCCGCGTCGTCATCCTTTCCGGCATTAGCGGCTCTGCGCATCTTGGAAACAGCCTGAATCAGCTCGGCGGCTTCCTCCATATGTACCATAGCCTGTGCGTCAGCCCCATACCGAGCGATAACTTTTGCCTGCTGCGGAACGTTAATCCACATGACTGTCTCCTTCCTTCTGCTTTCCCAGAAATGTGATGTACCGGTTGATATACCATATTGCCTTGCGGAGATCCTCCTCTGTTTTCGCCGGGTCCTTGCGTCCGGCTCTTGCGATGTACTTCACGGCATTGCCAAGGTGGTACGGCAGGAGCAGACCCTCGATGGCGTCGATGACTTCCAGGGAGCCATAGGTGTAGTGGGCAGGATGATTTACGTTGTCGATCATCTCCGGCACGTCCTCAATAGGGTCTCCGTTTGTTTGCGCCATGCCGTCCCTATAGACGAGCGGTTCACTTCTTCTTTTTCTCAGCATTCTCCCGCCTCCTGTTCTTCTCACAGATGATGTCGATGCACTCTGCTGCGTGACAGCAGTAAGGGCAGTCAATCGGATAACGCGGGCAGTCCTCTCCTCGCCTTCTGGTTAATCGCAGCAGCAGGACAAACCAGCCAACTCCCATTGTGCATATGATTCCTGTCATGATCCAGTCAAGCATCGCTCCCTCCAGTTTCTATCTCATCAGCTTCAGCTTGTTTTGCGCGGCACCATGCTGTCCTGCATTTCCCAGAGCAGAACTTTTTCTTCCGTCCTCGATCCGGCTGCTTAAGCTCTGTGCCGCAATATAAGCAATGACCGGTCTTTTCGCACCAGATCACATAGTTGAGCCGGACAAGATTGCCATCCCCGCCAAGGCCGTGGGTCTTGCAATAAAGCTGTACCTGGTTTCTTCTCAGATGCAGGTCTCTGGCGATTGCCTTATACCCGATTCCCTGTAAGCGCATGGCACGGATCAGTTCTTTTTGTACATCCGTCATTTGCGTTTCTCCCTCTGCCATGCCCACATGGGCATCCTTGTAACGATGTAAATATGTAAAAACGCCTGAGAATCACATGTTTCCTGCTTGAAAACAATGTAATCCAGCGCGTTTTTGTAACGAAATACAGTACCCTCAAGCACCTGCAGTTGCCGTTGTTCTGGAAGCCGCAGATCCGCTGAATCACAAGGATTTATCAGCGTTTCAGAAGGTCTGCGTAGCTGCCTGATTCAGCCCGTCTGCGGCCGCTCCCAGATGGGGGCCCCTGCAATTTCGCGTTTTTTAACGCGAGAGGGGGCGGCGGTCTGTGGGAGACTTCACTGTAGAGAAGTGGCCCAGGCCCCTGGGGGCCGCCACAGCCGCCTGCCCCG
>CACZJF010000045.1 GCA_902781455.1 uncultured Lachnospiraceae bacterium | reverse complement strand
ATTTCTGTTCATCTGTCAAGGTTTTACAGAAAAAAAAGGATCCCTATATCATTTCTGGTATAGAGATCCCTGATTGTCATCTTAACTTAATGACATTGATGCCAGGCACCGGTCCTTTTTGTGAATCGTTATTCTCTTATGATCAGTCAACAACGGAGACAACACGTCCCGAACCAACTGTTCTGCCGCCCTCACGGATAGCGAAGGTAAGACCCTGCTCCATAGCGATCGGGTGGATCAGCTCGATGGACATCTCAACGTTGTCACCAGGCATGCACATCTCGGTTCCTTCCGGAAGAGAGATAACGCCGGTCACGTCAGTGGTTCTGAAGTAGAACTGCGGACGATAGTTGTTGAAGAACGGAGTATGGCGGCCGCCCTCGTCCTTGGTCAGGACGTAAACCTGAGCCGTGAACTTGGTGTGGCAGGTGACAGTACCCGGCTTGCAGATAACCTGTCCGCGCTCGATGTCAGTTCTGTTGATTCCGCGGAGCAGAGCACCGATGTTGTCGCCGGCTTCCGCATAGTCAAGCAGCTTGTGGAACATCTCGATACCGGTAACAACCGACTTCTGGACATCCTGCTTGATGCCAAGGATCTCGACCGGATCGTTCATGTTCAGCTGGCCTCTCTCAACACGGCCCGTCGCAACAGTACCACGTCCGGAGATCGTGAAGACATCCTCAACCGGCATCAGGAACGGCTTATCCTTATCACGTGCCGGAGTCGGGATATACTCATCAACAGTATCCATGAGCTCCATGATGTTGTCAGCCCACTCACATTCCGGATCCTCAAGAGCCTTCAGAGCGCTGCCCTTGACAATCGGGGAATCCTCGAAGCCTTCCTTCTCAAGCTCTTCGGAGACTTCCATCTCGACCAGCTCGATCAGCTCAGGATCATCAACCATATCGCACTTGTTCAGGAAAACAACGATCTTCGGAACACCAACCTGGCGGGCAAGAAGGATATGCTCCTTCGTCTGAGCCATAACACCATCAGTTGCTGCGACAACAAGGATCGCGCCGTCCATCTGTGCAGCACCGGTGATCATGTTCTTGACATAGTCAGCATGGCCGGGGCAGTCAACATGAGCATAGTGTCTCTTCTCAGTCTGATACTCAACATGAGCGGTAGAGATCGTAATTCCACGCTCTCTCTCTTCCGGAGCCTTATCGATCTGATCGAAAGCCTCGAAGGAGTTACCCTCGACTCTCTTGGACAGGACGTTGGTGATCGCTGCCGTCAGAGTGGTCTTGCCATGGTCGACGTGACCGATGGTACCGATGTTTACATGCGGCTTGGTTCTGTCAAAACGCTGTTTTGCCATGATAAAAATCCTCCTATTACTGTACCGGCTTTTCCGGCACATTGTCTTTTTTGCGCATCTGAATCAGATTATATTTCAAATGCTTCCTAATTGCAAGCACTGTTTTCAGTGCATTTTCGCTGAAAAAACCTCAGCCTGTAAGGTCTTTCAGGAGCTTCTCCTGTACATTCTTCGGAACGGGTTCATACTTCTCAAAAAACATCGAATAATTGCCGCGTCCCTGTGTCTTGGACCGAAGGTCGGTTGCATATCCGAACATCTCGCTCAGCGGGACAAATCCGCGGATCATCTTGCCGTTTCCGATGTCGTCCATGCCCTCAATCCGGCCTCTTCTGGAGTTGATGTCACCGATGACATCACCCATGTACTCTTCCGGCGTGGAGACCTCCACCTTCATAATCGGCTCGAGCAGAACGGGAGCACCCTTCTGCATCGCCTGCTTGAATGCCATCGATCCGGCAATGTGGAACGCCAGCTCGGAGGAGTCAACCTCGTGATACGATCCGTCGTAGCAGTCTGCCCTGATGCCGACCACCGGGAACCCTGCAAGTGTTCCGGTCTTCATCGCATCCTGAATGCCATCGTCGACCGCCGGCACATATTCCTTCGGAATCGAACCGCCGACCGTTGAGTTGATGAACTCGTAGGTGGTTTCTCCGTTCGCGTCCATCGGCTCGAAGCGGACTTTGCAGTGACCGTACTGGCCCTTGCCGCCCGACTGTCTCGCGTACTTGGAATCGATGTCGCTTGCCTTCGTGATGGTCTCTTTGTACGCGACCTGCGGCGCGCCGACATTTGCTTCCACGTTGTATTCCCGAAGCAGTCTGTCTACGATGATTTCCAGATGAAGCTCACCCATACCGGCGATGATCGTCTGTCCGGTTTCCTGGTTGGTATGCGCGCGGAAGGTTGGATCCTCCTCCGCCAGCTTCGCCAGAGCTTCACCGAGTTTTCCCTGACCGGCTTTGGTCTTCGGCTCGATCGCCAGTTCAATAACCGGTTCCGGGAATTCCATGCTTTCAAGAATCACCGGATGGCTCTCTTCACAGATCGTATCTCCGGTTCCCGAGAACTTGAAGCCGATCGCCGCGGCGATATCACCGCTGTAGACCTTCTTGAGTTCATTTCTCTTGTTCGCATGCATCTGAAGGATCCGCCCGATGCGTTCCTTCTTGTCCTTGGTCGCATTCAGAATGTAGGATCCGGACTCACAGGTTCCGGAATACACCCTGAAGTATGCCAGTCTTCCGACAAACGGATCCGAGACGATCTTGAACACCAGCGCCGCAAACGGTGCATCATCACTGGACGGACACTCGGTCTCTCTGCCCTCCGGATCGGTTCCCTTTACATTGGGAATGTCAGTCGGGGCAGGCATGTATTCCACCACCGCGTCAAGCAGTTTCTGAATGCCCTTGTTCTGATGCGCGCTTCCGCACAGAACCGGAACCCCGAGGTTCTCGATCGTCGCCTTGCGCAGCGCCTTCTTCATATCTTCCACGGAAGGCTCGTTGCCTTCCAGATACTCTGTCATCAGATCGTCGTCAAAATCACAGATCTTTTCCACCAGCTCAGCACGCGCAGCCTCAGCCTCCTCAGCCATATCCTGCGGGATCTCTGTCACGCTGATGTCCTCACCGGTCTTGTCGTTATAGATGTATGCTTTCATCTCGAACAGATCGATGATTCCCTGGAAATGATCTTCCTTGCCGATCGGAATCTGTACCACGACAGCATTCTTGCCGAGCTTGGTTCCGATTTCCTTGACTGTGTTTTTGAAATTCGCTCCGAGGATATCCATCTTGTTGACGAATGCCATTCTCGGAACATTGTACTTATCCGCCTGCCGCCAGACATTCTCGGATTGCGGCTCTACACCGCCCTTCGCGTCAAACACTCCGACCGCGCCGTCCAGAACTCTCAGCGACCGCTCAACTTCAACCGTAAAATCGACATGGCCCGGCGTATCGATGATATTGATCCGGTGCTCCAGCGCGCCGTCTTTCGGCTGTGTCATCTCCTGAAGGGTCCAGTGACAGGTGGTTGCTGCTGAAGTGATGGTGATGCCGCGCTCCTGCTCCTGCTCCATCCAGTCCATGGTGGCAGTGCCCTCGTACGTCTCGCCAATCTTATAGTTCACACCGGTATAGTACAGGATGCGCTCTGTCAAGGTAGTCTTTCCCGCATCGATGTGAGCCATGATACCGATATTCCTGGTACGCTCAAGCGGATACTCTCTTCCTGTCATTTGTTTCCTCCGTAAGAATCAGGCAGAATCAGAAACGATAGTGGGCAAATGCCTTGTTCGCTTCTGCCATCTTATGCATATCTTCTTTTCTCTTCACAGACGAACCGGTGTTGTTCGATGCGTCCAGAAGTTCTCCCGCAAGGCGCTCCTCCATGGTCTTCTCGCCACGTGCTCTTGAATACATGGTGATCCAGCGCAGTGCCAGCGCCTGGCGTCTGTCCGGCTTGACTTCCAGCGGAACCTGGTAGGTCGCGCCGCCGACTCTCCTCGCCTTCACCTCGAGGACCGGCATGATGTTGTTCATCGCGCTCTCAAAGACTTCCACCGCCGGCTTTCCGATGCTGTTGATCAGCTTCGTGACAACCTTGCTGTTATACTTCGGATCAGCAAGTACATCTCTCTTCTGGATATGTCCTTTACGTGCCACGTTACTTCCCTCCTTAATTATAGAATTAGATCACAGGTACTCACGATTCTACTCATGTTCGTGTCCCGCAAGGCCAATCCATCATCTGCAGCCACATGAGGTGATGCCGGTCTTTTGGAACCAGGGAAAGAAACCCCTCTTCCCTTCGCTTTAGAACCATCAATTCGTGAAACTATGAAACCTGGATAACTGAATTACTTCTTGGGTCTCTTTGCGCCGTACTTGGAACGGGCCTGACGTCTGTCGGCGACACCGGCGGTATCAAGCGTTCCTCTGATGATGTGGTATCTGGTACCCGGAAGGTCCTTGACACGGCCACCACGGATCATGACGACAGAGTGCTCCTGAAGATTGTGGCCCTCGCCCGGAATATAGCTGGTCACTTCGATTCCGTTGGAAAGACGTACACGGGCGATCTTACGAAGTGCTGAATTCGGCTTCTTCGGGGTAGCGGTCTTCACAGCTGTGCAGACGCCTCTCTTCTGCGGAGAGCTGTCATTGGTTGCTTTCTTCTTCAGGGAATTGAATCCATGCTGAAGCGCCGGAGCAGTGCTCTTCTTGACAGAGGTCTGTCTGCCCTTTCTGACTAACTGGTTAAAAGTTGGCATGAAATATTCACCTCCTGTTTATGTAGATCTTATCGATCCCGGTTCTGTGGCTGCTTTGCTTCCTGACTGATGCCGCCGTCCCTTCATGTCCCTTCGCTTTCGCCGGGGCTTCGGACGATAAAGCATCATAAAACGAGTGCGTGACGTTGTCGCGCACCTTGTCATTATATTTAGAAGGAAATGCGCTGTCAAGCGGAATCTTTCCCCGCCGGAAAACGGCGGAATCTTTTCTGCCTGCGCTTTTTGTGTCCGAAAAAGTACAGCCGAATGAATCTTTTCTTTTGATTTCTTTAAGCTTGTGGACTTTGCGGCTCAATCAGTGTAAACTTCGCATGTACTGTCATACAGAAGCATGGCAGCATCTGCAGCAGGACTTTGCTGAAATATATATGAAAGGATACCCGACATGAAGATCAGTTCTTTGTTCAAGCCGTTGTCATTTCTGCCGGCGCTTGCGCTTATGTATATGATCTACAGTTTTTCTTCGCAGCCGGCGGATTCTTCTACCTCTACCAGTTTCTATGTCAGCAAGAAGCTGGTGCAGGCAGTCGATACCATAGCACAGAAAGGATGGGACGACTGGGAAATCGAGACCCACGCCGCGCAGATCAATGGAATCGTCCGCAAGGGCGCGCATATCACAGAATACTTTCTTCTGGCAATCGCGGTTTCATTTCCGCTCTATGTCTATGGCGTGAGAGGCATATTGCTGATGCTTCTGGCAGGCGTCATATGTGTGGGCTATGCCTGCGGAGATGAATACCATCAGTCTATGGTTTCAGGCAGGGCAGCTACCGCGCGGGATGTTCTCATCGACTCCATCGGCATCTTCTTCGGCGTCATCCTGACGCGGCTGATCGGATGGTCCGGCAGAATGGCGATCACCGGTCCGGCTTATGAGCGGCGTCAGAAAAAGCAGCAGCAGGAGCTTGACGCGCGGGAAGAAGAACTGCGCAGACGCGAAGAAGCGCTCCGAAGAGAGGAGATCCGTTACCGCAGACAGCGGTATGCCCCGCGCCGCCAAAGAGGAGGCTACGCTCCCTATGAGGCTGACGCACGTGGCCGCGCTGCAGGCCCAGGGCCGGAAGCTGATCGCCTTGAACGCCCCGCAGGCCCAGGACCGGAGGCTGATGTTCGTGTCCGCGCGGCAGGCCCGAGGCCGGAGGCCGATGCACGTGTTCGCACAGCAAGCTCGAGGCCGGAGGCTGATGCACGTGTCCGCGCGGCTGCGTCCGGCTATGCAGTGGACGACCGTACCAGGGTCATCGGCACCAGCCATGAGGTTGATGACCGTACCAGGGTCTACCGTTCCGAGGAGGAACAGCGCAGAATGGACGAAGCGTACCGCGCGCAGGTCTATGAGAGAAGGCGCGTCCAGAGTCCGGAACTGGCAGAGGACAGCACCTCAGACCAGCTGTCGGAAGACCTGCCGTTTTCCGGATTGTTCCGCAAAAAATAAAACCGGTTTGTCCACGGGACCAACCAGCTTTATCTGTTTCATTGTTCATAAAGATGCCGGGCAGGAAATCCTGCCCGGTATCTCATTTCAAGTCCTTTGTGATTCATTATCAGCCTGCCATCGTCAGGACGCTGTCAGCGCTCTGACTGCATCACTGCGTACCAAGCCGGCGCACAGCTTCCGGGCTGCGTCTTCACTCATCTGCGTCCGGCGCATCCAGCACACTGTCTGACTCCAGTACCGGCGCAAGCAGTTCCTCTTCTGTCTCCTGAACGGTCTCTTCAAAGAAATCGTCCTCCGGGAGGTTCAGATCAAGCGCGCCTGCGTCTGCCAGCGTCGTATCGATCCGCACATTGCGGTAGCGCTTCATGCCGGTTCCGGCCGGAATCAGCTTGCCGATGATAACATTCTCCATCGGGCCTACCAGATGATCAACCTTGCCCTTGATCGCCGCGTCGGTCAGAACCTTCGTCGTCTCCTGGAAGGAAGCCGCGCTCAGGAAGGATTCCGTCGCAAGCGATGCCTTTGTGATTCCAAGAAGGATCTGGGTGCACTCTGCGCTCTTCAGCCCTTCTGCTTCCAGTCTCCTGTTGATCTCGTCAAACTCAAGGGCATCGATCTTCGTTCCCTTCAGAAGCTGGGAATCACCCGGATCATCGACTTCAACCTTCTTCAGCATCTGGCGCACCAGCACCTCGATATGCTTGTCGGAGATCTCAACACCCTGCAGACGGTATACACGCTGCACTTCCTGAAGCAGGTAGTCCTGCACCGCGTCCACGCCCTTGATCTTCAGAAGATCATGCGGGTTGATGGAACCTTCTGTCAGCTGATCGCCGGCCTTGACCTCGTCTCCATCCTGCAGATGGGTTCCGTCGCCCTTCTTCTTCAATTCTGTTCCATATGTATGCAGATATGCCTTCGATTCTCCGGTCTCCGGATTCGTAACGACAATCTCTTCCTTCTTCTTGTTGTTGCGCAGCTCCACGATACCGTCGATCTCGGAGATGATGCACATACCCTTCGGTCTGCGTGCCTCGAAAAGCTCTTCAACACGGGGAAGACCCTGTGTGATGTCGCCGCCCGCGACGCCGCCGGTATGGAAGGTTCTCATCGTCAGCTGCGTACCGGGTTCACCGATCGACTGCGCGGCAATGATGCCGACAGGCTCTCCGACCTGTACCGCTTCACCGGTTGCCATGTTGGAACCATAACACTTTGCACAGATGCCGACTCTGCTGCGGCAGGTAAGGATCGTGCGGATCTTTACCTTCTGGACAGGACAGTTCCCATCCGCGTCCACGCCCTCAGCGATGATGCGCTCCGCTCTGGAACGGGTAATCATGCTGTTCGCCTTGACAAGCACTTCGCCGTCACGGTTGCAGATCGTCTCCGCGGCATAACGGCCCATGATTCTTTCCTGCAGGCTCTCGATGACTTCCTTGCCGTAAGCAAACTTGCGGATATAGCGTCCCGGAATCTCATCTTCATCAACACTGCAGTCCATCTCACGGATGACCAGATCCTGGGAAACCACAACCATTCGTCTGGTGAGGTAGCCCGAGTCAGCCGTTCTGAGTGCCGTATCCGACAGACCCTTTCTGGCGCCGTGCGCACTCATGAAGTATTCCAGAACATCCAGTCCTTCACGGAAGTTCGACTTGATCGGAAGCTCGATCGTATGACCGGTCGTATCTGCCATCAGGCCACGCATGCCGGCCAGCTGTTTGATCTGCTTGTCCGATCCACGGGCGCCGGAATCCGCCATCATGAAGATGTTGTTATACTTGTCCAGTCCGGCAAGAAGGTCACTCGTGAGCTTCTTGTCCGTCTCCTTCCAGGTCTCAACAACCGCACGGTAACGGTCATCTTCCGTAGAGAAGCCTCTGCGGTGCTTCTGATTGATCCTGTCCACGTCCTCCTGCGCCTTCTCGATCAGTTCCGCCTTCGAAGCCGGCACCGTCATGTCGGAGATTGAAACCGTCATGCCGGCTCTGGTCGAGTAGCCGTAGCCCATCTTCTTGATGTCGTCCAGCACCTCAGCGGTTCTTGTCGCGCCGTGGATGTTGATGACCTTCTCCAGGATGCTCTTCAGGTCCTTCTTCTTCACCAGCTTGTCAACTTCAAGCTTAAGCTCATTTTCCGGAACACTGCGGTCCACAAACCCGAGATCCTGCGGGATGACTTCGTTGAACAGGAAGCGGCCGAGCGTTGAGGAAACCAGACCGGAATGAACGCTGCCATCCGGCATCTTCTTCTCAACACGTACCGTGATGCGTGACTGCAGTGTCAGCACCTTATTCTCATAGGCAAGGATCGCTTCCCTGACATCCTTGTAGACGCCGCCTTCACCCTTCGCGCCGGGTCTCTCCTGCGTCAGGTAATAGATTCCGAGAACCATATCCTGGGAGGGAACCGCAACCGGTCCGCCGTCGGACGGCTTCAGCAGGTTGTTCGGTGAGAGCATCAGGAAACGGCACTCCGCCTGCGCTTCCACGCTGAGCGGAAGGTGCACGGCCATCTGGTCACCGTCGAAGTCCGCGTTAAACGCGGTACATACCAGCGGGTGAAGCTTGATTGCCTTACCTTCGACAAGGATCGGCTCAAACGCCTGGATGCCGAGCCTGTGCAGCGTAGGCGCACGGTTCAGCATGACCGGATGCTCGCTGATCACATCCTCAAGCACGTCCCAGACCTCACTCTCGAGGCGCTCGACCATCTTTTTCGCATTCTTAATGTTGTGGCTGATTCCCCTCTGCACCAGCTCCTTCATCACGAAGGGCTTGAAGAGCTCGATCGCCATCTCCTTCGGCAGACCGCACTGATAGATCTTCAGCTCCGGTCCGACGACGATAACGGAACGTCCGGAATAGTCAACACGCTTTCCCAGAAGGTTCTGACGGAAGCGGCCGCTCTTTCCTTTCAGCATGTCGGAAAGGGACTTCAGCGCACGGTTTCCGGGACCTGTGACCGGACGTCCTCTCCGGCCGTTATCGATCAGCGCGTCAACCGCTTCCTGCAGCATACGCTTCTCGTTTCTGACGATGATGTCCGGCGCGCCCAGCTCCAGCAGGCGGGAAAGCCTGTTGTTGCGGTTGATGATCCTTCTGTACAGATCATTCAGGTCGCTCGTCGCGAAACGGCCGCCATCCAGCTGTACCATCGGACGAAGATCGGGCGGAATGACCGGGATGACATTCAGGACCATCCACTCTGCCTTGTTTCCGGACTCGCGGAATGCCTCGACAACCTCCAGCCTCTTGATCAGCTTCGCGCTCTTCTGGCTGGTAGCGGTCTCAAGCTCTTTCCGCAGCTCTTCGCTCAGCTCGTCAAGATCAATGTCTCTGAGCAGCTGCTGCACAGACTCCGCGCCCATGCCTGCCTTAAACGCGTTCGGTCCGAGCTCGGCACGCAGCTCCTGATAGCGGACCTCGCCCATAATCTCCTTGTAGTGCAGTCCCGTGACAGCAGTGTCACCCGGATCCAGCACAACATAGCTGGCAAAGTACAGGACCTTCTCCAGATCCTTCGGAGACATGTCAAGAATCAGGCCCATTCTGGACGGAATGCCCTTAAAGTACCAGATATGGGAGACCGGAGCAGCAAGGACGATGCAGCCCATACGCTCCCTTCTCACAGAGCTCTTGGTAACCTCAACGCCGCAGCGGTCGCAGATGACACCCTTATAGCGGATCTTCTTGTACTTTCCGCAATGGCACTCCCAGTCCTTGCTCGGCCCGAAAATGCGCTCACAGAAGAGTCCGTCCGTCTCCGGCTTCAGTGTCCGGTAGTTGATGGTCTCAGGCTTTTTGACTTCACCAAGAATCTTGTTCCTTGTGGCCCACTCACGGATCTTCTCCGGAGATGCCAGTCCGATCCTGATTGCATCAAATGTCATAGACTGATACACTTCATTGTTCGTAATATCC
>CACZJF010000044.1 GCA_902781455.1 uncultured Lachnospiraceae bacterium | reverse complement strand
GTATAGTAAAGGCACAAATCAGTGCCACATCTGAGCATCATCATAGTCAAAAGGTGGATTCTCGCCTGAAAAATCCGAAGGTAAGATTACGCGGCCGTGATGCAGAAAGGGCTTGATTTTAAGCCGGAATAAACGTATATTAAACTAGATATGGACTGCACCCGTATCACGCACAAATCGCAAGGGAGGATACTCACGTGTTAGAGATCATGTCAAATGAAGCCGAGTCCGGCGCGAGGATCATCGTTGTCGGTGTGGGCGGTGCCGGCAACAATGCCGTGAACCGCATGGTGGAAGATACCATTGCCGGCGTTGAGTTCATAGGCGTCAACACAGACAAGCAGGCGCTTGCCATGTCGAAGGCCCAGACGGTCATTCAGATCGGCGAGAAGATTACCAAGGGTCTTGGCGCGGGCGCGAAGCCTGAGGTAGGCCAGCAGGCTGCGGAAGAGAGCACGGAAGAGATCCGGAACTCGATTCAGGGAGCGGATATGGTGTTTGTTACCTGCGGCATGGGCGGCGGTACGGGAACAGGCGCGGCACCTGTCATCGCAGGCGTCGCGAAGGAACTGGGAATCCTGACGGTGGGTGTCGTCACCAAGCCGTTCCGCTTTGAGGGCAAGGTGCGCATGAACAACGCGCTTACCGGTATATCAAAGCTGAAAGAGACAGTGGATACCCTGATTGTCATTCCGAACGACAAGCTTTTAGAGGTTGTGGACCGCAGAACAACCATGCCGGAAGCGTTCAAGAAGGCGGATGAGATCCTGCAGCAGGCGGTTGCCGGCATCACCGATCTGATCAACCTGCCGGCACTGATCAATCTCGATTTCGCTGACGTGAAGACGGTCATGGCGGACAAGGGTATCGCGCATATCGGAATCGGTATGGCCAAGGGCGACGACAAGGCACTGGAGGCCGTGAAACAGGCGGTTGCAAGCCCGCTGCTTGAGACGACGATCGAGGGCGCGTCTAACGTGATCATCAACATCAGCGGAGACATCAGCCTGATGGATGCGAACGACGCGGCAAGCTATGTACAGGAACTGGCGGGCGACGGAGCGAATATCATCTTCGGCGCGATGTACGACGATACTTATGCGGATGAAGCGAGTATCACGGTCATCGCGACAGGACTGGAGGATCCGAATTCCGATCAGCCGCAGCCGATCTTCTCATCGAGAAAGTCCGGTTCTGATTTCCGCTTCCCCAAGACGGATTCCAGACCTTCCGGCGGATTCTCATTCTCCAACCGCGCCGCGCAGAACACCACTGAGCCGGCAGCTCCTTCCGTTCAGGCGGGAAGCATACAGCCTCGTATGCCGCAGAGCAAGGTTGCGGAGAGAGACATCCAGATCCCGAATTTCCTGAAGAGAAACTGATTCCGGAAAACAGGACAGGCATATTGGAAGCTTACAGACGCCTCCGGCACAAAGTGCCGGAGGCGTTTCACAGGAGAAAACACATGCATTTACAGCAGATCACAGGACATACGAGATTCGGAGGACTGCTCGGAAGCCCGGTGGCGCACAGTCTGTCCCCGGCCATGCACAATTTGTCGTTTGAGACACTTGGAATCGACGCTGTATATCTGGCATTTGACGTCGGACAGGAGAAGCTGGGCGAGACGGTCAGGGTGTTCCGGGACTTGAATACCTACGGCTTCAACCTGACAATGCCGGACAAGAAGAAGGTGATGGAGTATCTGGATGAGATATCGGAAGCTGCCGGTCTGATCGGAGCGGTCAACACCGTAGTGAATGACAATGGAAGACTGATCGGCCATAATACGGACGGAACCGGCTACACGGAGTCTGTCCGCGAGCAGGGATTTGACCTGAAAGGCAAGGAGGTGACATTGCTCGGGGCAGGCGGCGCAGCCAGGGCAGCCGCGGTGCAGATGGCGCTGGACGGGGTGAAGGCCTTGCACATCGTCAACCGGAGATCTCCTTCTTTTATCGAAGCCTGCGACCTTGCAGACAGAATCAGCCGGCATACCTCGTGCCGGGTGGATGTGACAGACCTGGGGGACGAGAGCGCGGTGCGAAGCCTGCTGGCCGGGAGTGATCTTCTGACGAACGCGACCTCGGTCGGGATGGCGCCGGATACGGACGCCTCGCCCATCCGGGATCCTTCCATGCTTGAGAGCGGCCTTGTCGTGTCGGATCTCATCTATCACCCCCGGAGAACAAAGCTGATGGAACAGGCACAGGAAAGAGGCCTGAAAACCTTCAATGGAATGTACATGCTGCTGTGGCAGGGCGCGGCTGCCTTCCGGCTGTGGACCGGCAGGGAGATGCCCGTTGCCCTGGTGCGGGAGAGGTACTTCCGGTAAATAAAAAGGAGGCAGCATGAAAACAGTGAAAGTCAGGGATCTGGTTCTGGGTGACGGGATTCCGAAGATCTGTGTTCCTGTGATCGCGCATACGTACAGGGAACTGGAGCGTTCCCTGGAGGAGACTGCGTGCAGCAGCTTTGACCTTGTGGAGTTCCGGGCCGACTTTTACTTTGAGGAGGAAGCGCCCGCGCTGTCCAGAATCCGGGAAGCGGTCGGCGGAAAACCGATCCTGTATACCCTCCGGACGATGGAGGAGGGAGGCGAGGTCGAGATCAGTGACAGTCAGTACCAGGACAGGATCCTGCGCGCCGCGCAGACTGCGGACCTGGTGGATATCCAGCTTGAGCGCCTTCATATACAGACAGACAACCGGCAGCTTCACAGCCATCTGCCGGCCCTGGTTCATGAGAAGGGTGCAAAGGTCATTCTGTCCTGGCACGACTTTGACAGGACACCGAAGAAAACAGAGATTGTACAGAAGCTGTGCGCGATGCAGCGAGAAGGCTGCGATATTGCAAAAATCGCGGTCATGCCGGTCACAAGGCAGGATGTCTTTGAGCTGATGGAAGCTTCCGTCGAGATGCTCGAACAAAAGGCCGGGTGTCCGTTTATCACGATGTCGATGGGCAATCTGGGAAAGGTGACGAGAGCAGCATGCGCATTTACGGGAAGCTGCATTTCCTTTGGGACAGCGGGGCAGATGTCCGCGCCGGGACAGATTCCTTCTGACCTGCTCCGGGTCATGCTGCAGTCACTTTAGACGACGTGAGAAGCTGTCGTCCATCTGCCGGCGGGGCAATTGCATGACACCATGCACAAGCGACACTTGGCGGCAAGTGTCGTTTTATCTTTGTCAGCAAAGAGCGGTTGTATTTTGAAATCAAAAAGCCATTCCGATACACTCGAAATATCGTGGGCATATGAGGCTGCAGCGGGACTGTATCTGAGTGGGGTGAGAACTTTTGAGCATATTGGAAAACACACTGATAGTAATCGGCCTCTCCATGAATATATTTCTGATCGGCCAGTATGAAGGCTCCATGATCAGAAAGATCGAGTGGAGAGCTGTTTTCATCATCTGCCTGATCGTCGGTGTATTTGAGACTTTCGCCATGCTGGGCGGATATATGCTGACCAGGATTCCTTTTTTTTCGAAAAGCGAGTCAGATGACCTGAGAAACTTCTGCTACTTTGTCGCGGCGGTTCTGTTTCTTCTGATTGCTTCCTACATGATCTACAAGGCGATGCGCCATGCGCCGATTCAGGAAAGACTTCATGAGATCGCGTTCAGGCGGATTGTCCTGGAGGTGATCCTGGTGGCGCTGTTCACCTTCATGGCAGGAATCGGATGGGGATTTATCGGTCACAATATTGTGATGGCGACAGGCATCATCGCCTGCGCGACTGTCCTTGCGGCGATCATCGGGATCTGGGCAGGATACAGAGAGGGCTGCAGCGGACGCTACGGGATCTACTGGACGGGAGGCGCGATGCTGGCCTTTGTCGGAGCAGAGATTCTTGTCAGATATTTGTAAATCAACGCTTTTCAGTATAAACGGCGCATTCAGAATGGGAGGAATATAAAATGGCTGATTTTTCGCATAAGATGGCCCGGATCGCATTTTCCAAGGCGATCGATGTGATGATGAACCGGATCTACAAGGACCGGCAGAAGGGCATGCTGCAGCTTGTCGACATTGTCGAGAAATATGTGGGCAATATGTTTGCTGCCGAATCCTATGAAAGAATCCGGGCATTGATGACAGATCCGAATGAAAAATGGAATCAGTACGTCAACCAGCTGATCGACGAGCTGGATCCGAATGTTCTGAAGATGACGTTGCTGAACCTTGGTTTCGAGGCGTTTTTCCACGGCACCAAGACGATCCGCGCGATGCGGGAAAAGTACGACTGCAACATTCCGTGGCTGATCCTGATGGATCCGACCAGCGCGTGCAACCTGCATTGCGTCGGCTGCTGGGCAGCGGAATACGGCAACCGCCTGAATCTGAGCTATGAGGACATGGACCGTGTCATCACGCAGGGCAAGGAGCTTGGCATCTACTTCTATATGTTTACCGGCGGAGAGCCGCTGGTGCGCAAGGACGACATCCTGAAGCTCTGCAGGAAGCATCATGACTGCGCGTTTCATGCGTACACCAACGGTACGCTGATCGACGAGGAATTTGCCGAGAAGGTGCGCAAGGTCGGCAACCTGAGTTTCTCGATTTCCCTGGAGGGCTTCTCGGAGGTAAATGACCTGCGCAGGGGCGAGGGCGTGTTCGGACGTGTCATGCATGCCATGGATGTGCTCAGAGAGCATGGCTGCCTGTTCGGAACCTCGATCGCGTATACGGCGGCGAACCTGGAGACCGTCACCAGCGATGAGTTCTATGATATGGAGATCGAGAAGGGAGTCAGGTTCAGCTGGTACTTCCACCTGATGCCGGTCGGCATGGAAGCGCACCCGGAACTGATGCCGAGCCCGGAGCAGAGAGAGTACATCTATCACAGGATCCGTGAGGTCCGCGCTCGCAAAGGCGGAAAGCAGATCTACGTCATGGACTTCCAGAATGACGGTGAGTTTGTCGGCGGTTGCATCGCCGGCGGAAGGAACTACTTCCACATCAACCCGAATGGTGATGCCGAGCCTTGTGTCTTTATCCATTATTCAGGCGCGAACATCCATGACAATACGGTGCTTGAGTGTCTGCAGCAGCCGCTGTTCCAGGAATACAGGAACCGCCAGCCGTTCAACAAGAACATGCTGCGTCCGTGCCCGATGCTGGAGAATCCAGGCATTCTGGTAGAGATGGTCAAAAAGTCCGGCGCGCATTCCACTGATCTGCAGATGCCTGAGACTGCGGAGCATCTGTGCGGAAAGTGCATCCCCTATGCCAAGGCATGGAAGCCGGTGGCCGACAAGCTCTGGGCACAGAGCGAACATAAGGAGCACCGCTACGAGAATTACAAGGGCTGGAAGCCGAAGACAGAAACGGATGACGCAGCTTCTGTGAAGTGATGATGCATATCTGAGCCTGAAGACATGTACTCTTTCAGACTGTATTGAATTCGGCAATGGAATTGACTGCTATGAAAAGATTGCTGTTTGTTTATAATCCGTTCGCCGGCAAAGGAATGATCCGGACTTCTCTTTCTTATATCCTGGAGGAGTTTTCGGCAAACGGGTACGAGGTTGTCGTTCACCCTACGGCAGGGGTGATGGATGCTGCCAGAACAGTGGAGGAGTGCGGTGACTCCTTCGATCTGATCGTGTGCGGCGGCGGGGACGGAACGCTGGACGAGGTCGTCACCGGTATGCAGACCGGCCGTTTTCTGAGGCCGATCGGGTATATACCGGCTGGCTCCACCAACGATTATGCTTCGAGCCTGGGCATCCCGAAGAAGATGCGCATGGCGGCCCAGGCTGTCATGAACGGATCTGTCTTTTCGTGTGATATCGGACGCATGAATGACAGTTACTTCGTGTATGTCGCGGCATTCGGCGCATTTGTCAACGTATCCTATGACACACCGCAGGATATGAAGAATATGCTGGGGCATCTGGCTTATCTGGTCCGGGGAGCAGCCAGCCTTCCCACTCTGAAGAGCTATCATATGCACTATGAGAGCAGTGAAAGCTCCGGGACCGATGATTTTATGCTTGGCATGATCACAAACTCCAATTCGGTGGGCGGATTCGAGGGGATTACCGGGCGCGACGTCACGCTGAACGACGGCGTGTTTGAGGTGACGCTGATCCGGATGCCGCCGATGCTTGCAGTCGAGTGGCCCGGGATTCTGACGGCTTTGATGAATGGCTCGGAAAACAAGAACGTAATCACGTTTAAGACCTCCCGTCTGGAGCTGTGGTTTGACCAGCCGGTCAGCTGGACGCGCGACGGGGAGTACGGCGGAGACCACAGCCATCTTGTCATTGAAAACATCCCCGAGGCGCTGCCGATCATGATCCCTGACAGAGAGCGGGACAACATGATTCCGCAG
>CACZJF010000043.1 GCA_902781455.1 uncultured Lachnospiraceae bacterium | reverse complement strand
TCAGCGGAGAAGGAGGGATTTGAACCCTCGCGCCGGTCTCCCGACCTACACCCTTAGCAGGGGCGCCTCTTCGGCCTCTTGAGTACTTCTCCGAGCCCGGATTACATCCTGTATTCCGTTTTTCTGCCGTACACCTTCTGAAGTGCGGCAACGCCTATTATATGACAGGGATAAAGAGATTGTCAATCGTTTTTCCCGGGGGGTTATCCACGGATTATCCCCGTGTTTTCCACGTTTTCCACGGTCAGGAACACGCTCAGCGTTCTTTTCCATGGTTCCGCGTGCCGGTATCAGGCATACCGGATCAGTTTAAAATTCCCTGGGAAGATCGATCACAGAATGGTTGGTGATCATCTCGTAGATATGGACCATGTCTTCAGGCGGAATATTCATATCCTTCTCAATCCAGCTCATCAGAACAAAGGTCAGGCTCTGCGAATAATAATCCGCAATCCATTTAGAGGTAATCCAATTGTATTTGACAGACTTCATCGGCTCATTTGTCAGGAAATACTCACAGATTGTCTCTGAGATCAGCTCCCGCATAATGCTTTCAAACGAGTTCTGGCCCGTTGTATGCGCGACATGACTGAAGAATTCCTTGTTTTTCAGAAGAGCAGTGAAGATAAATGTGACTGCTTCGCGCTGCATGTTGTTCTGGAGGAGAATCCTTCCAGGCCCGACAACCTCTTCGCGGCAGATCCATTCGAGAAGGTCATACTTATCCTGAAAGTGATTATAGAATGTCACTCTGATTACGCCGGCGCGATCCGTGATCTGTTTGATCGTGATCTTCTCTACCGGCTTCTCAAGGACAAGCTCTTTAAAGCTGTCTGAAAGAAGGACTTTTACTTCCCGCTTCTGCTGCAATGAAACTTCCCCCGCTGCTGATTTGTTCTGCTGCGCTGGCACGTCTGCTGCGATTATTCTACGCTCAAGCTTTCAAAAATTCAATCCGTCACATACTGCTACGTATCACGCCTGCCTTCTCCAGAAAAGCCGGCTCCACGCAGAAAGTCATCTTCTTTCCGGACACGGGATGCTGGAAGGACAGACGCCATGCGCACAGGCAGAGCGGATATGACTTCTCCTCCGGCGTCTCCCTGACCGGATATCTTCCTGCCAGCGCTCCATACTTTCTGTCTCCCAGAAGCGGCATCCCGGCGTTTGCCAGCTGAATCCGGATCTGGTGGTGACGCCCCGTTCGCAGCCGGATCTCCAGCAGCGCCCGTCCGTCACGGATCCAGAGTGTGCGGAATGACAGCTCCGCTCTCTTCGCGCCCGGCTCATCCTCTGAAGCAATGTAAGCCATGTTTGTCGCTTTGTCCCGTCCCAGCCAGTCAGTCAGCGTCACAGGTTTTTTCATGCCGTCAATCGCCAGCGGATAAGAAGAAGAGCTCAGGCAGACGACAGCCTGGTAGACCTTTTCCATCCCATCCTTCGACGCCGCCTGCGCACTGAGCGCGGCAGCACTCCCGGGTGTCTTGGCAAAAACCAGAAGACCTTCCACAGGCTGGTCAAGGCGATGGACAATTCCCAGATATGGCCCGGCGTGTACTCCCGGCGCAGCGTTTCCTGCTTCCGCGCCTTTTGCTTCCGCTTCATTTGTCCTGGCATTTCGTGCCAGGTGGTTTTTCAGAAGGCTCACCACATCTTTCTGTGAAGTGCGTCCGGTCTGCACCGGCAGTCCCGCTTCCTTATATATAACCAGGATTTCCTGGTCTTCATATTCGATTCTCATACTGTCTCCTTCTGGTACGGGGATTTGTCGGTGCAGGCTGGCTGCTCCACACCTCCCGCAGCTCCGAACATGCCAAGTGTAATGGGAAATCCGAAATAAGTCAAAAAAACCCTGCTTTCCTGCCCAAAAGGGTTCTCAGGAAAGCAGGGATTCTATGTCAGAATGGGTGATCTCCCCGCCGGCTGACGGGTTCGCTTTCGTCAGATCATGTGGACCTCCCCGGTCTGATCCGAAGAGTCAGCTTTGATCCGCCCCGGCGCAGTCAGCCCTCTTCACTCTCACAGATACTTCATCAGCACTTCAACCTTGTCCAGCTTCTCCCACGGGAGATCCAGATCATTCCGTCCAAAGTGTCCGTATGCCGCGGTCTGCTTGTAGATCGGGCGGCGCAGGTCAAGCATCTTGATGATCCCGGCCGGGCGCAGGTCAAAGTTCTCACGGATGATGTCGGTGATTCCCTCATCGCTGATCTTGCCGGTTCCATACGTATCGACCATGATCGATGTCGGCTGCGCGACGCCAATCGCGTAAGACAGCTGGATCTCGCATCTGTCCGCGAGGCCTGCTGCTACGATATTCTTCGCCACATAGCGGGCAGCGTAGGCTGCGCTGCGGTCCACCTTCGTGCAGTCTTTGCCGGAAAATGCGCCGCCGCCGTGTCTTGCGGCTCCACCGTAGGTGTCAACGATGATCTTCCGTCCGGTCAGGCCGGCGTCGCCGTGCGGGCCGCCGATGACGAAACGTCCGGTCGGATTGATAAAATACTTCGTATTCTCGTCCAGCATCTCCTTCGGAAGGATCGGATCAAAGACATACTTCCTGATGTCCTCGTGAATCTGCTCCTGCGTGACATCCGGATCATGCTGCGTGGAAAGCACGACTGCGTCCAGACGGACCGGCTTCCCATCCTGATATTCTACCGAGACCTGGCTCTTTCCGTCCGGTCTGAGATACTGCAGAGTCCCGTCCTTGCGGACCTTTGTCAGCTGCAGGCACAGCTTGTGGGCAAGAGAGATCGCGAAGGGCATATACTCCGGAGTCTCGTTGGTCGCGTAGCCAAACATCATACCCTGGTCGCCGGCACCCGTTGCTTCGATCTCGCTGTCCGACATCTGGTTCTCCTTCGCCTCAAGCGCCTTGTCAACGCCAAGCGCGATATCCTCGGACTGCTTGTCAAGCGCGACAAAGATTGCGCAGGAGTCAGCGTCAAATCCCATGCCTGAACCGGTATAACCAATCTCGCGGATCGTATCACGCGCGATCTTCTGGTAATCCACATTCGCGTTTGTGGTGATCTCACCCATGATGACCGCAAAACCTGTGCAGGCCGCCGTCTCACAGGCAACGCGGCTCATGGGATCCTGCGCGACAACCGCGTCCAGGATCGCATCAGAAATCGCGTCACAAACCTTATCCGGATGTCCTTCTGTTACAGACTCCGAAGTAAACAGTATTTTCTCCATGTCTTTGCTCCTTCCCTTCCATTCTGCCATCAGCATCCGGGCGCTTTGCGCCGGACCCTGTTCTCCGGGCCTTCTGCATGCTGATCATAAACAAAAAAGTCCGCACAATGACGGACTCAACGATTGGTGCTGAGTCCCCTTATTGTTCGAGATCACTCGCTCAGGTTGGCACCTTCCGTATGATACGGGGTTGCCGCGGTTTCAACGGTCCTTTGTACCTCCGCCGCCTCTGAATAAGAGAACTACGCATAATTCAATTCACTGACACAGAGATTAACAAAGTACAAATAATCCGTCAAGGAGAATCTTTCTCCCTGACGGAAACAATACCAGAATCCTGTCGGAACCTCCTATACATCACCTCGTCTTTGTCGTCACGAAGGATGCTTCTCCATATATTTCAGATAGTTTTCGACCATCAGCGCAATCTTGAAGGTGACGGCATCATCAAAGGACCGGATATCCAGGCCGGTTGACCGTGACAGCTTCTCCAGCCGGTACACCAGCGTATTGCGGTGTACAAACAGCTGCCTTGCCGTCTCGGAAACATTCAGGCTGTTTCCGAAAAACATCTTGATCGTGGTAAGCGTCTCCTCATCGAAGGTCTCCGGCTGCTGCTTCGTAAAGACTTCCTTCAGGAACAGACGGCACAGATTTTCAGGCAGCTGATAAATCAGGCGTCCGATCCCCAGCTTCCGGTACATGTGGATCCGCTCCTGCGAGTAGAAGATCTTACCGACATTCAGCGCCATCCGGGCTTCCTTATAAGAACGCGACACCTGGGCAATCTCATTGACGATGGTTCCGCAGGAAACCCGCACATCAATCATTGCTTCCGTGTTCATCGTGTCACGGATCCCGACCGCAGCCTCCTCCAGGTCCTCATAACTCTCCTCATCATCCAGACGCCGGATCAGGATAATGCTCTTCTCGTCTACCTCTGTGATCAGATTGCCGTCATCATCTCCATACAGATTCCGGATGACCTCCATCGCGGAATTGTCTCTTTCATTCCGCGTCTCGACAATATATACCGCACGGCGCACCTGCGGTTCGATCTCCAGCTTCTTCGCCCGGTTATAAATGTCCACCAGGAGCAGATTGTCCAGAATCAGATTCTGCACAAAATTATTCTTATCAAACCGTTCCTTGTACGCGAGAACCAGGTCCTCCAGCTGACCGACCGCGATCCGTCCGATCATGTGGACATCCTCTCCGGAGCCCTTCGCGATCAGTATATATTCCGGAACCTCTTCTCCCATCACCTTGAAAAAATGATATCCCTGCAGTTCCTGGCTGTCTGCCGGTGACTCGGCGAACTGCCGCGCGGCTTCCACACTGATCTCTTCCATCCGGGCTGTGGAAGCAACCATGTATCCTTCCATATTCCGCACAGAAAAATCGATCTTCGTAACCGTCTTCAGCTTATCAATCGATAACTTGATTGTCTGATTTGATATCATAACCTGACCTCACTTCGTGGTATTGCCTGGTATCTGCTTCGCTTCAAAATAATAGTAGCATCTTTGCTGGGCAAGTACAACAAAGTCATTCACAGGTCCGGGCGCGCTGTCACCGGCAGCGCGCCCGGGCCGTAACTGGTTACAAAAAGGCCGCCCCCGCAGGGACGGCCTTTCTCTTATCAAATGTGATTCATTAGTTGGTGATGGTCAGCTCGGTCTCCTTATCGAAGACATGAACCTTGTCAACATCGATCGCGAACTTGACTTCGGATCCGGTTCTTGCATCCGTCTTCGGATTGACACGGGCTGTCATGTTGGAGCCATTGGTCGTAAAGTACAGGAATACTTCCGCGCCGAGAAGCTCGTAAACCTCGATCTTCGCATCCAGTACGGAGTTGCTCTTTGCAACAACCTCAGGATCATCATTCAGATGCTCCGGACGGACACCCATGATAACGGTCTTTCCTGCATATCCGCCGTCAAGCAGAGCCTTCGCCTTCTCCGCCGGAAGCGTGACCTTGCCGGCCTCGCCCAGATCCAGTCCGCCATCCGGAAGGACCTTGGCATCCAGGAAGTTCATCTGCGGAGATCCGATGAATCCTGCGGTGAACAGGTTCGCCGGCTTGTTGTACAGATTCTGCGGGGTGTCGACCTGCATGACAACGCCGTCCTTCATGACGACGATTCTGGTTCCGAGCGTCATAGCCTCGGTCTGGTCATGCGTAACATAGATGATCGTTGCGCCCAGTCTCTGATGCAGCTTGGAGATCTCGGTTCTCATCTGAACACGAAGCTTGGCGTCCAGGTTGGACAGCGGCTCGTCCATCAGGAAGACCTTCGGGTTACGGACAATCGCACGACCCATCGCAACACGCTGTCTCTGGCCGCCGGACAGAGCCTTCGGCTTTCTGTCGAGGAGCTTCTCCAGGTCAAGGATCTTGGCTGCTTCACGAACCATCTTGTCGATCTGATCCTTCGGGGTCTTTCTCAGCTTCAGAGAGAATGCCATGTTGTCATACACGGTCATATGCGGATAAAGAGCATAGCTCTGGAAGACCATGGCGATATCACGATCCTTCGGCTCTACATCATTCACAACACGATCACCGATCTTCAGGGTTCCGGAGGAGATCTCCTCAAGACCCGCGACCATACGAAGCGTAGTAGACTTTCCGCAGCCAGACGGTCCGACAAAAATAATGAACTCCTTGTCAGCGATCTCAAGATTGAAATCCTTAACCGCCTCAAAGCCGTTCGGGTAAACCTTACAAATGTGTTCCAGGGATAAGCTAGCCATGTATATTTCCTCCAATTGAGCTATGTGATTAACAACTGTTGTCAGTATACCGCAGGCGATGAAAACCTGCCATTGCTTAAGTTTACAAAATTTTTGAGAAGCAGTCATGCAAATCGCTTACAAAAACCGAAAACCATTTTGTCAATGGAGATTTTGACGAATTTTCAGAACTATCCTGAGCAAATTGACGAAGATATGGTTTCTCGCTATACTGATACCTGAGTCTGAGGAAAGAGAATGCCATGGCGACTGGAAAAAACAAAGATGTGAATTACATCATTCTGGATCTGGAATGGAACCAGTGTCCATATGGGAAGAAACGGGAAGATCCGAAGCTGCCTTTTGAGATCATTGAGATCGGGGCGGTTAAGCTGGATGCGTCCTTTCGGGAGATCGGAACATTCCATGAAACCATCCGTCCGGTTCTGTACCGAAGACTCCACTATATGACACGCAGCGTGATCCATATGACCGAGACGGACTTTGAAGGAAAGCGCACCTTTCCGTATGTCTTCGCGGATTTTCTGCTCTGGTGCGGCCCCTGCCCCGTCTTCTGCACCTGGGGTCCCGGCGACCTTACAGAGCTGCAGAGAAATGTCCGCTGGCACATAGACCATGGAAACCTGACCGGCCGCTGGCCATTCCCGTTTCCGTTTTTCTACCGCGATGTCCAGAAGATTTTTTCCTATGCGCATGAAGACGGCAAGAAGCGCCGGTCCCTGGAATGGGCAGTGGAATACCTGATGATGGATAAGACGGAAGAATTCCATGATGCCTTCTCGGATGCCCGCTATACGGCAAAGATCCTGCAGAAGCTTCCGCCGGAAGACATCCGGCTTTATTCCTCGATCGATACCTATCACACACCGGAAAAACGCAGTGAAGAGATCCTGGTGCGCTACAACGGATATACCAAATATATCTCCAAGGCCTTCGAGCAGCGCGAGGCCCTGATGAAAGACCGTGTCATCACATCAACCAGATGCCTGATGTGCGATCAGAAAATCCACCGCACCATCCGCTGGTTCTCCGACAACGGCCGCAACTATCTGTGCATCGCCCAGTGTCCGGAACACGGCCTGTTCCGCAGCAAGATCCGCGTCCGTCAGAACGCGGAAGGCGGATGGTATGTCGTCAAGACCACACGCAAGGCGACGCTGGAGGATGTCGAAGCCGTCAAGAAAAAGCAGGAAACGCTGCGGCACCGCAGGCATGTCCACAGAAACAGTTAGACCGCCCTGTCAATGTAGAAATCGCTGATCAGATCCTCCATGCTCCGAAGCAGAGCCTCCACTCTGCCGTAGAAGGCATCGTCATTTCCCGGATTCTCCAGCTCGTCCTCCAGAAGATTCATGGTATCCTTGATATACTCCATCCGGCTGATGCCGGACCCACCTTCAAAGAGACTTCTCCTCGCGCGGACATTTTCCTCCGGCGTCATGGTCGCCGCAAGCGTATCAACCTTCGGCTTTTCCCCGATGAAACGGAAGGTTACCGACGGAGACGCGTGATTCAGCAGATGGGTCAGATAGGCAATGTCTCCCGTGTTCTTATAGTATTTCCAGGCAAATGTTTTCCGCATCGTCTGCGCGCCGACCGTGCCGATGCCGATCCGAAGCCCGGCCGACTTCATGGCCCGGTAAGCCTGCTCCCGCGAAATCGCCTTATTCCTGTGGCCGAGAAACAGCGGGGATGTATCATCCCTTCCCAGTGTATACGCCTCGATGGCCTGCTTCAGGTCAGGCTCAAACCGGTAGGAGCGCTTGATCTTCTTCGTGCCCAGGTACACGGTAATGGAATCCTTTCCGCGCACATCCCCGACACAGAGTTTCAGAAGCTCCTGCACCTGCAGTCCGGTTCCTACTCCCATGCGGAACATGATGAAGTACTTCATGTCGACATTCATCAGCTCCTGCTCATAACGCTTCAGTGTCTCTTCATCCTTAATCGGTGCAACCCAATTCATACTCCGGCTCCCCTTTTACTGTCTGGTAGTGTCAAACACACCACCTGTTTTTTGTTCAAAAACCTTGATTCTACGGGAGGTTGCAGCAAAAAGAGCATTGCCTCCCCTTTTTTGGTATAATGT
>CACZJF010000042.1 GCA_902781455.1 uncultured Lachnospiraceae bacterium | reverse complement strand
CTGGTGGTCGGCAAGCTGAAGATCAAGGACAGCGAGGACTATATGGTTGCGGGCAGGCGGATGGGCCTGTTCATGGTTGCATTTTCGCTTTCGGCAAACAACATCGGCGGCGGATCTACGACGGGCGTAGCGGCCAAGGCCTTCGGCGCCTGGGGCATGAGTGCCATCTGGTACGTGCTGGCAGCATCGATTGCGATGATCCCGCTGGCGTATTTTGCGCCGAAAATCCGCAGGACGATGTCACTGACGATTCCGGAGGTGGTAACCCGGCGGTTCGGGTCAGTGTCCGGGACCTTTACTGCTGTGCTGAATGTGCTGGCGCTATTCTGTCTGACTTCCTCTCAGATCATGGCCTCCGGTTCGGTTGTGAGTGTTCTGACAGGCATCCCGCTGAATGTCTGTGTTTTCATCGCTGCGGCGGTCACAATCATCTACACGACTGTCGGCGGCATGATCGCAGACCAGATTTCAGATATGGTTCAGTTCCTGATCATCCTGATCGGCCTTGCAGTCGCAACGCCCTTTGTCGTGAAGGGCTGCGGCGGCTGGAGCGCGATCTCTGCCGCTCTTCCGGCCTCACAGCTGAGCTTCACGCACATCGGATGGGTCACGATCATCGGCTATATCTTCAACTATTTCTGCACCTTCCTGTCCGGACCGGAGATGGTCAGCCGCTTTGAAAGCTGCAAGGATGAGAAGACGGCGGTCGGGGCTTCCTTCCTGTCTGCCATTCTGATGGCGGCGATGGCGGTCTTCCCGACTATCCTTGGACTTGCGGCGCTGTCGATGAAGGACGAGCTGGGACTGACACCGGACAAGGCGAACACGGCGATGATGGCTGTTACAAATCACCATGCACCTGCCGTGATCACCGGGATTGTGTCGGCATCCATCATTGCGGCGACGATGTCTTCGGCAGATTCGAACCTGCTGTGCATGAGCACGATCCTGATGAATGACATCTTCACAAAGATTGATCCGAATCTGAAGAAGGCACCGGACAAGAAGGTGATCTTCTATACCAGGCTGTGCAACGTGGTCTGCGCTGTGGTTGCAACGCTCATTGCGCTCGGCAATGTCAACATTGTCACGATGAACACCTTCGCATTTGCAATTCGCTGCGCGGGACCGTTTGCCGCATACGGGCTGGGAATGGTCGTCAAGAAGGCGGTCAGGGCCTCCGGCATCGCCTCCATTATCACCGGAACCATTGGCGTTGTCATCTGGCAGGTACTCAGCGGCGGCAACTTCTATCTTGGAATTCTGCCAGTCGTGTTCGGCTGCGGCGTCGGAACGCTGACATTTTTCCTGGTCAATCTGATTGGCTGGAAAATGGGTGCCGCGCCGGCTCCTTCGGCTTATCCGGAGGACTGAGTTCCGGTATCAGCTGGGAACGCTTCATCAGAAAACGGAATCAGAAAGCGCTGGACGATACCTGAACATCCTGATATCATGAGAGAAGGTGAAAGATATTTAAACATGTACGGAGAGGGAGGATCATTTTGATGGATAAGACCGATTCAGGTTCCGGGAAGGAACTGATTTATCAGCTGGAGGGGCGGCCGCCGCTTCGGATTGCGATTCCGCTCGGCTTGCAGCATGTCCTGGCGATGTTTGTCGGAAACCTGACACCGCTGATCATTCTGATGGGAATCTGCGGGATGACGGTTGACGGAGGCTTCGGGGCGATTCGCGTTTCGCTTCTTCAGAATGCGATGCTGATTGCCGGGATTGTGACACTGGTGCAGGTCTTTTCGATCGGACCGATCGGTGGGCGGGTTCCGATTGTGATGGGGACATCCTCCGGATTCATTGGGGTGATGACTTCCGCAGCGAATGCGATGGGCGGCGGTGTCATCGGATATGGTGCGGTGCTTGGCGCCAGCTTTGTCGGTGGTATCTTTGAGGCCGTGCTGGGCGTCTTTCTGAAGCCGCTCCGGAAGTTCTTCCCGCCGCTGGTGACAGGAATCGTTGTCATGTCCATCGGACTCTCCCTGATCTCCGTCGGGGTCAATTCATTTGGCGGCGGTAACAAGAACGGGGACTTCGGTTCGCCGGAGAATCTTCTGATCGGATTCTTTGTTCTGATCGTGATTCTGGTGCTCAAGCATGGGACGAAGGGCTTTACCAGCACGAGTTCCATCCTGATCGGAATTATCGCAGGATACATCCTCTGCGCCATTATGGGGATCTTCCTGCCGCATACCTACACCTATACGGACGCTGCGGGTAAGACCGTGGAGGCAACAAAGAGCTGGGTGCTGAACTGGCAGGCTGTGAAAGATGCGGCATGGTTCAAGGTGCCGGCGCTGATGCCTGTGAAGTGGGTGTTTGACGTGAAGGCGATCCTTCCGGTTATGATCATGTTCATCGTCACCGCTGTCGAGACGGTCGGTGATATTTCCGGCGTCTGCGAGGGCGGCATGAACCGTGAACCGAGCGACAAGGAGCTGTCCGGCGGAATCATCTGTGACGGTCTCGGATCCTCCTTCGCGGCGCTGTTCGGCGTTCTTCCGAACACATCCTTCAGCCAGAATGTCGGACTGGTTGCGCTTAACAAGGTCGTCAATCTGTTCACGATTGCGATCGGCGGCATCTTCCTGGTGCTCTGCGGCCTGTTTCCGAAGCTGGCAGCTTTGATGAGCATTATGCCGAACAGTGTGCTCGGCGGCGCGGCCGTTCTGATGTTTGCGTCCATCATCGTGTCAGGCATGCAGCTTGTCACGAAGGATCCGCTGACGCCGAGGAATGTTTCGATTGTCGCGACAGCCCTTGGCGTCGGCTACGGACTCGGTGCAACCCCGGGTGTGCTTGCAAAGTGCCCGCAGTTCATTCAGCTGATCTTCGGTGAGTCCGGTATTGTGTCTGCCTGCGTGATTGCGCTGGTCATGAATATTGTGATCCCGAAGGACAAGCCGTATACCCCTCCGGCAGCGGAGGTTCCGGACAATCCGATGGAACCCTTGATTGAACCGAAGGAGTGAGAAAAGGTAGAATAAAAGAATCTGTCAGAGCAAGGCCGGGCATGGATGGCATATGCCCGGCCTGCTTGCTTGCCGCGATACAAGGTGGCACTGGCCGGCATGAGGAGAAGGCGCCGGCCCATTCGGCGCAACCGTCGTCTGAGAGGTGCAGTGCGGCAACGGACTGGATGAGGAGGGGACAGCAGGAAATGGAAATGTTTGATGTGGTGGACGAGGAGGGAAGACCGACAGGGGAGACTGTATCCCGGAAGGAAGCGCATGACAAGGGCATCCGACACCGGACGGCACATATCTGGGTCGTCCGGAGGGAGCCGGAAAAAAGCGGGATCCAGATTCTGCTGCAGAAGCGGGCAATGGACAAGGATTCCTTTCCGGGGCAGTATGACACATCATCGGCCGGGCATATCCATGCCGGTGACGAGCCTCGTATCTCGGCTGTACGAGAGCTTCGGGAGGAACTGGGGATCACAGTCAGACCAGAGGAGCTGAAGTTTGCGGGAAAGTTCCGGGTCCACTATACGGAAACCTTCCACGGAAAACCATTTCTGGATGACGAGGTTGCCTTTGTGTACGTCTGCGACCGTCCGGTTGCGCTTTCAGAGCTGAAGCTGCAGAAGGAGGAAGTAGAGGCAGCCGGCTGGTTTGATCTGGAGGAAACCTGGCAGGCGGTGCTTCGGCATGACCCGATGTACTGCGTGCCGCGCGGCGGGCTGGAAGTTTTGAGGGCATATCTTCTTGAAGAGCGCCCATAAACCCCGGCACCGCCTGTACACAAACATGCGAGATGCCGGTTATGGCAGCGCGGTGTGAGTTGCGAAGCAACGAAACCGCGCGTAATCATAAATGAGTGGCAAAAGGTACTTATGACACTCATATCATGGTATACTTATATGAAAAAACTGTGCACCCGGCGTTTGAATGCATCCGGCGCTGCGCAGCGGTTTAAGGACATCCCTGGGAGGAACTTCAGCATGAAACGGACAAAGATTGTATGCACGATGGGACCGAGCACCGACAGCAAGGAGATTCTCGGTGCGCTTGTCGATGCCGGTATGGATGTGGCACGGTTCAATTTCTCGCACGGAAGCTATGAGGAACACAAGGGACGGATGGACCTGCTCAAGGAGGTTCGGGCAGAGAAAAAGAAGCCGATTGCGATCATGCTTGACACGAAGGGACCGGAGATCCGGACAAAGCTGCTGAAGGGCGGTAAAAAGGTTGAGCTTGTCGAGGGTCAGTCCTTCACACTGACGACAAGAGACGTGGAGGGAACAAGTGAGATCGTCTCCCAGACGTATGACCGGCTTCCAACGGATCTGAAGCCAGGGGATACTGTCCTGATTGATGATGGCCTGATTGCCATGACCGTTCAGGAGACGACGGATACAGATGTCGTCTGCAGGGTTGATAACGGCGGGATGCTTGGAGAGCGCAAGGGGATCAACCTCCCGAACGTTGAGATTCACCTCCCGGGCATCACGGAAAAGGACAAGCAGGACATCCTCTTCGGGATCGGGCAGGGGATCGACTTCATTGCAGCTTCATTTGTCAGAAGTGCGGAGAATATCCGGGAGATCCGGGATCTGCTCAGGCAGCATCACGCGGAGGATGTTCATATCATCGCGAAGGTGGAGAGCCAGGAGGGGATCCGGAACATCGACGAGATCATCCAGGAAGCAGACGGTGTGATGGTTGCACGCGGTGACATGGGCGTCGAGATTCCGGCCTGGGAGGTTCCGCACATCCAGAAGATGATCATCGAGAAGGTGAATGCTGCCTATAAGCCGGTCATCGTGGCGACACAGATGCTGGATTCGATGATCCGCAATCCGCGTCCGACCCGGGCGGAGGTGACGGATGTGGCGACGGCCATCATGCAGTCCACCGATGCCATCATGCTGTCCGGAGAGACGGCTGCCGGAAAGTACCCGGTCGAGGCCGTGAAGATGATGGTGCATATCTGCGAGTCCACGGAGCCGTTCTATGAATACCGGATCCCTGAGTTTAAAAAACTGGAAGGAAAACACAGCGTATCGAGCGCTGTCGGTGTCGGGGCGGTCCGCACGGCGGCGAATGTTGATGCAAAGGCGCTGGTGATTCCGACGATGTCCGGTTTCTCGGCGCGGCTGGTTTCCAACCTGCGGCCGACACAGCCGATCTATGCTGTGTCTCCGAATGACCGGGCGCTGCATCAGATGCAGCTGGACTGGGGCGTTCTTCCGGTGAAAGGATACCAGGAGGACTCTCCCGAGAATATTGTTTCGCACGCGATGTATGTGGTTGAGCGGGATAAGCTCGTCAGCTCCGGAGATATGGTTGTCATCACAGCCGGAGATCCCGCGAACAACGAGGTCCGGGGCGAGGGCAACATGACGAATATGATGTATGTGATTCAGGCCAGGTAATGCCAGAGAATTGCGCGCACGCTTAACAAAAAAGCGTGCGCGTTTTTTGCCGCGGAGGTCAGGCGTCGTCGGAGGAGAGCTGGCGCGGTGTCCGCTGCGACCTCACAGCGGACTGTGAGGAGGCTGCCGGAAAGGCAGAAGGACGACAGGGTTTCGCTGTGCACGGTCAGGGAGCTGCCTGCCGCATACGTCGGATCATGCAGGCGGTCAGGCAGCAGAGCCGCTCCTCCTCTGTGTCGAGCGGGCTGCCGATGATCTCGCGGATATGGTTCATCCGGTAGCTGATGGTGTTGCGGTGGATGAACATCGCGTCCGCAACCTGCCGGATGCTGCCGTTATACTTCAGGTAGTATTCGAGTGTCCGGACATATTCGGAATCGTGGGCGGCATCATAGTCCTCAAGCGCCTTTAGATATTCCTCCTCAAATTCTGCAAGAAGCTGCCGGTCGGAGACCATGCTGAGAAGGCGCCAGATTCCCATCGTGTCGAACTGGGTCAGCATAAATCCATTCCGGCCTTCGTCTGCTCGAAAGACTTCCGACATCCTGGCGGCAGCCTTCGCCCGGCGATAGGAGAGGTGGAGGGAGCGGATACCTGTCAGCGCGCTTCCGACTCCGATCACGAAGGACTGGTCGGGGATTCTCCGGACAATGTTGGCGCGGAACTGACGAAGAATCTCTGCAGTGGCGGCGGGGCTCAGCGCGTTGATGATGACGACAAAGCTGGAATCGTAATAGAAGAAATGACCATTGTGCGTGAGGTTCGTCAGGGCAAGCTGCAAACGGTAACCGATCCGCTTGCGCTCCACCGTGTCCATTTCCGCAAGCCCGTTTCGATGAAGGAGGATGACCTGGAAGGAGCCTTCGATATCGAAATGAGGCAGCAGCGTTTTTGCGTATGCTTCATAGTCGTCCGGTGCCTCGATGGCTTTGATGAATGCGGCGGAGAGCTGTTCATCGGTGGAGCCCTGCAGGAAGATCCGGATACTCAGATCCTTGATCATGTCGGCAATTTCGATATCCCAGGGAACAGTGAGCAGCGGGAGCGCATTGGCGTCCGCGTAATGGAGAATGTGGGGAGGGATCTCCCGGATATAGCAGCCTGTATTGATAATCAGGCCAGAAGCCTGCCTGCGGACAAGCTCCTCCAGCAGAAGGCGCAGTTTTTCTTCCTCCTGAAATCCCAGGCAGGTTGTAACGGCGAGTTCCTTGCCGCTGAACCGCTGGACGATGGTCAGGTCCTCGACCATTAAAAGCCAGCTGATGGAATTGGACCAGCCTCCCTGTCCTGCAATCAGCTTCATCTGGTACCGCTGTCTTGAGACGAGCAGCATATCCTCAACCGTAAATCCCATCTTCGAAGCCTCCTTTTTAAACCGTCTGTCGTGAAAGCATGGTGTCCGTGCGCAGACGCTTGTCTGTTCTTCAGCATAGCACAATTTGTGCTGTCAGCACAAAAAAAGATTGTTATTTTTATGTCAGGGACACGTTGAATATGTGCAGACAAGTGACTATCATGGGTATGCAAGGAAGAGATGTCAGGAGGACAAAGGAGGCTGATAGATATGACAATCTTCACACCCTATATGAGCGCAGACCTTTATCAGCGGGTGCCTGACTGGCAGAAAATCGAACGGTATGATTACTGCAGCCAGGGACTCCCGAGAAAAACAGCCGGCATGTGGAGACGGCTGTTTGCATGGCTCTGGAAGTGAACAGGCTGATGAGCTAGCACAGGAGAAAACAAAAAGTGAGGCTGTCGTATTGATATACGACAGCCTCATTTTTTATGCGTCGGACACACAATACGTATTTTCCATTCGAGAAGTTTACATATTGTTCAAAAAATATATCAAGCTTTACCGAATGTTATCGGGATTCTGCATTTCCATAGGATTCATATTTTTCGGTCAGACAGGCGTATCGCGCCTGGATTCATGCCGGATCAGGCCGAAGACGATCAGATACATCGCGATGACAAAGAGAACGAAGAGCGCGGTAGACTGCTTTGTGCCGCTCATGCAGCAGGAATCGTAGATGCCATGGAGAGCGACAGCCGAGATATATGCGAATATAAGATTCAGAGTTGATCCGAACCGGTCTCCCATGTCATATTTCAGCTTTGCCCTTCCGTAGAAGACACCCATGAAGACAGAGAATCCCATATGGCCGGGGATGGCGAGAATGGCACGCGGGAGTGCGACCGAAAGACCATAGCTGAAGACATATTTCACATTTTCGAAGGCAGCAAAACCCAGAGAAACAAATACGGCATAGACAATTCCATCGTAGCGGAAGTTAAAATTCGGGTCGTGCCAGGTCCGGCGATACAGGAAGAAGAACTTGGTTCCTTCCTCGATCGCGGCCACGCACAGGAAGGCAAGGACATATTGGTAGCGCGGATCATTCGGATCCAGCGTGACATTCAGGATGCCCTGTGCGATCATTTCCAGAACGATGGAAGCTAGTGCGGCAAGGACGCCGCGCCAGGCAAGGCTGATCAGCAGCTGGGACGGCTCCTTTTCGATGGAATCCTGCTGATAGACGTAGCGCATCAGCAGGATTGCCGGCAGGATGGCGGCTGCGATATAGATCATGGCAAGATACAGGAATGGCATGGTGACAAGCGGGATGAAGAAATACATGGAACGCCTCCTTATGATCCGTAACCGTAACTGAAATGTACCTGAAGCTATTCTACATCAGCAGAGGGAAGCCCGTCAGCCATGACTGACTGTTCGGATTTCTTCCCGGTAAACAGCAGCCCGACAGAGCATCCGTTTTAATCCTCTCTGACAACCCGCACATGGCTGCCGTCGCGGCCTCTTGTTACAACGATTTGCCGCCGGATCTGTTCCTTCAGCTCATCGCAGTGGCTGATGATGCCGATCAGCTTGTGATGGGTCGAGAGGGAGACCAGCATGTTCACGGCATCGGAGAGAGACTGGCGCTTGTCGAGGGAGCCGAAGCCTTCGTCAATGAACAGTGAGTCAATCGTGATACCGCCGGCTCTGGAGGAAATGCTGTCCGACAGACCGAGCGCCAGGGACAGGGAGGCCTTGAAGCTCTCTCCGCCTGACAGGGTGCTGACCGGTCTTTTTTTCCCGGTGTAGTTGTCCAGGATGTCCAGCGCAAGGGCATTCTTGGATTTCTTCCCGGCATCAATTTCCTCCCGGCGGAAGAACCGGTACCGACCNNNNCCGACCGTCTGTGATCATATCCAGCCGGATATTGGCGGCACGCGTGATCTCATCGAAGCCTGTTTCCTGAATATATTGCTCGAATGTGATCTTCACGTTTTGGGTCTGGCCGGAGACAAGCCGGTAGAGCTTGTCGAGCATCTCATAGCTGTGCTCCTGCTGCTGAAGTCTGCTGTACTCCGCGCATATGCTGTTTCGGACGGATTCATTGTTCTCTATTCTGCCCTCTGTCCGCGCTTTTCTATCCCGGAGGGCTGCGAGATGGGTGGAAAGTTCTGCCTGGGATGTCCGGAGCTGTCCAAGGTCTGATCGGACCAGTCCCTTTGCGGCAGTCTGTGCGGCCTTCAGGCGGGCGGTGGCGG
>CACZJF010000041.1 GCA_902781455.1 uncultured Lachnospiraceae bacterium | reverse complement strand
CTCAATGCCCAGATCAATGCCATGCGGTCCGCGCATCCGGAATATGACGATTTCCGTTACCAGATCGATGAGATCTCCCACAATCCCTATCACCTGATTTCCTACTTCACCACGAAGTACGGGGAATTTACCTACGACCAGGTGAAGGATGAGCTGGAGGAGATCTTCCGGGAGCAGTACGGCCTGACGACCAGCGGCGAGCGGAACGTGACGGTGACGGAGACCAAAAAGGTGCGCGTCGGGGAATCCCTGGGGCAGGTGGTCACGAGCGGCTACTGCAACTGCCCGATCTGCTGCGGTCAGTGGTCCGGAGGTCCGACGGCCAGCGGCGTGTATCCGACAGCGGCCCATACCATTGCAGTGGACGCCTCAAATCCGTTTGTGCCGATGGGAACGCATGTGGTCATGAACGGTGTGGAGTACGTGGTCGAGGATACCGGGCCGCTTGCAAGGTACGGTGTTCAGTTCGACGTCTACTATGACAACCATCAGGTTGCCCAGAACCACGGGCACCAGACCTGGGATGCCTATCTGGCAGATGACAATGGGTCGCAGGAAATTGAAGTAACAACAACACAGACGGTGAACCGCTACAGCGTATCGCTTACCAATCACAATCTTGATACGGTCCTTCGGAACCGGATGACCGACGATGAAAAGGTGCGCTACAGCCTGTATAACCGGACCTTCGGGCACAGGGACTATCTGTTTGATCTGAACAGCCTGCCGACCTACGGAGGGAACGGCTATACGATCCCGCCGGAAGCTCTCAGCGATGAGCGTTTTGCACGGATGATCGAAGAAGCGGAAAAGCATCTGGGTACGCCTTATGTATGGGGCGGCTACGCACCGGGCGGATTTGACTGTTCCGGTTTCGTCAGCTGGGTGATCAACCACTGTGGAAACGGCTGGGATTACGGGCGGCTGACCGCGGAAGGGATCCGGCAGGTCTGTGCCTACGTTTCACCGGAGGAAGCAAAGCCCGGGGACATCATCTTCTTTGAACGGACCTATGATACGGCGGGTGCAAGCCATGTCGGCATCTATGTCGGGGACGGGATGATGATCCACTGCGGGAAGCCGGTGCAGTACACAACCATTCACACGGACTACTGGAACAATCATTTCATGCAGTTCGGGCGTTTACCTTAAGGAGGTGAGGACAACGAGCCGGAGACTGAAAAAACTGATTGAAGAGGAAGAAAAGACAATAGCCCGGATCGCGGAACTTCAGGATTTACTGAAGGAGATCCGGGAAGCACGAAAAAAGGAAGAGGATCTGGAGATCATCCGAAGCATCCGCAGTATGAAACTCGGTGCAAGAGATCTGTTTGACCTGCTGACAGCTATTTCAGAAGGAAACTTAAGCGAAGAGCTGCGGGAGCAGCTGCTGGCAGATCAGGAGGGAGAAGATCCGGAGGAAGCCGGGGAAACCATTCCGCCCGGAACTCCTGATAAGAAATATTCAGGCGGAAAAACGGGCACGGAAGAAGCTGTGGTTTATGCAGATGATGAAGGAGATCCTGATGATGACGAGGGCGCGGAGACTGCGCCGGAAAGAGAGGATAACGATAATGACAGGCAGCATGATTAAGAAAAAGACACTTCTGGCACTGGCGGCGCTCTTTGCCGCCTGCGTTCTCATGATGAGCTGCGTACGGCCCGCCTATGCCAATGTGGATCCGACCTGGGAGGAGGAAGAAACGGTAATTCCGGAGCAGACTCCGGAGGAGACGCCGCCGGAGGAAACCGTTCCGGAAGCACCGGAAACAGAGCCGGAGCAGGGCTTTACCACACCCGGCAACGGTGACCTGGGGGATGAAATCAAAAATTCCACCGGGAAGGATTTTTACACGATCCGCACGAAGAACAACAACACCTTCTATATGGTCATCGACCACAGCAATTCCACGGAGAACGTCTACATGCTCTCCCTGGTGGATGAGAACGACCTTGCGGAGTTCATGGATCAGACCGAGAAGGAAACCGAGGCGGAGGTGACGCCTGCAGTGGTCATTCCGGAGACGACACCGGCCCCGGTGGAAACAGAAGCCCCGAAGCAGCCGGAGACGGAAGTGGAGGAGCCGGAGACAAAGTCTCCGTTGGAGAACAGCAACATTCTGATCCTGGGAGCAGGCGCGATTGTATTTGCGCTTCTCTACTACTTCAAGATCTACAAGCCGGGCCATGAAGAAGAGGAAGAAGACGATGAAGGCATTGAAATGGGAGACGGCCTTCCCATGGAACATGAGGAGTAAGCATACGAAAAACGAGTCAGGAGGAATAAACCAGTATGAATGAAAAGAGACTTACGTTTGGAGAATTTGTGGACGAAGTGAGGAGAAGCATCAAGGATTATCTGCCGGAGAAATTCGCCGACGCCGAAGTCCATGTGGACCAGTTCCAGAAGCTGAACACAGCGTATCTGGGGATGCAGGTAAAAAGGGAGGACCAGATGGTGGTCCCTAATATCAACCTGAACGGAATGTACGCACAGTATCAGGAGCAGGGCCACACTATGGCAGCAATGCTGACGATGATCGCGCAGCAGGTCCAGATGGCTCCTGAGATCCGGACCGACTGGCTGAAGGATTACAGCCAGGTGAAAGACCACCTTTTCATCCGCGTGAGCGATGCGAAGGAAAACGAGGGCGTTCTTAAGAACGCGCCGCATAAGGAAGTGGACGGCCTGGCAGTCTCCTACCATATCGCAATTGAGGGAATGCAGGCGTCCACTCCCGTCACGTACCAGATGATGGAGATGTACGGTGTGACCGCGGAGCAGCTGCATGCGGATGCACTGGAGAGTACCCAGAAACTCTATCCGGTGAAGTATGCCAGCATGGCCGAGGTTATGCAGCAGATGATGGGGATCGAGCCGGACATGGCGGCAGATATGATGCCCCCGATGGAAGGACCGCAGCTGATGGTCCTCACCAACACGCAGGGAATGCACGGCGCAGGGGCGCTGTTCTATCCTGACCAGCTGGAGACGATCGCGCAGCAGATGGGGACGGACTTCTTTGTCCTCCCCTCTTCCGTGCATGAAGTTCTGATCCTCCCGGATGACGGAAGCCAGGATCTGGACAGCCTGCAGTTTATGGTGCGGGAGATCAACCGGACCGAAGTGGCGCCGGAGGATCGTCTGTCGGATTTTGTGTACCACTATGACGCGCAGGACCATGTGCTGGAGAGAGCGGAAAACTTTGCGGAACGGATGGCCCAGAAGGAGCAGGAAGCGGAAAAAGCAGTCCCGCAGGAACCGGAGAAAACAGCGGAGCCCCGCGAGGCAAAGATGGAAGACGCCAGGGAACCGGAACCGGAGAAGAAGGAACATGCTGCCGGAAAGGAACGCAAATCCGTACTTGGCCGTCTGAATGAGAAAAAGGAACAGGTGAAAGGCCAGCCGAAGAAGAGCGGTCCGAACCGCGCACAGGAAGCATCGATCTGACCGGCGAGGACAGCATGGATATGACTTCCCGAAATGAAAAGAGGGCTATCAGCAGACATTGGCCGGCAGCACCAGGAAAGGAGAACTATATGGATCTTAGAAAAATGATGGCAGAACGCCTGAAGCAGTATCAGCTGCTGATCGCGTTCGCAGCAAAGCAGAAGCAGGCAGAAAAACAGGAATCGTGAGAAACATGAGGTGAAAGGCAGGCATCCGGGAGACCGGGTGCCTGCCGTGTTTTTAAGGAACGTGCAGCGGCCGCCACAGGAATCCGGCCGAGCACAGAAAGCGAGGGAATATGTATCAGAATCCTTTTACAGAGAGATTTTTGGTGATTGCGGAGAAGCCGAGCGTGGCCAGGACGATCGCACAGGTCCTGGTGTGTGAGGACAAAAGGGACGGTTATCTGGAGGGGCCGGACGGCGCGGTCAGCTGGTGTTTCGGACATCTGGCGGAATATGCCATGCCGGAGGCCTATGACGAGCGCTACCGGAAATGGTCGCTGGAGGCGCTGCCGATCATACCGGAGAAGTGGAAGCTGGAGGTGACAGAGGATAAGGCAAAGCAGTTCAAGACCCTGAAGGATCTTCTGAACAGAAAGGAGTTTTCCTATGTGGTGAATGCCTGTGATGCCGGACGCGAGGGTGAGCTGATTTTCAACCGGGTGTATGAACTGTCGGGAAGCCGTATGCCGGTGAAGCGCCTTTGGATCTCTTCTATGGAAGATAACGCAATCCGGGAGGGCTTCCGGACTCTGAAAAGTGCTGACGAATACCGGAATCTGGCGGATGCATCGGTCTGCCGGGCACAGGCGGACTGGCTGGTCGGGATGAACGCATCAAGGGCATTTACAAAGGTTTATGATTACCGGCTCTCCGTCGGACGTGTACAGACACCGACACTGGCCATGTTGGCGGATCGGGAAGCAGCAATAGGCGGTTTTCAGAAGGAGCAGTATTTCATTACCCATCTGCTGATCGACAGTCATGAGAAAACGATCGATGCGGTATCGGAACACTTCACATCCCGTGAAGAAGCAAACCGTCTCGCCGGCATGTGTGAAGGAAGAAATGCCCTGGTCACATCGCTGGACCGTCAGACGAAAACGGCTGCCCCGCCAAAGCTCTATGACCTTACCACGCTGCAGAGGGATGCCAACCGCCTATTCGGCTATACGGCCGCAAAAACTCTGGAATGTGCCCAGACCCTTTATGAGAACAAGCTGATCACCTATCCGAGGACCGACAGCAATTATCTGACGGATGACATGGAGCAGACGGCGAGGAACGTGATCGCAGCAAGCAAAGAGGTATTCCCGTTTCTTGCCGCGGATCCTGCGGAGGAGACCGGCAGGCTCTTAAACAGCAAAAAGGTCAGCGACCATCATGCCATTATCCCGACTGTGGAGATCCGGAACGCAGATCTGTCCGGACGCTCTGTGGAAGAGAAAAACGTGCTGATTATGGTTGCGGCGAGGCTGGTGTGCGCGGCAGGAAGGCCGCATGTCTATGAGACGGTGAAGGCAGCCCTTCAGTGCTGCGGATACTCCTTTTCTGCCTCGGGCAGATCCGTGAAGGAACCGGGATGGAAAGCCATAGAGGAAGCCATGAGAAAGCAGTGCCGGGCAGATGCGGAAAGCGAAACGGATGATCTAAGCGTCGTAAGTGACGGCCAGGATCTTTCCGCTCTCTATCAGGGAGCTTCGTTTTCACCGGTGCACACAAAAGTATCAGAGCACTGGACCCAGCCGCCGAAACGCTATACAGAGGACACCCTGCTTGCTGCGATGGAGAGGGCCGGCAGTTCGGATATGGAGGCAGATGTAGAGCGCAAGGGCCTCGGTACGCCGGCAACAAGGGCGAGTATCATCGACAAGCTGATCCAGTCGGGCTATGCGGTCCGCAAAAAGAAGCAGGTCATAGCAACAGATGCCGGAAGGCAGCTCATATCCGTAATGCCGGAATACCTGAAGTCCGTGAAGATGACAGCGGACTGGGAGAACCAGCTTCTCATGATCGAGCGGGGACAGTATGACAACCGCACATTTATGAACGGGATCACCGGAATGCTGCAGAGAATGCTGGAGGAATGCCGGCAGATCGAAGGCGATGAGAGGAACCGCTTCGGGACGCATAAGGAGAGAGAAGCAATCGGGACATGCCCGGTTTGCGGCTCACCGGTCTATGAAGGAAAGCAGAACTTCTACTGTTCAAACCGCGATTGCAGGTTTGTCCTCTGGAAGGAGAACCGGTATCTGGAAAGGATGCAGAAAAAGCTTGATGCCGGGATGGCAAAGGATCTGCTTGCGAAAGGAAGAACCAGAGTAAAAGACCTGTATTCGGCAAAGAAGGACAAGCTGTTTACTGCAGATCTTCTGATGGAGTGGAAAGACGGCAGAGCCATGTTCAGCCTCGACTTCCCGAAGACTTCCGGCGGCAGACAGAGAGGAGCAAGAAGCAGATGAAGGAAGAAACCATGACGCTCTCGGAGCTGAAGGAATACATCCGGGATATGCCGGAGGATGAAATCTTAACGTTACGGTTTGAGGAGGAAGACGATCATGGCAGAGACGATCGAAATGACGGAAACGAAGCAGTATAAGCTGGGTGAAGTCCGGATCCGCCTAGAAGAAGGACGTGCTCTTTTCTCCGATCAGCCCATGTCAAATCCTGAGGCGTCACTGGATGTGATGCGCAGGGAGCTTTCCGGTTATGACCGGGAAGTTCTCTGTGTGGTCAACCTGAACAGCCGGCTTCAGCCCATCAATTTTCATGTGGTTAGCGTCGGGGACCTCAGCCAGTCGATCGCGTTCATCCCCAATATCCTGAAATCAGGGATTCTGTCCAATGCACAGTCATTTATGCTGTTGCACAACCATCCGAGCGGGGATGTCACGCCGTCGCAGGAGGACATCATGTTGACGCGCAGGGTTCTGGAGGCGGGAAAGATCCTGGGGATAGGCTGCGTGGACCACATCATTGTGGGCGGAGGGAACGGATTCTATTTCAGCATGCGGGAGCAGGGGACTCTGGATTTTACAGACCAGACAATCTCTATGGCGGCGGAGGATATTCTCCGTGTCGGAGAGAATACAGAAAAACGATCAGGAGGAAGAGAGCATATGGCAGAAAGAGATCAGAGAGAACAGATGGAGCAGACTGCGGCCGGCGAGCCTGTGCAGTCCGGGCAGAACGCTTCGGGAGAAAGGACACGTCAGGGTTCAGACGGGAGATTCCGTCAGGAAGGTGAACGTCCCGCATATCCCAGCCGACGGGAGCAGCTGAAGGAAATCACCGACCGTCTGGAGGCGGGCGTGAAGGAATATATGACGAATGATGTGCAGTTTAAGAAAGTACTGGAAGCGATGTCAAAGTTTCATCATTACAGTGCCAACAACGTGCTGCTGATCGCGATGCAGATGCCTGAAGCGACAAGGGTGGCTTCTTATACAACCTGGAAGACAAAGTTCAACCGGCAGGTAATGCGCGGCCAGAAGGGATTGTCGATCATCGCGCCGGTACCGGTGAAGGAACGAAGGGAACGGGAAGTGATTGACTCCCGGACAGGTTCTCCCGTTCTTGGTGCGGACGGCAAGCCGAAAACAGAAGAAGTGGAAGTGACCATTCCCCGCTTCAAGGTGGAGAAGGTCTTCGATCTTTCGCAGACAACCGGTGATCCGCTCCCAGAGCTTGATGTGGCGGAGCTGACCGGGGATGCAGCGCATTACCAGATGTTTATGGATGCACTCACGGCGATCAGCCCGGTTCCGATCCGCTTTGCGGATATCGACACCGGTGCGAAGGGATATTACCACACGATCGATAAAGAAATCGTGATCCAGAAAGGGATGAGCGAGAGCCAGACACTGAAAACCCTGGTTCATGAAGTCAGCCATGCAAGGCTTCATGACAGGGATGCCATGAAGGCGGAAGGTGTTGCAAAAAGCGCCCAGCAGAAGGAACTGGAAGCCGAGTCCATTGCCTACACGGTAATGTTCCATTATCACATGGATACGTCCGGCTACTCCATTCCCTATCTGGCAAGCTGGTCCGGAAGTCAGGATACAAAGCAGCTGAAGGCCTGCATGGATACGATCCGCAGGACAGCGGGCGAGATCATCGAAGAGATGGATACCTTCATGGCAGAGCGGATGAAGGAGCTGGCAGCGGAAATGACCGCTGAGCAGGATACGGACCGATATACCATTTATCAGATCCGGGAAGGAAGCCCTGCCGGTGTTTTCGAGTTTATGGGAATGGATTATATCCGGCAGAAGGGGATGGAGATCCGTCCTGAGGACTATCAGAAAGTATATGTGGGGGCACTGGTTCCGGGGACTACCCTGGAGGACCTGTATATACAGTTCAACGGACCGAAGATGCCGGAGGATTTTACGGGACATTCCTTAAGTGTCAGCGATATCGTGGTGGTTCACAAAGACGGAGAGGATCATGCCTACTATGTGGACCGCTTCGGCTATGAGGAAGTGCCGGAGTTCCTGGCACCGATGCAGGCACAGGAAAAGGACGCGCAGGAGAAGGCAGCGGAGACAGGAACAAAACAGGCAGATACTGAAAAGACAGAAGCAGCGAGGACTGGCACCATCATCCCTGAAAAGGTGGATGCCGCACCGAAGAAGGCAGAGGAAACTGCTCGGACAGCTCATTCAAAGGATGTAAGCCAGCCCACAAGGCGGAAGGAATCCGTCCTTGGAAAGCTTGGTGAAAAGCAGAGGCAGATCAAGGCGGCTGAAAAGGCAAAACCGGAGATGCCGGAGAGGAAGAAGGCACAGGCAGTAAAACGAGGGAAGGGAGAGCAGGCATTATGAGAAAGATAGTATTTGATGAGGAAGAGCTTCTGGTTCTGGCAGTTCTGGAACTGGATACAAGGAAGAACACGATTGCTAGGCTGGAGGAAATCCTTCCGGAAGTGAGGGATGACCCGGATATGGAGGCCATTGTGATCAGTGCCGCCGAGAAACTGAAGCGCATTACGGATGAAGCCTTTGACCTGCTCGGCCTGGAGGAGTATAGGGAAGAGCTGCAGGCAGAGGATGAAGAAGGTGCGGAGAAATGAGTAATGGGAGAAAGCAGTTTGCGGTGTACCGGCTGAAGAAAGGGCTTTGGGAGAACGAAGCACTGCGGTATCGCTCCTGGAACTATCTGCAGAAATTCCATATACAGGTGCAATCCGATCGGTATGAACAG
>CACZJF010000040.1 GCA_902781455.1 uncultured Lachnospiraceae bacterium | reverse complement strand
TTCTCCGGAGATGCCAGTCCGATCCTGATTGCATCAAATGTCATAGACTGATACACTTCATTGTTCGTAATATCCGGCATGAACGGTCTCCTTTCACTCATTGAAATCATCGGCAGGGAACATCTCCAGCGGATCGTCCGTATCACCGAAATCGTCCGCCGGCTCCTCCATCGTCTCTTCCACCTCTTCCATCAGCGTCGAGTCGACTTCCTCACCGTTTACGACTTCCTTCGCAGAGAATCCTGCCTGCTCAAGCTCCGTACGCGAAGCTTCATTCTTTCCGCCGAACCTGCGGTCATCATCCAGGATATGGCGCATGTCAATATCGCCGTAATCCACACTCTCAATCAGCTTCACCTCAGAGCCGTCGTCCTTCAGGACACGCACATCAAGCGCAAGTGACTGAAGCTCCTTCAGCAGAACCTTGAAGGATTCCGGAATGCCCGGCTCAGGGATGTTCTCGCCCTTGATAATCGCTTCATAGGTCTTGACACGTCCGATGACATCATCCGACTTCACTGTCAGAATTTCCTGCAGCGTATAGGATGCGCCATATGCCTCCAGCGCCCAGACTTCCATCTCACCGAATCTCTGTCCGCCGAACTGTGCCTTGCCGCCGAGAGGCTGCTGGGTCACCAGCGAGTAAGGACCTGTGGAACGCGCATGAATCTTGTCATCAACCAGATGATGCAGTTTCAGGTAATTCATGTGGCCGATCGTCGTCGGGCCGTCAAACGGCTCACCGGTACGCCCGTCTCGAAGCTGCACCTTTCCATCCGACTGGATCGGAACACCCTTCCACAGCTCACGGTGGTCTCTGTGCTCATACAGATATTCCAGCACGCTCGGGAGCAGTTCTCCCTCATGCGCCGTCTTGAACTCCTCCCACTCCATGTTGACATAGTCATTGGCGAGTGTCAGGATCTCCTGAATATCCTTCTCATTGGCACCGTCAAAGACCGGTGTTGAGATATTGAATCCCAGTGCCATCGCCGCGAGGCTCAGATGGATCTCCAGAACCTGTCCGATATTCATTCGGCTCGGAACACCAAGCGGATTCAGAACGATGTCAAGCGGCCGGCCATTCGGAAGGAACGGCATGTCTTCGATCGGAAGCACTCTGGACACAACACCCTTATTACCATGACGTCCTGCCATCTTGTCGCCGACGGAGATCTTTCTCTTCTGGGCGATGTAGATCCGCACAGACTGGTTCACACCGGGTGAAAGCTCATCACCGTTCTCCCTGGTGAACACCTTCGCTGCAACGACAATTCCGTACTCACCGTGCGGCACCTTCAGGGAAGTATCCCTGACTTCTCTCGCCTTCTCACCGAAGATCGCCCTCAGCAGTCTCTCCTCGGCAGTCAGCTCCGTTTCTCCCTTCGGTGTAACCTTGCCGACCAGGATATCACCGGCACGTACCTCCGCGCCGATGCGGATAATGCCGCGCTCATCCAGATCCTTCAGGGCTTCTTCACCGACACCGGGAACATCACGTGTGATTTCCTCCGGCCCCAGCTTCGTATCTCTGGACTCTGCCTCATACTCCTCGATATGAATGGAAGTATAGACATCGTCCATCACCAGACGCTCGCTCAGAAGAACCGCGTCCTCATAGTTATATCCTTCCCAGGTCATGAATCCGATCAGCGGATTCTTGCCGAGCGCAAGCTCACCATTCGATGTGGAAGCGCCGTCCGCGATGACATCGCCTTCCTCCACCCTGTCGCCCTTGAACACAATCGGCCTCTGGTTATAGCAGTTGGACTGATTGCTGCGGACAAACTTGCGCAGATGATACTCTTCCCTGTTCCCATCATCGTTCTGTACAACAATACGGTTCGCCTCGGAACGAAGCACCGTTCCGGAATGATTCGCGATGACGCAGACACCGGAGTCCACGGCCGCCTTTACTTCCATACCGGTTCCGACCGCGGCAGCTTCCGTGGTCATCAGCGGAACCGCCTGTCTCTGCATGTTGGATCCCATCAGCGCACGGTTCGCGTCATCGTTCTGAAGGAACGGAATGAGCGCCGTCGCCACGGAGAACACCATCTTCGGGGAAACGTCCATATATTCGAACATTGCCTTCGGATACTGCTGCGTCTGGTCACGATAGCGGCCGGATACATTTCTGTGTACGAAATGTCCTTCCGCATCCAGTTCGGCGTTTGCCTGCGCGATATGATAATTGTCTTCCTCGTCCGCAGTCATGTAGACGACCTCATTCGTGACAACCGGATTCTCCGGATCAGTCTGGTCGACCTTGCGGTACGGCGCTTCTACGAATCCATACTTGTTGATTCTCGCGTAGCATGCCAGCGAGTTGATCAGTCCGATGTTCGGACCTTCAGGTGTCTCGATCGGGCACATACGGCCGTAATGGGAATAATGAACGTCACGAACCTCGAATCCGGCACGGTCCCTGGACAGGCCGCCCGGGCCCAGTGCAGACAGACGTCTCTTGTGGGTCAGCTCCGACAGCGGATTGTTCTGGTCCATGAACTGCGACAGCTGGGAGGAACCGAAGAATTCCTTGACCGCAGCGGTCACAGGCTTGATATTGATCAGGGACTGCGGGGTGATCCCCTCGATCTCCTGGGTTGTCATACGCTCACGCACAACTCTTTCCAGACGGCTCAGTCCAATGCGGTACTGATTCTGCAGAAGTTCTCCGACCGCGCGGATGCGGCGGTTCCCCAGATGGTCAATATCGTCATTGCTGCCGACACCGTACTCAAGATGCATGTTATAGTTAATGGAAGCAAGAATATCTTCCTTTGTGATATTCTTCGGAATCAGGTCATGGACATGAGCCTTCACGTCCGCCTTCGCCGCTTCCACGTCCAGCTGCCCGTCTTCTGCCGTATTGCGCGCAAGAAGCTCCTGCAGGTACGGATAGTACACCAGCTCCGTAATCCCAAGCTCTTCCGGATCGCAGTCAAGATAATGGCTCAGATCAACCATCATGTTCGACAGCACCTTCACATTGCGTTCCTCGCAGGACACAACGACGCAGCGGACTGCCGCATTCTGGATCTGATCCGCCATCTCCTGCGTCACAGTATCACCCTGCTGCGCCAGGATCTCGCCGGTTTCGGTGTCAACGACATCCTCTGCCAGCACATGTCCGGCAATACGGTTTCTCAGCAGCAGTTTCTTGTTGTACTTATAGCGCCCGACCTTCGCCAGGTCATAACGGCGCACGTCAAAGAACATGCCGCCGATCAGGCTCTCCGCGCTCTCGACCGCAAAAGGCTCACCGGGGCGGATCTTCTTGTACAGCTCACGAAGACCGCTTTCATAATCTTCGCTCTCGTCCTTTTCCAATGTTGCCAGAATCTTCGGCTCCTCGCCGAACAGCTCGATGATTTCCGCATTGGTCCCTACCGCCAGGGCGCGGATCAGCGTCGTGACCGGGACCTTACGGGTACGGTCCACGCGCACGTAGAAGACATCGTTGGAATCCGTCTCATACTCAAGCCACGCACCCCTGTTGGGGATCACGGTACAGGAATACAGAGGTTTTCCGAGTTTGTCGCGGGAGATTCCATAGTAGATTCCCGGGCTTCTGACAAGCTGGCTGACAATAACACGCTCGGCACCATTGATTACAAATGTACCGTTGTCAGTCATCAGCGGCAGATCACCCATGAAGATCTCATGCTCACTGATCTCATCACTCTCTTTATTATGAAGTCTCACCCGGACTTTCAGCGGAGCCGCATAGGTTGCGTCTCTCTCTGCGCACTGTTCGATGTTGTACTTCACATCGTCTTTGCACAGCTGAAAGGAAGTAAAATCAAGGCTGAGCTTTCCGCCATAATCCTCGATCGGGGATATATCGTCGAAAGCTTCCCTAAGACCGTCAGTGAGGAACCAATCATAGGAATTCTTCTGAACTTCTATCAGGTTCGGCATCTGAAGCACTTCCGCGTTTCTCTGGAAGCTCATCCGCATACTCCTGCCAGCCTTCACCGGGCGAATTCTGTTTTTCTCCATTAACTGTTCACCTCTGTACTTTCTCGTTCCGTGCGCGGCTTGCGGCACCGTACTACTCTCCAGTTTCAGGGCGCACTAACCCCACAACACATAGTTGCAGACGATAATGCAACGTACATCGTACCACTGTGTGAAGACACTGTCAAACACTTTCTTCATTTGAAATCCTGTTTTCTTCATTTGAAATCCTGTTTTCTTCATTTGAAATCCTGTTTTTTTCAGCCGGAAGCAAACAGATTCTTCTCTGTCCACTCGCCCTTATTCGCCTGCCCTGCTCCTGAAAAACAGGTCGATTCCTTCCTTCAGTCCCTGCGCGTACCGCCCGCAGGCTTCCGCGGAATGATCACTGGCTGTATCCCCCAGCTCGATATCCACGCTTGGTATCGTGGAATAGGAAGTCTGCGTCAGATCCATCTGCAGCGTTCCGTCTCCAAACAGCGCAAGTCCCTGCCCGGACAGTCCCTGGATCAATGCCTGCCCCAGCGCCATGTGCTCCTGCCAGTGGGAAGCGACCGGTTCCATCTGCCGGTAAGAAGCATCGTCCGGAACCGAGCAGAAGAAAACACCTTTGTCCGACTGCGTGCTGTCAAAATGAATCGCAACGTGAATGTCAGCGCAGTTGTTCGCGATTACGGTGCGTGCGATATTATCCAGCCGGACATCATCACTCTCCCGGATCATCAGCACATCATATCCGTCCTGAAGAAGCTTTTCCTTCAACGCCATCGCTGTCATGAGATTCGCCGAAGCTTCACTGGTTCCATCAAGAAATACCGTTCCGGAAGAAATCGCGGTCGAATAGATCATGCCCTCCGCGTTCGTTCCGCCTGTGACCTTTGGTGTACCGTCCGGGTGACTGAGCGTCTGGTAATCCGGGCCTGTTGACGTACCATGTCCGGCATTCACGCACACGGTAAGATTCTTCCGGCCCGGCGCATCCAAACTTCCACCGCAGCGGTACAGCACGGCCGCACCATCATGGATCTGTGAATTCGACGCCCAGGTCCAGCTTTCATCCAGACCGACTGCCTCTCCCTGCGCTGATACGGCTGCCGTTTCCGCCGCAGGTACCTTGACCGCCGGCGCAAAGGTTCCCATCGCAATTGCTCCCGCCAGCAAAATACACGGCATTTTTCTGTTCTTTTTCATCCTGTCTCCTGCTCTTTGCCGTTGTTTTCTCAGAAAATAAGCAATCGAGTAGGAGGATGTTCCTCCTACTCGATTCAGCTGTGCCGCCGCTCTCTTGTGCTGCCGCACTCGAACCGGCACGGCGAAGTTTTGATTACTTCAGGGTAACCTTCGCTCCCTGCTCTTCCAGCTTAGCCTTCAGATCATCAGCCTCAGCCTTGGAAACCTGCTCCTTGACAATCTTCGGAGCATTGTCAACGACTTCCTTCGCTTCCTTCAGTCCAAGACCGGTCGCCTCACGGACAACCTTGATGACCTTAACCTTGTTCGGTCCGATCTCAGTCAGCTCGACATCAAACTCGGTCTTCTCTTCCGCTTCCTCAGCCGCAGCTGCAGGACCGGCAACAACAACGCCCGCCGCAGCGGAAACGCCAAACTCTTCCTCGCAAGCCTTGACAAGCTCGTTCAGTTCCATAACGCTCAGTTCCTTGATCGCCTCGATAAACTCGGCAGTAGTAAGCTTAGCCATGATTATGATTCCTCCTGTATCAATATTTTACGTATGATTCTTTTCTTTCAACCCGCTTCAGCAAGCCAGTCCGGTACAGACTGTTTCTTACTCTGCCGCAGGCGCGTCTTTTTCGCTGATCTGCTTGAATACTCTTGCAAGATTCGAGATCGGGCTCTGAATCGATCCAAACAGCTTCCCAAGCAGTACTTCTCTGCTGGGGATATCAGCCAGTGTCTGTACATTCGCTTCATCGTAGTACTTGCCTTCGACAACGCCGCCGACCATATGGATCGTCGGATTCGCCTTCAGGTGTTTCTTGATGATGCGGGCCGGAGCAGTCGCGTCATCTTTTGAGATCGCGATCGCGTTCGCACCGTGAAGATGCGGGCACAGCGCCTCGAACTCCGTTCCCTTGAACGCGAAGTTCATCATCGTGTTCTTGTAAACCTTGTAGGTGATTCCTGCCTCACGCAGTTCCTTGCGAAGAGCGGTGTCACCGGCAACCGTGATGCCAAGATAATTCACAAGAACAACCGCGTCAGCGTCCTTGACATTCGCCGCAATCTCATCAACGATCGGCTGTTTCAGTTCCACTTTTGCCATAACCATTACCTCCTTATAGATTTTGTAATGACCGCAAAAGAAATAAGAAAAGCGTCTCACCATGCCAAAGCACAGAGAAACGCGTTCATTCAGAATGAAATCACACTTCCTCGGCAGGCGCTTTCACATTATACCCTCGCGGGAACCTGCTGTCTTCGGCAGTCATCGGGTGGTACTTTATCACATGCGGCACCGGGTGTCAATAGGTCAGGGAAATCTTAATGAATCAAGTGCTGCCCTCGCCATGGAACAGGTGAGGCTTCCTCTGTACTGAAAGTAAAAAAGCCCTGTACCGGTTCAGGCACAGGACTTTTCATAAGCGGTTTTATCTGTCGTATGGAATAACTCTGCGATGATTCACATCACTACCGGGGACTATTGATCAGCCGAACTTGGCCGGGTTAAGCTTCACGCCCGGGCCCATGGTCGGAGCAATGACGACGCTCTTGAGGAAGGTTCCCTTCAGTGCGGCGGGTCTTGCCTTGACGATCGCCTCGATCAGTGTCTGGAAGTTCTCGGAAAGCTGTTCTTCGCTGAAGGACGCTTTTCCGATCGGTACATGGATGATGTTGGACTTGTCCAGTCTGTACTCAATCTTACCGGCTTTGATATCCTTGATTGCCTTGGCCACATCCATCGTGACAGTGCCGGCCTTCGGGTTCGGCATCAGGCCTTTCGGTCCGAGCACGCGGCCCAGACGGCCAACGATTCCCATCATGTCCGGGGTAGCGACTACAACATCAAAGTCAAGCCAGCCTTCATTCTGAATCTTCGGAATAAGCTCATCGCCGCCGACAAAGTCTGCGCCGGCTTCCTTTGCCTCGTCCAGCTTCTGGTTCTTCGCGAACACAAGCACGCGGACGGTCTTGCCGGTTCCGTGCGGAAGGACGACAGCACCGCGGATCTGCTGATCTGCATGACGTCCGTCACAGCCTGTACGGATATGAGCTTCAATGGTCTCATCAAACTTGGCGAAAGCACTCTTCTTTACAAGAGCGACTGCTTCCTCTGTCTCATAGAGCCGTGAGCGGTCAACCTGCTTCGCGGCTTCCTGATATTTCTTACCTCTCTTCATGTTAAACCTCCTGGTGGTGATAGCGGGACGGCACCCTCCCACTTAACAGTATCTCAGTCTTCAACAACGATACCCATTGAACGGGCGGTTCCTGCGATCATGCTCATCGCTGCTTCGATGGAACCTGCGTTCAGATCCGGCATCTTCGTCTCAGCGATCTCACGGATCTTATCCTTGGAAATCGTTGCGACCTTTTCCTTGTTCGGAACACCTGATGCCTTTGCCAGACTGCATGCTTTCTTCAGAAGTACTGCTGCAGGCGGAGTCTTCGTAATAAAGCTGAAGGAACGGTCCGCGTACACGGTGATCACGACCGGGATGATCAGATCGCCCTTGTCGGCGGTTCTTGCATTGAATTCCTTCGTGAACTGCACGATATTCACACCATGCTGGCCAAGTGCCGGTCCTACCGGAGGAGCCGGTGTGGCCTTGCCTGCCGGAATCTGCAGCTTGATATAGCCTGTAACTTTCTTTGCCATGATTTTGCCTCCTTGTGGTTCTGGCGGGAATTCCCTCCCACACTCAATTCAATTTCGCGACATCTGCGAAGTCCATGCTGACAGGCGCGCCATTCATGAACTCGGGGATGCTGATCTTCACAGTCCTTCTGGATTCATCGATCTCACGGACCTCGCCGATGGTGTTCACCCACACGCCGTTTGTCACGCGGACAGAATCGCCGACCTCAAAGTCAACCTCCGTCACCGGAGCCTTGACGCCGAGATTCATCATCTCCTCCTCGCTCAGAGGAACCGGCTTGGTCGGTTCTGATCCGACGAAGCCTGTGACACCGCGGGTATTGCGGACAATATACCAGTTGTCTTCATTCATGATCATATGAACGAAAACATACCCCGGGAAGAGCTTCTTGTTGACAAGCTTCGCCTGCGCCGGCTTCTTCGGCTTCGGCGGAATGCGCTCGCCCTCTTCCGTGTACTGTACCTGGTCGGAGCCTTCGTCCTCAGTCTTCTTGACCTCGAGCACCTCCTGTGTCGGTACCCGTACCTCAAGAATCTGGTCCTCCAGATGCCTGTTTTTGATCGTTTTGTCCAGATTTGCCTTCACCTTATTCTCATATCCGGAATAGGTGTGGCAGACATACCAATGTGCCTGTGCCATGAAAAATCTTTCTCCCTGTACTTTCCTGCCGGATCTGTTTCACGCGCGGCAACCGCGCGTTCTGTGTTTCATCAGAACAGTCCGAGCAGCCAATCGATGCCGTTCTGGATCAGGAAATCCAGGATCGCGATGATGACGCCGAGGATAACCGATACAGCTGCAACCGTGCCGGTCTTCTTAACCAGATCTTCTCTGGTCGGCCAGATGATCTTATGCCATTCAGCCTTGACACCATCCCACCAGGTCCTGGTCTTTGAAACCTCCTGCTTACCTGCCATGATATCTCCTTCTCGTCATCGTTACTTTGTTTCCTTGTGCATCACATGCTTCTTGCAGAACGGGCAATATTTCCTGACTTCCATCCGCTCCGGATGGTTCTTCTTTTCCTTCGTCAGGTTATAGTTCCTGCGCTTGCATTCCGTGCACGCCAACGTGATTCGTGTACGCAAAACTTCCACCTCGCCTTTCTATTCAAATGTCGCAGAAGGCAGCCGCTTATCTCTGCCCTTCGGGCTCTTCAGGGCACACTCCCAGAGGGACCCGTTTTTCCATACGCCCGCCAATTATAGCACCGGGCAGATACGCGAGTCAAGAAAGATTTTGACCCAAATTGCTGCCATTCACGGCTTATCTGCGTTTTTGTATCTGACGCGTCAGGCCT
>CACZJF010000039.1 GCA_902781455.1 uncultured Lachnospiraceae bacterium | reverse complement strand
TTACTCCCACCCGCATAGCGGGTGGATTTCTGTTTCGCTCATTTCGTTTTTCGGATCAACGAAAAACTCCATATCGCTCAACTGGCTAAAGCCAATGATCAAAACAGAGACTATGCACATATATATTGCATAGTCTCTTATTTTTGTGCATTTTTGACAAATATTCATAACGAGAAGCGTGTTCATGAGGGTTCTTACGGCCCGCTCATTGTAACTGTTGCACAAATTTTGCGCTTGATTCGATCCCTGTATTGCAGTTTTCCACATGTCTGCCCGTTGATTTTGTTTGCAAAAAGAGTATATTGGTTTATGTGGTTGGTAGCACATATTATTATGTTGCTTTTATAATGTGAGGGTGGGTCTATATGAGAAAATTATGTGTATCTTTATCCTGTCTTTTACTTTTATTCTTGTTTTTATCTATTAAACCTTTGTATTTATTAGCTGAAGAAGTGCAGTCAGATTCGTCATCGGTGGAGGTTGATATCAATACGAACGCCGCTCCTGACACTCCTCCAGCAGAGCCGGTGAAGGAAGCTCCTGCTGCCGAAGTCACTCCTGCTGAGTCGGTGAAGGAAGCCCCTGCTGCTGCAGACTCTGTCATTCCGGACACTCCTCCTGCTGAGTCGGTGGATGAGGCTCCTGCGGCGGACTCCGCTCCGGCGAATGAGGCTCCTGCTACGGACTCCGCTCCAGCGGAGCCGGCGAATGATACCCCTGAAGATGTGGGTATTGCTGCAGACTCTGTCGTTCCGGACACTCCTCTGGCGGAGCCGGTGAAGGATACCCCTGCAGATGCGGATGTCGCTGCTGCTGACACTCCTCCGGCTGAGCCGGTGAATGCTTTCCCAGCGGAGGCGAACGCCACTCCGGCTATGGAAGAAGGGCCGGTACCGGCAGAACCAGAAACCCCGGTACCATCTGAATCGCAGACAAGCGATTCTGTACAAAAGGATCGCCTCGCTCAGGACAGCAATCTCTCTCAGACGGGGTCACAAGAACAAACAGATCAGGCAGCACAGACAGAAGCGGTCCTGAAAGCGCAGGAAGACACAGCCCCGGAAACCTGGTCGATTATCCTGAAAAATCAGATATACGGAGATACCACGAACGCCCAGGCCAAGGATCTCTCCGCAGGGCTGACACTTCGGATCGAAGGCATTGCCTCTCTTCCGGCATGTCCGGAAGGCTGGACTGTTGACAATGATACGGATTCCTATTTTCGGAAGCTTGTGCTCAGAAACATGGAAAGCCAGACAATACCCGGAATTCCATTTTCCTGCCCAGTATGGGTAGAAGAACCAACCCTCCTCAAGGAAGGGAACGCGGCTTTGCTGCCCTACAGTGGATCCGCGATTGTAGATGGCATTTATCAGAAGGATATCTCTTCGGATCCGGATCTTAAACTCAACAAAGATGGAAGTCAGCGCGGGAATTGTGAATATACGCTGGTGTGGACAGCAAATCATGAAGACAACAAGCCCGTATACATCATCAATGACAGCGATACTGCCCTCTCTCTTTCCTGTGATACTGAAGGTGCGTCTGTCCTGTTTGTTCCCGGTGATACACAGCAGAACTCAACCGGCAGTACTGCAGGAGTGATCGAGATTCCCGCAAATGGCTGGGGGTTCCTTACTGTCACGCCGGAGAACCCGACAGACACAAACGGTACGGGAGGCAATGCGGCAGGCAGCAATGCGAATGGCGGCAATGCGGGCGGTACCAGTGTTACGCTGACGCCGCTCAATGTCAATGTCGAGAAGGTGATTCCATCGGTCGGATCGGCTGATTCGGAAGGCAGCTGGGCACTTGGGCAGGATCCGGTATCCGACGGTTCCTATGTGGTATATCGTGTGAAACCGCTGAAGACAGGGGATGATGATAAAGAAAAGACCGGGGACGATGCACCGGATTCTCCGGAACCGTCAAAACCATCAGAGCCTGAGGGAAAGGATACACCGCCGGATCAGCCGGGAAATACGGAACATCTGCCCGAAGAAGGCAAAGAACCCACGGAAGGAAATGATCTGCCGCAGGAGCCGGAACATGTGCCTGTCTCTGAGAAAGCCGGTGAGAAGCCGCCAAAGCCTGCCAGCCACTCTTCTGAGGATTCTGTCAAGAAGGCCGGTCAGCCGGCCGGCACGGCCGGCAGCACAAGTATTCGCATCTCTGCCGGTGATGGGACTCACGTTGCAGTTGCCGGCTCTGTGGATACCGCGGATCGTACGCCTGCAGAGCGGTATGCAGGAATGATGCTGCTCGCCGGAATGGCTGCGGCGGCAATGCTTCTGATAAGGAAGAAGATTCAGTAAGGAAGAAGATTCAGCGATAACAAGGTATCCCCCTCTTTTCCGCTCACCTGATAACGGGAAAGAGGGGGATGTTATGCCGCTGCGAAAGACAGCCTGTTATCTGCGGCCATATGTCATTTCACTCTGACCGTGAACCTCCCATGACTGTAGTCACGAGCATGCGGCGGCAAATCGGTCAAATGGTGGATTTCGCCGCATTTCGTTCGCATCTCGCTTGCATTTCACTTGCCTCCCTGCTATTGCTGCCTATTGTTTTTCATGATATATTTTGTATAAGCAAGTCGATTATCTTTAGCAGTTTTCTTCTGCTGTCTTTATGCGGTATTCTCCGCGGATCCCCTTGCTGACATCTATAACTGCGGCAGGGGCTGAAAAGGATTGCTGTCATACGCCTCTGCGCATCACTTTACTTTATGCAAAGGAGGCATACTATGGCAAAAAGCTACGAAGAATTGACATTTGCAGACGACTTCATGTTCTGCAAGATCATGGAGAGCAACCAGGATCTGTGCCGCGAACTGACAGAACTGATCCTTGGCAGGAAGATCGGCGGGATTCTCACGATCGACAAACAAAAACCGATCGAGGTCACAGCCGACGGACGCGGCGTCCGGTTCGACATCTACATGATGGAAGACAATCAGACAGTTTATAATATAGAGATGCAGGCAGGCCCGATCGATGATCTTCCCTGCCGGACCAGGTACTATCAGGGAATGATTGATCTTGATCTGATGGAGCGTGGCGCAAAATTCTATGAGCTGAAGAACAGCTATATCATATTTATCTGTCTGGAGAATCTGTTTCCGGAAATCGGGCTTCACAAGTACAGTTTTGCAATGAGGTGCCGGGAATGTCAGAATCTGGAGCTGGGAGACAGATCCCACAGGATCATTATTTCCGCAAAGGGAGATCAGAACGATGTATCGGAAGAATTGCAGGCGTTCCTGTCCTACCTGACCAGCGGGACGCCGGAAACAGATCTGACGAAACGCCTGGATCATCATGTGCAGGAAGCCCGATCGCATATCGTGTGGAGGAAAGAATATATGACGTTATTGGAAAGAGATGAACGGATGCGGGAAGAAGGCCGTGTAGAAGGACGTGAAGAAGGACGTGAAGAAGGACGTGAAGAAGAAAGGAAAAACACCTTAAGAGAAAAAGCACGTGCAGATGAAGCTGAAAAGCAAGCAGAAGAAGCAAAAAAACAGGTTGAAGAAGCTGAGAAGCAAATATCATTATTAAAGGAGCAACTGTCCGGGCTCAGAACCAGGTAAAAAGGGTATTGGAGCGGTGAAGCGGAGGTGCATAAGCCTCTGCTTCACTCTTCAGACTTTTGTTTAATCCCTAGAATCGGGGAGTGAACCAACTTGCCTTACCTATCCCCGTATGCTGAGAACCAGGAAACCGCAACCATGCGGGGATCATAAACAAGTTGCCCACTAATCCACACCATCGCCGACAAATCAGCGAAGTATCTGCCTGTGAAGGGCAACTGCTCCAGTTATTTCTTGATTTGGACACCTTTTTGTGGTTTTATATTACCGTCATAACGTTCCATCCCGGAACATGTATTGCTGAGGTTTGACCGCCTCAGAGCAGTTCGAGGCCTAAGCGCCTCAGGAGAGAGGGTTTTATGAGAGTTGTAATTCAGGAAAACTACGAAAAGATGTGCAAGTGGGCAGCCGATTACATCGTGGCGAAGATCAATGGTCACAAGGAGGATCGTCCTTTCGTCCTTGGTCTGCCGACCGGCTCCTCCCCGCTTGGTGTGTATGCTGAACTGATCCGTCAGAATCAGGCCGGCAAGGTCACTTTCAAGAATGTCATTACTTTTAATATGGACGAGTATGTTGGTCTGCCGCACGAGCATGACCAGAGTTACTGGTACTTTATGCACGACAATTTCTTCAATCACATCGATATTCCTGCTGAGAATATCAATATTCTTAACGGCATGGCTGAAGATCCGGAGGAAGAATGTGCCCGCTATGAGGAGAAGATCGCGAAGTGTGGCGGCATCGACCTCTTCATGGGTGGTATCGGTGTGGACGGCCATCTTGCATTCAATGAGCCTTATACGTCTCTTACTTCCCGTACCGGCCTGCGTGCGCTGACCAGCGAGACGCGTCTGGTAAACTCCCGCTTCTTTGGCAATGATCCTGAGAAGGTTCCGTCACTTGCCCTTTCAGTCGGCATTGGCACTGTCATGGATTCGAAGGAAGTCCTTGTGCTGATCAACGGTCATAACAAGGCCCGTGCCCTTGCGAAGAGTGTGGAAGGCGGTGTCAGCCAGAAGTGGACCTGCAGCGCGCTTCAGATGCACAATGGCGCGATCATCGCCTGTGATGAGGCAGCCTGCGGTGAGCTTACTGTCGACACCTACAAGTATTTCCTGGATATCGAGAGCAAAGAGAGGCTGTAAGAAGCCGGGAACCACATCATAAGTCAGCAAACTCCCCGTCTGTCGCAACCCGGTCAGGTTGTGATGACGGGGAGTTCTTATAATTGTCGGTGCTTTCCACGTTCCTCACTTCCCCCGGCCGGTCATAATGACGGGGGTCTGTGGGCGACTTGCTTTTTTCCACGCCTGCCGCTGACCTGTTGCTTCGGTCAGTCTGTGAAGAGGGACAGAATTTCTTCTTTATCTTCGTCCGTCAGCTTGCCCGGTGTCCACCCGACTCTCACTCCATCGCCGTCGTAGCGCGGGATCATATGCAGATGGAAGTGGAACACGGTCTGCCCTGCGCTCTGGCCGTTGTTCTGTACGAGGTTGAGGCCGGTGGCGTGAAGGCCTTCAAAGAGTTTTGCGGATACCTTCTTTGCGACGCCGGCCGCGCGGCCGAGGACGTCTTCGGGTATCTCAAACAGGTTTGCGTAGTGTTCTTTCGGCAGGACGAGGGCGTGTCCCTTCGCAGCCGGATTCAGATCCAGGATGACGCGGAATTCGTCGTCCTCATAGAGTGTTGCAGACGGAATCTCTCCGTTCGCGATTTTGCAGAAGATGCAGTTGCAGTCTTTCATGATATTCTCCTTACTCTCTCATGCTGATCCGGGCGTCGCTCCCCGGATGATAGAGCAGAATTCCCAGCAGGAATCCTGCTGCCATGCCGCCCATGTGCGCGCTCTGGTCAACGCCGCGGTCAACAATGCCTTGCATGATCATCAGCACGACCATCAGTCCAAGACGGCGCATGCCGTCTTTGCCAAAGCCCTTCCGGTTGCGCAGCGCGATATAGAAAAATGCGCCCATGACGGCGAAGATTGCGCCTGATGCGCCGGCGGAGATCTTGGTCGATTCACTCTGGACGCTCATGTACAGAGAGACCAGGTTTCCTCCGAGTCCGCCAAGCAGATAGATGATCAGATAGCGTACCGGTCCCACGATGCTTTCCAGAATATCGCCGAGGAAGAACAGGCTGAACATATTGTAGGCCAGATGCTCGAATCCGAAGTGGAGGAACATCGAGCTGAAGAGTCTCCAGTACTGTCCTTCCATAACCATCGGCGTATACATGGCTCCGTGATCCACCATAAACCAGGAACTGGTGGTATCTCCCAGAATCTCCAGCACCGCGAAGATGATGATGTTAATGAGCACCAGGACAAGGGTAACCTTGTGCCTGGCTTTTAAAAACGCTGTGAATCCATTCATGGTAATGTGATTGTTTCTTCTGTGGTTGTTTCTTCTATACAGGCTGCCGGTACTGCAGCAAAGCAGGTACCGGCAGCCTGATCTGTTTGTTTCGCAGTCTGTGTGATTACGCTGCCGGTGTGATCACGGACGCGTACTGCTGGATCTCCTCCTCGGTTGCTGCGACTCTGTCGTTGTTCTCATCGTCTTTTTCGATCTCAAACTTGACAACGCTATCGCCGGCCTGCAGCGCGCATACGGTTCCGCCCAGCAGATAGCCGTTGTACCTGTAGAAGTTGTTTCCATAGTACACGACGGTTCCGTCCGGAAGGGTTGTCTGCATGACGTCTGTGCGGGAGACTTCGCTGTAGTCGCTGTTGTCTTCCATAAAGGTGACATCCAGTCCGTCATCAACCGCCATCTCGGGCGTATCCTGATAAGACACCAGATAGTTTACGTCGAGGTCGTACCCGCTGTCATTGAATCCAAGATAGTTCTCGCTGCCGTAGCCCAGCGTCAGGCCATCCGGCGTGGCAACATTGGCGGCATATTTATTTCCCTCGAAATCTTCGTAGACGATCTGATAGGTTCCATCCGCGTTCTGAATCGGGCCTTCGTCCGTTGTATCCAGTCCGCTGTAATCTGTTCCGTCGTCGGTGCCCAGCAGGCCGCCGATTCCGCCGGTGGCGATATCGGTTCCGGTGCTGCCGCTGTTGGCCGCGTCAATCACGTCCTGCGGTACGGTGACGGTCACAGGCTCATTGCACTTGAAGGAAGCAGTCATGTTGAGAGCGCTGACGTCCACGCTTGCGGAGACGCCTTCCGCTCCTCCTGTCATGGAGCCGGCGATCAGGTCGCTGAGTGCGGAGAAGTCGCTGCCGCCCAGGTCGATGACCATGTCAACCGGCAGGAAGGTCTGGGCATCGTATCTGGATTCCATGTGCAGCACAAATCCCCCAAGGATCGGCTGAATCATCTGAAGGGACGATGTGTCGACGGCCTGTCCTGCTGCGCTCATGACATCGGTCAGCACCTGAGAGATATCATCGCCGTTCAGGTCTGCGGTCAGCTCATAGCACTCTTTTCCATCTGCTGTGACGCTTTGCGGGGTGAGCTGTGCCTTGCCCATGAACTGCTCTTTGTACTTGTCCATCATGGCGGTCAGTGCGGCCGGATCGAATGAGCTGTCGCCCGACATGCTGCTGAGCGCTGACAGGTCACCGCTCATGGCTGCCTTCACAGCCTCCTTGACCTGCGCAAATGTTTCTGCGTCGGCTGTGCTTGCGTTCCATTCCATCTGTCCCCCGTCGGCGGACTGTCCCGCATATGCGGTGCCGGTGCCATCTTCATTTTCGACCATATAAACCTGGAATGATCCGGATCCGCCCTGCCCCATGGCGTCCACTGCGTAGCTGAAGGAAATGTCCGCCTGAAGCGGTTCCATGCTGAAGGTCATGTTCATGTCGAGGGTTCCGTTCATCGGAATGTCCATCGTCGCGCCGTTCTCTCCGCCCTGGGATACATGGACGGCGGCAGCTGCCTCGCCGTGCATCGTGGCTGACATAGATGTCATCTGCGCCATGGCATTCCTGGAATTCTCCGTCAGCTGCTCAACGGTCATCGCAGAGTCGAAGCCCGAAAGCATAAGGACCGCGGCCGATCCGGCAGCGATTGTCGCAAGGATTCTTTTTCTCATCTTGTGTTCCTCCTGTTTTCTGGTGTCAATGTGATTTCGATATTGCTGCTGAAATTTATCTTACCATATTTAGGACGGGCATTTGAAGCAATTTGTCACATTTCATCTTCTCTTCCACTTGCTTTGGCCCCCTCCGGCAGCCAAAGGGTTCTGAAGACCACTTGATTGTGCTTCACTCTGGTTATTTTTTCACAAAGGTATTCCCATTCATTACTTTTTATGGTAAAAATAAGTATTGTCTATTGTTGTGCAAATGAGTTGCGCGTACCCACAAATCACATTTCAAAGGAGGTCTTAATATGGGTGGATTGAACTCCGCCGCTGCGGCGAAGATCACAGAGATCTGTGCCCGGTACAAGGACGAGAGGACACCGCTGATGATGATTCTCAGCGATATCCAGAACGAGTATGGGTATATCCCGCTCGAGGTTCAGGAACTCGTCTCGAAGGAAACCGGCATTTCGGTTGCTGAGATCTATGGTGTTGTCACCTTCTACTCTTTCTTCTCGCTTACGCCGAAGGGAAAGTACATCGTTGGCTGCTGCCTTGGTACAGCATGCTACGTCAAGGGTGCTCAGAATGTCATCGATAAGTTCTCGGAGATTCTGAAGATTCAGCCGGGCGAAACAACCGAAGATGGTCTGTTTACGCTGGATGCCCTTCGCTGCATCGGTGCCTGCGGCATTGCTCCTGCAGTCAGCATCAGCGGCAAGGTTTATCCGAAGATGTCGGTTGACCAGGTGCCGAAGGTGATTGAAGAGCTGAAGAAGGAATACCAGGAAAAGGAGGGCGCTTAAACATGATTACATCTGTTGAGAATCTGAACGAGCGCATTTCGTCATGTTCGAAGTGTCTCGAAGACAAGCTCTCCGGCAAGGACGGAAAGCGTCACATCGTGCTCTGCGGCGGTACCGGATGTCTTTCCAGCAATTCTGCTGAGATCCGTGAGCGTTTTGTAGAGCTTCTGAAGGAAAAGGGACTGGACGACAAGGCTACCGTGAACCAGGTTGGCTGCTTCGGCTTCTGCTCGCAGGGCCCGTTCGTCAAGATCTTCCCGGAAGATACCCTGTATCGTATGGTCTCGATCGACGATGTCGATGAGATCATTGAATCCGACATCAGGAACGGCGTCATCGTTGAGCGCCTGCTGTATGAGGATCCGGTGACACATCAGAAGATTTCCAAACAGGATGAGATTACATTCTATAAGAAGCAGCGCCGTGTTGCTCTTCACGGCTGCGGCGTCATCGATCCTGAAGATATCAATGAAGCGATCGGCATGGGAGCGTTCCAGGGTCTGAAGCGTGCACTGACCATGACGAGCCAGGAAGTCATCGATGAAGTGCTTGCTTCGGGTCTTCGCGGACGTGGCGGCGGCGGATTCCCGACCGGCCGTAAATGGCAGTTTGCCTATGGTTCCAAGGGCGATGAGAAGTTTGTCGTCTGTAACGGTGACGAAGGCGACCCGGGTGCATTCATGGATCGTTCCATTCTCGAGGGCAATCCGCTTGCAGTCATCGAGGGTATGATGATTGCGGGTTACGCGATCGGCGCACAGAATGGTTATTTCTATGTACGTGCGGAGTATCCGACTGCTGTCATGCGTCTGCGCAAGGCGATCAAGCAGGCGAGGGAACTCGGCCTCCTCGGCAAGAATATCCTTGGCACGGACTTCAGCTTCGACTGCCATCTCAGACTCGGAGCAGGCGCATTTGTCTGCGGCGAAGAGACGGCGCTGCTGAACTCCATCGAGGGTAAGAGAGGCATGCCGCGTCCGCGTCCGCCTTTCCCGGCAGTCAAGGGTCTGTGGGGACAGCCGACGATCGTCAACAACGTTGAGACACTGGCCTGCGTCCCGTTCATTCTGCGTGAGGGTGCACAGGAGTTCGCTTCTGTCGGTACCGAGCGCTCGAAGGGCACGAAGGTGTTCGCGCTGGGCGGCAAGGTCAACAATGTCGGCCTC
>CACZJF010000038.1 GCA_902781455.1 uncultured Lachnospiraceae bacterium | reverse complement strand
AAGTAGAAAAAGGAGAGGCCACTGTCGTTTCCAGTGATCTCTCCTTTGTTTTCCAAGAACTGTTCCCGATCAATATCATCTTAACTTAATGACATTGGTCTTTTGACCGGTCTTTTTTTATTGTGAAATCTGTCATTTGCAGGTATAGTATTCATGTGCTGGGAAAAAACACAGCACAAGAACAGTTTTTTGTTTTCGATGAGATATCACTTGACGAGGGAATGATGATAGCGATCTGTGATTATGATGCCGGCAATATCATGAGTGTGCAGAAGGCCTGCGCTTTTCTTGGACATGATTATGTCCTGACCAGGGACCGGAAGACCATTCTGTCTGCTGATCATGTAATCCTTCCGGGGGTTGGCGCTTTTGGCGACGCGATGAACAGACTTGATTCCTATGGCCTCTCCGATGTTCTTTGTGAGGTTGCTGACCGGGGAACGCCGCTTCTGGGGATCTGTCTGGGACTTCAGCTTCTTTTTGAGCGAAGCGATGAATCTCCCGGTGCATGCGGGCTTGGCCTGCTTCCGGGTGCAATTGTCCGGATTCCGGATCAGGATGGAAAACTGAAGATCCCTCACATGGGCTGGAACAGTCTTTCATTGCCCGTAAAGAGCCGGCTGTTTGAAGGGATCCCGGAAGGGACGCAGGTATACTTTGTCCACAGCTTCTATCTTCCCTGCCCGAGTGTGCAGGCACAGAATCCGGAACCGGAATATCATGTGACTGCAGTTGCAGACTATGGGGTGCCGATCGGCGCAAGCGTTGAAAGAAAGAATGTTGCTGCCTGTCAGTTCCATCCGGAGAAGAGTGGCAGATGGGGACTTCAGATTCTGGATAATTTTCTCAGGAACTTTACAGGCTGAGGCCGGGTGACCGGCCGGCTTATGCGGATTTGGAAGAAAGGCTGCTTTGATTATGCTGACAAAACGAATCATTCCCTGTCTTGATGTCAACAATGGACGGGTTGTAAAGGGCGTAAACTTTGTCAATCTGAAGGATGCCGGGGATCCTGTTGAAATCGGGGCGGCTTATGACCGGGAAGGCGCGGACGAACTGGTCTTTCTCGATATTACTGCCTCCAGCGATGCCAGGAAAACGGTGGTTGACATGGTAAGGCGTGTGGCGGAGACAGTATTTATTCCCTTTACGGTAGGCGGGGGAATCCGTACGGTGGAGGACTTTAAGGAGATCCTGCGCGAAGGCGCGGATAAAGTATCTGTCAATACTGCAGCGATCCTGAATCCCGGTCTGATAGCGGAGGCAGCGGATAAGTTCGGCGCACAGTGTGTGGTTCTGGCGATCGACGCGAAACGGCGGGAAGACGGCTCCGGGTGGAATGTATACCGCAACGGAGGCCGGATCGACATGGGGATCGATGCGGTAGAGTGGGCCGTCAAAGCCTGTGAACTGGGTGCCGGAGAGATTCTTCTCACATCGATGGATTGCGATGGGACGAAAGCCGGCTATGACCTCGAACTTACGAAGGCAATCGCGGAAAGCGTCAGTGTTCCGGTGATTGCGTCCGGCGGCGCGGGATCCTGCAAAGATTTTCTGGACGCCCTGACCATCGGAAAGGCAGACGCGGTGCTTGCTGCCTCCCTGTTTCATTATAAAGAGCTTCAGATCCGGGAAGTGAAGGAATATCTGAAAGAGCATGATGTTCCGGTGCGGCTCGGTATCTGAACTTTCGCGGACGGAAAGAAACTGCCTGGAGAACATACTGGAGAAAAACGATGGGAGCGATTGAAAACGACTGGCTGGAGCGGCTGGCTCCGGAATTCAGAAAACCATATTATGCGCAGCTGTATAAAAAGGTGAGCGAGGAATATGCTAGATATCGTGTGTATCCCCCGGCGGGAGACATCCTGAACGCCTTTCATCTGACACCGCTTCATGAGGTGCGTGTTGTCATCCTGGGGCAGGATCCCTATCATGAGGAGGGACAGGCGCACGGACTGAGCTTCTCCGTGAAGCCCGGCGTAAAGATTCCTCCGTCACTGGAGAACATCTATCAGGAGCTGCATGATGATCTGGGCTGCTATATCCCGGACAACGGCTGCCTGACAAAATGGGCGCGCCAGGGTGTGCTTCTGCTGAATTCGGTTCTGACCGTCCGTGCGCATCAGGCATTTTCCCATGCTTCTTTCGGCTGGCAGACCTTTACCGACGCTGCGATCGCGGCGGTGAACCTGGAAGACAGACCTGTCGCGTTTCTTTTGTGGGGCAGAAGCGCGCAGGAAAAGAGTGTGATGCTGAATAATCCGAAGCATCTCATCCTGAAGAGTCCTCACCCAAGCCCGCTTTCCGCGTACAGAGGGTTCTTCGGAAGCCGTCCCTTCTCGAAAGTAAACCGTTTTCTGGAAGCTTCCGGCCAGCCGCCCATTGACTGGCAGATTGAAAACCTGAACAAAGCCTGAACACGGTGAGGACCTGACAAAAAGAATAAGAGATTCGTGCAAGATTGACGATTTACGAAAAGGACCGGAGAATGCTATGATCCACATACAGCATCTCCGGTCGTTTCATTTCTGCATCCTGTTATTGATCCGGGAAGCAGAAAGCATATCTGAACCGGATCCTCCATTTCCCGGGAAGGATCGGAGTACCGCTGCACATCTGTTTCATCACATCTTTTATCATATCTTTAAGGGAGGTCAGACCGATCATGAATTACAGCTGTTTTTTGAAGGATATTGCCCAGCGTGTCAGAGAGCGGGTATCAGGGGAGTGCACGGTTGAAGTGAAGAGCGTGCGAAAGAACAATGGCATCATGCAGGAGTGCATGATCATCCGCCGTCCGCAGGACACAGTCAGCGCGAACATATACCTGAGCCAGATCTATGAGAAGTATCTGGACGGGATGACGATGGACCAGGCAGCCGAGGAGATCCTCTGTGCCTGGCACAGTGCGATGCCGGCCATGCAGATTGACGCGGATCAGCTGATCAATGCCGATATCATACGCAGCCAGGTTGTGTACCGTCTGGTCAATCATGAGAGGAACGAGGCACTGCTCGAAACTGTCCCGCACAAAGATCTGCTGGACCTTGCGCTTGTTTATTATGTTCTGGTGCACAGTGAAGAGATGGGGGAAGGCGCCATCCTGGTACAGGATCATTTTCTGGAGTATTACGGGCTGACACTGGAAGAAGTGGACGAAGCTGCAGGGAGGAACACCCCGGTACTGCTTCCTGCTGATTTTATCAAAATATCAGATTTGCTGCGGGAATTCGGAGAGAAGAGCGGCGCGTATACATATTCAGAAATATCCCTGGAGGAGGAATCCATTCAGACACCGCTGTATGTCCTGACGAATAAGTCCCGCATGTTCGGAGCCTATTATATGACGGACAGGACAGTGCTCGGAAAGATCGCGGAACAGATGGACGCGGATCTGTATCTGCTGCCCAGCTCTGTGCATGAATGCATGGTTGTCAGTGCTGCTCTCTGGGAAGATCCGCAGGGACTGGCAGCCATGGTGCAGGAGATCAACCGTACACAGGTGTCTGAGGACGAGTATCTGGCCGATTCGGTATACCGGTTCGGCCGGGAAGACGGCAGTCTGGTGATTGCCGCGTAAAAAGCAGGAGGTTTCCCTCCTGCCTGTTTCGGATCTGTGCCTGCTTTTGTTTCTTCCTTCATCAAAACAGCCGGATCAGCGGGCTGATCCGGCTGCTCGCGCATCTGGAGGGAATCGAACCCCCGCCACACGGTACCGGAAACCGTTGCTCTATCCCCTGAGCTACAGATGCTGATTCAGGACCCGACAATAGTAACACACCGGGAGTGGAATTTCAAGCCTCACCGACTGGGACGGGGATTGCATTTTTCAGACCAACCTCTTATAATGAATCGTAAGTTTTATGCAACTGTTCTGTGCATTACGATGAACGTTATTCCGGGGGGTTGGCATGTTGGATAATTTCAGAGAGTGGTTGTCGGATAATCTTCGCTATATTCTTCTCGGATTAGCGGTTATTCTTGTGGTAATCATCGGAATCTGCATATTCCGTCTGATCGGAGGAAGCGGTTCTTCTTCCGGGAAGAAAGAGAGCGGAAAGCAGACGACGCCTGCCACATCTGCGCCTGCTGATTCAGACAGCCAGGAGGAGAGCAAGACGGTGAGTCTGTCCGCTCCTTCGGCAGGAGAAAGCCTGACGCAGAATGAGGAGGATCTCCTTGCTCTCTGCCAGAAGTATTACAAAGCAGTATCGGCAGAGGATGAGCAGACCCTCGCGACGATCGTTGAACCCTGGAACGATAAAGTGAAGGAAGAGACTTTCTCACTGAACGATAAGTTCAGGAGCTTCGACAACATTACGACTTATTCCAAGGCCGGACCTGTGGATGATTCCTGGATCGTATATGTCTACAGTGAGTGCAGGGTTGACGGTGTCGACAGAGGTGTTCCGACGCTGCTGCTTCCGCAGATTGTGATCACCACTGACAGCTCTGACAAAAAGATCTCTTCAGACCGCGATCAGTATGCCTCTTTCATAGAGGAATCCAATGCAAGCAGTGACGTGCAGCAGCTGATCGATGAGGTCAACCGTCAGTATGAAGAACTGAAGGGCTCTGATGACCAGGTGAAGAATTACAGCTCGGATGACACATCTTCCGGCGGCGAGGCATCGACAGAGGCAGCGGGCGGCAACGCAGCCACCAGCTATGGAACCGCTACAGCGACGGACAATGTGAACATCCGCTCAGAGGCGAGTACGAACGGCGCCGTTCTGGGAACACTGTACCCGGGACAGGAAGTCAGCATCGTTTCAACAGAGGGAGACTGGACACATATTACATTTACCGATCCCTCGACCGGAAGCACAGTAGAAGGATATGTCTCGAACAGTTATCTCAATATTGGCTGAGTGCGGCTTCGGGCATTTTCCTGACAGCGTAATAGTAGGCTGCCGCAGACAATTGCGGCAGCTTTTTGTATCTGTCCTGCCTGATCCTGTCCGGCACCGGAAACCGCCGGCGGCAGACCTTAATACGTGGAAGAGTGTTTGAGAAGATGAGACTGAATAAATACCTGAGCGCGCACGGGGTCTGCTCCAGAAGAGAGGCAGACAGGCTGATCGAGAGCGGACGCGTCACGGTCAACGGTGAAAGAGCTGTGACAGGCCAGCAGGTGACGGAGCAGGATCTGGTCGAAGTTGGCGGTGAAGCAGTTCAGGAGCGTTCACCGGAACTGTTCTACGCGGTACATAAACCCAGAGGTGTGGTCGTTACCACAGACAGGTCGCACGGTGATCCGATCCTGGCGGATCTGGTTCCTGCGTCGCCGCGGGTCTATGCCGTAGGACGTCTGGATAAGGAATCAGAAGGCCTGATTCTGATGACAAACAATGGGGAGGCTGCGAACCGGATCCAGAAAGCGCGTCTGTACCATGAAAAAGAATATGAAGTGACAGTGGATCGTCCCTTGACGAAAGAATTCCCGGAGCAGATGGCGCAGGGGGTATATCTTGAAGAACTGGATCGAACCACCCGTCCGTGCCGCGTGAAAAAGACCGGACCGAAACGGTTTCGCATCATACTGACGCAGGGCCTGAACCGGCAGATCCGCCGTATGTGCGCAGCGCTTGGATACAGTGTGGTATCTCTTCGCCGGGTCCGGGTGATGAATGTTCTTCTCGGGGATCTTCCCGAAGGACAATACCGCGAACTCTCACCGAAGGAGGTCCTGGAACTGAAGGACGCGCTGGGCTTGCTGCCGGCACAGGAGACAGGAGCAGACTGATATGACACAGGAAAGCAAGATTGCCAGAATGAAGGAACTGATCCCGGTTCTGAATCAGGCAGCCAAAGCTTATTACACGGAGAACCGGGAGCTCATGAGCAACCTGGAGTTCGACGCGCTGTATGACGAACTCGAAGCACTGGAGAAAGAAACCGGCGTCATACTGGCTTCCAGCCCGACACAGACAGTCGGATACGAAGCAGTCAGCGAGCTGCCGAAAGAAACCCATGAAAAGCCGATGCTGTCCCTGGCGAAAACCAAGGACAGAGAACAGCTCCGCGCTTTTATTGGAGGCCACAGGACCCTGCTTTCATGGAAGCTTGACGGACTGACTGTGGTGCTGACCTATCAGAATCAGAAGCTGGTGAAGGCAGTTACGAGAGGAAATGGGCTGGTCGGGGATGTCATCACGGCGAACGCGAGGACATTCAAAAATCTTCCCCTGAAGATTCAGTTTCAGGGAGAACTGATCCTTCGCGGGGAGGCAGTGATTTCCTACCCGGATTTTGACCGGATCAATGAATCCCTTGGGGAGAGCGCAGCGCAGTATAAGAACCCCAGGAACCTGTGCAGCGGTTCTGTCCGGCAGCTGAGCAGTGAGGTGACCGCGCAGCGCAGCGTCCGGTTTTACGCGTTTGCGCTGGTAAAGGCAGACGGCGTGGACTTTGAAAACTCACACAAAAGGCAGTTTGATTTCCTTGAGCAGCAGGGGTTCGAGGTGGTAGAATACAGGCTGTGCGATGAAAACAGTCTGGACGAAGCGATCACGCAGTTCGAACAGCGTGTCACCGGCTATGAGATTCCGTCCGACGGACTGGTTGCCTTGTATGATGATATCGCGTACGGGGAATCTTTAGGGAATACTGCCAAGTCTCCGAGAAATGCAATGGCGTTCAAGTGGCAGGATGAGCAGGCGGTCACCAGCCTGCTTGAGATTGAGTGGAGCCCTTCCAGAACAGGACTGATCAACCCGGTGGCTGTCTTTGAACCGGTGGAGCTGGAAGGCACCACGGTAACCAGAGCAAGCGTACACAATGTCAGCATCGTGCGCGCGCTGGAGCTGGGAACCGGGGACCGGATCAGTGTCTACAAGGCGAACATGATTATTCCGCAGATTGCGGAGAACCTGACACGTTCCGGGCATGTCGTGATTCCGGATCACTGTCCGGCCTGCGGCATGGAGACGAAGATCCATGATGCCCTGGGCACGCAGACGCTGGTCTGTGAAAACCCGGACTGTCCGGCAAAGAAAGTCCGGTCCTTCGCGCAGTTTGCCTCCAGGGACGCCATGAATATCGAAGGCCTGTCGGAAATGACACTCGAGAAGCTGATCGGCAGAGGCTTTATCCATACGTTCGCGGACCTGTTCCGTCTGGGCAGATGGCACGATGAGATTGTCACCATGGAGGGCTTTGGCGAAAAGAGCGCCGGGAATCTGGAAGAGAGTATCGAAAGAGCCAGAGATACCACGCTGGAGCGTCTTTTGTTCGCGCTTGGCATTCCGAATATCGGTGTGGCAAACGCGAAGATGATCAGTCGTTTCTTTGGCGGGGATATCGCGCGGGTACGCACAGCTTCAGCGGAGGAATTCGGACAGATTGACGGCGTTGGCCCTGTCATGGCTGCGGCGTGCGCCGGTTGGTTTGCCTCTTCGAAGAACGCTAATCTTCTGGACGATCTTCTGACAGAGATCCGGATCGCCCCTCCGGCAGCGGCGCAGGCGGATCGTGAGGGCGGACAGGCGGCGTCCGCGGTTTACGGAAAAACATTCGTCGTCACCGGAGCGGTAGAACATTTCCGGAACCGGAAAGAGCTGCAGGCCAGGATTGAAGAGGCGGGCGGTAAGGTAACCGGGTCTGTCTCGAAGAAGACAGATTATCTCATCAATAATGACGCTGCTTCCTCTTCTACGAAGAACAGGACAGCAAACAGCCTGGGCATTCCCATCATCACGGAAGAGCAGTTTTTGGAAATGCTCAAAGAAGAAAGCACCTGACGGACAAGTGAATCAAGGATAGAAAGGAAGGCAGAAGGAATGCCGATTCGGATACAGAAGGATCTTCCGGCCGGGGAGATTCTGGACAGAGAGAATATATTCGTGATGAGTGAGGATCAGGCCGACGTACAGGAAATCCGTCCGCTGGAGATCCTGATTCTGAATCTGATGCCGCTGAAGGAGGATACGGAGCTGCAGCTTCTCAGATCCCTGTCTAACACACCGCTGCAGCTGAACATCACCTTCATGTGTGTCAGTTCGCACGAGGCGAAGAATACGACAGCGAACCATCTCAATAAATTTTACCTGACTTTTGATGAGATTAAAAACAATGACTACGACGGTATGATCATCACCGGCGCACCGGTCGAACAGATGGAATATGAGCAGGTAGACTACTGGGATGAGCTGTGTGAGATTTTTGACTGGGCGGATGACCATGTGACTTCCACGATGCATCTGTGCTGGGGAGCGCAGGCTGCGCTGTACCACAGATACGGCATCCCGAAGAAGGATCTGGGCTATAAGCTGTTCGGTCTGTACCGGACGAAGGTGATGAACAGGAAGATTCCGCTGGTCCGCGGATTTGACGATACTTTCTACGCACCGAACAGCAGGTGGACAGAAGTGCGCAAGGAGGATCTTCTCAGGTGTGATGACATCGTCATCCTCGCGGAGTCGAGAGAGGCAGGCGTGTTCCTGGCGATGTCCCGGAACGGGCGGAGAATCTATGTCATGGGTCATCCGGAATACGACCGTCAGACGCTTGGCAATGAATACCGCCGCGACATCGATAAAGGAATCTCCATCCAGATGCCGAAGAATTATTATCCGGACGATGACGCGGACAATGTGCCGCGCCTTGTGTGGAGGGCGCACGCGAATACGCTGTATACCAATTTTATCAATTATTACTGCTATCAGCTTACACCGTATTCTCTGGGAACAAGGGTGTACACGTATGAAAACCTGAGATAAGCAGGGAAGGGGCCGGAGAGCGGTTCAAACAGAATAACAGAAAAGAAAAACTGCGGCGTATCAGTTCAGATACTGCCGCAGTTTCATTAATGCCTTGTTGTGTACCAGCTTACAGTTGCTGTAGGACATGTGAAGCTTCAGCGCGATCTCCTTCAGCTGCATGTTGTGATAGTAGTGAAGAATGATCAGATCGCGTTCCCTCTGCGGAAGCTTCTCCAGAGCCGAAGCCAGCTCGTCCAGCGTCTCCTCATCCAGAATCCCCTGGAAGGCATCTTCCTCTACGATGTCATCGTCCCCCAGCTCTTCATGGATCTTCCGGGTGCGGAAGAAGTCGATGAGTGTATTCCGCGCGATTGTGTAGATCCAGGTTGACACGGAAGCTTTCGTCTGGTCAAAAGAAGAAAACTTTTCAAAGACCTTCGTAAAGATAATGGAATGAAGATCCTCCGCGTCAGTCGGGTTGTTGATCCGCGGGCGGATATAACTCATGATCCTGCCGCTGTAATTCTGATATACCTGCTCATAGGTCATTGTTGATTCCATGGGTCATCCTTGTCAGATTCATCCCCCAAGTGCATTCCCATCATCTCAGGAACGCCGGCGGCGTTGACGTAGGAGAGCTCGCTCTCGCTGAGTGCCGAAGCCTGCCGGGAATCGGTATCCTGAATCAGTGCTTCCAGCTTCCGGCTCGGGGAAAATCTGTGAAAATCAAATAATCTTCTTATCATCTGTTCTGTCATATCGCTGTCCTTTCTGCAATAGCGTGCTCATTTACACATTAATACGAGACAGAACGTGTTCAGGGCTAAGAAAATACATGGAAAGAATCCTGCCATGCCCTGTACCTGCAGTTCCTCTTTTAGGATACAGCAAACAGGAACGGAAGGTCAAGAAAAAAACAGGAGTAGAAACTGCAGTTAGATGTTATGCACAAAATGTCATAGCCATTTCTGTGCAAAACAACGAATTGTACACCTACAGATTGACAAGTATAGCGTGAAGTGGTACGGTACAAGCAACAGATTTGTTCTAAAAAGGTTAGGACAAGTCAGCGTTAATCATTTTCTTTTAATCATTTTCTTTGAAGGAGGAAAAACATGAAGAAGAAAGTCACAAGCATTATTCTGAGTGCTGCCATGGCAGTATCGATGCTCGGCGTGAGCTCTTTCCCGGCTATGGCTGAAGAGCCGATCAAGATCGGTGTCTCCATCTGGAGCTCCACAGACGTTCTTGGTTCCCAGTGTAAGCTGATCCTTGATGCAGCTGCCGAGGCGCTTGGCGTTGAAGTACAGTATGTTGACCAGGGTCATGTATCCGAGAAGGTTACCGCTTCTGTTGACCAGCTCTGCGCGGCTGGCTGCCAGGGAATCGTCATCTGCAACTCCGCGGATACCGAGATGACCTCCGCGATCGCAACCTGCAATGACAAGGGCGTGTATCTTGCACAGTTCTTCCGCATCATCAGCGAAGAAGCAAACCCGGACATCTATGAGCTGGCAAAGGCATCTGATTATTATGTCGGTGCTGTCCATGAGAACGAGCCGGAGAACGGTGAGAAGCTTGTGAACATCCTTCTTGACAAGGGCTGCAGAGACATCGGTCTCATCGGCTGGGAGCAGGGTGACGCGACATGGCTTGGCAGATGGGAAGGCTATCAGGCCGGTGTTGACAAGTGGAATGAGGCAAACCCGGACGATCAGGCGAAGCTGTCTGAACCGCAGTACGCAGGAACCACCTCTGAGGGCGGCGCGAAGGCTGCTGACGCTCTGATGAGCGCAGACCCGGATCTGGATGCTCTGATTCCGGCAGGCGGCGGCGGAGAGCCTCTGCAGGGTGCGATCAGTGCTGTTGAGAAGGCTGGAAAGACCGGTGAGATCGCGATCGTTTCCACCGACTTCCTTCCGGACCTTGGCGAGAGACTTGAGAACGGATCCATGGCTGGTGAGTCCGGCGGACATTACTGCGAC
>CACZJF010000037.1 GCA_902781455.1 uncultured Lachnospiraceae bacterium | reverse complement strand
ACAAAGGAGGAAAAGAGTAATGAGCGAAGTAAGATTACAGGTTCAGAACCTCTGCAAATCCTTCGGTATTACCAAGGCGGTGCAGAATGTTTCATTTAACGTCAACAAGGGAGAAGTACACGCCCTCATCGGCGAGAACGGATCCGGAAAGTCCACGCTGACCAACATGCTGACCGGCATCTATACGATTGACAGCGGTCATTTCATTCTGGACGGCAAGGAGATCCACCCGAAGAATCAGGTCGAAGCGAACAATGAAGGCGTCTCCATCATCGTACAGGAGCTCGGTACCCTGTCCGGACTGACCGTTGCGGAGAACATTTTCCTCGGACATGAGGATCGGTTTGTGAAGTACGGCATCAAGAATACCCGCGCGATGAACAAGGAAGCGCAGCAGCTTCTGAACAAATATGGGTTCAACCGCATCCGTGCAGGAGCGATGGTGGACGAGTACAACTTTGAGGACAGAAAGCTGGTGGAGATCGTCAAGGCGACCTACTTCACACCGAAGATTGTCGTGATCGACGAGACGACGACAGCGCTTTCCCAGGAAGGCCGTGAAGAGCTGTACAAGCACATGAACCGGATCAGGGAAGAGGGGAATACGATCATCTTTATCTCGCATGACCTGCCTGAAGTTCTGAGAATGTCCGATACGATTACCATTCTGCGGGACGGCGTATACATCGATACGGTCAGAAGCGCGGACGTGACGGAAGATGACCTGAAGAAGCTGATGGTTGGCCGTGAGGTGACCGGAGATTATTACCGTTCGGACTACAACGAGAAGGTGTCTGATGAGGTTGTCTTCTCCGTGCGCAATGTGAGCGTGCCCGGGCAGATCAGCGATATCTCCTTTGACCTTCATAAGGGCGAGATCCTGGGCTTCGGCGGATTGTCCGAGTCCGGCATGCATGAGATCGGGAAGGCCTGCTTCGGCGCTTCCTTCAACCGCAGCGGCAGTGTGACGCTGGCAGACGGAACCTCGATCGATTCGATTCCGAAGGCAATTACACACAGCATCGCGTATACTTCCAAGGACCGTGACAATGAATCCGTCGTCATGAACCAGAGCATCGGCGACAATATCTGCCTGCCTTCCCTGGATTCCCTCAGGTCCGTGCTGTTCTTCCTGAGCAGATCCAAGATGAAGCAGTTCGCGAATGAGCATGCGGCGGAGATGTCTGTCAAGATGGTGAATACGAACCAGTTCGTATCCGACCTTTCCGGCGGCAACAAACAGAAGGTCGTTCTGGCGCGCTGGATCGGGAAAGATTCCGATATCCTGGTGCTTGACAGCCCGACACGTGGAATCGACATCAAGGTAAAGCAGGACATCTATCAGCTGATGGACCGCATGCGCAAGCAGGGGAAATCCATCATCATGATTTCCGAGGAACTGATGGAACTGATCGGAATGTGCGATCGCATCTACATCATGAAGGACGGAAAGATCAACGGCGAACTGCTGCGTGATCCGGACCTTGATGAGAACGCGCTGATTGCGCAGATGGTCTAAGGAGGGGAAAGAGTTATGGCTGAACAAAAAAGTAACGCGGCAGTCTCAAGGGACGAAGCACTGAAGAGACAGTCCAACATCTCTCTCATCCGCTCGCTTCTTCCGGTCATCGGACTGGTTGTGGTTTTTATCATCTTTAATATCCTGACGAAGGGCGGGATGCTGCAGAACCTTTCCATGGTTATGACACAGATCTATGTCACTATGATTGCGGCAACAGGTGTTTTCTTCATTATGACCATGGGCGGCCTTGATTTTTCACAGGGTTCGATCCTTGGCATGGCTTCGATCGTGGTCTGCATGGTTTCCAAGGTAGCGCCGGTACCGGTCGCAGTCCTTGCCGGAATCGCGACAGGAGCCGGAATCGGAGCAATCAACGGATTCTTCTATGTAAACCGGAAAATCAAGTCCTTCATCGTTACAATCTGTACCATGTTCCTGTTCCGCGGCATCATCAAGTACCTGACATCGGACGCGCCGGTCGGAGCGAACGCGATGATGATCCTGCTGAACAAGGACCAGCTGAAGCTGATCTGCACATTGGTTGTGGTTGTGGTAGGCTTTGTTGCATTCCACTTCACAAAGTTCGGTATTCACCTGCGCGCGATCGGTGCCGGTGAGAAGGCAGCGAAGTTTGCCGGTATCCATACCGACAGAACCAAGTTCCTGATCTATCTGCTGGCAGGTGCCATCACGGGATTCGCTGCGTTTATCAATGTCATCAAGGTCGGCTCCGTTACCGCTTCCGGCGGCAACCAGCTGGAGACACAGATCCTGATTGCCCTGGTTCTGGGCGGAATGCCGATTTCCGGAGGTGCCAAGGCGAGGTTCATGAATGTCATCGTCGGATCACTGCTGTATATTGTTCTGACGTCAGGACTGATCATGATGGGTCTGACGACACAGGCGATGCAGTTGATCCAGGGTGTTGTATTCCTGGTATTCGTCGCGATCTTCGCTGACAGAGAATCTTTGAAGGTAATTAAGTAAACGGACATCAATGACTGTTCCCTGTCAGGGTTTGTCTTTCCCGGCCGGTCCGGGAAAGGCAAAGACCTGGCTGAGAATACAGCGGCTTTGAAGGGAGCTAAAGACAGAGGATGGAAAGGGGACCGAAATATCAGACAATCATAAGCTGGGTGGAAGACAGAATCCGGTCCGGTGATTTGAAAGAGGGTGACCGGCTTCCTTCTGAAAATGAACTGTGCCGGCAATTCAGACTGAGCCGCCAGACCGTCCGGCATGCGCTGGAGATCCTTGAGGCCCAGCATGCAGTGGTCAAGGTGCAGGGAAGCGGTACGTACGTCGGAAGCGGCTCTCGTGACCGCGAGCGGCCCAGCTACAGGAATATTGCGGTGATCAGTACCTATTTTGATTTTTATATCTTTCCGCCGACCCTTCATGGGATCGAAAATGTTCTTTCCAAGGCGGGATATACAACCAGACTGTCATTTACCAACGACAGTGTTCATCACGAGAAGACGATTCTGAAATCCATTCTTGAGCGTGATGATGTGGACGGAATCATCGTCGAGCCTGCGAAGAGTGCCATGCCGAATCCGAATCTGGAGCTATACCGTGCGCTTCAGGAGCGCAACATACCGATTCTTTTCTTTAACGCTTCATATCCGGAACTGGATATGCCCTGTGTGCGGATTGATGACGCGCTGGTCGCGGAGAAGGCGACGGATCTTCTGATTGAAGCAGGCCATACGCGCATCGCGGCCATTCTCAACGCGGAGGATGGACAGGGACATCTGCGGTATACCGGATACCTGCGCGCGATGTGGAAGCACCATCTCAGGACGGACGCCAGACGGACCATCCTTCTGGATTCTGACATGGTCGGGAATCTGCAGTCGGTTGAGGATTATATCATGCAGTGCCTGGAGGGTGTAACAGGCGTTCTGTGCTACAATGATGAACTGGCTTCGCGGCTGATGGATCTTCTGCAGGAGAGAGGACTGAAAGTGCCGGAAGACATCTCCATCGTCGGAATCGATGACGCAAGCATCGCACAGATCAAGGACCTGTCGTCTGTCCCGCATCCCAAGGAGGAGCTGGGACGAAAGACAGCAGAGTGCCTGCTTCACATGATTGAGGATCCGGGTTTTGACGGAAACTATCTGTTTGACGCGCAGCCGGTGCGCAGAGGATCTGTGAAGCGTCTGGAAGTGTAACGGAACATCAGCATCGTTTCTATTGCCCCGCAAACCAATTTTGGTTTGCGGGGTTTTATATGAAGTTGACGATGAAAAACAGCCGTGCTTTAATGATTCAAATGGCACTGCGGGAGGTTGAACGCAGCATGGAGAAGGGTGCCGAAGAATTGAGAAGGAGTGTAGCATAAGTGGATGGTGTAAAGTTTTTACTGGATCTGAGTATCCTCCTGTTTACGGCGAAGGCTTTCGGCCTTCTGGCTAAAAGGTTTGGAATTCCGGAGGTGGTCGGACAGATCGTCGCGGGTCTTGTCTTTGGCCCTGCTCTGCTGGGGGTTGTGCAGGAGACGGATTTCCTGGAACAGATGGCAGAGATCGGCGTCATGATGATCATGTTCGAGGCAGGACTGAACACGAATCTGAATGAAATGAAAAAGACGGGAGTCAAAGCGGCAGTGATTGCGTTTGTCGGCGTGCTTGTTCCGATGGCGCTTGGGGCACTGCTCTATATTCCCTTCTACGGTCTGGGCGATCCGGATATGCTGCTGAAAGGGCTGTTCATCGGAACGATCATCTCAGCTACTTCTGTCAGTATCACGGTTGCCGCGCTGCAGGAGCTTGGCCATCTGAACGATACGGTTGGAACCGCCATCACCGGCGCAGCGATTATCGATGATGTGATCGGAATTGTGGCATTGACCGTCGTAATCAGCATGAAGGGCGGGGACGGATCAGACAACATCGGAATGGTATTGCTGAAGGTTGTTCTTTTCTTCGCTCTGGCAATCGGGAGCGGTCTGATCATCAATAAACTGATGCACCTGCTGGACGAGCATTTCCCACACACACGCAGAATCCCGATTGCCAGCCTGTGCTACTGCTTTATTCTGGGGTATATCGCGGAAACGTATTTTGGAATCGCGGATATCACAGGCGCGTATCTGGCCGGTGTTGTCCTGTGCAATCTCAGTGACCGGGAATATATCGAGAAAAAAGTCGACATCAGTTCCTACATGGTATTCGCGCCGCTCTTTTTCACCGGGATCGGACTGAAAACCAGTTTCGGCGCGATGGGCGTGAAGCTTCTGGTTTTCAGCGTCCTCTTTACGATCGTGGCATTGCTTTCCAAGGTGATCGGCTGCGGCGGAAGCGCCCGGCTCCTGGGCTTTAACAAAAGTGATTCCATGAAGATCGGCATCGGCATGATGTCAAGAGGGGAAGTGGCGCTTATCACGGCACAGAAGGGACTCGCGGCAGGGCTGCTGTCATCAGATTTCTTTACCGCGATTATTCTGCTGATCGTCGTCAGCTCGATCGTAACGCCGATCTTCCTGAAGAGGGCTTATCAGACATCGGGCATCAAAGCAGCTGCTTCGTAATCCGATGCGGCGCGGGAGCCGGCGGCGGATTGGAAGACTTACTGAATGAGGTGAGACAGAATGAATATCACAGTTTATCTTGGTTCAAATGAAGGAAATGACCCGGCGCTGAAAACAGCTGTCAGACAGCTGGGCGGATGGATCGGAGAGAACGGGCATACGCTGGTCTATGGCGGTTCCAAACGGGGCCTGATGGGAGAACTGGCGGAAAGTGTTCTGATGGCCGGCGGAAAGGTGATCGGCGTGGAGCCTCAGTTTTTCCTTGACATGGGCTTTGACTATGACGCAATCACGCAGCTGATTCCCACGAAAGACATGTCTGAGAGAAAGGCGAAAATGATCGAGCTGGGAGATGCCTTCATTGCATTTCCGGGCGGAACGGGAACCCTGGAAGAGATCTCGGAGATCATGTCAAAGATCGTGCTTGGCCATCTTCACGCGCCCTGCATCATATACAACCTGAACGGGTATTATGATGACCTGCGCCGGCTGCTGGACCGGATGGTGGAAACAGAGCTGGCGTCAGAAGAGCTCCTGAAGGGGATCCGTTTTGCCGGCAGTCTGAGAGAAATTACGGAAATCATAGAAGGAACATGACCGGAAACCGGACAGGACAGACGCGAAAACACTGGTGTGCAGGAATCGATTATGAGAGCGGTAAACTTGTATCTTCTTACCAGAACACATGAGCCGGACGGGCTGTCCTGGATTCTGGAAGCGATGTCAAAAAGCAGGAAGCCAAAAGAGGTCAGCGCGCACGAAGCAGCCACGCTGTGGTCTCTGACGGATGTTCTTGCGAAAGAGATGCAGAAGAGAGGCAGGGCCGGCGCGGACGACTGGGTCTCTCTTCTGGACGGATTCTTTTTTTCATATGTCATAGAGCATATCGGAAAAGAGTTTGATCTGCTGAAAGCGTCCTCAGACGGCGGGTGTATACTCAATATTGAACTGAAGAGCGAGATGGTAGAAGAGGAGCGAATCCGGAGACAGCTGGAACAGAATCGCTATTATCTGTCTCATATCGCCAATACCATCTGTTCCTTTACCTATGTCATGGAAAACGGGGAACTGTATTCCCTGGATGAGAAGGGACTTCTTCAAAAGTGCAGGATGGAGGAGCTGATCGAAGCCCTGCAGATGGAAGCCCTGCGCGATTATCTGCCCGAAGGAATTGAAAACTGTTTCCGGGCAGCCGAGTACCTGATTTCTCCCATTGCCAATCCGCAGAAATTCCTGCAGGGAAAGTACTTTCTGACCAACCAGCAGTTTGAATTCCGCAGGAAAATTCTCGGATATCTGAAGGAACACGCGCAGCCGGACGCAGGCATACCTGTCATCTCTGTTTCCGGGATTGCCGGAACCGGGAAAACGCTTCTGCTGCTTGATCTGTCGGTCCGGCTTTCAGAGAACGGGCGGGTTCTGTTTATTCATTCAGGACCGCTCAGAAGAGGGCATATCGAGATCAACAAGGAGCTTGACCAGGTCGATCTTATAAGCGGTGACCGTTTCCGGACGATGCGCCATCTCGAAAGATACCATTGTCTGATCGTTGATGAAGCGGATCATCTGGACCGGGAAACGCTGAGAATACTGCTTGCTGCAGCCGGTACACACCGTACTCCGGTGATTCTTGCTTATGATCCGCATCGTCTGCTGGCAGAAACGACGGATGCGAACGCTGCTCTGGCCAGAAGAGATGATCTTGCTGAAGTCAGAAGCCTGATCGTCGAGTCCAGTTCCCTGACGCTTTCTTTTACCGGGAATATCAGGATCAACCGCCCGGTGTATTCTTTCCTCAGGACATTGCTTCATTACAAGGATCATGGAGACCGTCAGGGATATGAATGCATCGATGTTCTGTACGCGGGTGATATGACAGAGCGCAGACTGATTGAGGATTATTACAGAAAGCGGAAATTTGTTCTGGTCAGCGGAACAGAAGGGGCCAAGAAGGAAGAGGATCTCATTGCCAGGGAGTATGACAATGTTCTGATGACCCTGGACGATGCGTACTATTACGATGAGAATATGCGCCTTCGCGTAAGGGAGAAAGAAGAAGAATCCCTGCGTCTTCTCTATGAAGGCCTGTCACGGACGAGAGAGAGGCTGTGCCTGCTCATAGCCGGGAACAAGGAACTGTTTGAAACTGTTCTTGCGATCAGACTGGGACGGACGAAACAGGGGTGCACCAGGACGTAACGACAGATTATCATGGCTGTTATGGCTGTTTTGTATCATGCAGAAAGAGGGAAACGAATCGTATGAAAACCGGACTGATTATGGAAGGCGGTGCCATGAGGGGCATGTTTACCTGCGGTGTAATCGATGTATTCCTGGAGCAGGGAATTGCGTTTGACGGAGCAGCCGGGATATCTGCCGGCGCTTCTCTGGGCTGTAATTTCAAGTCCCGCCAGATTGGAAGGCCGATCAGGTATAACAAGAAGTATTCAAAGGATCCTCGTTACTGCGGTATCAGGTCTTTGCTGAAAACAGGCGATCTTTTCGGAGTGGAATTCTGCTACCATGAGATTCCGGAGAGGCTGGATCCTTTTGACGCGGAAGCATTTGAGAAAAATCCCATGGCGTTCTATGTCGGCGCGACAGATGTGGAGACAGGGAAAGCGGTTTTCCATAAGTGTTCGGACGGGGGCAAGGTGGATATTGAGTGGCTGAGGGCGTCTTCTTCCATGCCGCTGGTTTCCCGTCCGGTTACCATCGGGAAGTATACGCTTCTTGACGGAGGAATTGCATGCCCTGTTCCCTTCCGTTTCATGGAGAAGAAAGGCTATGACAGAAATATCATTATCCTGACGCAGCCGAAGGGCTACAGGAAAAAACAGAGCCTGCCGGTCATGCGGGCCTTGCTCCGGGGTTATCCCGCTGTGGCCGGAGCTATGGCAAGAAGACATATCGTATATAACCGGCAGATGGATCAGATCGAAGAGAGAGAAAAACTGGGCAGGGCGTTTGTCCTCAGGCCGCCGGAGGATCTGAGAATCGGAAGGACAGAGAAGAATCCAAAGGAACTGGAGCGGGTATATCAGACTGGGAGAGAAACAGCCGGCGAAGCGGCTGACAGGATCCGCAGATTTCTTCTGGCGGATACAGCCGGAGAGAGGGTTATGTGAAATGAAAATTGCCATCATTACCGGAGCGTCAAGCGGTCTTGGAAAAGAATACGTGAAAGAACTGAGCCGGAAGAAGACAGGAATCGATGAACTGTGGGTAATTGCCAGGCGGAAGGACCGGCTGACGGCGCTTGGTGAGCTGTCCCGGATACCGGTCAGGGCTTTGTCATATGACCTGACACAGAGGAGCAGTATGGATGCGCTGTCAAAACTGCTGGCGGAAGAAAAACCTGATATCAGGCTCCTCATCAACGCGGCAGGCTTTGGAAAGATCGGCAGCAGTATGGAGATTGGTCTGGAAGACACGGACAGAATGATCGACCTGAACTGCCGGGCCGCTGTGGACATGACTTATACCTGCATACCCTATATGAGCGCAGGCTCCAGAATCATGGAGATCTGCTCTACTTCCGGCTTTCAGCCATTTCAGTACCTGAATGTATATGCAGCGTCCAAGGCATTCTTATATCGGTTTTCCAGAGCACTGCGGGTAGAACTGTTTTCCAGAAAAATCAAAGTGACAGCGGTCTGCCCTTACTGGATCAAGGATACGGAATTCATCCCACTTGCCGAGAACTCCGGTACCAGGCAGAAAGAGCATAAGGCAATCCGGCATTATCCGCTGTCGTCCAGTGTGCATTCCGTGGCAGTCCATTCGCTGATGGATTCGAAACTGGGACTTGCAGTATCCACGCCCGGGATCGTATGCACGGTGCACAGAGTTGTGGCGAAAGTGATCCCGGCGGAACTGATGATGGGGATCTGGGCCATTCTCAGACGTGTCTGAAACGGACGAGTGCCAGCGCCCCTCCTGCTGTCATACTGTATGCCGTTGAAATGCGTCCGGCAGTGTTTGATTATGAGCTCTGAACGGGCTCATGTGTAAGACCGGAGACGGTCAAAGAAGAAAGGATAGAACCATGATACCCTGGACAAGCCAAAGAGCAGTCAGACCGGTACAGTTTCCAGTGCGGATGATGCGTTTGCCTGCACTCCTTCTGATGACTGCTGTCATATTCGTTTCATCTGATGCAAAGGCTTCTCAAAGGCCGGAGGACGACATGGCGGTCATGATGCCGCAGAATTACTATGAGCAGGAAGGATCCGTGGAGGTGAACGGCAGACAGGGCGTGTGCAGTGAAGGAGATTATTACTGGGTAAGCGGATCCACTACACTGGCCAAGTATGATAAGGACTGGAACCTGATCGCGATGAATGACGATCCGTTCAAAGGGTATGAGGCACAGGTCAATCACTTCGGAGATATCGACATCTATCAGAATGAGATTTACACAGGTGCCGAGTATTTCATGGACGGCATCGGAGAGAATATCCAGATTGCGATCTATGACGCAGATACGCTTGAGCTGAAGCGGACATTTCCCTTTGAGCCGGAGAGCGGGCAGCTGGAGTGTGCCGGGATTGCGGTAGATCCCGATTCCCAAACAGTATGGATGTGTTCCTGGGTCGGCGAGGAAAGCGGGCGATACCTCTACAAATACGACCTGGAAACAGGAGAATACCTGGGAAAGGTTCATCTGCAGATGCCGCCGCAATGGCTGCAGGGGATTGCATACCATGACGGGTGTCTCTATCTGACCGCGGACGATGGAACAGCCGATGACGACGAGCCGGATCATCTGTACCGTACGAAGGTCGCGGACGACAGGACCTGCTGCACGGTTACGCTGGAAAGAACCTTTGACGATGTGACAAGGCAGGGCGAGATGGAAGGACTCACGTTCGACCGGGAGAAGGGTCAGCTGCTCATTCTGTATAACCGGGGTGCCAGGATCATACTGGGGATGCCGAAAGGCTTTTACGACGGATATGACAGAGAGATCTCCGAGGTTTTCACCTACACAGTGAAATGATCCGGCCAAAGAGCTGCAAATCCGTGCGCTTCCGGCCGGAGGCACTTAGTCAGCGTCAAATATGATTTGACGTTGACTATCGTTTCTGCAGGAACGTGGAAGGCAGCAGATTTTTCAGGCAGCTTCCGGTTACAGTTCTCCTGCCAGGATGGCGTCAATCACGATCTTTCCCACGTCGAACAGGTTCTCCATACCGGGTTCGAAGATATCTACGGTTTCGCTGTTTTCTTCCGATACTTTGCTGCTGTAATTCAGATCTCCCAGCCAGAGCAGTTCCGCGCTTTCCCCTTTGAGGAAGGTGTCCATATTCACAACGACACGTAGAGAGATGACCCGGTCCTGCAGGCCGAAGCACGCTGCCGTGTTCATTACCGCAATCTCTTCCATCTCCGTAACGGCGTACTTGTCAGGACACGCATAGTAATCTGCCGCAGCGACGGCGTTCGCGTGATCTTCCACGCCTTTCCAGTAACTGTCTGATGTGACAGCGGTCCCCGTCAATACACGCGGATCCCTGTCGGCCCATTCCTCCCCCGGATAATTCTCCGCAAGAACCTGCTGCGTCTTTTCTGTTGTACGAAGCGGACAGTCTTTGATCAGCTGGTATACTTTTTCGTACAACGTTTCATTCAGCTGTTTGCAGTTATAATCATCGAAGGAATCACTGCCGGGAAACCAGGTCAGTTCATTCTCCGGATCCGCCAGTTCATCGCGGCCTGTGTGATTCCCAAGCTCCAGGTCACAGGCAGCGGTGACAAGAACCAGATCTCCATGAACCTCCATCCCCATGCGGTCCGCTCCGCTTACGCGATCGCCTGATCCTATGGAGATGGTATCTTTGGCCGCCGTACCACTTTCGTCTTTCGAACC
>CACZJF010000036.1 GCA_902781455.1 uncultured Lachnospiraceae bacterium | reverse complement strand
CTTGATTTATAAGGGTTTGCGGTGAAGCTGCTGACCAGAATCGAACTGGTGACCTCCACATTACCAATGTGACGCTCTACCGACTGAGCCACAGCAGCTTATTGACACTTTTGTCAACGACACGGATTCTACCATAGTGCAGAATCCGTGTCAATTGTTTTCTTTTACGCTTCCGTCTGCGCAGGTGCTTCCGTCTGAACCGCGGCAGGCGCTTCTGTCTGAGCCGCTGCTTCCGTCTGTACCGCAGTTGTCTGCGATGCTGTTGAGGAAGAACGGGAAGAATCCGGAATCATGTTCAGCAGGAGCGCGATGAGCAGAAACGCCGCAGCCAGGAACTTGGTAAACCTGACCAGGTTTCCTTCCATCGATCTGCCCTTATTCTTTCCCCAGTAGGAATCACCGATTCCGCCGATGGAACCTAATCCTGCGGCCTTTCCTTCCTGCATCAGTACAATCGCAGTAAGTCCGATACAGACCGCCAGAAAAATAATCGTCAAAAAGATCTTCATAACGCACTACTCCTTGTCCATTCAGATAAATGCCTTCATGCGGCACAAAAGACATATTACCACATACCATCGGACGCAATCAAGCCCTAATTCAAACAGCTTTTTCCGTCCTTTTCAGCCTTTTTTCATCCTCTGCCGGACAATCTCATAGGCCAGTACGCCTGCCGCCACCGAAGCGTTCAGGGAATCGATATCCCCCTTCATCGGAATCGATGCGATCATGTCGCACTGCTGCTTCACAAGCCTGCCGACACCGCTGCCTTCCGAACCGATCACAACACCGATCGGTCCCGTCAGGTTCAGGTCATACATGACATCTCCGTCCATATCCGCGCATACAAACCACAGGCCCTCCTGCTTCAGCTCATCGATTGTCTGAGACAGGTTATTGACCCGTGCCACGGGCGTGAAACTGACAGCCCCTGCACTTGCGCGGAACACCGCAGCAGTCAGTCCTGCGGAGCGTCTCTTCGGGATGATTACGCCATGCGCGCCGCACAGGTTTGCGGTTCTGATAATTGCCCCCAGGTTATGCGGGTCCTCAATCTCATCAAGCACAAAAAGAAACGGGCTTTCGCCGCGCTCCCTTGCTCTTTCCAGAATGTCTTCCACCTGCGCGTACTCATAAGCCGCCACATGGGCGATCACGCCCTGATGGTGCCCTGTCTGGGACATTTTATCCAGACGTTCTTTCGTCACATAGTCAACGACCGCGTCTGTCTTCTTTGCCCTGTGGATCAGGTCAAGCACAGGACCGTCCCTGAGCTTTTCCTGCACATAGAGTCTGTCTACGGTTTTCCCCGCGCGAAACGCCTCACGCACCGCATTGCGCCCTTCAATCAGAGACTGCGCTTCGTCGATGTTGGTCTCTTCGAAATCCATCTTTGCTTCCCTCTGTAATCCACTTATCCCCTGCTCCACGGATCAGACGCTTAAATCCTTGCCTTGCTGCACAGACCAGCCGTTTATGCCTGCTGCACGTCCATGCCGGGACCGACCAGCTCCATGAGCCGTTCATACCGCCCGTTCAGATACAGATATCCCACCAGGCATTCGAACGCGGTCGCTTCCAGGTAGTCTTCCATATCCGCGTTCTTCGCCTTGTGGGCTGGTTTTGCGTTGCGGCCTCTTCGGTAGACGGACTGCTCCTCCTGTGTCAGATCTTCCCGGATCTGTCTCATCACCGTCGCCTGCGCGCGCGCATTGACAATCCCCGAAGCCTTCTGGTGAAGCCTGTCCGGCTGGGTCATACCCTTCTGCAGAAGGACGCTGCGCACGATCAGGTCATAGACCGTATCCCCGATCCAGGCCAGGGCAAGCGGCGGATACTGCATCCAGTCCTTCTTTGGAAGATGCATACAGGACGCGAGTACGCCTGCAAGATCCGGGGCACTCTCCTGACGGCCTGTCTTCAGCTCCTCTTCCACTTGACACCCTCCCTGGTATCAAGCAGGGTGATTCCCATCTGGGCAAGCTGATCGCGGATCTCGTCGGCTCTCGCGAAATTCTTCGCTTTTCTGGCCGCCTGCCGCTCGGCAATCAGCGCTTCAATCTCGGAATCCAGAACCTCTGCCTTCTTCTCAAATATCATGCCGAGGATATCGCCCAGAAGCAGGATCTCATCCTTGACGGCCTGCGCGAATTCCTTCGAACTCTCGCCGTTCACCTCACTGTTCGCGAAGCGGACCAGGTCAAATACTGCCGCAAATGCATCCGCGGTGTTGATATCATCATCCATCGCTGCGTCGAACTTCTGCGTGAAGCCCTGCAGCTCTTTCGCCTTTTCCGTCTCCGCCGCGCTCATCTGCTCCGTCTTCGCGTTTTCAATCAGGAAATTCAGATTGTCGACGGCGTTGCAGATCCTCTCATAGGAAGACTTCGCGCTCTCCATGAGGTCATGGGAGAAATTCAGCGGGCTTCTGTAATGAGCGCTCAGCATGAACAAACGAAGCACCTGAAGATCATAGTGCTGCTCGATCTCCCGGACTGTGAAGAAGTTGCCCAGCGACTTGGACATCTTGTGGTTATCGATATTCAGGAACGCGTTGTGCAGCCAGTAATGCGCGAACGGCACCTGGTTGCTGCACTCAGACTGGGCGATTTCATTTTCATGATGCGGGAAGACCAGATCTTCGCCGCCGGCGTGAATGTCGATCGTATCGCCCAGATAGCGCTTCGCCATGACAGAGCACTCGATATGCCATCCCGGCCTTCCGTCACTCCATGGAGACTCCCAATAGGGTTCTCCGTCTTTCTTCGGCTTCCACAGGACAAAGTCCAGCGGATCTTCCTTCTCGTCCTCGCCCGTGACCAGCAGACTCCTGGAACCGGATCTCAGATCATCCAGGTTCTTGTGGGAGAGCTTTCCGTACTCCTTGAACTTTCTGGTGCGGAAGTAGACCGTACCGTTTTTCTCATAGGCATACCCTTTTTCGATCAGATCCGATATCATCGCGATCATGCCGTCGATTTCCTGCGTTGCCCGCGGATGCGTGGTTGCCGGCCGGACATTCATATGCTCCATGTCCTGTTTGCACTCTTTGATGTAGCGCTCGGCGACCTCCTGCGCAGGGATCCCTTCCTCGATGGACTTGTTGATAATCTTGTCATCGACATCGGTGAAGTTCGAGACATAGTTGACTTCATATCCCTTATGCTCGAGATAGCGGCGCAGCGTATCGAACACAAGCATCGGACGCGCATTGCCGATATGGATGAAATCATAAACCGTAGGACCGCAGACATAGATGGAAACCTTGCCCGGAACAATCGGTACGAATTCCTCTTTCTTCTTATTAAGGGTATTGTAAAAAAGCATGCCCGTTCTCCTTCATTCACGTCAGTTTACAGCAGAATCATTCTCAAGTTTATGCATGGAAGAAGCATTTGTCAAACCTGCTCCAGCAGACAGACTGCCTGGGCGGCAATCCCTTCCCCGCGTCCGGTGAAGCCAAGCCCTTCTTCCGTGGTCGCCTTGATGGAAACCCTGCCCTCCTCAATGCCCAGGGCAGCGGCAGTGTTTTTCCTCATCTGCTCCAGGTACGGCATCATCTTCGGTCTCTGGGCGATGATGACCGCGTCGATGTTTCCGACCGAATAATGATTCTCCTTCAAAAGCTGCGCGACCTTCTCAAGCAGGAGGATGCTGGAGATCCCTTCGTATTCCGGGTCCGTATCCGGAAAATGCTGTCCGATGTCTCCCAGCGCGGCTGCTCCGAGCAGCGCATCCATGATGGCGTGGACAATCACATCTGCGTCGGAATGCCCCAAAAGCCCCTGCTCATACGGAATCTCCACTCCTGAGAGAATCAGTTTTCTGCCCGGGGCAAACCGGTGCACGTCATATCCGATTCCGACTCTCATCGCATACTCCTTTTCTGTCTCCGGATTCTGTCTGCCTCAGTCAGCCGGACGGATCCTGATCGGATTCTCCTTCACGCCCCAGAATGCTTCCACATTCCGGAACGGATCCGGCTCGACACCCTTCTCCTTTTTCTTCTTTCCCTTCTTCTCTGTCATCGGCTGAAGGTTCAGTGTCTCCAGAACATCACTGACCTTCTTCACCGGGAAGATCTCCAGTGCGTTCTTCACTTCCTCCGCTACCTCTTCCAGATCCTCGCGGTTCTCTTCCGGGATCAATACCTTCTTGATGCCGGCTCTCTGGGCTGCCATCAGCTTCTCCGGGAGACCGCCGATCGGCATGACGCCTCCGCGCAGAGATACCTCCCCGGTCATCGCCCACTCCGGACTCACTTCCCGTTTGGTCACAAGAGAAGCCAGCGCTGTGGTCAGCGTAATTCCTGCTGACGGACCGTCCTTCGGGATCGCCCCCTCCGGCACATGGATGTGCAGGTCATTTTCCGAGAACAACTTTACCTTATCCGGATACATCGCCTTGACCAGGGAAATCGCGATCTGCACGGATTCCTTCATGACATCGCCCAGCTGTCCGGTGATGATCACCTTTCCGGTTCCTTTGGTAAAGAGGGTCTCGATGAAGAGAATCTCACCGCCGGCTGCCGTCCATGCCAGGCCGGTCACGATCCCGGGCCTCTTCTCCTCATGCACAAGGTCATGGTGAATCGGCTTCTGATCCAGGTATTGTCTCAGGTTCTCCGGCGTGACCACAACCTTCTTCGGTTCGACCTTTGTCCTGTCAGTCCCGCGCTTTCCGGCACGTGCCTGATCACCGGTCTTCTTTGCCTTCCTTGCGTCTTTGTTCTCGACGACCTCGACTGCGGCATAACGGCAGAGGGTATCCATCTGTTTCTTCAGGCCGCGCACACCGCTCTCGCTTGTGTAATTGTCGATCACGGCACGGATGGTCTCATCCGGCACTTCCAGTTCACGCTCACTGATCCCTGTTGCCTTTCTGGCACGTGGCAGCAGATGGCGCTTCGCGATCTGGAACTTCTCCACCGCGGTATAGCCCGGAAACTGAATCACTTCCATACGGTTCAGCAGCGGTTCCGGAATCGTGTCGGTCGTATTCGCCGTGCAGACAAACAGCACATCTGAAAGGTCGTAGGGCACATTCATGTAATGATCCGTGAAGCTGAAATTCTGCTCGGGATCCAGCACCTCCAGCAGCGCGCTGGACGGATCTCCGCTGTAATCCTTGCTCAGCTTGTCGACCTCATCCAGTACGATGACCGGATTCGATGTACCGGCATTCTTGATCGCGTTCATCAGGCGGCCCGGCATGGCGCCGATGTAGGTTCTGCGGTGGCCGCGGATCTCAGCTTCGTCCCGCACACCGCCGAGGGAGATTCTCGCGTACTTGCGCCCCAGCGCCTTCGCGATACTCTGACCGATGCTGGTCTTTCCGGTACCGGGTGCCCCGACAAACAGAAGAATCGATCCGGACTGCTTTTTGTTCAGGCTCATCACAGCCAGCTGCTGGATGACACGGTTCTTCACCTTCTTCAGCGCGTAGTGATCCTCGTCGAGGATTTCCCTTGCCTTCTCAAGATTGATCTTCCTGAACTTTTCCTTCTTCCATTCCAGTGAAGTGACAAAGTCCAGATAATCATACAGAAGGCCGTACTCGTGTGAGTTCTTTCCTTCCTGCCGGATCCTGTCAAGCACCTTGGTGGCTTCCTTGCGGGCCGTTTCATTCATCCCGGATTCTTCGATCAGCTTCTGGAACTTTGCCACGTCAGATACATTCTCCGGATGCATATTGTCCAGCTGGTCCTGCAGAAATCCGATCTGCTTCTTCAGCGCGTCTTCACGGTAGAGCTTCTCATTGGTTTCCTTGGCATGCTCCTGCGCCTCCGTGCTCACGTCCGACACGGCGATAAATCCATACAGCGCCTGTTCGATCAGTGCCAGACGTTCCGACTCCTTGTCCACTTCCAGAATATGATACTTCTCTTCGGCGTCCAGTGTCAGATAGGAGCTGAGCGCGGTCACACACTCTTCCAGGCTCTTCCAGCGGTTCACATAAGCCCTCGCCATCAGTCCCCAGGGGAACTTCTTCAAAAACTCATAGAGCCTGCTCTTCATCGCGTCCAGGGCAATCTTCCGCTCGTCTTCATCGACGTCCGCGATATCCTCCCGGACCACCGCCTGCGCGAAGATCTCCCGCTCGGAGATCAGAACAGAACCGATGTTCATGCGGTTCTGCGTCAGGACCGTAATGTCTCCTTCCTCGTCCACGGATTCCACGATCCCGTTCAGCCCGATCGGATAGAAGTCATCCTGCGTCAGATGCTTTCTGCCTTTTTCATTTTTCTGGAACAAAAACAGCAGCTTATCGCCCTCCCGCATGTTCATCGCGGAAGTCTCATCAAAGAAATCCTTCTTGAATGTCAGAGAAATATTCGGAAGGATAATCATGTTATAAACAGGAATTGTAATCATATGGTTGTCCTCCTCAATCAGAATCGTTTGTTGTGAACTAACCATACCACCATCTGTTAGCAGTGTCAACATACGAGTGCTAATTAAATTGTGTACAATCTGTGTGCCGCATGTCGGATGGGCTTAATCTGAAAACCCCGACCAGACCGGTTTCCCGGGATAGATTTTTACCTCTTCCTCGCCGGTCAGCACACGCATGGCCCCCGCCGCCATCGCTTCCTGCTCAAATTCTCCCGGATACTGGTATACCGGGGCAATCCAGCCGCAGCTCTCCTCGATCCGCGCGCCTACCTCCGGGAATCTCAGAAGGCCGCCGGTCAGAAGGATCGCGTCCACCTTGCCTTTCAGGGGCGTACTCATCATGCCGATCCATTTGATCACCTGATAGATCATGGCATTCCATACATGGACCGCCACCTTGTCGCCCTCTTCCACCATCTTATGGACAACGTCCGAATTCGAGGTTCCGAACCAGTTCGCGAGTCCGCCGGCCTGAGAGCACAAGTCGCGGATCTGCTCATCGCTCAGTCCCTCAAGGACCCTGCGCCCGTCTGTGATCGCGAGGCTTCCCATACGGGTCGGGGTAAATGGGCCTTCGCCGCCGCCGGCATCATTGCCGTCGATCATGCGTCCGTGATCATGCGCTGATATGGAGATGCCGCCGTCAATATGGCAGACGATGAAATTGCACGCGTCATACCGGGTGCCCATCAGCTTCGCGTGATGACGTGCTGTTGCCTTCAGGTTCAGCGCATGGGAAACTGCCCTCCGGTAGACACCCTTCATACCGGTAATCCTGGCCTCATCACACAGCTCATCCACAATCGGCGGGTCCATCATGATACAGATGCCGCCATATTTCTGATGGATCTTCTCTGCCATCTGAACACCTAACATAGAAGCGTGATACAGACCGCCCTTCACCGCCCGGGTATCCTCGATCAGCCGCTTGTCCACCCGGTAGATTCCGCCGGGAACGGAATAACAGCCACCGCCTCTTCCAACCACAGCGTTGATCCCGGTCATATCGATATGATTCTCCTCCAGGAACTTGTAGATCACCTCCATGCGGTAATCCAGCTGGTCATTGATGGTCGGAAAGGTCAGGAGCACCGAAGAATCATGAAAGACGTCCGTGGTAAAGATGTTTTTCCGATTCTCAAACAGGGACAGCTTCGTCGATGTGGAACCTGGGTTGATGGCAAAGATCCGATAGATACGCTCACTCATGCTGTTCCTCCTCTGCCGGTGTTTCTACGGCTGCCGCTTCTTCCATGTCTGCTTCTTTTTCCGGAGTTTCCATTCCGACTGCCTGGACGTCTGACTTTTCACGATCGTCTCCGCGAAAGGGGGCATCCTCTGCTGCCTCCCCGGATCCTTCCGTCTCAGTGTTTCCCTGCCCGGATATCTGCTCTGCCGCGGCAGTCAGTTCCTCCTCTTCCTTCTTTGGTTTCTGAAACTTCGACTTCAGCCAGGAGAATGCATTCTTCGTTCCGGCTGCTGCCCCGCCGACCGCCTCTCCGGTTCTGTCGGCTGCGCTGCCTGCGATTTTTCCGACCTCCTGTCCGGCCTCCTTCAGGTCGTTCGCCATCTTCTGTCCGGTGGTTTCCGGGCGGACGTTCAGCCGGAATCCGCACTTCGCGCAGAACTTGTCTCCTGCCGCTGCCGGCCTGCCGCAGTTCGGACAGTAGATCAGTCCCTTCACCTGGTTCAGCTGTTCCGTGTAGGAAGCAATGTTGGCATAAGCCACTTTCACTGCAGCCCATTCATCCTCCAGACCGGCCTTCGGCGTATCCGGGTTCTCCTTGTAGACGGCCTCACCAATCAGGGCAAACAGCCGCTCAAGGGACTTCTTTTCCTGCGAGATCCGGTTTGAAATGGTTACTGAATCACTCACTTTCTGCACTCCATTCTTTGTGTCCTGCCCCAGTTTGGACAGTTTTCTGCCAAGATCACTAAAACCCATTCTTCAGACCTCCTTAAGTAAACCAGATTTTCCATCTGATTCAGCTCACCATTATGCTGTGATCTGATTGCCCGTGTAGAGCTGGTAATACTTGCCCTTCTGGGAGATCAGGTCATCATGTGTTCCGCGTTCAATGATCCTTCCGTTCTCAAGCACCATGATACAGTCCGCGTTGCGGACCGTGGACAGCCTGTGCGCAATCACAAAGGTCGTACGTCCCTTCATCAGAGCGTCCATGCCTTCGGACACGATGCGCTCTGTTCTCGTATCGATCGAGCTGGTTGCCTCGTCCAGAATCAGCGCCGGAGGATCCGCGATTGCCGCCCGCGCGATCGAGAGCAGCTGCCGCTGTCCCTGAGAGAGATTGCCGCCGTCTCCGGTGAGCCGGGTCTGATACCCGTCCTCCAGCTGGCGGATGAATCCGTCCGCGCCGGCCAGCTTCGCCGCCGCGATCACTTCCTCGTCGGTGGCATCCAGCTTGCCATAGCGGATATTGTCCATGACAGTGCCGGTAAACAGATGTGTATCCTGCAGGACCATGCCCAGGGAGCGGCGCAGGTCGCTCTTCCGGATCTTATTGACATTGATATCGTCATAACGGATCTTTCCATCGTCGATATCATAGAACCGGTTGATCAGGTTGGTGATCGTCGTCTTACCGGCTCCGGTCGAACCGACAAACGCGATCTTCTGCCCCGGCTCCGCGAACAGCGTGATGTCATGCAGCACTTCCTTCTCCGGAACATATCCGAAGTCGACATGATCCATCACAATCTTTCCCGTCAGCTCACGGTAATCCGTGGTTCCGTCCGCCTGGTGATAATGCTTCCATGCCCAGCGGCCTGTCTTCTTCTCTGACTCGGTAATCTTCCCGTCTTCTCCGACCCTGGCATTGACCAGCGTGACGTATCCCTCGTCCGTCTCCGGCTTCTCGTCCAGCAGCGCGAAGATTCTCTGCGCGCCGGCCAGTGCCATGACGATGGAATTCAGCTGCATGGACATCTGATTCACCGGCATCGCGAAAGACCGGTTCAGGGTCAGGTACGATGCCAGAGCGCCCAGCGTGAATCCGCCGTATCCGTTCAGTGCCAGGGCACCGCCCGCAATGGCGCACAGCACATAGCTGACATTGCCGATCTGCGCGTTCAGCGGACCGAGCGCGTTCGAATAGCGCACCGCCTTATCCGCGGATTCAAACAGATTCGTATTGAGTTCATCAAACTGATCCTGGTTGATCTTCTCATGGCTGAAGACCTTCACGACCTTCAGTCCCTTCATCATCTCTTCCACAAAACCATTCACAGCGCCCAGATGCTGCTGCTGCAGGACAAAGTGCTTCCCGGAGACACTCGCCGCCTTCGTGGTGGCAAGCAGGGTGACGGCTACCATCACCAAAGACAGGATGGTCAGCGGCCAGGACAGCATGATCATCGCCGCCAGTGTCGTCACAACCGTGAACGAAGCATTGAAGGCCTGTGTAATCGACTGCGAGATCATCTGCCTGAGCGTATCCACGTCATTGGTGTAGACCGACATGATATCCCCGTGCGGGTGCTGGTCGAAATAAGAGATCGGCAGGTTCTGCATATGGGTAAACAGATCCGTCCTGAGGTCTCTCAGGGTCCCCTGCGTGACATACATCATGATCCTGCCCTGCACATAAGAGGCGATTACGCCGGTGGCATAAAACGCCGCGACCTTCAGGATCGCTCCTGCCAGCGGCCCGAAGTCCGGATCGCTGCTTTTCAGAAGCGGCATGATGTAACTGTCGATCAGCGTCCGGGTAAACAGGGTTCCCTGCAGATTCGCCAGAACCGACACGACGATGCAGGCAAGCACGATAACAAAGTGCACCTTGTACCGCTTCATGATGTATCCGAGGACTCTGCCGAACAGCTTCCACGGATGCTCCAGCTTCGGGCGCTGCCCCATCACTCTTCCTCTTCCTCCGGGACCTCTCATGACAGGTGCATTCTTTTCACTGCTGTTTTCAGCCATCGCGTCTCACCTCCCCTGCCTGTCGAAATCGCCGGAGCCCTTCATCTGTGATTCATAGACATCACGATAGATCTCATTGGTCTCAAGCAGCTGTTCATGGGTTCCCACGCCGTCTATGCGTCCGTCGTCCATCACGACAATCCGGTCCGCGTGCTGGACGGACGATATCCGCTGGGCAATGATCAGCTTCGTCGTATCCGGTATCTTCTCCCGGAACGCCTCCTGGATCTTTGCGTCTGTCGCGGTATCAACCGCGCTGGTAGAGTCGTCCAGGATCAGGACCTTCGGCTTCTTCAGAAGTGCTCTCGCGATACACAGCCTCTGCCGCTGGCCGCCGGAAACATTGGTCCCGCCCTGTTCGATATGGGTCTGGTACCCATCCGGCAGTTCCCGGATAAATTCGTCCGCGCACGCAAGGCGGCACGCTTCCACGCACTCCTCCTCACTCGCGTCCGGATCACCCCACCGCAGATTTTCAAGAACCGTACCCGCAAATAAAACATTTTTCTGGAGGACAACCGCCACCTCCCGGCGCAGCGTATCCAGATCATAGCCTTTCACATCTTTGCCGCCGACGCAGACTGTCCCCTCCGATACGTCATACAGCCGCGGAATCAGATTGACCAGCGAGGACTTGGACGAACCGGTTCCGCCGATGATCCCGATTGTCTCACCGGAGGCAATCTCCAGGCTGATGTCATCCAGCACCGGCTTCTCCGATTTCTTACTGTATGAAAATGTCACATGGTCGAAACGGATCGACCCGTCCGGAACGGTCAGATCCGGATTCTCCGGATTTGTCAGGGTAATCTCCTCGTCAAGCACTTCGGCGATACGGCTCATGCTCGCCTCGCTCATGGAGAACATGACAAACAATACGGAAACCATCATCAGATTCATCAGAATCGTCATGCAGTAGGTCAGAAGGCTCATCAGCTCACC
>CACZJF010000035.1 GCA_902781455.1 uncultured Lachnospiraceae bacterium | reverse complement strand
TTCGGCGGGGAGGAACGCCTTATGAAGGAGCAGCTTGGCATGAGCTCGCTCGACCAGATGAACCAGGCTGCGGCGAAGGTTCCTGCAGGGAGCGAAGGCCTGGTGTTCCTGCCCTACATGTCCGGAGAGCGGACGCCGATCTGGGACGCGGAAGCGAAGGGTGTTTTCTACGGGATTGACTTCACGAAGAAGAAAGGACACTTTGTCCGCGCGCTGATGGAGGGCGTTGCCTACGCGCTCCGCCACAACCTGGAGGTCGCCGGGAATGCCGGGGCTGAAGTACAGGTCCTCAAGGCAATGGGCGGATCCGCGAATTCCCTGCTCTGGACGCAGATCAAGGCAGACATCACGGGAAAGAAGATCGAGGTACCTTCCTCTGATACCGCTACCACTTGGGGCGCATGCATGCTGGCCGGCGTGGGCGTCGGACTGTTCCCCTCCTACAAAGAGGTGATCGGCCGTACCATCGCGACACGGCGGATACATGAACCCGGGACAGCGGATCAGGAAGCATATGAGAAAGGGTATCAGACTTACCGGGCGCTGTATGAGAACCTGAAGGATCTGATGCATCAAAGATAACAGGCCAGAAAAAAGCCAGACGCGTCCGGCGCGGACGCGGGATACGGCTCCATGCGTGAAGGAGCCGGCTGGGACGGATATGTGAAGGAGGCAGATACAATCATGAAAGCCGGAGTTGTGCACGCTAAAAATGATATTCGCTATGAAGAGATCGAGACGCCGAAGGCCGGACCCGGCAGGGTTCTGATCAAGGTCAAGTATACAGGCATCTGCGGTTCTGACGTACCGCGGGTGAACGCGGATGCCTGTCATTATTTCCCCAATGTGCTTGGCCATGAGTTTTCCGGAACCGTTGTCGAGATCGGGGAGGGCGTGACACGCCTGAAACCGGGCGACCGTGTGGCCGGGATCCCGCTGGTTCCCTGCCTGAAGTGCTATGACTGCCAGAGGGGGGATTATTCCCTGTGCAAGCATTACAGCTTCATCGGTTCGCGCGAATTCGGCAGCTTCGCGGAATATGTCAGTGTGCCGGAGCTGAACGCGGTTCCCTTCGCCGACAATGTCAGCTTCGAACAAGGCGCATTTTTCGAGCCCGCAACGGTAGCGCTGCACGGACTGCTGCGCCTGAATTATCAGGGCGGCGGATGCGTGGCGGTGCTTGGCGGCGGGACGATCGGTATGATGACGCTGCAGTGGGCGAAGATCTTCGGCGCGAAGAAGGTTGTGGTTTTTGACATTGTCGATGAACGCCTGGAGCTTGGCAAGCGGCTCGGTGCAGATGCCGGGATCAATACGCTGGAAGAGGGATTCATGGACAAGGCGATGGAGCTGACCGGCGGCAGGGGCTTCGACTATGTCTATGAAACAGCGGGCAACACGATCACGATGAAGATGGCATTCCGCCTGGCGGCGAACAAGGCAGGCGTGTGCTTCATCGGCACACCGACGAAGGAGCTTTCCTTCACCGTGGACGAATGGGAGTGCATGAACCGCAAGGAGTTCACTCTGACGGGATCCTGGATGTCCTACTCGGCTCCGTTCCCCGGAAAGGAGTGGGAGCTGACGTCCTACTACTTCAGCACCGGACAGCTGAAGTTCGATGAATCGTTTATCTACCGCAAGGTACCGCTGTCACAGATCGCGGAAGCCTTCGAGTGGTACAAGACACCGGGAACGGTCAAGGGAAAGATTCTGATCGACAGCGAAGCATAACAGACAAGAGGAAGACATGATCACGACAGTCACTTTGAATGCGTCCATCGACAAAGCCTATGTGATGGAGCGGGCGATCGAGAACGGCACGGTCATGCGCGTGAAGGAGGTGCGGAACACCGCCGGAGGCAAGGGCCTCAATGTGGCAAAGGTCGCACGGATCTGCGGCGCCGACGTGCAGGCGACAGGATTTGCCGGCGGGTTCAACGGACAGTACCTCGAGGATCTCGCAAGGCGCAGCGATGTGGAAACGCGGTTTTTCCATGTAGAGGGAGAGACCCGCAGCTGCATCAACATTCTGGATCCGAAGTACGGATCCACGGAGTATCTGGAGCCGGGATTTGACGTGAAAGCTGAAGACGTGGACCGGTTCCTGGAGACGTTTCCTTCCATCATTGAAGGAAGCTCGGCAGTAACGATGTCAGGGTCCGCGCCGCGGGGTGTTCCTGCGGATATCTACAAGAAACTGACCGGTATCATGAAGCAGGCCGGGATCAAGGTGATTCTGGACACCAGCGGCAGCTATCTGTCGGAAAGCCTGCGCGGCTGTCCGGATATGATCAAGCCGAATGAGGATGAGATCGAAGCCCTCCTGGGGATCCGGGTGAACGGTTACGAGGATGTGCTGCGGTCCGCGCAGGAGCTGCATGATACGTATCAGATTCCCTGGGTTGTGATTTCCCTCGGCGCCGATGGTGCCGTGCTGGCCTGCGAGGAAGGAATCTTCCACGGGAAGCCGCCGGTCCTGACGCCGGTGAACACCGTCGGCTGCGGCGACTCTATGACAGGGGCCTTTGCCGTGGCAATGGAGCGGAAGATGAAACCGGAGGAAGCGCTCGGCTATGCCGTCGCGGTGTCGGCAGCATCGGCCATGTCACCGCTCACCGGGCATTTTGACCCGGCGGTGTATGAGAAGATAGCAGGAGACGTTGTGGTGGAGGTTTGCGGATAAAGGCGCTGCACTACAGGAAACAGACTTGTTCAGGAGGACAAAACAATGCTTGTCACATCAAAAGAATTACTGCTTGACGCACAGAAGAGAGGATACGCCGTAGGCGCGTTTAACGTGGAAAACATGGAAATGGTCATGGCGGTACTGGCTGCGGCAGAAGAGACCGGCTCCCCTGTCATCATGCAGACAACCCCCGGGACGTTAAAGTATGCGGGACTTGACTTCTATTACGCAAATATCCGCACGGCAGCGGAGCGGACGAAGATTCCGGTGGTCTGCCACCTGGATCACGGCAACAGCTTCGAGCTGGCATGCGCAGCCTTCCGTGCCGGATATACATCGATTATGATCGATGGATCGAAGAAGCCGTTCGAGGACAACATCGCGCTGACAAAATCGGTCACCGATGTCTGCCACGCGGGCAATGTGCCGGTTGAGGGCGAACTCGGCAAGGTGGGCGGCAAGGAAGATGATCTGGACAACGGAGAGGGAGAGAATCCGTACACGGATCCGGATCAGGCGAAGGAATTCGTCGCGCGCACAGCGGTCGATTCCCTTGCGGTGGGTGTAGGAACCTCCCACGGTGTCTATAAAGGAGTCCCGAAGGTGAATGTGGATGTCCTGTCAGCGATCCGCGAGGTTGTCCCGATCCCGCTTGTCCTGCACGGAACTTCAGGCGTTCCGGATGAGCAGGTCAGAGACTGCGTGAGCAGGGGAATCTGCAAGGTGAACTACGCGACGGATCTGCGCATTGCGTTCATGAATGGTGTGAAGGCGCATATGGCAAGCCACCCCGAAGACTACGATCCGAAGAAGTACGGAATCCCGGGGATGGAAGAAGTGAAGAAGTATGTCATGCAGAAGATGGAAGTGGTCGGAAGCGTCGGCCGTGCCTGAGTGAGACTGCCGGCGGCAGACCTGTATTCTGCCGCCGCGGCGGTGGTTTTCACGTGTCCTGAAGAGATTCTCTGTCTGAAGGCAGGATGCAGCCCAAATTCGGTAAAACGCCGAAAATAGCTGTTGACAAAACGTTTCGCCGGCATCATAATGTACATAGAGCGAAACGTTTCACCCATGAAATCGTTGGATGAATTTGTCAGATAGCGGAGGCATCGGTGTGGCTGCAACAATACGTGACATCAAGAATATGACAGGCCTGTCGCTTGCGACAATCTCGAAGTACCTGAACGGGGGAAACCTCCTTCCGGAAAACAGAGAGAAGATCGAGGAAGCGATCAGAACGCTTCATTATGAAGTGAATGAGATGGCGCGCGGACTTGTGACCAGCCAGAGCAAGACAATCGGTGTTGTCGTATTTGATATTTCCAATGTTTTTACCGGGACGGTTCTTCAGTACCTTGGCGAGTACCTGAGAGAGGAAGGGTACGCGGCCATGATCTGCGATTCGCAGAACGATCCGGTGCTCGAAGAACAGAATGTCCGCTTCCTCCTGGGAAAGAAAGTGGACGGCATGATCGTCATGCCGGTCGCCCAGGCCCCGGGTTTTCTGGAGCCGGTTCTGCGGAATCATATTCCGGTGGTTCTGATGGACCGTCCGCTGAAGGATTCCAGACTGGACTGTGTGAAGGTCAATAACCGGGAGGCAGCCTACGATGCTGTGAAGCTGCTGGCGGATTACGGACACCGGCGGATCGCGCTGATCAGCGCGGACACAGTGATTACCGGACAGGAGCGGCTGGAGGGCTGCCTGCAGCTTCTGAAGGACCGGAAGATCCGGGTTCCGCGCAGCTACATGAAGGTGGGAGACCACAGCATCGGGCATGGGTACCGGAGCATGCAGGAGCTGCTGAAGCTGAAGGAACGGCCGACAGCGGTTTTCCTGGGAAACTTTGAGATCATTCTCGGCGCGGTGATGGCTTTGAATGAATCCCCGTACCAGTGTCCCGAGGATCTGTCCCTGATCGGATTCGACGACCTGATTATCTCCAACCTGTCAAAGCCGAAGCTTGTCCTGGCTGTCCAGCCGCTTCGGAAGATGGCGGAGGAAGCGGTCAGACTGCTTCTGAAGCGGATCGACCAGAACCGGAACGGGACAGATAAAGAAGACGGACAGTATGAACACGAGATACTGGTTCTGCCGGCAAAGATTGCGGAGGGGAAGTCAATTGCCCGCTGCGGGTGAAGGAGACGAATGGATGAAACTGACAGGACTGAATCACATCACGATCAATGTAAAAAACCTGGAAGAATCCAAAGCCTTCTATGAGGAGGTTTTCGGCCTGGAGCAGTGTGGGTTTACCGATATGGGGGATCACACGCTGACATATTACCAGCTGCCGCAGGGCGTTCTGCTGGAACTGATCGACTATGAGAACAAGGAGGAAGCAGCCGCGCACCGTGAGACGGATACGGGAATCTACCGTCACCTGTGCCTGGAAGCGGACTCCCTGGAAGAGCTGGATCAGCGCTGCCGGGAGAAGGGTGTGAGTGTCCGGTCGGCGCCGGCTTATGTAGAGAAGCTCGGAAGGCACAATATGCTGCTGGTTGATCCGAGCGGCGTCGAGATCGAGGTGTTTCTCGCTGAGAAGTAAGCCGGGGCAGGAGGTGGTACCGATGGTTCCGATCAGCCCGGCATGGCGGGATTATTATACGGAGCTTGAGCCGGAGCGGCGCGCGGAGATGCTTCAGAGAAACCTCCGGGAAGAGGCGGAAGACGGGGCGAATGCATATCGCCAAAGACTGTTTTCCCTTCGTTACATCGAGGAGGGAAAGAGAGAGCCGTCTGTGGACCGCTGGCTGTGGGCATGCGTGAATTTCATCCAGGTTTACAGCTCGTCCCGGTTTTTCCGGCGGGGCGGAAAGAAAGAGGTAAGCCAGTTCCTGAAAGAGAGCGGGTACCTGGAGGCAGCCTCTTACGGCGAGGCGGGCGAAGCGGCGCTGTACTGGGAGATCCGGAATACGGCAAAGCGGTATTTTAAGACCTGTATGGGATCAGAATACAGAAGATCGCTCTTCGGACTGCTCAGTCCCAACGGGGCGGATCAGAAAAAACAGATGTGCAAGGATGTGTGGAGGATGACGCTGGGTCTGGAGAAGCGGTTCGATCTGTCCGATGAACTGAAACTCTGGACGACGGCAGTGCACGATGAGTTTGTTCTCACAGATCCGCGCGCGTCAGAGCAACTGCAGGAAATGTCCCGGTCCATGGAACGCGGATGAAGTGATTTTCAGCCCGGTTCAAAGGCCGGAGCAGACAGGAGGGAGAAATCGTTGGAAAATATCAAGCAGAACCCAGTTGTAAAGAAATTGGGATTTAACCGGATCATACTGTTCTGCATCCTGCTGCTGATGTACGGGGTGTTCTCGGTGATCATCCCGGGATTCGCCAGCATGGACAGAATCATGAGCATTCTGAACTATACCTATTTCCTTGGCTTTCTTGCGCTCGGTGTGACTTTTGTCATCGCGACAGGCGGAATCGACTTCTCGATCGGTCCCGTGATGTTCTGCTGCGCGCTGATGGCAGGCTATACGCTGAACACCCATGGAGCGCCGGTCATTGTCTCTCTGATCATGAGCATCGTGATCGGCTTCTGCTTCGGCTGCTTCAATGGATACCTTGTGGCATTTGTCGGGGTCCCGCCCTTCATCGTTTCCATGGCGACCATGAACATCGCCAAGGGTCTGGGCTCGGTCTTCACGAAGACACAGTCGGTCAGCTGGCCGCAGGGCAATGACCCGTCCGGCAAGGGCTGGTTCCGGAATCTGGTTAAGGCTGGCGATTTCCCGGTCGGCCTCCTCATCTTCGCGGTCGCGATCGTGATCCTGTACATCGTGATGAACAACACGAAGGCAGGCCGGTATATTCTCTGCCTCGGAAGCAACAAGGAGGCGGTCCGCCTGTCCGGCGTCAATGTGCGCAAGTGGCAGATGCTGGCATATGTCATCTGCGGCGCGCTGGTCGGCATCGCGGCAATCTTCTTTGTCGGGGCGTATACGACGGTTCAGCCGGGCCTGGGCGATACCTATAACAATGAGGCGATCGCTTCCTGCGTCATGGGAGGAACCTCCATGGCAGGCGGACTGGCGTCGATCGGCGGAACGGTGATCGGTGTTCTGGTCATTTCTCTTCTGCAGGAAGGCATCATGGCACTTCGTATGACCAAGGAAGTGCAGATGATCATCACCGGTATCATTGTCATTGTGTTTGTCTACGCGGACGTTTCGGCAAGACGCCGCAGGAACTGACGAAAGGAGAAGGAAAAGATGGGTGAAGTGATTCTTACAATGAAAGACATCGACAAGTCCTTCCCTGGAGTCCATGCGCTGGATCATGTCGATTTCGAGCTGAAAAGAGGAGAAGTTCACGCGCTGATGGGCGAGAACGGAGCCGGAAAGTCGACCCTGATGAAGGTGCTGACCGGAATCTACACAAAGGACTCCGGAACGATCACCTACGAGGGACGTGAGGTAGAGTTCCACAATACCCGCGACGCGCAGGCAGCCGGTATCGTCATCGTGCACCAGGAGCTGAACATGGTCGGCGACCTGACTGTCGCGCAGAACATTTTCATCGGAAGAGAATTCAAGAAGGGCTTCATGATCGATGACCGGAAGATGATCCAGGAATCGAAGAAGCTGTTCGACGAGCTGCACATCAATATCGACCCGAAGGCCAAGATGAGCGATCTGACGGTCGGAAAGCAGCAGATGTGCGAGATCGCGAAGGCCATCTCCCACCAGGCGAAGGTCATCATCTTTGACGAGCCGTCCGCCGCGCTGACGGAGAAGGAGATCGAGGATCTGTTCGCGATTATCCGCGATCTGCGCAAACAGAACCTGGGCATTATCTACATCTCTCACAGAATGGATGAGATCAAGGTCATCACAGACCGTGTGACGGTCATGCGTGACGGTGCCTATGTCGGCACACTGATCACGGATGAGTGCACGAAGGAAGACATCATCAATATGATGGTCGGCCGTGTGATCTATGAAGATCCGAAGACACACAGCATGGTGCCCGCAGACGCTCCGGTGGTGCTGAAGGTGGAACACCTGAATGCAGGAAAGATGGTGCAGGACGTCAGCTTTGAGCTGCGCAAGGGTGAGATTCTCGGCTTCTCCGGACTGATGGGCGCCGGGCGGACCGAGACGGCCAGAGCCCTGTTTGGCGCGGATCCGAAGACAGGCGGCGACATCTATATCAATGGAAAGAAGGTCACGATCAACTCTCCGGAGGACGCCGTGAAGAACGGAATCGGCTATCTTTCCGAGGACCGCAAGCGTTTCGGAATCGTGGTCCAGAAGACGATCACGGAGAATTCCACGCTGGCCACGCTGCCAAAGTATATGTCCGGACTGTTCATCAACAAAGGCGCAGAGAAAGAGGTAACTGAGAAGTACATCAAAGAGCTGGATACCAAGACACCCAGCGCGGACCAGCTGGTTGTCAACCTTTCCGGCGGAAACCAGCAGAAGGTCGTTATCGCGAAGTGGCTGGTCAGAAACTGTGATATCCTGATCTTTGACGAGCCCACCAGAGGAATCGACGTCGGCGCGAAGAACGAGATCTACAAGCTGATGAACCGGCTCGCCTCGGAAGGAAAGTCAATCATCATGATCTCTTCCGAGATGACGGAGATCCTTCGTATGAGCGATCGCATCATTGTCATGTGCGAAGGGAAGAAGACGGGGGAGATCTCGATTGAAGAAGCGACACAGGAAGCGATCATGGATAAGGCAACCCGCGACATCAAGTAAGGAGAGAGATAGAAGATGACGAAGAAGAAATCAATCTTTACGCAGGAAGTGATTGTTGGAATCGTTCTGGTTGCCCTTTATTTCATATTCCGCACGATCAGTTCAGACTTCGGAAAGTACACGACCTTCCTGAGCATGATGGATATTTCCTACTATTACGCCCTGATGGCGATCGGTGTCGCATTTCCGCTGATTACCGGCGGCGTGGATCTGTCCATCGGAACCGGCATGATCTGCTACGCGCTTGCGGGCGGCTGCCTGATCCGTTTCTACAATGTGCCGACCGGCCTGGCGATGCTGGTATCCGTCCTGTTCGGATTGGGAATCGGCCTTGCCAACGGTGTGCTGATCTCTGTCATGGGGCTTCCGCCGTTCCTGGCGACGCTGTGTACCTGTATGATTACGCGCGGACTTGGCTCGGTTGTAACCGGTTCCTTCGCGATTCCGTGGCCGACGGCCAAGCAGGACAACGGCTGGTTCCATTCGATCTTTAAGATAACGCTGGCAGACAAAACCAAGCTTCCCCTGGGTCTTGTGTGGATCATCCTGCTGATGCTGATCATGCAGTTTGTGCTGGCGCACACCCGTTTCGGCCGTTATACGATCGCGATCGGGTCCAACAAAGAAGCGGCGATTCTGTCAGGTATCAATGTGAAGTTCTACCACATCATGGTTTATGCAGTCAGCGGACTGTTCGCCGGACTGGCGTCCATCGCGTACGCCGCTGTCATCAAGACGGTGCAGCCGGGCACGGGCGCCGGCATGGAACTGGATGCCATAGGAGGCGCGATCGTAGGCGGTGTGTCCGCCTCCGGCGGCTATGGAACCATATACGGAACCGTGATTGGCGCGTATGTCATCCTGTTCCTGAAGCAGGGTCTTCCCTATATCGGATTCAATGCGAACATGCAGCAGATCATAACAGGCTTCGTTCTGATCGGTGCGGTCACGATCGATATCATCAAGAGGAAGGTCATTAAGTAAAGGGTAATGATTGCAGACCGGCAACACAGCCGGATCTGTATCAATAGATTCATTCAACCAACAAAAGGAGGAAAAGAGAATGAAGAAGAAAATGCTGGCAGTTATGATGAGCGCTGTGCTGGTTGGAGGCCTGATGGCAGTTCCGGCATTCGCGGCGGAGAACCTTTCCGACACCACGGAAGGTATCGCACAGTTCGATGGTCTGGAAGCAAAAGAAGCGTATGATTTCCAGATCGTTGTCAAGAGCTTCCAGTCAACCTACTGGCAGGCAGCTCTGCAGGGCATGGATCAGGCAGCCGAGGAGCTCGGTGTCACCTATTCCGCACAGGGCCCGGCTTCTGAGTCTGATATCGCTGACCAGGTGAACATGCTCAACAGTGCCATCAACGGCGCTCCGGCTGGTGTCGGCCTTGCTGCATGTGATACCTCTTCCGTACTGGAATCCCTTCAGGCTGCGGCTGACGCAGGTGTTCCGATCGTTGCGTTCGATACCGGTATCGCGGATGCGCCGGAAGGATCGGTTGTCTGCACGGTTGTGACCGACAATACTGCTGCCGGCGAGGTTGCTGCTGAGAACCTTTACGCGGCGGTCAAGGATCAGATCGGCAATGGCACCGTCCGTATCGGTGAGATCAACCAGGACAACTACGCTCTGAACATCCAGCAGAGAGGCCTTGGCTTCATCAACAAGCTGATCGAGCTTGCTGCAGCTGATGGCTACACCGTAGCGATGGAAGGTAATGAGTTCTATGTTGACGCGGCTGAGGGCGCTGTCGAGGGCGATGCTGACATCATCCTTGAAGTCCGTGTTCCGGCGCAGACCACTGTTGACCTTTGCTCCACTGAGGCTGGCACCATCCTGGATAAGGAAGACACCATCGCGGTATTCGGCTCCAACCAGACTGCTGCTGAAGGTCTGCTGGTCGCAAATGACAACCGTGAAGTTCTTGGCGACACTGTCGTTGGCGTAGGCTTCGATGCCGGTACCTCCATCAAGGCTGCTGTCGAAGATGGCACCTTCCTTGGCGCTGTGACCCAGTCTCCGCTGATGATGGGCTACTACTGCATCTATGCTCTGACCGCTGCTGCAAACGGCGAAGAGCTGATCGATGTCCCGACCGATGGTTATTGGTATGATGCTTCCAACATGGAAGACGAGAACATCGCACCGAACCTGTATGACTGATGAATTCCTGAACGGAAATTCGTGACAGCGAAACAGGATAGCTAACTGAATACGCGGGGCGCATTGCGAAGGTCGGCTGACCGGTTGATGCGCCCTGCTTTGTGCCTTCTGACTTGATCTCAGTGGGGGAGACTCCCGCTTCTATAGACGGTGAGTAACTATTCTGTCTCAGTGGCGGGTGTCAATCCCCCACTGAGATAAAGCCTCCGGCAGATCGCAGCCGCGCTCAGAGGAAGGTGCTTCGCACCGAGCGCGGCGCGGCAAGAACGCCGTTGGCGTTCTTGAAAGGAGACTCAGCACAATAGGAGACATAGCACATGTTAATGGAAGAAGCGAGAAACAAAATTGTGGAATTCGGCAAGCGGATGTCAGCGGACGGGCTGGCGCCGGGGACTGCCGGAAACATCAGTATCTATGATCCGGAGACAGGCTATATGGCAATCAGTCCGTCTGGCGTTCCGTACGATAAGACGCTGCCGGAGGACGTCGTCATACTGGATCTGGATGGAAATGTGATCGATGGGGATAAGAAGCCGTCCAGCGAGCACGGCCTGCATGCCGCGTTCTACCGGACAGATCCGGAGGCAAGAGCAGTCGTGCATAATCATTCCATGTACTGCACCATACTTGCGTGTATGGGAGAGCCGCTGCGGTCCGTGCACTACGCGCTTGCGGAAGCACAGTGCAGCGAGATTCCGCTGGTGCCGTATCACACCTTCGGGACCCCGGAGCTGGCGGACGCTGCCGCCGAGGCGCTTAAGAAGAAGGGCCATGGCCTGATTCTCCAGAACCACGGAATGTGCGCCTATGGTCCAACGATCGAGAGTGCTTACGGGCTTGCCCTGACCATGGAATGGTGCGCGCAGGTGCAGTGGCACTGCATGGCCGCAGGAAAGATGAATGTCCTGACGGATGAGCAGATGGAAGTTGCCATGGAGCACTATAAGACATACGGACAGAAGAAGAGCGACGGCAGCCACACGGGCGGC
>CACZJF010000034.1 GCA_902781455.1 uncultured Lachnospiraceae bacterium | reverse complement strand
ACAACTGATATACTCTGGCTAATCATTCTTAGCTGAGATGCACTCATTCTGCCCCGGATGATGTCAGGATATGGTCTGCACAGAGCAGGTTTTCCGCATCTAGGAACAGATTTGCCGCCATTTTCTGCGATTCACTGTCTTGATTATGCGAAGTGACAGCTTCTCTTAGCTAAAAGCCCTCTCCGGAAAACTTAGCTGTGGAGCATTTTGATTAGCCGGATTGAGGCCTTCTGGCTAAGAATCTTAGCCGGTATTTCATTCGCGCGAGGGGGGGATTGGGGATGAGATCGGGGGAATAAAAAAACGGGATGTTGGCCACAGCTAAGAATGGCTTTCACCCCGCTTTATACGTCCACGAGAGGATTCGAACCTCCGACCTACCGCTTAGGAGGCGGTCGCTCTATCCTGCTGAGCTACGCAGACTTGTCCCGGATTCGGCTTGGATTGCCTTGTTTCATTTTGCATTTATCTATTAGATGTATGCTTTACTTCGGCTTCCTTGCCTCGGTTCGGTGACCGGTATCTGATTCCGGCTAATTTTTTCTCCCAAATTCTTAGCTGGGAGGGCAAAAGTCTTAGCCAGGAGATCATTCAGCTAATTATGGCGAACGCTCTACCTTATAGTCGGCAGTTCTTCGATGATGAGATTCTTGTCGTTCGCATTTTTCAGATCCAGCAGCGCCCTGTTCGGGCTGTAAGCGTTTCCCCAGAGAAGTGGTCAACCACCTTTTTAGGAGGCGGTCGCTCTATCCTACTGAGCTACGCAGACAAATATCATTCCGGTTTCATCTGAAACCGGCAACGCTAAGTATAGCAGATGCTGCCGCAGAAATAAAGGGTTTCTTTTTCTCCCCGGATACTTCCGGACGTTTTCCGGAGTACCGTGCGAAGCAGGACGATTACGCCCAGGGCATTTGTTAACTTTTCCACTTCAACAGGTTGACATATTTCCGTCCATTGTGCTACATTCTTCGTTGTCATCTGAAATCATTTATGGGAGAATCGATATGACAGACTCAACGATGAATACACATGCAGGCATCGATCAATCCGCTGCCGGCCGTCAGACCCGCACAAACACAAAGACTTACGATATCGTATATGTTGCGTTGTTTGCTGTTCTGATCGCCATTTGTTCCTGGATCTCTGTTCCGGCGACAGTTCCTTTTACACTTCAGACGATGGGCGTTTTCCTCGCCGTAGGTATTCTGGGCGGACGGCGCGGAACGCTGAGTGTCCTTGTCTATATTCTGCTCGGTGCGATCGGGCTTCCGGTGTTTGCCGGCTTCACCGGCGGTGTCGGTATCCTGCTGGGAAATACCGGCGGTTATATCATCGGCTTTTTATTCTCTGCGCTTGTCATGTGGGGGATTGAGCGCCTGGCCGGAAGCAGTCTCGCAGTACAGGCTGTATCCATGCTGATCGGGCTTCTTGTCTGTTATGCCTTCGGAACCCTCTGGTTTCTTTATCTTTACAACAAGAATAATGATCCTGTATCAATTGCCGTGGTTCTCGGCTGGTGTGTGATTCCTTTCATCATCCCGGACCTGATTAAAATTGCATTGTCCCTGGTCATTTCCCGGAGGATTAAGAAATATGCGGTCATCCACTGAATCACGCACTGTACGTAGAGAAATGTGCGCTGCCGGAGAGAGTCTCCTCTCTCCGGTCCTTTTTCGTCCTCATCACGGATTATGCTTTTGTTTTTTCCAGGGAAAAGGCTACTCTCCTGAATTCACCAAAAACCTTCGCAGGATTCTCTTAGGGCTGAGCACGAATAATCTGCTGATCTGCCTGACTGCCGGACCGGATCCGGTCTGTGCGAAGTGTCCCAATAACCTGCAGGGAAGATGTTCCTCCTTTGAAAAAGTCCAAAGATATGACCGCACCGTTCTCGCACTGTGTGGTCTGAAAGAAGGGGATGTTCTACCTTATCATTCTTTCTGTGAGCACGTTCGTTCCTGCATCCTGAACACCGGAAAGCGTCGGGAGGTATGTGCAGACTGTTCCTGGGACGGTCTGTGTGCAGATGAACCGCCCAGGTTTTCACAGACTGTCTGATTTTTTGCCCGCCATGTATACCCATCCCGTCCCGGCATCAGACCAACCTGTCTGCCTGTACACACCAACCGATGGCACAGTGTCTTCTGATATAGTATAATCAGCTTGTATAAATGACCTCATCGGATCGGAGTGTACCATGTCTGAATATTCACAGAACCTGTCTGCGTGCGCGGACGTCCTGCAAAGGCTGCGGGATAACATATCGAAAGTGATCGTTGGGAAGGAGCAGACTGTCAACCTGCTGCTGGTATGCCTGGCTGCAGGCGGCCATGCGCTGATCGAAGATGTGCCCGGAACCGGGAAGACGATGCTGGCCAGAAGTCTGGCTGCCTCGGCATCACTTTCCTTTTCGCGGATTCAGTTTACGCCGGATCTGCTGCCGAGCGATGTGACGGGACTGAATTATTTCGACCAGTCGACGTCCCGCTTCGAATTCCGGCCGGGGCCGGTTTTCTGCCATATTCTGCTGGCGGATGAGATTAACCGGGCGACGCCCCGTACACAGTCGGCTCTGCTGGAATGTATGGCGGAGCATCAGGTGACGGTCGACGGAAAGACGCGGCCGCTGGAGGATCCTTTCTTCGTGATCGCGACGCAGAATCCGGTGGAGACACTTGGGACGTTCCCGCTTCCTGAAGCGCAGCTGGACCGTTTCTTCATGCAGATCAGTATGGGAGAAATGTCCGTGGATGAGGAGCTGCGCATGATTGACCGTTTTATCGACGCGCAGCCGCTGGAGGCACTGGAGCCGTGCTGCTCCATGGAGGAGATCCGTTTGCTCCAGACTTCCTGCCGGAAGGTTTATGTGCATCCGGATCTTCGCAGATACATCACTGAGCTGATACAGCGTACGCGGAATCTGGCCGGCGGCAGAACCCTCCGCATGGAGGAGGGCGTCAGTCCCCGGGGGACGCTTGCTCTGGTGAGAGCCTCACAGGGCTTCGCCATGCTGCAGAGCAGGGAGTTTGTGACGCCTGAGGATATTCAGGCATGTGCGGTTCCGATCCTGGCGCATCGCTGTCTGTCGGCCGGGATCACTTCGACAAGGGAGAAGGAAGACCGCATCCTGTCTGCCCTCACGCAGACAGAAGTCCCGACTGAGGACTGGAAACGTGGACTGTTATGATTGCATTGTTCCTGGCCGGTGCGGCGGTGGTCCTGCTGCTGCACGGGTATCTGTATGGCAGAACGTGGAGCCGCGCACTGTCAGTGCGCGTTCTGTTTTCCTGTCCTCATATCTGTGCCTTCGAGACCTGCGAGCTGGCGGAGATCATCGAAAACCGGAAGAGGATGGCGCTTCCGCTCCTTGAGATCGGCTTCCGGATTCCGAAAGGGCTTTCTTTTGAAGACGCGGAGAATACCGTAGAGAGCGATTATGTCTACAAACGGGATCTCTTTGCAGTGCAGGGTATGGAGCGGATCGTCCGCAGATATCATGTATCCGCTCAGAAAAGGGGCTGTTACGCTGTCTCACAGCTGACCTGCCACGCGCCGTCAAGGCTGTTTATGCGCATGCTGATGATGGACCGCCGGGAGCAGGACGAAGCAGCCGGCCTGTATGTGTACGCAGCCAATACGGACTGCCGCTTCCTTCTTCACGCGGTTGAAACCATCCTTGGAGAGCGGGAAAGCGCAAGGCGGGTTTATGAGGATCCATTCGCATTTTCCTCGATCCGGCCATATACGATCCAGGATCCGATGAAGTCGGTCAACTGGAAAGCAACGGCCAAAACAGGGGAGCTCATGGTGAATACCTACGCTTCCACCACGGCGGTTCGCGTGAGAATCTTTCTGGATGTGAGCGTTGATCCCGGAAACCCCTTCGGCGATTCTCTTCGGGAGCTGGGCATCGCCATGGCCGCTTCGCTGATCCGGACCCTTGTGAAACAGCAGCGGGACGCGGAACTTGTGATGAACTGTACGGCAGGAAGCGACGCTCAGGCTTTTGAAGAACCGTCCCAACAAAGCTGTGTCCGCTTTGTCTCATGCCTGAGCGCAGAACGCCTGACTGCAATGGAAGAATTCCTGACATCAGACTTTGATGCCTGCCCGCTCATTGCCTTTGAAGAAATGCTTTCTCAGGAATATGCGCAGAGTCTGCGGCAAGGTTCGGACTCAGAGGAAGAGGTGTATGTATTCCTGACTTCTCTGGACCGCCCTTCCCTCCGCTCCGGGATCCAGAAGCTTCTCGGCATGCGGCGAAGCGGCATTCTTGCTGTCCTGTCCCGGACGGCGGACCATCGAAAGGAAGAGCGCGAACGGAATCTGTATATTATGCCGGTCTTCGAACTATGAAACAGAAACATTCTTTTTCCGAACTTTACATTGCCCTCGTCAGGCGGCTGCACTTTGTTTTTGTGCTGGCGCTGATGGTGCCCTTTCTGTGCCTGACCGTCACCTTCGGCATGAGTCCGGCAAGGGCTGCCCTCGCACAGGCATGCTTCCTGCCGCTCTATGCACTCACCCTTACACTGGCGGTCCCTGCGTCTGTCATGTACCTGCTGCAGGAGAAGGTGAAAAATCTCGGCCTGTATCTTTTGTGCTGTGTTCCTGTTGCTTTCGGCTATCTTGCCGCACTGTGCTATCTGGAAATGGGAATCGGCGTGAGTGTCCAGGGAGCCGAGCAGATCCCGCAGGCACTGATCCTGCTGCTCTTTCTTCTCGACGCGATCCGTATGCGGACAAATGACAACAGCCGGAGAAAGGCGAAGGCGCAGAATGATCTTTCCTGGACAGGAGATCTTTACCTGCTGCCGCTACCCTCTCTGGTCATCCTGCTCCCGTTTGCCCTGTTCTATATAACAGCCCTGTTTCTTCACAGCAATGCATTTGCGCAGACAGCCCTTGTCGGCTCCATCCTGTACTTCTTCCTCGTCCTGCCCTGGCACGTACTCGAGCGAAAGGAAGCATTTCTCGAAAGCCGGCATCACATCAGCCAGATCCCCTCACGCCGGATCGGAAAACTGCAGGCCGCAGCGCTGCTTCGCGTACTGATCCCCTGCGCCCTGCTGGCCATAGCCGCACTGCTGACCTCGGGCGGCAGACACTTCCTGGATCTGCCCCGGCTGCCGGTCGAATTCTTCTCAAAGCCCGACGGCGTCGTGTACCAGCCGGATCCCTTTGTCCGGTTCCTGATCGCCCTCGGCCTGCTCAAGCGCGGCCAGCTTCCACCGGCATGGCTCCACCATCTGATCGTCTTCGTCGAAAATGTGCTGACGATTTTCATGACAGTATTCATCGTCTGGGCCTGCTTCCTCGCCATCCGCAGCCTGTACCGCAGATTCCGAAAAGTGGAAGAGACCGGCAGCCCCACCCTCTCCAGAGACGGAAGCGGCGACGAACACATCAGTCTCCGGAAAAAAAACCGGCCAGAACACCTCACACGGGAGCAGAACACCATTCGCCGCCGCTACCGGCGCACCATCCTGCGCGCGCTCGGCGCACCACCCGAACCAGGCGAAACCCCCACCATGATGGAGCAGCGCGCAAACCTCCCCGATACACCTGAAACCCGCACACTGCACGAAACCTATGAACAGGCCAGATACTCCGGCCACACCTGATAACAAACAACCGGCAACTGGTCTCTGGAAACTGAAAGCATCATAACCCCCACCCCCTGGCTCTTACTAAGGGGTGGGTGTCCGGGCTCCTGAGCGAAGTCTTTTGGGGGTCGGAGCGAAGGAGCCCTGGCTCTTCCTAAGGGGCATCATGGCTCCTGAGCAAAGACTTTTGGGGGTCAGAGCGAAGGAGCCCTGGTTCTTACAAAGGGGGTATCATGGCTCCTGAACAGAGTCTTTTGGGGCTCAGAGCGAGAGCCCTGGCAGTAAATATCACTGGAATTCTTCTGCAAAAAAGAGTACGATAGCCATATGAAAGCAAAACGAAAAACCATCTTCACAATTATCAGCATCCTCCTGTTCTTTTTCTCCCTCGCGGTTGTGTTCTTCTTTCGAAACTGGCTTCTGGTCAATCCTTTTCAGCCTTTCGAGCTGAGCGAAGTCATCACCGCTTATCAGGATCAGGAGGGGAATCTCTATGTGATCGATAAGTCCGGCGAGAGACTGCTGAAAGCATCACCGGACAGGGAGCTTCTGTGGCAGGTCAAGGCCTCAGACGATACCTTTGAAAAGGCGGTCCGGCTCTGCGTTGATCCAGACGGCAGCATCTATGTGGAAGATAAGCGGATCAAAAGTGGAATCCGTCTGAGTACGGAAGCCGTTCTGAAGTTTTCACCGGATGGTACGCTTGAGAAGACTGTGTTCCAGAGAGATTCCTCCGAGGATCAGATTCGTCCTTCCATCATTGGCCTGAATGTATCAGGAGATACCCCTTTTATTGCCCTTACAAAAAAGAACGGTATCACGATTCGCAGTCTCATTTCATCTGAAAAGAAATCTTTCCCGCTGAGCCATACCGATGATCTTGTCCTGAACGCGGTTTGGGACCAGAAGACCGGCACACTATGGTACTGTACGTTTCACGGGCGGATCTATCGCTATGTTGACGGTAAACACGATGACCTGATCTATGACAACTCAAAGCATGTGGAAGAGCTGGAAAGTGTGCCGCGTGCCATCAGCTGTCTGGACGATACGGTTTATGCCGCAGACCGCGGTCTGCGCTGTCTGCTTGCCATCAGCATCCCGTCCGGCGAAGTACAGGAGCTTCATGAGGATGCTCCCTGGGAAGAGCGGGAGATCTGTGACAGTGTCACCTCTGATTACAGTGTGGTTTCCACAACGGGAAGTCTTGTAAAAGTCTGGAATCAGGGACAATGTGAAGACGTCATGCAGTTTACGCTTTCCTCGAAGCTGAAGCTGGTCACTTTCCTTCTCTGTTTCAGCCTGGTGGTTCTCGTCTTCAGCCTGACCATAGACGTGATCCTGCTTGCCGTTTTCCTGGTTCGCAAAGCAAGCAGCATGGCCCGTATCATCGCAGCAGTTCTGGTCGGTGTGGGCGCACTCGCCGGGATGCTGATCGGTACGCTCTTTCCTGGTTTCACCGACCAGCTCTTCAATTCCCAGTTTGACAAAGCAGAATACTGTGCTTCGCTCACCCTGGAGCGCATGCCTGTAAATGCGTTCCTGAACCTTGATGCGTCTTCCGATTATCAGGGCCGGGACTACGTTGCGGTACAGAATGCGGTGAACAGCGTTTTCAAGACAGGCTCTGATTCCGCGGACGATCTGTACTGCACGATGTACCGGGTCATAGGAGATCATGATACGATCGTCCTGACCTATTCCCTGGACGAGAATTCCATGCTGCTCCCTTACGACTGGGAGTATGAGGATTCCGAAGAGCAGGCGATCCTGACCTCCGGAAAGGGCAGGCAGTATGTCAACCGCAGTGTGGAGGGAAGCTACCTGTTTGTCCTCGACCCCATTCTGGACGAGGACGGGAATCCGATCGGCCTGATCGAAGTCGGAACCGATCTTCAGAGCTTCGAGCAGGAGATCCGCAGGCTTCTCTATGACCTGCTGCTCAATCTGATCGCTGTCACCGCTGTCTCGGTGATGGTTCTTGTCGAAGTCATCTACTTTCTCCGCGGACACCGCAGGTATCAGGCTGAGGCGAAGGAGCCCCGTGGCCATATCACAATTCCTGCGGAAGTACTGCGCATGATTGTGTTCCTGATCTTCTTCTTCACAAACCTGACAACTGCAATCCTTCCGGTCTATGCGATGAAGCTCGCTGATTCCCTGCACATTCCGTGGATCTCTGCCGAAGTTCTGGCCGCAGTCCCGTTCTCAGCGGAAGTCGTTGCCGGAGCTCTCTTCTCGTTATTCGGTGCCAGCGTGATCCGGAAGCTGTCCCTGAAGAAGGCTGCGCTTCTGTGTGCTACCCTCTTTACCGCAGGACTGGCGCTGCGTGTTTTTCCGAATTTCTGGATGATTACACTTGGCAGCATCGTGATCGGAATCGGCTGGGGCGTCATCCTGCTGATCGTCAACGTCCTGATCGCGGAATTGCCCGGCGACGGGAAAGATACCGGCTTTGCCTACTATAACGCCGCGGCACTGAATGGCGTAAACTCCGGTACCGTGTTCGGCGGCTTTCTGCTGAACTGGATCCCGGGTTCCGTCTTGTTCGCGCTGACGGCCCTGGCCAGTGTGTTTTTGTTCTTCCTGGTCTGGAAGTATCTGATCCACGCCACTATCCGGGATGAAGCCGATCCTTCCGAGGCGGAGCAGACGGGATCTTTCTCCTTCCTGCAGTTCCTGCTGTCTCCGAATATCCTGATCTTTTTCGTCATGCTGGTCATACCGGTGCTGACAGGAAGCTACTTCCTGATCTATCTGTATCCGATCATCGGCACAAGATGGGGCCTTTCCGAGACTTATGTCGGTTACTCCTATCTGCTGAACGGATTCTGTGTGATGGCGTTCAGTACCCTGATGACGAATCTGTTTACGAAGATACGGAAAAAGCGGTTTGGACTCACATTGTCCGCGCTGCTGTATGCCGCGGCCTTCTCCGTGGCCGCCTTCTTCCATTCGATCCCGGCACTGCTTGTCGCGCTGATGATCCTTGGATTCTCCGACAGTTTCGGGCTTCCTCTGCAGACCAGCTTCTACACGGACCAGAAGGAGGTCGGGCTGTTTGGTGTCGACCGGGCGCTTGGCGTTTACAGCCTCTTTGAAAATACATCACAGGCACTTGGGCCCTTTGTCTTCAGCTGGGCTCTGGTCGTTGGCGTTTCGAAGGGCCTGTACGTGATCTCCGCGGTAATCGCACTCCTTGCCATTGCATTTCTTTTCTCAGGATTGTTTTTCAGACGAAGATCCGCCTCGAAAGAGTGACGATCTGCTTCATATGAAGTATACTGTGAGGTGAATCGCACCGTGCGGATCCTCTGCTGCAGGCATGGGATACATGAAATCCGGATATAATAAGGGTACGTTCATGAAGAAAAAGACGAACCGGATTGGCCGTGAGCTGATCTGTATGCTGATTCTGTTTATCATCATTATCATCGGTATTCTGCTTTTTGGCAGCTATATCGTCCATAACAGGGAGGTTGACAGCCTCCAGATGCAGAAAGTCGCTGATCTCAGTGTGACGGCGGCTGCTCTTCTGGACGGAGACTATCTGAAGAAGCTCTCCGAAGCGGTTTCCTCGGAGGAATATCAGGCACTCCGCGAACAGGCGGTGGAGGATAATAATCCGACGCTTCTGGAAGAGTATCTGCGCGGGAAGGATCTGTACGAAGATTATTTCCGCTATACGCAGCTGCTTGCTGCGCTGCAGACCGGTGAGAAGGTTGAATACGTCTACGTGCAGGATCTGGGACCGCAGGATGCGATGTATCTTCTGGATCCGAGCGAAACCATTCTGTCGCTTGGGATGCGCGAGAAGAATGCGGAAGGTCTCGATGACAGAACCCGGAACGAACGCGTGGAGGCAACGGTATCCAGGTCGGAATACGGCTGGCTGTGTACCTGTGCGGAACCGGTGATTGCTTCCGACAAGACCAGTCCTGCAGTTGTCGGTGTTGACCTGAACATGACAGATATCATGGAGCAGAGACACCGTTTTCTGTTCTTCATGTTTCTGCAAAGCGGCGTGATCCTGGTGCTCATGGCACTGGCCGGAAGCTTCTATATCCGGAAGAAAATCTCCGATCCGATCAGCCGCCTGGCAGGCGAAGCTTCCGCTTTCGGCACAAACGGCGAAGTCTCTGATCTGCAGTATCAGGTGGTTTCCATTCCGAAGCGCAGAGATGACGAGATCAGGGATCTGTACGCGGATATCCGGAAGATGCAGCTGGGTATCATCGATTACATGGTGAACCTGACTGCTGTCACAGAAGAGAAGGAACGTCTCGGCACAGAGCTGGATATCGCGAACCGGATCCAGGCGAGCATGCTTCCGAGCACCTTCCCTGCCTTCCCTGACAGAGAGGAGTTTGATGTCTATGCCCTGATGAAGCCGGCGAAGTCTGTGGCCGGTGATTTCTATGACTTCTTCCTGATCGATGACGACCATCTGGGGGTTGTCATGGCTGATGTTTCCGGCAAGGGCATTCCGGCCTCCCTGTTCATGATGATGGCCAAGATCATCATCAGCAACATCGCGCAGATGAACATCCCGCCGCATGAGGTTCTGGAGAAGGCAAATGCGCGGATCTGCATGAATAACGATGAGGATATGTTTGTCACGGTGTGGTTTGGAATCATTACCATTTCCACCGGACATGTCATCGCTTCCAACGCCGGTCACGAATATCCGGTCCTGCAGAATAAGGACGGTGTCTTTGAGCTGTTCCATGACCGGCACGGTTTCGTCATCGGCGGCATGGAAGGTGTGCGCTACAAAGACTATGAATTTGATCTGAAGAAGGGGAAAACGCTGTTTCTGTACACCGATGGTGTCCCGGAGGCGACCACGGCGGAAAATGAGCAGTTTGGCCCGGTCCGCATGGTTGAAGCGCTGAACCAAAAGCAGGATGCCGATCCGCGGGAACTTGTCCACTATATGCTTCGCACAGTGGACGATTTTGATGGGGATGTTCCGCAGTTCGATGATATCACGATGCTTGCGATCCGGTACAATGGCCGCGGCACGGACGAAGAGGAAGAGCCTTCGTTTATTGAATCACAGGACTATGAACCGTAACGTTACCAGGGCGGGCTATATACATGTTTCGAACAATCACACTCAATGACAGACCATGGATGGATCTTTGCCGGAGGGAAGGGACCAGCGATATGACGGTTCTTTCTTTTCCGGCTGTCTATATGTGGCAGTCTTCCTTTGGCCTGACCATAAACCAGGAGGCGCATTGCTATGTCGTGAAAAGTGAGGCGGACCGGGGATACTACTATCCGGTCGGTGAGGAAGCCTCCTGCCGGCATTCTGTGCGCAGGCTGATGGAGGAAACCGCTTCACGGAAGGCATCGGCAGATGCCTTCTCCACGCTCCGGTTTGTCTATGTCCCCGAGAAGGAACTTGGCTGGCTGGAAGAGCTCGGCTTTACCGTCAGCTGCAATCCCGACACCAGTGAATACGTCTACTCCAGTCATTCCCTCGCGCTTGAAGACAACGGATCCGGTACGAACTACAGGGTGAAGGTAAAGCATTTTTCCAGAGACAATGAATGGCAGTCGAGAACACTTTCCTTTCCGGAAGATGAAGCACTGCTTCGTGAGAAGACAGCCGAATGGGATCTGGCCTCCGGCGGCGGTTCCGTCGATTTCGATGTTCAGCAGCTTTGCAGCATGGCGCCATGGGATACCGGATCCGCCTATCTGCACAACTCTGACCGCCTTGCGGCGCTGACTGCGGCAAAGGATCCGGCCCCGATCGGACTGTCCGGCGTATATATCGAGACCAGTACGGGTGGCTGGGCATTTCTGCTCGGATATCCGTCAACCGGCGAAATCTATGATATGTCCATCGTCAAATACAGCCCTGATATCTCGCGCAATGCGGTGCCGGCCTGTATCTGCGAAATGGCGAAAAGAGTGTGCTCTGCCTTTCCCTATATCAACCTGGAGGATGATCTCGGCAATCCCGGACTTCGCAGAATGAAACAGCTTTATCACCCGCTTTTCCTGCTCGACAGCTATACCGCGGTCTGGCATCCGGACTCGGTCTGAAGTCGTAAGGAAGGCCGCGAAGCATCGAGAAAAAGTGGTTTAATTTCTTCTTCTGTTTCTGTATAATAAGAGTGTCGGCCATGGCCGTTATATAAGAAATTTAATGCTGTCAAAGGAGGATCAACTATGTTAAATATTGAAAAGCAGATCAACGGAAGCGAAGCAACTGTCAGGCTCGAAGGCAGGCTCGATACCACAACGGCGCCTGAACTGGAGAACGAACTCAAGTCTTTCATGGAATCCATCACCAGCCTGGTATTCGATTTCGAGAAGCTTGAGTACATCTCTTCCGCGGGTCTTCGCGTTCTGCTCACTGCCCAGAAGTTCATGTCGAAGCAGGGCAGCATGAAGCTGATCAATGTCAAGGAAGATGTCAACGAGATCTTTGAGGTTACCGGTTTTTCTGACATTCTTACGATCGAGTAAATTCTGCAGTCTGTTTTCGGTATTCTTTTGAGGAGGTGAGGATCATCTCTATGTTTAAGAAGAATCTGAGGATTCTGGCCATCGTGGAAAACCTGGCTCAGGTTCTCGCGAATGTGGATGAGCAGCTGGATCAGGAAGGCTGCCCTATGAAAACCAGAATGCAGATCGACATCGCTGTTGAGGAATTGTTCGTCAACATTGCAAATTATGCCTATGCACCGGAAACCGGAGATGCGGATATCCTCATAGAAACCATGAATGAATGCCCTATTCCGGAAGAAGGCAGAGCAGGTATGTCAGAGGAAGATCTGAAGGGGAAGTGGCTGCGTGTCACGCTTTCCGATGCAGGGAAGCCCTTTAATCCGCTTCAGAAGGATGACCCGGACGTATCCCTCTCCGCCCAGGAACGCAGAATCGGCGGCCTGGGAATCTTTATGGTGAAGAAGAGCATGGATCACATGTATTACGAATACAAAGATGGCAAGAACCATATCAGCATCATCAAGAAGCTCCGTCCGGCATAGATGACAGGGAAAGGATGAATTATGGCTGATATTGGTGTGCTCGGCGCCGGCACTTGGGGAATGGCGCTGACCAGAATGCTTGCGCTGACCGGTCATCATGTCACAGTCTGGTCGGCTCTGCCGCAGGAGATCGAAGCATATAAGAGAACCCGCACGCAGCCGAACCTTCCGGGTATGGTGATTCCGGACGATGTCTGTTTTACAGCTTCCATGGAAGACGTCTGCCGGGACAAGGCGCTTCTGCTGTTTGTGGTTCCTTCCGTGTTTATCCGTTCCACCGCGGCGAAGGCTGCGCCGTTTATTCCGGACGGACAGCTGATTGCAGACGCGGCGAAGGGAATCGAGAGCGGCACCCTGATGACCATGACGCAGGTCATCGCGGACGAGCTGGCAAAAGCCGGCAGGCATGCGCGTCTTGTGGCACTGTCCGGACCGACGCATGCGGAAGAGGTCGCGAAGGATCTTCCGACCACCATCGTGGCGGCAAGCCCGGATGAAGAGGCTGCTCTTTTTGTACAGCAGGTCTTCATGAATGATGTGATGCGCGTCTATACGAATGATGACATCACCGGTGTGGAGCTGTGCGGTGCCCTGAAGAATATCATCGCGCTGGCAAGCGGAGCGGCGCTTGGTCTTGGATACGGAGACAACACCAAGGCTGCCCTCATAACAAGAGGGATGCATGAGATCACCCAGCTGGGCGTCGCCATGGGCTGTGATCCCGGCACATTTGCGGGGCTGGCCGGCATAGGGGATCTGATCGTCACTGCGACTTCCATGCATTCCAGAAACAACCGCTGCGGACAGCTGATCGGTAAGGGCGTAAAGCCGGAGGAGGCTGTAAAGCAGGTGGGCATGGTTGTCGAGGGAATCAATGCGATTCCGGCAGCCCTCGAGCTTGAGTCGAAGTACGGCATTGAGATGCCTCTGGTAAACGCGATCGACGCTGTGGTCAATCATGGTGCCGATCCCCGCGAAACCGTGCATTTTCTGATGACCCGCGCCCCCAGATCAGAACTGGAATACCGCAGCTCGTAAACAGAACTTTCTATTTCCGTTTTTTATATGATTGACAGCATAAGAAAGCCCGGCAGGAATTCCTGCCGGGCATTTCATTATAGTACAACACAAAAGTGTGGTCGTCTGTTCACAAAAAGAACACAGAAAATAGTAATTTGCGTCATAATACAGGTCTATCTTCTTTCCTGAAATAACAATATTGCTTACGGGAGATAAACTCCCGAACATCAAATGGAAAGAAGGCCAAAGATCATGGAAAAGACAACAGGGGGAATAACGAAAAAGGCTGTCCGGTCCGTGTGCGGACTGCTGGCGGCTGGTCTGCTGGCTGCGGCGGTGATGCCGATGCATGCTGCTGCGGATGAGGAAGAGGCACAGCCTCAGCAGATT
>CACZJF010000033.1 GCA_902781455.1 uncultured Lachnospiraceae bacterium | reverse complement strand
GCAAATCGACATGGTCTACACCTCCTTGAACTTGCTGAAAACATCCAGGACCTTCGCCATTCTTGGATCAAGCGCCTTGCGTTCGCAGCCGCAATCACCGTGGTTTAAGTTCTGACCGCATACCGGACACAATCCCTTGCAGTCCTCCTTGCAGAGAACACGGGAAGGCCAATTCAGCAGAGCCTCACCAAAGAGCAGCTTATCCACGTCCAGGTGATATCCTTCCAGAAAGCAGTCCGGATCAAAGGATGATTCATCGTCTTCGTCTTCCTCTTCAGATCCCTGCGGGACCTGATCCGGACCATCGCCCGCCCCTGCCGGTACAGTCTCCCTGAAATCCAGCTGAAGCAAAGCCGTGACGCTGTCGAGACATCTGTCACACGGAATCTCTGTTTCGATCTCTGCCTTTCCCTCAATCACCAGATGGCTTGGATCCTTCTTTTGAATCACAAGCAGAACCGGTGTCTTCCTGGTAATCGGAAAGCTTCCAAAGCTGAAATCCAGCCTGTCAGATTCGATCTGCACCTCTGTTTCGATTCTCTGATCGTCGAGAAGTACATCTGTAAGATTCAGCATCATAAGACAGATACCCCTTCAAAGCGCACTTCGTTATTATAAGCAGGGTGGATGGCTGTGTCAAGATTTTTTTTTATTCCCAAGCTGCCATTCACGGCCTGAGGGGGAAGAATCCGTGAATGGAAACACATTCAAATCTGACGCGTCAGGCTTCCGTCATCCTCAGACAGCTGTCCGGATCCGCGAAAGGTCCGGGAACCACTTTCACGGCGCGGTGTTTCCCAAGGAAGTCTGTATCAAACCGGATCGGTGTCCCGTCCGGGTTCTCATAACGCTCTTCCGGTTCAAATGCCTTGCCAAGCGTATCGGAGTCGATCATCCGGCAGCTGATGCCGTCCAGGAAATCAAACACTTCACTCTTCAGCTTCCAGCCATCTGCCGTCTGTTCCACCACAGCGTCGACGGTATGCTCCGTATCCACCTTTCCGTTTTTCTCAGCACGGAACATCGCAGCGCCGTTAAAGTATGCATTGCCCTCTGACCACACCGGGAGATGTCCCCTGTGCGCAGGCTCCAGTTTCATCATGTCCGGCTCGGATGTGTCCATGTCAAACTGTGCAATCCATTCCTCATACGTCGGATACTCGTCAAAGACATGCGTTCCGGCCCTGCGGTTTTCCGTCCACTGCACTTCACTGCTGTCGCTGCGCACGACAAGTTCCTCGTCAGGCCATTTCTGAATAAAGATATTATTATAGAAACGATTGTCGCCGTGAAGGAAGGTCATGAATCCCATCACCTCCGTGCGATGCGGGATGTGATAAGGTGTATATCTGTCGCCGGTCCCTTCTCCTACATAGGAAAATGCGCCGCACATCAGGTTATGCACCATGGCAACGCCCTGCGTCGCGAAACGGAAGGACACATCGGACAGCAGGATATTGTTGTCAATCAGAGTCGGTCCATGGCTCACCTCCACGAAGATATCCTGGCAGGACATGCCGCCCTTGAGCTGTTTCGCGAATTCCGGTCTCTGGTTGTCATGCAGCAGGTTGCCGGAGATACGGGTACCCTGTGCTTCCCAGTCACACCAGATGCCCATCGTGCAATGATGGATGTGATTGCGGCGCATGACCACGTCGATCGCGGCATGCATCTTGATGCCGGCAATCTCCGCTCCGCCCAGCTCCATCATGTTGTTGATGTGATGGATATGGTTGTCCTCAATCAGGCTGAACACACCGCCCATACGGCCGATGATGCCGCCCTGTTCGCAGTGATGGATGTTGCACCTTCTGACGATATGGCTTCCGACATTCTCTTTCAGCCAGCCGTGATACTGGCCTCTGCAGACCGCGTCCCGCTCCATCTGGGTCGGGCTCTTGACATGCTTTGTCGTAAAGTAATGGTCATTGTCCGGATCATAATACTTCCCAAGTCCGATGCCGGCGCATTTCGAATTGCTGATCTCGCAGTCTTCGATGATCCAGCCCTTCGACCAGTGCGGACCGATCATGCAGTCCTGATAAGCCGCCGGCGGCGCCCACGTCGTCGCAGCCTTGTCTACCTTAAAGCCGGATACCGTGATGTATCCGATCCCGGTTCTGGATGGCATGAAGCACTCACGGCGGACCATGAATTCTACATTTTCCTGATTCGGATCCGCGTCCTGGAAGTTGCACCAGAAGATGGTCTTCGCGCCGTCTTCAGACTGCTCCGCGTACCACTGATACACCGACTCTTCCGGCACCCAGGAGGTCTCACTCTTTTCCGCCTTGCGGCAGGCGTCGACCGACATTGCCTCATAGAGCATCCTGCCGTTCAGAAAGACAGCGCCGGTATGCTTCGTCTTCCCGGCGAAATACCAGTCGCCATACACATACGTGGTGTACGGATTGTAGTTTCCGAAGATGCTGTTGTCCACGCTGACGGTCCACAGACCGTTCTCCTGCTTCCAGCCCTCCAGAACCTCGGCTCCGGTAATGACCGCGCCAAGCTTTTCCATACTGCGGTATACGATCCTTGCGTCCTCTGTTCCCGGGCACTTCGGATCTACATATTCTCTGTAGATGCCCGGAGCGACGAGCACCTCGTCTCCGGGTTTGGCGATGCTGGCCGCATCCTGGATTTTTGTGAACGGTCTTTCTTTCGAACCGTCACCCTGAAAAGCTGCTTTCTGATCTACATACCATTGCATGATTCTGTCCTCCTCATGCGCTTCAGGATACAAACTGTTTCATATATTCCTTAATCGCATCAATTACCTGGTCGAGATGATTGTTGTAACAGTGATCATCTCCGTGTATCGTCACCAGCTTCGCATTCTTATACCGCTTCGCCGCGTCCACGGCGGTCTGGTACGGAACACACTCGTCTTCGTCCCCATGGATGATCAGAACTTCTTTCTGAAACGCGTCAATTGCCGGTTCCACAAAGAGCATCTGGGAGACCCGCACATGGTTTCCCTTCAGCAAAAGGCCGTCTTCCAGCGTCAGAACCTCCGGAATATGATCCGGGTCAAATGCGTACCCCAGCATGACGCCGCGTCTGGCATCATCCGGAATCATGGCCGCCGGTGACATGGGAATGATCGCGCGGATCACGTCCCGCTTCATCGCGCCGGCAAGCATGACGGCAAGACCGCCCTGCGAATGTCCGCACAGAAAGAGCTCGCTGACAAACTCCAGGCTCCCTGCGTAATCGATGATTGCGATCATTTCCGAAAGCCACTTGAACAAAGTATGATCCTGGAAGTCTCCGCCGCTCTTCCCATGCCCGTAAAGTTCTGTCCGGAGCGTCGCGAAGCCGGTTTCATTCAGTGCTCTTGCCGCGCCGATGATATGATCCTCCTCCATGTGGCCCGTAAACCCATGCTGCACGATCACCAGCGGGCACTTGCTTCCTTCTTCCGCCGCATACCCAACCGGAAAATCCAGCTTCATGTGAAGCGGTATCCCGTCATGTTCGAAATAAAACTCACAGTTGGTTCCGTTCTTTATCTGTGTGTCCATATTGATTCCTCTTCTCCTGCTTCGTCACCGCTAAGAACCTGCTGCCTGACGAAGCAGGGCATCCTTGTCATGTGTGGATTCTTCTCAGATCATCTGCCTGTAGATATTGGCGACATCTTCTTCGGAAAGCCTGTCAAATCCGTACAGGAACCCGTCTCTTCCGTCTCCGTTGCAGCAGACGTCTGCCAGCTTCGGGATATCCTCTTCTTTTCCGCCAAGTTCGCCAAGCGTCACCGGCATGCCGATGCTCTTTGAGAAGGCTCTCAACTTCTCGATCCCTTCAAGGGCGACCGCCTCACGGTTGTCGGGATCATCCTTGCAGCCCCATACACGGACTGCCAGCTGTGCGACCCTGTCTACATCATGCTTGTAGACATAGCCCAGATAAGCGGGGAAGGTGACAGCCAGTCCGGCGCCGTGTGCGCAGTCATACAGCGCGGAAAGCTCATGCTCGATGTTATGGCTGTTCCAGTCCTGGGAACGGCCGACGCCGCAGGAATTGTTATGCGCCATCATACCGGCCCACATGATATTCGCCCTTGCCTCATAATCCTGCGGATTCTGAACAGCTTTCGGGCCTTCCTCGATCATCGCCAGCATCAGCGCCTCAATCATACGGTCCGTGGTTACAACGTCTTTCGTATTGGTCAGATAACGCTCCATCAGGTGCGCCATGATATCCGTGATTCCGCATGCGGTCTGATAGGGTGGAAGCGTACAGGTCAGCTCCGGATTCAGGATCGAGAACGCCGGGCGGTATGCCTCACCTGTCGCACCACGCTTGAACATACCATTCTCATTCGTGATGACAGAGTCCGGCGAGCCTTCACTTCCCGCCGCCGCGATTGTCAGGATCGTACCGATCGGAAGCGCCTTCTCCACCAGCTTTCCGGAATAGAAATCCCAGAAGTCACCGTCATAGACCGTACCGGCTGCAATCGCCTTGGAAGAGTCGATCGTGCTGCCGCCGCCGACCGCGAGCACAAAGTCAATCTTCTCCTTCCGGCACAGATCAATCCCTTCATAGACAAGACCGCTCCTCGGATTCGGCTTCACGCCGCCAAGTTCCGTATAATACAGTCCCGCTTCATCCAGGCTCTTCTTCACACGGTCCAGAAGACCGGAACGTACCACACTGCCGCCGCCATAGTGGATCAGAACCCTGCTGCCGCCAAACCTTTTCACAAGGCTTCCTGCTCTCTTCTCTTCATCCTTACCGAATACAAAATAAGTCGGACTGTAAAATGTAAAGTTATCCATGCAATTCTCCTCTCAAACTGATTCTCATTCTCCGGCTCCTGCAGATCACCGGCTTTCGCAGACCGTCCGTTTCCGCAGACCGCCCGCAAAGGCAGTATGCAGGTAGCACTGTTAACAGTATACATGGATCCCTGAGAATTTCTGCCTAAAAATTGTGATTTTCCTTTTCTTTTCGTTCGCATTTTCAGGGCGATCTGCTCAAAATGGAAAACACCCCGCCTGCGGCATCTTTCCCGGTTCTTCAGGAAGATGACACAGGCGGGGGGGTCTTTGGGTATGTTCAGCAATATTGGTCCCGGTTCGGCCGGATCTGCCCTTCCAGGGACGCGATCCGGTGATAGGCGGCGTGGTGCGCTTCGATCGAGCGTTTCGCCGCATCAAGGTGCTCCGGTTCGATCAGAAGGCTCATGCCGCAGGACAGATCCCCCTGAATGGCTCTGGGCGCCGGAGCGATCCGGTTCGGAACATTGTCCTGAAGGAGTATGTCCCTCAGGGCAAGTCCCTGCTCATAATTGGCAAACAGGATATAGTAGCGCATCAGCCAAGCATCTCGACAAATGCACCGATTCTGGTGCGAAGCTGTCCGGCATCGGCATCCTCGTAATCCGTCTCAAGGGAAAGTACCGGAATGCCGGCTTCCTTCAGAGCGCGGGATACGGAATACTTCTCGGTGTCATACAGGCAGCAGAACTTCAGGCTGCAGTCGATCACACCATCTACCTGATATTCCTTCGCGAGGCGGAGGATGTCATCGATTCTTCCGGTGTTCGGTGTGAAGCATGCACAGTTTGTCTTCATGTAGCGCTCGGACAGTGCCATGAACTGGCCGTCGAGCGTCGTCTGCGTCTCGTCCACCAGATTCTCGAAGTATCTGGTACCGGTGCACATTTCCTCACAGACAACAGCCGCTCCGCTGGTCTCGATGATGTTGTGCAGTTTCCAGTTCGGGACCGCCAGCGGTGTGCCGGTGACAAGAATTCTCTTGGTATCCGCACTCACCACGCTGACACCATCCTTGATCCTCTGTTCCAGCTCATCCGCAAGCTTGTTGCACATCTGCGCGCAGCGGGCCGGATCATCGAAGAAGGAGATCTGGGTCATGAGCAGAGCATCGCGCCCGGAGATCGGCAGCGTCTTCGACTTACGGGCGTCGTAGACTCTCTTCATGGCCTTGCGTCTTTCATTGATCAAATGAATTGCCTCACCCAGCTTCTCCGGGGTGATCGTATTGCCCGTGAATTCCTCGACCTTCTTCGCAAAGGCAGCGATCTCATCCTTCCACTTCAGAATATCCTTCTCACGCTTCATCTGCGGAATGTCCATGACATACATCGGCACGTCCTCGCCAAGAATCTCATATGCTTTCTTCTTGGCATCGCAGGTTGTCTCACCGACATACATATCGGCAATCCTGAAGAATGGACATGTCCGGCCGAGTCTCGCGCCGACGGAAGCCTTTACCAGAGGACATGTGCTCTTGGGCAGCACCTTCTCGCCGTCCGGTACCCAGAACTGAGAACCACCGCAAAGCCCCGTCACGATTCCATTTGCAGCGATGATCACTTCGTCAGGTACATAGACGCAGAAGGTTCCGAACACTTTTCTGCCCTTCTTCTGCTCCTCGATCAGCTCCGCCGGACGAATACCGTGTACTTCGGAGATGACCAGATCCCAGAAATCCATGCCCTTCGGACGATTCTCCTGCGACAGGAATACATCACCCACCGCTGTCGGAAGCACCGCGCAGAGATTGTCATGGTTCTCCATGTCCATTCCGAGATCCTGCCACATCTGTCTGTAGTCAGCCATACTTGTTTCCTCCCACTTTTTTGATTTTTACAACTGGTTTCTTTTTCTTATCTTCACTGCCTGTCAATTCAAGTCTGCCACCGGCAGGCAGTCAGTTTCATCCCTGCGCGATCTCACGCACTGCTTTCACGGCAAGGTCTACTTCTTCTTCGGTATTGAACCAGGAGAAACTGAACCGCACCGCGCCCTGGTCCATGGTGCCAAGCGCTCTATGCATTCTGGGAGCGCAATGCGCGCCCGGGCGGGTGGCGATATCATAGTCCACACTCAGCACGTCCGACACTTCGCTGGAATCATAGTCACGGATATTAAGCGCGACCACCGGTCCTCTTTCGGCATGTTCAAAATGTCCGTACACCCTGACGCCTTCGATTCCGGCCACACCTTCATAAAAACGCCGTGACAAAGAGCGCTCCTTCTTGCCGATGGTTTCCACTCCGGTTTTTTCGATATAATCCAGTGCCGCTGACAGGCCGGCAAGTCCATGGCCGTTCAGCGTTCCCGCTTCCAGTCTTGTGGGGTATTCCTCCGGCTGCCTGGTACGGTAGGACTGAACACCGGAGCCGCCTTCTTTCAGAGGACGGATCTCAACGCCTTCCCGTATGCACAGTCCACCGGTTCCCTGCGGCCCCATCAGACCCTTGTGGCCGGTAAAGCAGAGAATATCAATCCCCATCTGTTCCATATCAATCGGCGTATTCCCGGCGCTCTGGGACGCATCCACGATCAGCAGGATTCCCTTCTCCTTCGCCATACGTCCGATCCGTGCAAGATCAACCATCTCCCCTGTCAGGTTTGACATATGCGTGCATACGACCGCGCTTGTCTCCTCGCGCACCAGCCGCTCCAGGTCTTCATAATCGAGTGCGCCCTGCGCATCCGCACGGGCAAAGTCCAGCCGGATCCCCTTCTCATCCTGCATCCGATACAGCGGCCGGAGGACAGAATTGTGTTCCAGATCTGTCGTGACCACATGGCCCCCGGACGGGATGGCTCCCTGGATCGCGATATTCAGTGCCTCCGTTGAATTGCAGGTGAATACCACATGATCCGGTCTGCTGCAGCCAAAAAGCTTCGCCGCCTTGCATCTTGTCTCATATACGGTACGCGAAGCCGTCAGTGCGCCCGAATGCGCGCCCCGGGACGCATTTCCCATGGACGTCATGGCTTTGGTCACTGCGTCAATTACGCACTGTGGTTTATGGAGTGTTGTCGCTGCATTATCCAGGTAGATCATCTTCTGTCCACTCATTTCTATCTCAGTTGCGAAGCGGTAATCGCCGCCCCGGCCGCCCCGGCGTACCGCCCGTCGGGACACGCTATTACCTCACAGCGAAGTGCCTTGCCAAGCTGATTTCTCAGATATTCAAATTCACACAGTCCGCCGGTCAGGCATACCGTCTGATCCAGCTTCAGGCGTCCTGCCTGGGATGCCACCTTCTGCACGATGGAATTCACGACGGCATAGGCGATATTCTCCCGCTTTTCTCCCTTTCCGATCAGGCCGATTACCTCTGACTCGGCAAACACCGTGCACATGGAACTGATCGAAACGCCGCCGCCCATACGCGCCAGCTCGCACAGCTCCTCCAGGCGAACCGACAGCGTATTCGCCATCACTTCCAGAAACCGTCCGGTTCCTGCGGAACACTTGTCATTCATCAGAAAGTCTGTGACCTGTCCGCCCTGTACCACGATCAGCTTCGTATCCTGTCCGCCGATGTCAATCACGGTCAGATCATCCGTTCCGTAGATATGACAGGCACCTCTTGCATGACAGGTTATCTCCGTGACATGCTTAGCCGCGTAGGAAACCGACGCCCTTCCGTATCCGGTGGAAACCACCCTTAACTGATCCGGCGCGAATCCCGTATCTTCCAGTTCTTTCAGGATTGCGTCCGCCGTATCCACACTGCTCCAGCCCGTCGGCCGCAGCATCCTGTGCAGAATCTGCCCGTTCGCGTCCATGACGACCGTCTTTGAGCACGTCGAACCGATATCAATCCCGACATGATAGACTATTCCCATAGTCTGACCGGCTCCATCTCATGCCAGCGAATGCCGGCTTCCTTCAGAACTGTCTCAGCGCCTGTCTTCCATTCCTTCTCGGTTTTGAAGGACAGCCCGCATCCCGCGCTCAGCTGGCGCGGGATGGGTATAATCCGCCCCGGGATGCCCTTTTCGGCAAACAGTTTCTCTGCCGCCATGGCATCAGTGGTCTCTGAAAATGTAATCACCAGGAATTCTCTGCTTTGGCGCATGTATCATCCTCTGCTGTATCTTTATGAGCGCTTCATTACGGACCCTTCTTCCGGAATAATCTTCAGGGATCCTTCTTTATGAAATCTCCGTTATGAAGCCCCGTCACGGACGGACCACAAGATCCGCCTGGGTCAGCCTCTCCGTAATCTCATACATATTGGTAACGCCGCCTACCGCCAGCTTCTCTGACAGCTTGTAATAGTTCAGGCAGGTACCGCAGGTCAGAATCTCAACACCCTGTGCTTCCAGGCTCTTCAGATCCTCTATGGAAGCAGATCCTTCGCAGGTCAGTGCCGCGCCGCCGTTGTAAAACAGAATCGACGACGGCAGTTCATCCATCTGTGTCAGCGCATAAAGAAAGCCCTTGATCAGGACTGCACCCAGCTCATCATTTCCTGTGCCCATCACGGAAGCTGTCACAGCCACAACCGTTTTCTTCTTTCTGTCTGATGGCGTTACAAGACACTCCTCCACCGTCTCTTCCCCGGGCGCAGCCTGTGCGGAAGCGGTCTGGTCAGCGCTGATCTCCATCGTGACGCGGAACTGATCCTCAGACAGTTTCTCCGACTTCACACCATAGCCTTTCTGATTCGCCATCTTCGTCAGATTCTGGACCGCAATCTCATTGTCCACCAGTGTCTCGACGGTTCCCGCGCCATTCAGCTCTTTGATCGCGTTCTTCGTCTTCACCACCGGAATCGGGCAAGCATCGCCAATCGCATTTACCTTTGTAATCATTTCCTGCGTCCTCCTGTTTTTTCAGTCATGGTTTCTCTGATTCTTCTCTATCATGGTTCCTCGGATTCATCTCAGTCATGGTCCTTTAAAACCTGAATCTCCGTTTCTTCTTTTTCCTGAATCTCACCGACAATCGCAGCCGGAAGTTCTTTGGCGCGCAGATCTTCCAGAAGCTGCTGCGCCTGGACCGGATCAACCGCCACAAGCAGACCGCCTGAGGTCTGCGGATCAAAGAGTACCTCCTCCATCGAGAAAGGAATGCCTTCGAAACGGACAAAGCTGCCTACATGATTGCGGTTTCTCTGAGCCGCTGCTGTCAGCAGGAATTCATCCGCGCAGGCCCTGGCACCCGGCAGTACCGGAACCTGGTCCGCCCAGATCCGGCACGACAGTCTGCCGTCCATCATCTCATGGAGATGTCCGAGGAAGCTGAAGCCGGTGACGTCCGTACAAGCGTGTATCTCATAGCGCGAGCAGCATTGTGCCGCGGTCTTGTTCAATGTCGTCATGGAACGGATCGCGGCCTTCATGCCTTCCTCCGGTGCTTCTCCCACACGGTCCGCGGTGCACAGGATCCCAACGCCAAGCGCCTTGGTCAGGATCAGCACATCACCCGGCCGTCCGGTGTTGTTCTGCCAGATATGGTCCGGGTGTACGATGCCGGTCACGGACAGTCCGTACTTGACGTCGGTGTCCGCGATGGAATGACCTCCCGCCAGGCTTGCGCCGGCTTCCATCACCTTCTCAGATCCGCCGCGCAGTATTTCTCCCAGAATGTTGAGATCCCACTTTTCCGGAAAGCAGACGATATTCAGCGCAGTCTTCACCGTACCGCCCATGGCGTAGATATCACTCAGCGCATTCGCCGCCGCAATCTGCCCGAATGTATAAGGATCCGGCACCATCGGGGGAAAGAAGTCCAGTGTCTGGACAAATGCAATCTCGTCAGTCAGTTGATATACCGCTGCGTCGTCTTTGCTGGAATAGCCTACCAGAAGCGCCGGATCCTTCTCTCCTTTCGGAAGAAGGCTGAGCACACGGTTCAGCGCCTGCGCTCCCAGTTTCGCGGTGCATCCTCCGCCTTTGCAGAAAGTAATCTTTTCTGAGTTCATGTGTCACTCCGTTCCGGGCCTTCTGATACCTGCCTGGCAGCTTCCTCCAGGCGCCGTTGTCATACCAGAATCAACGTGAATCCATACCACGATTTTATCACAGGCCCCGCAAATGAATCATTCGATTTATTTGTCAATCTATCAGATTTATTATATTTTCTAATATAATACAAAGCTTCTGGTTCCCTGACCGGATTTTGTTTTTCCCGTAATTTGGAAGATGAGTGTTGCCATAAATCAAGTCCTGCTGGATATCATCCCGATGGGAATATAGAAAAGCAAAGCAACAGAATGTTGTTTTTTCATTCGTTGCTTTGCTTCGTTTGTGCTATAATCAGGATGACCTGCTAATCTGTTTCGCTGAAGGAGACTGCCATGAACAAAACTGACCCACGTGTGATCAAAACCCTTCACCGCATCGATGAAGCATTACTGGACAATCTGAAAAACCATGATTTCAGGAAAATCACGGTTGACACATTGTGCCGCAGCGCCAGGATCAACCGGTCCACATTCTACAAGTATTACAGCGACAAGTATGATCTTCTGGATAACTTCCTGAACCGGATTCTGAGTGAGTTCAGTGAGGCCACCATCTCAACAGGCTTTATCCTGGCGTCTCCATACTATAATACCAACGAGAAATTCATACAGGATTTTGAAAAGATGATCGAATTCATCTATGGACGCCTGGAGATCTACCGGATCCTCTGGACAGCTTCCATAGACCGGTCCATATACACAGAAATGGAAAGCATTATCCGACAGAATGTCAACAAGATTCTGCAGAGTGAGCTCTCCGCTCCACCGGATGGCAAAACAGCCTGTTATCATGATCTTTATGCCAGATTACTTGCCTCCAATTTCCTGACTCTTGTCCGCTGGTGGGTAACCAATCAACCCTCCATCTCCCGGAGTGATGTCGTGTCCGTAATGGAAGGCAGTATCAGAAAGTCCTTACTCTTAACGCTTCCATTCGCGAAAAACGCCTGATCCCTTCCACATACGACGGCAGATACAGACAGCAGTTCCACGCTGTCTGTTCTTTTATTTCCGGCATGCATTGTTTGCAATCGCCGCGGAAACCGGTGTCATGATGAAGACTACTGCATACACGATCAGGAACATGGGAAGGAAGGATCCCAGATATGTACGCGGAAACTGTTCTGTCTGATGTGCCAGATACAGATTGAGGAAGGTCAGCGCGCCGCCGACAATGACCGTAAAGATCAGACTGACCGGGATGATCCCCACCAGCTTCTCTGTAAGCGTGTGCGGTTTGATGTGCAAAAGTCCGGGAAATCCTACTTCGATTTTATGAATCGGCACAATCATGCTGACTGCAAACGCGATCACAAAGCTCAGCGCGATGCCCGCGGCCAGGTTCGGATACAGCACGATTTTCTGGTGCGCCAGCAGGATTGCTGAAATCGACAGAATCACCGCCATCACCAGATCCATGACGACGTTAAAGATGATAATCCACTTCTTTCCCGGTTTTCCCATTCTCTCAAAGCCCCTTTCTGTGCGGCAATAATACCGGCAGGACTGCACCCGCCGGTATCCGTTTGCTGTCTATACTGTGTCCGGTTGTTCTCAGGCCTTCGATGCCAGGCGGACAGTCTCACGGCAGATCGCCAGCTCTTCGTTGGTCGGCATGACGATAACCTTCACCTTGGAATCAGGAGTCGAAAGGACGAACGCCTCTCCTCTTCTCTTGTTGGCTTCCGCGTCAATGGTGATGCCAAGGAATCCAAGATACTCCAGGACCTTCCTGCGGACGATTCCCGCGTTCTCACCGATTCCGCCGGTAAATGCAATTGCGTCTACGCCGTTCATGGCCGCTGTGTAGGAACCGATGTACTTCGCGACACGATAGGAAAATGCGTCGATCGCAAGGCCGGCCGCTTCATTGCCATTGTCCATGGCCTCTTCCAGATCACGGAAGTCGGAGCTGAGGTTGTTCGACAGCGCCATCACACCGCTCTTCTTATTCAGGATGGTGTTCAGATCGGCTGCCGTAAGGTTCTCATGGCTGCAGATGTAATCGATGATCGCCGGATCCAGGTCGCCGGAACGGGTGCCCATGATCAGACCTTCCAGAGGGGTTACACCCATGGAAGTATCGACGCACTTGCTGTTCTTTACAGCGGTAATGCTGGCGCCGTTGCCAAGATGCGCCACGATAACCTTGGAATTGTCCGGATCCAAGTTCAGATACTTGATCGTCTCTTTCGAAACGAAGCTGTGAGAAGTTCCATGGAAGCCATAGCGGCGGATATGATACTTCTCATAGTATTCTGTCGGAATCGCATAGCGGTATGCCTTCGCCGGAAGAGTCATGCCGAAGGACGTATCCATGACAACCACATTCGGCTTGCCGGGCATGAGCTTCATGCACGCATGAATGCCCATCAGGTTGGCCGGATTGTGCAGCGGTCCAAGGTCGGAAGCCTCTTCGATCGCAGCGATCACGTCATCGTTTACCAGAGCGGATTCCGTCAGCTTCGCGCCTCCGTGCAGGACTCTGTGTCCGATCGCTTCAACCTCGTCCAAGCTCTTCAGAACGCCGGTCTTCGGGTTGACCAGTGCATCGAGGACCATCTGGATCGCCTCTGAATGCGTCGGCATCGGTGCGTCGGTCACTTCCTTCTCACCGCCGGCCGGCTGATAAACCAGACGTCCGTCCAGTCCGATTCTCTCGCACAGACCCTTCGCCGCAATCTGCTCGGTATCCGAATCGATCACCTGATACTTCAGGGAAGAGCTGCCACAGTTTACTACAAGTACTTTCATGATGGGGTGTCTCCTTTTCTGTTCTTTTCTCCTGTCAGACCTTCCTCAGAATGGCTGACATGAACCAGTATCATTCTCCCTTTCAGGCCTTCTGCGCCTGCACCGCTTACCTTCAGGCGCTTAGGACCTGCATCGCTCACCTTTAGGCCTTCTGTGCCTGCACCGCTGTCATGGCGACGACTCCTACGATATCATCCGCAAAGCATCCTCTTGACAGGTCATTGACCGGCATGGACAGACCCTGCAGAACCGGACCGTAAGCACCGGCTTTCGCCAGTCTCTGGACAAGCTTGTAGCCGATGTTGCCGGCTTCCAGACTCGGGAAGATGATCGTGTTTGCCTGACCCGCGACATCGCTGTCCGGAGCCTTGAGCTTCGCGACAGAAGATACGATGGCTGCGTCAAACTGCAGTTCGCCATCTACCTTGATCTCCGGATGTGTTTCCTTCACGATCTTCACCGCTTCCGCTACCTTGGTGACATCATCGTGCTTCGCGCTGCCCTTGGTGGAATAGGAAAGCATGGCGACCTTCGCTTCCTTGCCGATGAAGGCTTCAAAGGACTGGGCAGACAGAATCGCGATCTCCGCAAGCTTCTGGGGATCAAAATCAACGTTGACCGCGCAGTCGGCAAAGACAAACTTTCCGTTCTCGCCAAACTCACAGTCCGGAACATCCATGACAAAGAAACCGGATACGCTGCTGATGCCGGGCTTCGTCTTGAGCAGCTGCAGGGCCGGGCGGATGGTATTGCCTGTGGAATGGCATGCACCGGAAACAGCTCCGTCCGCATCACCGCACTTGCACATCAGGCATGCATAGTACATGTAATCGCTCATCATCTGTTCCTCGGCCTGCTCCGGGGTCACACCCTTCTTCGCGCGCAGCTCAACGAACTTGTCGATGTACTTCTGACGGTTCGGATCTGTCTTCGGATCGATCACCGTAATGCCGGTCAGATCAAAATCACCCTTATTCGCGGCAATCTCCTCCGGCGTCCCGATCAGGACAACATTGGCGATCTCTTCCTTTGCAATCTTCACGGCAGCCTCATAGGTTCTGCTGTCCATGTACTCCGGCAGTACGATCGTCTTTTTATCCTTCTTCGCCTGTGCTTTGATGTCATCAATGAAACTCATAACTCAATTCTCCTTTCCGGTATGTATCATATCGATCATATCGATCAGCTGGAATATTGATCACTTCACACTGAGTTCTATTATACCGTTGAAACAATCCTACGACAAGGGAAAATCAAAGACCCCGGCCATGCATTTTGGGCTGATTTTTTCACTGCCTGCGTGCATTCAGACGCTTGATCCCATCTTTGACAGTTAGTTAAGAGTCAGAAGCCCACAAACAGCGTAGTTACGCCATTTGTGGGCTTCTGTTGTTCTTTCTGAATGTAGCTATATTTCTACTTTCTTGTGGCAGTCAAAATCTTTTTCATATTCCTTTGCGATACGATCTCGTAGTCAGTCCTGAAACCATAAACATCATGCAGTCTGTCGGTAAGATCCGTTCTTGTATACTCGGGGATATAGCCTTCACCGGGCATCACCAGCATGTTCATTTCCTTCAGTGTTTTTATGATGGCTTCGCAGGTATATTCATCATCAAGTTTTTTCTCGAGGATCCGGTAGAGGATCAGGGCTGTGAAGCAGGTAATGAAATGCGCTGTGATTCTGTCTTTCCGGCTAAGGTAAACTGGCCGTGCCTGAAACTCGCTTTTCATAATCCGGAAGCATTCCTCGATCTGCCATCTTTTTTGGTTGATGCTTATGATCGTAGATACTTCGTCCTCCAGGTTTGTACAGACGGCATAAAAGCCATCATACCGTTCTTCCTCCCTGACGGCTTCTTCATCGATAGACGTGATCAGGTGATCAGCGATCTCACCGTCAGTAGTGCAATGGTCCTGCCGGACAAATCGTTTCGGATCATTCTGTGCTTTCCTCTTCAAAGAAGAAGGATTGTCCGCAAGCTTTGCGGCGCGTGCAAGCTGCCGGG
>CACZJF010000032.1 GCA_902781455.1 uncultured Lachnospiraceae bacterium | reverse complement strand
CATCTTGTTGCTTAAGCTGTAGAATGGGAGAGCAATCGGTAAGGCGTCTCGTGACTAGGACTTTACGTCCGTACTAAAGCCAGCCTTCCGGCTTCAGTCATGGGAGGTTCACGCATTCTGACGTATAGGGTGTGCAGCGGATTCCCGAAGTCATATTGAAAGACGTGGGATTCAAAAAAGAAAAGGGAAGAAGCCTTCCGGCTGTCATTTGCCGGAGGGAAGATGAGGCGCAGGAGAAACGATATGTCATGCCGGCACAGAACAATTGTACTGAGAATTCCCGCCTCCGCGCTTGGGTTTGAAACACTTCGTACGTGGAACGAATTTTTGAAAAAGCATGAGGCGGATTTTGAATGGGAAGAGGGATGCTTCTGTGAAGCTTTGTGCGACAGCATTCCGTGGGATCTGGACCGGAGCGTCCTTGTGCGCTCTGACCCGGACTGCCGGCTGGACCGGCGTGATCCGATGCGGATGGATATCGTCCCGGGCCCTTTTCTCGACTATTATCTTCTGGATGATTATCCGTTCGATGCCGGAGACGATGGCGGCCTCTGGAGGCTTTCCTGCCTGAATGAAGCGCAGATGAAGCAGTATCTGCCTGTATATCAGAAGCTGTTCCCGCATTTTACGATGAAGGATATGGAGGCTGTGCGTCTGTGTGATTATGAATGGTATGACGGAAGCGACGCACCATATCTTTATTCAGAATATGACTGAGAGATGATCTGTGCTTTTTCATGGAATTCTCACAAATAGCGGTAACTGCGGAGGGCGCCGGCTCGTATTATGGATTGAGGCGATGCCGGAGCAGGACCGCTTGTTTTATAATCGACTGTCTGCGATCCGGCCGGCAGAACCGGCAGAAAGCGTAGAAAGAAGAATCGTACTGAGGAGAATGAACCTATGTTGAATCGATTATTGGCTTACGTTCTTACAGCAGCGATCGCGCTGCCTTTTACCGCTCCTGCAGCTTACGGCAGTCAGGAGAGTGCACAGGCACAGACAGAAGCGGTGCAGATGGAAGCAACGCAGACAGAAGCGGCTCAGACGGAAATGGTGCAGACGGAAGCGGCGCAGACAGAAGCAGCACAGACAGAAGCGGTGCAGACTGCAGGGAAGGACGTTACGTCCTCGCAGGTGTGGAATACAGACATCCGGCTGGCACTGCAGCGTGAGAACACCCTCCGGAAAGAGGCCGGACTGAGCCTGAAGGAGTGGGACGAGGCTGTCCTGGAAAAGAAAGAGGAAGGAAAGGCTGCCCCTCTGACGAAGGAGGCGGTTCTGGCGGCGGATCCGGATGCGCAGATTCTGGAGGAAGACAGTGCGGTGTACTTTATTGACAAGGCTGATGCGCTGGGTGATGTCCGGGATGCGCTGGATGCTTACCGCGCGGCGTACAGCGCATCCCCTCTGATGGGAGGCAATGCGCTTGCGGACCTTCGCCTGTGGCACCAGTTGGAGATCAATGACGTCAGGATCTATTCTTTCCAGCAGATCTCAGACAGTACCATGGTCATGGGAAGTACGCTGAAGCTTGCTGTCAGGGATGGTAAAGTCTGTGCCGTGTTCAGTTCTCTGGATCCGGAGAGTGGGAAGGAAGAAAACCTTGTCACACAGGAGCAGGCTGAGGACGTGGTCCGGGAAAAACTTGCGCAGGAAGGAAAAGCGGCGGAGATTCTTCCGGATGATACAGAGCGTATCCGCTATAATCCTTCTGTGATGGCGGATCTGAACCTGGACAATATGGACGATGATCCTGTTCCGGAAGAAGTGCGCTGGGTTGTATATTCCGAAAACACAGACGAGGAATACCCGTACACCGCTCATTATGTTGATCTTGCGGGAAACTACCTGGAGTGTCTTGCGGTGGAAGCGCCGGGAAGCGACGAGGCTCTGTGCGGATTCAGAAAGCAGAAGATCTTTGAAGGGATGGAGGCAGATACCTGGACCGGAGAGATCAAAGGAGAGGAAGACAGTGTCAGGACGGTGACGCTTCCTGTCATGAGAGACGCGGAAGGCAGACTGTACCTGGGAGACGTGAACCGTAAAATTGCCGTTGCGGACTTTGCCAGGGCAGTTTATGACGACAGCCATCCGCTGGAGCTGATACAGAGCGACGACAATGCCGTATTTGACAATGAAGATCTGTATATGTACTACAACTACCTGAACGCCTGGAATTTCTACGCGGATATGGGCTGGATCGGTCCGGACGGAGAAGGAACCGAAGTGGTCATTCTGAAGGGCCTGTGCACCAGTGACGGAACGCCCTATGAAAATGCATGCAGCATCGGGATGATTCAGGGCTGGCAGATGTTTGGCTACGCCTCTTATTCCCTGACAGGGGAACCCCTCGGGCTTGGGCGCGGACTTGATGTCATGGCGCATGAGTATACGCACACATTTACCTCTACGGTCATGAACAGCAACCTGTATGAGAATGACCAGGGCGCGATCAATGAAGCCATGTCTGATATTTTTGGGAACCTGGCGGAATTCATTCTGCAGGAAACGGACGACAGCCGCTGGCTTCTGGGAGAACAGACCGGAGAAGCGATCCGCAGCATGAGTGATCCGGCTTCCTGTCAGCAGCCGGTTTATGTGTGGGACGAATTCTACGGCCAGCATACCGATATTCCCAATGAAGCAAATGACAGAGGCGGTGTGCATATGAACTCTTCGCTGCTGAACCACATCGCGGCGAGTCTTTGCCTCGAAGACGGCATGCAGTATGAAGACGCGGTCCGGTTCTGGATCATGACAGCCGGAGGCCTGACACCGAAGACGGATTATCCGCAGATCTGCGCTGTGATGAAGTGGGCGGTGAACGAGAGCGGCAATGAGGCTTTTTCTGACAGTCTGAATGAGGTGATCGAAGAGAAGCGTCTGGACCGTGAAGAGATTCCGGAAATGCTTCCCGCTGACAGGAAGATTGTGCGGCTTACGCTTCCGGATACCGAAACCTTCGCGTCTGAATACTGGACGCTGCTGGCCTTCCAGCTGAATACGGAAACGATCCGGAATGCAGCCTCCACCCTGGTTCAGCTGGCAGCACAGCTGGTGAAGGATGGAGATGACGCGGAAGCGTTCGGACGGATCCTGTCCGAATTCCTGAACAGCATCCATCTGGATGGCAGTCAGATTAAGCTGGAGAAGTCCGGCGATACAGATGATGTCGCGGACGCGGTGGCAGACGCGATGGTCTCCTCTGTGTCCCGGATCGTAGAGCAGTCGTCAGCCTGGAGGAGGAATGTGGGAGAAGATATCATCTTTGTCACGGATGATGATCCGACTTTCTACCTGCTGCTCAGCTTTGGCGGGCCCGGACTGAAAATAGACGGAGCGGCGGCTTTGATCGGAAAGCGGTGGGTCAACTTAAGCCCGTTCCTGATGTTCGGGGACGAGATTACGGCATTGGCTGCCGGTAAGGCGGAAACCGAGGCAGAGCAGGAATCGATTCTGGATCTGATCAGCAGCCTTACTCCGGACCAATGGGAGTCACTGTTTGACATTACGATGGCAGTCGGGGAAGTGATCCACCCGGATCAGAGCGAGGCGGACGAAAAGCAGTCAGCGTCTTCCGGCCGGGAACACCTGACAGAAGATCTGCTGGATCTGGCTGTTTCAGCGCTGCAGCTTGCCGCTGCCGGGAAGGAAGAACAGGGGGAAGTGCTTTTCCCGGCCAGGACACAGCAGCTTCCGGCAGAAGGCCTTGAAAAAGTCACCCTGGTGCAGAGGTGATCCGCACCAAATGACAGCGAATAAGGACTTTGTGTACGCGGCACAGCGATGTGCCGCGTTCTTCTTTCTGATTCTGTCCGCCGGAGCGGATGTGGGTGTAGCGCCTGCGGCTGACTTTCGATATAATGGAAAAAACATCTGATGATGCAGCGGGAGAGGGATCTGTACCGGCTATGACATGGAGTGAAGTAAAGAGAAAGACGAGCACTTTCCAGATCATTATTATAGGCTTTGCGCTGGTCATCCTGGCCGGGACACTGCTCCTGATGCTGCCTGTTTCCGCGCGGAGCGGGAGGATGACATCTCCGGAGTGCGCGCTGTTTACCGCGACATCAGCGGTCTGTGTCACCGGGCTGGTGATGCAGGATACGGCATCCTACTGGTCCCCTTTCGGACAGGCGGTTATCCTGCTCCTGATACAGACAGGCGGTCTGGGCGTGGTAACGATTGCTTCTTTTATTGAAACCGCGGCTGGAAGGAGACTGTCTCTGGTGGAACGGGATATGGTGGAAGACAGTATTTCCGCGTTCCAGTTCGGCGGACTGGGGCGGATGACGCATTTTATTTTCAGGTTTGCGTTCATCGTTGAGGCTGCCGGGGCTCTTGTAATGATGCCGGTCTTCTGCAGAGATTTCGGACTGTCCGGAATCTGGATGGCAGTTTTTCATTCCGTTTCTGCGTTCTGCAATGCCGGCTTTGACCTCATGGGGACGCACAGTGGCGCCTTCTCTTCTCTGACGGCCTACAGCCGGAACCTTCTGGTGATCCTTCCTGTCTGCCTGCTGATCGTGGTTGGGGGCATCGGATTCCTGACCTGGTATGACATCATCAGGTGCAGGAAAAACTTCAGGAAATACCGAATGCAGAGCAAGGTGATTCTGGCGACGACGGCGCTTCTGATTCTGATTCCCGCAGTCCTGTATTTCTTCTGTGAGTTTCCGGGCGCTTCCGTTCCGGACAGGATCAGTTTTTCCGTCTTTCAGGCGGTTACACCCAGGACGGCAGGCTTCAACACCGTGGATCTGACGAAGATGACAGGTGCAGGGATCTGCGTGATGATTCTTCTGATGGTGATTGGAGGATCTCCCGGTTCGACGGCAGGCGGCATGAAAACCACAACGCTTGCGGTGCTTCTTTCGAGCGCGGGATCTGTGTTCCGCAGGAAGAAGGAAGCGCATCTGTTTGGAAGGAGACTGGAAGACAGTGTCATCAGGAGCGCCTCCGCGCTTATGATGATCTACTTTTTCCTGACCGTAGTCTGCGGGATCGTGATCAGCCTGGTGGAGAAGCTTCCTCTGCAGAAGTGTCTGTTTGAGACTGCGTCTGCGGTTGGAACGGTCGGGCTGACGCTGGGAATTACTCCGTCTCTGGGCCTTTTTTCCCATCTTCTCCTGATCCTGCTGATGTTTTTCGGCAGGGCAGGCGGACTGACACTGATGTACGCAACCATTTTCAGGCTCAGGGCGGAAGTGTCCAGGCGGCCTGTTGAGAAGATCAACGTTGGGTGAGAGCGCCGGACAAAGCCGGGCGTTCGCGAAGGCATGAAACAGTCCGTCAGACGCGATTGTTTCCAGAAGAAAGCGGGTACAGGCATGAAGACAGTTTTACTGATCGGTGTGAATCATCTTGGAACACTGATCGCAAAAAAGATGATGGAGATTGGTTATGAGGTCATGGCCGTTGACAGTGATGAGGCGCGTGTCAACGCGATTCAGTCGATGGTCACCGACGCACGGATCGGGGACAGTACGAATGAGGAATTTCTGAAGTATCTGGGCGTCGATGAGTATGACATCTGTTTTGTGACGATTGCAAGTGATTTTCAGAATTCCCTGATGACCACATTTTTGCTGAAGGAGCTGGGCGCGTCCAAGGTGATCGGGCGGGCGAACAGTGAGATCCAGGAGAAGCTGCTGTTCCGCAGCGGCGCGGATGAAGTGATCAATCCGGAGAAGCTGGCTTCAGAATGGGTTGCTTCCAGATACAACATCACCGGCAGTCACCGGTGAGGAAAGACCGGTATTCGGTTTCGGCCACAGCAGTCAAGGAACAGGAGGCTACGCGGCGGCATGTCTATGAATCGTTTTGAGTTAAATGAGCAGACACTTGGTGTCATCGAGGAAATCGGGGGACATATGCCCGGCGGTTTCTTTCTCTATAAAGCAGAAAAGCCGGAAGAGCTGATCTACGCGAACAAAGCCGTACTTCGGATTTTCGGCTGTGATGATCTGCAGGAATTCAAGGCACTTACCGGGTTTACCTTCAAGGGGATGGTGCATCCGGATGATTATGAGAAGATATCTGATTCCATTGTCACACAGATTGATGCCGACGGGGATCAGATGGATTACGCGGAATACCGCATCATTCGGAAGGACGGCGCTGTGCGCTGGGTGGACGACTATGGCCACTATGCGCGGACGGAAGCGTATGGCGGCGTCTATGTCGTATTCATTTCCGACATTACGGAAAAGCATGCGCTGCGGGAAGAAGACACTGCCGAAAAACAGCGGGAACAGGAAAGACGGGCTGCCCTGCAGGAGGAACTGGTGCGGCAGGAGAGGCTGAAGAAAGAGCTGGACAGTATGATTACTGCCATGGCTTCTGATTACCGCAGTGTCTATCATGTGGATATCGACGCGGATGACGCAGTCTGCTACCGTGCCGATCCCAGTGACCCCGGCCAGACGCCGGAGGGCGTGCATTTTCCGTATCATGCAAGGATCGTTGAATACTGTCATCTCTATGTTGACAAGGAATACAAGGAAGGCTTCCTGCAGTTTGTTGATCCCGATAATGTCCGGGCTGCGCTTGCTGAGCGGGATATCATCGCCTACCGGTATCTCGCGGTAAGAAATGGTGTGGAGTATTATGAAATGCTGCGCATGGCGGGCGTGCGCCATCCCAGTGACCGTGATGATCATATTGTCCACGCTGTCGGCATGGGATTTTCCAACATTGATGAGGAGATGCGGGAATCGATGGCGAGGAATCATGCCCTGAGCGAGGCGCTGGAAGCGGCGGAGCAGGCGAACAAGGCCAAGACGGCGTTTCTGTCCAACATGAGCCATGAGATCCGTACGCCCATGAACGCCATTATCGGGCTGGACAGCCTGGCGCTGCAGAATGATTCTCTCCCGGAAGAGACGCGGGAATACCTGGAGAAGATCGGGGGCAGCGCGCGGCATCTGCTTGGACTGATCAATGACATTCTGGACATGAGCCGGATCGAGTCCGGACGCCTGATGATCCGGAAGGAGGAGTTTTCCTTCAGCCACATGCTGGAGCAGATCAACACGATGGTCATGGCGCAGTGCAGCGAGAAGGGGCTCCGCTATGAGTGCAGGGTCATCGGCGGTGTCAGCGATTATTATATCGGAGATGACATGAAGCTGAAGCAGGTGCTGATCAACATGCTTTCCAACGCGATCAAGTTCACGGACGCGCCGGGCAGTGTCATGCTCACGGTGGAGCGTTCCGCGGTGTACGGTGATCATTCCACTGTGAAGTTTGTTGTGAAAGACTCCGGCATCGGCATGGACAAGGCATTTATTCCGAAGATTTTTGACACCTTTTCCCAGGAAGACAGCAGCCGGAACAACAAGTACGGCAGCACCGGCCTGGGTATGGCCATCACGAAAAACATTGTCGAGCTGATGAACGGAACGATCTCGGTTGCGTCTGAGAAGGGCGTCGGAACAGAATTCACCGTCGTCGTAACCCTGACGAACTGTGACCATCAGGGACCTGTCACCACCTATGTCCAGCCGAAGGATATGCGCATTCTTGTCGTGGATGATGAGGAGATCGCGGCAGAGCATGCAAGGATAGTACTGGATGAAGTCGGAATCAAGGCGGATACCTGCTACAGCGGACAGGATGCGCTCCACCTGCTGGAATTGCAGCATACCAAGCATGAGCCCTACAACCTGGTTCTGCTGGACTGGAAGATGCCGCAGATGAACGGGCTTGATGTGGCAAGGGAGATCCGGAAGCGGTATGACAGGGAGACCACAGTCATCATTCTCACCTCCTTTAACTGGGATGAGATCATGGACGAGGCGCTGCATATCGGTGTGGACAGCTTCCTGGCCAAGCCTTTGTTTGCGTCCAATGTGATCGACGAGTTCGAGCGTATCGCCCGGAAGAACAATATGAGCCTGTTTAAGGAGAAAAAGCGCGCGTCCCTCAAGGGCAGGCATATTCTGATGGCGGAAGACATCCTGATCAACGCTGAGATCATGAAGAAGATTATCCTGATGCGGGAGGCGGAGATTGACCATGCGGAAAATGGCAGAATCCTGCTGGAGATGTTCCAAAAAAGCCCGGTCGGATACTATGACGCGATTCTGATGGATGTCCGCATGCCTGAGATGGACGGGTTGGAAGCGACGGCTGCGGTTCGTCAGCTGGACAGGAGTGACGCGAAAAACATTCCGATCATCGCCATGACGGCGAATGCGTTTGACGAAGATGTACAGCGCTCGCTGCAGGTAGGCATGAACGCGCATCTGTCGAAGCCGGTGGAGCCGGAGCGGCTGTACCAGACACTGGAAGAACTGATCTGGGAAGCGGATTGTGCTAAAATGGAGTGATCAATGACCGGCTGTTCCCGAAGGAGCCAGGTCAAAGAGATAAAAAGAAGAGAAACAGGAGGAAATGAAATGACAGTTGTATATGTGTTTTTGGGAATTCTGATGATCGCCGGGGGTGTGTCCTGCATGTTCACTCCGGTCGCGACACTGCTCAGCGCAGGCTATCTCATAGGAATTCTTCTGCTGGCTTACGGTATTTTCGGCATTGCCAGGGCTGTGACACAGAAGGGGAGCGCCCTGGACTGGGTCCTGAATATTCTGGCGCTGCTTGTGGGTGTCGCCGCGCTGGTGAGACCGGGCAGCACGCTGGTGCTGGATTCAGTGATCATCTATACCGTAGCGGCCTTTTTCCTGATCCAGGGAATCATACAGGTCTATATGGCGATCAAGACGAAAGTGCTCAACAACAACTGGGTCTGGAACCTGATTGCAGGTATTCTCGGCATTATCGTGGGTCTCTATTCCTTTACCCACCCGGTGTTCACCGCGGTTACTGTCGGTGTCCTGATCGGTTTCTACTTTGTGGAAGCCGGGATCAGTATGATCGCTTTTGCCACGTCCGGCGGTTATTCCGGTGAATGACAGGACGCAGTGCAGATACCCAGAGCAAGCCGCTGCCGGATTCAGGCGGCAGTGCCCCGGCAGCTGCTTTTGATGAGGTTGATTTATGAAATCGGAGTTATAAAAGCTTCTGAATCAGCAGACGAGGAATGTGGTGATGAAGAGACTGAAAAACTGGTTGATCCTTCTGGCTGTTCTTGCGTGCACGGCAGGCAGGACACTGAGTGCCGGAGCGCAGGAAACAGGGATTGTCGTCCTTGAAGAAGCTGCTGTGGAAGAAGCAGACCGGACGGCACAGACAGGTCAGACGGCACAGACCGCAGGTGAACCGCTTCCGGTTGAAATTACTTGGGAAGGCGCGGACAACCTTTGCGTTCCCAAGCCAGCTTCCGGACATCTGCTGACGGCACAGGGCAGCAGAGCAGCATTCGACGGCTGCTTTGGGAATCAGCTCAGCGGAGCTGCCCGTGAACTCTATGACGGTCTGGTTGCGTATTATGTCAGATCGCGGAAGACCGACAACTTCCTGTACACGTTCCGCCAGCGCCCGTCCTGCACATATAAAGGGAAGAAGCAAGCCTATGCGCAGACTGCCGCGTACAGGAATATGCTCGAGAATTTATACAAAGCCGCGCAGGCTGCCACGGATGCTTTTACTTATGATTACCCGGAGGTGTTCTGGATCAGAGGGTGGTCCTATGGCCCGCGGAATCTGTCCATAACCGGCAAGTCCTCAAAGTATACCATCTATGTGAAGCAGTTTCTGTTTGCGCCAAAACCGATCGACCAGTACGTTTCCGGATTGTTCGGCAGTCTGTCTGTGTTCGATGCCAACGTAAAGACAGCGATCCAGACGATCAAGTCCGTGCCGGGGGCGAACAACAGCAGATTTCAGCTTGTGAAAGCCATACATGACTGTCTGTGTGAATGGGTATCTTACAGCGAACAGGATGGGATGCTCGCCCATTCCGCAGGGGGCGTGTTCGCCGGATACGGACGTGTCGTATGTGAAGGCTACGCGAAAGCCTTCAAGGTCTTGTGCGACCGGCTGAAGATCCCCTGTGTCTGTATCGGCGGAGTCGCGGCCGGTGAGCTGCATATGTGGAATTATGTCCAGATGAGTGATCTCAGATGGTATCTGGTGGATGTCACCTGGGACGATCCGGACAGGGCATATGTGATCGATTATGATTATTTCCTGGCAGGAAGCAGCGGGACAGGCTTCTTTCAGATTCCGATTTCAGCAGAGAGAGCAGAAAATGGTTATTTCAGCACACCCGAGGTGACCTGTTTCTCGTACCCTGTGCTGAATCAGAGTACCTATGTATGGCTGTGCAGCAGCGGGCATATCCCGGTTGCGGATCCGGCTGTGGCGCCAACCTGTACTCAGGAAGGCGAAACGGCGGGAACGCACTGCAGCCGCTGCATGGACGTGCTGAGTGGACATGAGAAGATCAAAGCGCTTGGACACAGTTGGGGGAAATGGACGATCACATCTCCCGCGACCATACAGAACCGGGGAACAGAAGTACGTGTCTGCGCGCGGGATAAAAAGCATATCGAAAAGCGCGCGATCGCGAAGGAAGCGTGGACCATCAAAAAAACACCTTCCGGCGTGAAGGCGAAGGCAAAAAAGAATCAGGTCAAAGTATCCTGGAAGAAGCTGAAAGGGAAGAGCCGGAAATACCTGAAAAAGATCAGCGCCATACAGGTGCAGTACGCTTCGGACAGGTCATTCCGGGATGCAGTCACAAAGACACTTTCGAAGAAGAAAACAAAGACGACAATCACACTTCCGAAAAAGAAGAAGGTTTATTTTGTCCGGGTCCGTTATACAGGAAGCGGCGGTGTATCGAAATGGTGCAAAGTGAAGAAGGTCAGTGTGAAGTAAGCGAAAGCCAGACGGTGATGCGCATACATAAAAAGGCGAGGAAGGAAAGGGGAACATATGGCACAGAAAGTGAAAGCAGGCGTACTTGCGGCACCCGGTGTGACGCAGATCAGAGAATTCGACATGCCGAAGCTGGGAAAAGGTGCTGCCATCTGCAAGGTCCTGAAGGCCGGGATCTGCGGGACAGACAAGCATTCCTTCCGGGGAGAGTCAGTACAGTACAAGGGAACGGAGAACGAGATCGATCTTCCGTTTCCGATCATTCAGGGCCATGAGGTCGTGATGGAGATTGTCCAGATCGATGAAGAAGCGTCGAGAAAACTGTCCTTTGACGGTGATATTCTTCATGTCGGAGACCGCATTACCATCTGTCCGGATGTGGTCTGCGGCACCTGCTGGTACTGCAAGAATATTCCGAATTATCCGTGGTGCGAACACCTGCAGTTCAGCTATGGCAACATGCGCTCCTGTGAGGATGGAAACCATCTGTACGGCGGCTTTGCCCAGTACATCTATCTGGAACCCGGAACACGGGCCTACAAAGTGCCGGACGGTCTTCCGGACGAGATGGCTGCCTTTACGGAGGTGATGTGTGTCGCCTATACGCTGGAGAAAGCCCGGGAGTTCAGCGGATTCTCCATGGAAGGATTCAACTTCGGGAACACAGTGGTGGTACAGGGTTCCGGCCCGCTTGGCATCGCGCATATCGCGATGGCACGGATGCTTGGCGCAGGAAGGATTATCGCGACCGACATATCAGAATATAAACTGGATATCGCGCGCGCGATGGGGGCAGATCTGACCATCAATGTGAAGGAGACAACAGAGGAGGAGCGGATCAGGCAGATCAAGGAATTCACCCCGGGCGGCCGCGGCGCGGACGTGGTGGTGGAATGTGTCGGCAGGCCGGAGGTGTTTCCGGAGGGGCTGCGCTATCTGCGCAAGGCAGGTATGTATCTGGAGCCGGGGAATTTTGTTGACTGCGGCGGGACAAGTGTGAATGTCCATGAGATCTGCGCGAACAATCTCCGGATCATCGGCATGACCAACCACACCCACAACTGTTATCAGACAGTGATGGAAATGATGCTGCGTGAGAAAGACAGATTCCCGTGGGACAGGGTATTCAGCCATGTGTTCGGGCTGGACGATTATCGCACTGCGCTTGAGACAAGCATGACAGAAGAGAGCATGAAGGTTCTGATTGATCCCTGGAAGTGAGAGATTCTGTTGATGGCCGGCGCGGTTTCGTCCGGCCGCGCAGCCATGCGGTTTCGTCCGGGCCGTGCATCCCATGCGGCTGTGGCGGAATCTATGTCAGCACTGCGTCGGGGTGAACCGGCGGAAGATCGTCGATACACTGTGCCGCGAGGAGACCGCGCTTGATACAGTAAGCCGTCTCGGGATCACTGATCTCGAGTTCTTTCAGGCGGTTCCGGTCATAGGGGACCTCATCGAGAAAGGTCTTGGACACTTCCAGAATCGCGACGGTTGTGCAGTCCCCCTCGTTTCTCGCGGTCTGCTCAAGTACCATGCCGTTATCCATCATCAGATTCATGGCGTTGCCGCGGTCCAGGATCATCTCATTCAGGACATCAAGGATCTGGGTGAACTGCTTCTGATCCCATGAGGACAGGTACATACACTTGCACAGGCCCTTGCTGAAGAAGGGAGCGTCGCAGTAGCAGTCCAGAAGATCCCGGAAGCGCGCACGGTGATCATCGTTCTCGAATAGATTGCGGTGCGTAAGCTCCATGATACATTTTTCAGACCACTTCATATCATATGCTCCTTGGCCGGAAACGGGTTGTTTCGAATAATATACTCATTTTGCGTGATACTGTAAAGACTAAGCAGGGCGGAGCCTTGTTTTTTCCTTATAAAATGCGTAAGATGCAGCTATGGTGAACGGCAGGCGAAGCATGTGATTTCTGTCTGCCGGATCAGCGGTGCTGTATGGAAACGGATCAGATTGACATAAAGGAGACATCTTGAGTAAGAAGAACAAAAACAGCATTCTGCGTACCACGATATTCAACCATGTCGGAACGTATAAGACTGCTGCGATCCTGACGCCGTCTTTTATGGTGGGAGAAGTGATCATGGAGATGATCATCCCGCTGTTAATGGCGTCGATCATAGACAAAGGAGTCAATGCCGGAGACATGGGACACATCACCCGGGTGGGCGGTTTCATGTTCCTTGCGGCAGCGGCAGGACTTTTGTTCGGCCTGGGCGGCGCGGTCTGCGGCGCGAGGGCTTCTACCGGCCTTGCGAAGAACCTCCGGAGAGCCGAGTTTGAGCATATCCAGAGGTTCTCCTTCGCGAACATCGATCATTTCGGAGGAAGCAGCCTGATCACCAGGCTGACAACGGATATCACGAGCATCCAGAACGCATTCCAGATGATTCTGCGCATCGGATTCCGCGCGCCGGCTTCGATCCTGATCGCGATGGCGATGGCATTCATCATCAGTCCGCGGCTGACAAGTGTCTATGTCGCAGCGATCATTGTGCTGTCGATTTTCCTGTTCATCATGATACGGAAAGCGTCCAGGTATTTCCGGGAGATGTTCACGCGTTATGACGGACTGAATGAAAGTGTGCAGGAGAATATTACCGCGATCCGTGTCGTCAAGTCATTTGTCAGGGAAGACTATGAGAACAGCAAGTTCCGCAGGGCTGTCGGAAGCCTCTATGACGCGACCATCCGGGCGGAGAAGATTATCATTGCCAGCATGCCGGTCATGATGGGAACGGTTTACACATGCATACTGCTGCTGAGCTGCAGCGAGGATATCCTGATATCCAGCGCCATCGAGCTCCTGCTGATATTCAGCAATTGCATCATCAACCTGATCTTCGCTGTAGCCGCCGAGTTCAAGGGTCATGCCGTAGTTGTTGAAGATATCGATGCAGGCCGTAACCTTATCAGATACACCAGCTGCATCTGCGTTGAAACGGAATCCGGTAGAAGGATACGTCTTAGCGCTGTTGTTGAATGTATCATACATCTCAACCTTGTTGTCAGGCTCGTTGACTTCAAGCGTTACAGCCTTGACGGAAGTAGACTCCCACGGGCTGTGGTTGTAAAGAGTGCCGGTGCCTTCCTGGGTGCGGTCAACCTTGCCGTCGGTCAGGACGTAATCGGTGCCTTCGATACCATAGGTATAAAGGTTGCCAAGTTCCGGATCGGTCTCAAGGAGTCCAAGGAAGTCGATGCAGTCCTTAGCGGTCTCTTCATCGCACTTTGCGGAAATTGCGAAGCAGGAACCAAGGGTAGATCTGGATGTTGAATAATTGTCCGTCAGCTTTGCAAATGTTTCAGCCTGATTGCCGTCACGTCCTTCAGACTCTTTGTCGTTCGGAACTGCGGTCCACCAGTTGAACAGCCAGTCCTGAGACTGCGTAACATCCGCTGTAACAGTCTTGCCGACTTCCGCATCGACATCAATGTAACCAGCTTCACCCCATCTGCCCATCATCTTGCAGAAGTCTGCATAATCCTGGGTCTGAATCGGATTGACAACTTCGTCCTTCTCAGCATCGACAGCGATCATCGACAGCATATTGGAAGCGAAGAAATCGTACTTGTCCATTGCGAAGCGATAGAACATCGGAGTGGAAGCAAATACGAACGGATACTGAATTCCGGCATCTGCTGCCTTCTGCATGTAAGGCTCAAGAGCTGCAAGCTTGTTCAGCATGCCGTCTGCTGCGTCGACATCCTTTACGATGTCATCCGTGCTCACGCCGAGTGCATCTGCGTTGGAATCAAGAATCTTGATTTCGTAGCCTTCAGCGCCTTCCTTGTAGACCGGAATGTAATAATCTTTTCCGTCGTAACGGCATCCTGCCCAGTAGGACTCAGGAATTGCATTGTAAAGATCGGTGCCCGGAAGAAGATCCGTGATATCATATGCGGACTTGTTCTTGTACAGATCATCGGTACCAATGGTCTGCCACCAGTTTGCTGTCCAGAGGATATCGACCTCGCCGCTGTTGAATGCCAGGTTTGCCTTATCGCCGTACTCAGAATTGTTGATATCGTGAATCTCGACGGTGTAGTTCTTGCCCTTGCCTGCAAGATACTCGTTGATAGCATCCTGAATCTTTGCTTCCTCATCTGCATCAGGATCAGCAACGTTGTAAGCCGCTCTGTAGATAACGAGGGTCTTTGCTTCTCCGGAATCTGATGCTGTGGAGGTCGCATCCGCAGCTGCTTCTGTGGAAGCTGCCGCAGAGGATTCTGCTGCTGTCGACGTTTCTGCAGCCGAGCTTGCAGCGCTCGATGTTGCTGTCGTGTCGGTGGAAGAGCTTCCGCATCCGGCCAGCAGTGCAGCTGCTGTTGCCGCTGTGAGAGCCAGTGACAAAACTTTCTTTGATTTCATACCTTTCCTCCCATGTGATGTGTATATTGCATTGTCAGGGTTCTGGATCCGGGTACTCGGGAGATCCCGAATTCATTGCCCAGGATGCCTTGATAAAGAATTCCGGTTCCTGAAATATTTATTTTCGAAACCGATTAAGATTTTAGACTGCTTGTGCACTATTTGCAAGTAATTTTTAACACGTGGTACTAAATCATCACTTTGTATAGTTGAAATGTCGTTTTTTCGTTATTTTGCGCAGTAAACATCGGCAAAATAACGATTACCGCGCAGCAAAGCAGCCGTTCTCTTGTTCGTTTCCTGACCGGACCCGAAGCAGTTAAACAGCCCGGGTCCGTAAAAATCTTGAACGTTTTCGAAACGCCATTCGATCAGCCCTTGACCGATCCCACGGTAAGACCTTTTACGAAATATTTCTGGAAGAACGGATATGCAATGATGACAGGTCCGATGACGACCAGAGCCGTTGCCATTGTTGCAGACCACTGAGGGATATTGCCGCCCATTGCTGCAATAACGGCAGCAGGAATATTTTTATTGGAGAGCAGCTGCTCGATGGACTTCTGAATCTTGATCAGAAGGAGCTGCAGGGGCTGCTTGCTCTT
>CACZJF010000031.1 GCA_902781455.1 uncultured Lachnospiraceae bacterium | reverse complement strand
GCGCAGGAGGCGTCCCGCAGGCTGGGCGTTCCCTTCGGCATCATCGATCTGTCTCTCGCGCCGACACCGGCGATCGGAGATTCTGTTGCGGACATCCTGCATGAGATCGGTGTGGAGAAGGCGGGCGCTCCCGGCACGACGGCAGCCCTTGCCCTGCTGAATGATCAGGTGAAAAAGGGTGGCGTGATGGCTTCATCCTATGTCGGAGGACTGTCAGGCGCATTTATCCCGGTATCGGAGGACCAGGGGATGATCGAGGCTGTCGAGGTCGGCGCTCTGCATCTGGAAAAACTCGAAGCGATGACCTGCGTATGTTCGGTCGGCCTTGACATGATCGCGATTCCCGGCGATACGAAGGCGTCTACCATTTCGGGTATCATTGCGGACGAGATGGCAATCGGCATGGTGAACGCGAAGACGACTGCGGTGCGTCTGATTCCGGTGATCGGCAAGGGAGTAGGGGAAACGGTGGAATTCGGCGGCCTGCTCGGGCATGCGCCGATTATGCCGGTGAATGCATTTGGCTGCGAAGAGTTCATCAGCAGGAGAGGAAGAATTCCTGCGCCGATTCATTCGTTTAAGAACTGAGAACCGGCCGGTTATGTGTAAAATTGTAAAAATGTAATCTGGGTATCGTATTCTTCCGGGTTTTGTCTTATAATGTCCTCTGTTAAATGACTTTTCACGGAGATGGCGGGCTGAGGCCTGCCGGCAGGAAGGAGAAGGTGTAATATGAAGAATTGGAAGGTGGCAGCTGCGGTTCTTGCAGCAGGTTGCATGATGCTCTCTGGAATGACCGCAGTATTCGCGGATGAGACAGAAGCAGTTGATTTTAGCGCGGTTGAGACCGTGTCCGAGGGAAAGCTGATCGTCGGAACAGAGGCAGGATTTGCTCCGTACGAATATCTGGTCGGCGATGAGGTCCAGGGCGTTGACATGGATATTGCGCAGGCGATCGCGGATAAGCTCGGCGTAGAGCTTGAGATCCAGAACATGGATTTCGACGGCGCGCTTCTTGCGGTGCAGCAGGGCAAGGTCGATATCGTGGCAGCCGGTGTTTCAGTCAGTGAAGAGCGTGAGGAAGTCATGGACTTCTCCACCAAGTATGTTGATTCCAAGGATGTCGTGGTTGTCAACGCAGATGCGCCGGCAGTAGAAGAGTCGAGCGCGGACGCGCTCGCGGGCAAGACCGTCGGCGTGCAGCAGGGCAACATTGCGGACCTGTGGGTCACCGATAACACCGAGGCTGGTTCTGTACAGCGTTATACCAAGTTTGTGCAGGCTGCGCAGGATCTGGCGAACGGCAAGATCGACTGCATCGTTATGGACGAGGCTCCGGCAATTGAGCTGGTTGATTCTTCTGACGGAAAGCTTACCATCCTTGAGGGAGATGCGCTGTTCGAGGATTCTTACGCTGTCGCGATCAAGAAGGGCAACGAGTCCATGAAGGCTGCTGTCGATGCGGTGATCACAGATCTGATCGAGAGTGGTGAGATGGATGCGATCATCGCTTCCCACTCCAGTGCACAGGAAGCTGAGACGGAAGCGTAACTGGCAGACGGTGAGGCGGATCTGACGGCCTTCGCGTAAGTACAGGCGTAAACAGTCAGAAAAACCGAAAAGAACAGAGCACACCCGTGCTCTGTGAGCAAAGAGAAACAAGGGGTCTCTTGAATCTGGAAAGAGGCCCCTTCTTTTATGGAAAGGCAGCCGGATGTGCGGTGCGTTTGATACTGACTGAAAACGGACTGCCTGTAAGGAGCGCAGCATTATGATGGAATGGCTCAAAAGCGTAGGTGAGGGGTTTTACAATGCGTGGTTTCCCGAACAGAGATACCTGGCGTACCTGAGTGGACTGCGTATGACATTGCTGATCTCTCTGTTCGCAGTGATGATCGGAATCGTGATCGGTGTTTTGATCGCAGTCGTCCGTGTCACCGCGCGCACTTCAAAACTGTTCATCATCAAAGTCCTGGATAAGATCGCATTGTTCTACATCACAGTGATCCGCGGAACGCCGATGATTGTGCAGATCATGATTATATACAATCTGATCTTTACTTCACCCGATACGAATCCGATTGTCGTAGGTGCTGTCTGCTGCGGAATCAACTCCGGTGCGTATGTCGCGGAGATCATCCGTGCGGGAATCGCGTCCATTCCGGTCGGGCAGATGGAAGCAGGGCGCTCTCTTGGCCTGACCTATACCATGACGATGCGCACGATCATCCTGCCGCAGGCGTTCAAGAACATTCTGCCCGCCCTGGGCAACGAGTTTATCTCGCTTGTCAAGGAGACTTCGGTTATCTCTGTTATCGCGGTCAATGACCTGATGAAGATGGCCGGCTATGTGGGATCCAGAACCTGGGATGTGATCCCGCCGTATGTAATCGCGGCGGCAATCTATCTGACCATGACACTGTTCCTTACCTGGCTGATGGGCAGCTTTGAGAAGATGATGGCCAAGAGTGACCGGCACTGAGAACGGAAGGGGGCGATTTTGTGATATACACGAAAGACCTGAGAAAAAAGTTCGGAGAGCACGAGGTGCTGTGCGGTATTACCCAGCACATTGAGAAAGGGGAGAAGGTCGTCGTGATCGGCCCGTCCGGCTCCGGTAAATCAACCTTCCTGCGGTGCCTGAACATGCTTGAGGAACCGACCGGAGGAGAGATTATCTTCGAGGGAGTGAAACTGACGGACCCGCAGACCAACCTGGACCAGATCCGTCAGCGTATGGGGATGGTATTCCAGCATTTTAACCTTTTCCCGCTGAAGACGGTGCGGCAGAATATCACGCTTGCTCCCGTGCTGTTGAAGAAAATGACCCAGGAGGAGGCGGACGCGAAGGCGGATGAACTTCTGAAGCGGATCGGTCTGCCGGACAAGGCGGACAGCTATCCGGGGATGCTCTCAGGCGGGCAGCAGCAAAGAATCGCAATTGCCAGGGCGCTGGCCATGGATCCGGCTGTGATGCTTTTCGATGAACCGACCAGTGCGCTTGATCCCGAGATGGTCGGCGAAGTCCTTGCGATTATGAAAGAACTGGCTGAAGACGGTATGACGATGGTCGTGGTGACGCACGAGATGGGCTTCGCCCGTGAAGTCGGAAGCAGGATTCTTTTTATCGACGAAGGCATCGTCGCTGAGGAAAATACGCCTTACGAGTTCTTTGGTTCTCCGCAGAACCCGAGGCTGCAGGATTTTCTGTCCAAGGTGCTGTAATCTGGAAAACAATCATCATATTTATTTCAGTGTCTCACAACCACACAGCAGGTTGTGAGATTTTTTGCGTTCTTGAATAGCCATCCCTGTCTGCTCATAAGAGCAAGAAATCAAAACACGATAGCAATTCTGATTAATGAAATGTGTTTTCTGCTCTGCTATTTTATAAATGAGAAACAGATTCAAAAGATATCGAAAATTCTGCGCAGATACAAAGGCATATTATATATATGCATATGCTCTGTGACGGGATCGGCAGATGGAGGATACGAAATGGGAACTGTTCTTGAGTTTCAGCACATTTCGAAATACTTTCCGGGAGTCAAGGCGCTGGATGATGTCAGCTTCCAGGCATTCGGCGGTGAAGTGCTGGCGTTTCTGGGAGAGAACGGAGCCGGCAAGTCGACATTGCTGAAGACGCTCAACGGAGATTATCAGCCGACGAGCGGAACCTACCTCCTGGATGGACAGGAGAAGCACTTCAAGTCTCCGCATCAGGCAATTGAGGAAGGCGTCAGCATTATCTATCAGGAAAGACAGATTCTTCTGGAACTGAGTGTGGCAGAGAATATCTACCTGGGCCGTATGCCGTCCAACTCCCTCGGTGTCATCAATACGGCAAAGGCCAATCAGATGGCGCAGAAGATCATCGATGATTTTGGCCTGCCGATCAGGCCGTCCGAGAAGGTGAAGAATCTTTCCATCGCCTATCAGCAGATGGTCGAGATTATGAAGGCATACAGCAGAGACAATCTGAAGGTCATCGCGTTTGATGAACCGACCGCTTCCCTGTCGGACGCTGAGATTTCAAGTCTGTTTGAGATCATTCGCAAGCTCAGGGACGAGGGCAAGATTGTCCTGTATGTTTCCCACCGGATGAGCGAGCTGCGGCAGATCACGGATAAGGTCGCCATTTTCAAGGACGGAAGACATGTCGGAATCTACGAGACAGCGAAGGTTACCGACGCAGAGCTGATCAAGCTGATGGTCGGAAGAGACCTGGGCGATATCTATTCCTCCCTCGACAAAGAGAAAGAGATCGGGGATGTCCTTCTGGACGTGCAGAATGTTTCTTCCGATTATGTCAAGCCGGTTTCTTTCCAGCTTCACAAGGGAGAAGTCCTGGGCTTCTCGGGCCTGGTTGGTGCCGGACGTACAGAGCTCATGAGAGCGATCATCGGCGCGGACAAGCGCAAGAGCGGTACGGTGACGCTGAACGGGAAGAAGATAGAGAACCGTTCGCCGAAGGACGCGATGAGAAACGGCATCATGCTGGTGCCGGAGGACCGCAAGCTGCAGGGTCTGCTCGGGAACCTGGATGTTGCGGGGAACATAGACATCGCTTCTCTGGTTCAGAATTCGAATGCCATCGGAATAATCAATACAAAAAAAGAGAAGGAGATGGCAGAGAAAGGAATCAAGGAATTCGCGATCAAGACTCCGTCCATGAACAAGAAAGTTCTGGAACTGTCGGGCGGCAATCAGCAGAAGTGCATCGTCGCCAGAGCGGTTGCTACGAGCCCGCAGGTTCTGATTCTGGACGAACCGACCAAAGGAATTGACGTCGGAGCGAAGAGTGAGTTCTACGAGATGATCTGCCGGTTCGCGAAACAGGGACTGGGCGTCATCCTGATCTCGTCGGAACTTCCGGAAGTCATCGGACTCAGCGACAGAATCATCGTGATGAGATCGCTGGAGAAATCCGGAGAGATGTTAGCGTCAGAGGCAACCGAAGACAAGCTGCTTGCACTGGGCATGGAGGAATAATGCTATGAACGAGAAAAAGAAGATTACGTCGATTATCGGAGGAGACAAGATCGTTCTGATTGTCGCGATTGCCGCGGTTTTTGCCCTGTTCACCTTCCTGAACAAGAACTTCATGACAGCCCAGAATATGGTCAATCTCCTGGTTGCGTCTTCCCTGGTCGGCATGGTTGCCATCGGTCACACTTACCTGATTATCGCGAAGCAGAATGACCTGTCTCCGGGTTCGCTCGCTGCCTTCTGCGGCGTCTTCGCGGCAATCCTTCTGAACAAGGGATTCCCGATCCCGGTTGCAATGGTGATTACGCTCGGCGCGGGCGCGGTCGTGGGACTGTTCAACTCCTGGATGGTCAATCAGATCCGGATCGAGGCATTCATCGCGACACTGGTTTCCCAGACGATTATCAGAGGCTTTGCCTACATCATCTGCGAAGGCAAACCGGTCGCGATCACAAACCAGGCATTCAACAAACTGGGAACCTTCCGGATCGCGGGACTTCCGGTTCCGGTCTGGGTGATGATCATCTGTATCCTGATCTTCGGCTTCATCCTGGCAAGAACCAGGTTCGGACGCAGCGTGTACGCGATCGGCGGAAGCGCTGAGGCAGCCCGTCTGGCCGGTCTGAACCCGAAGCGGATCGTCACCATCTGCTTTATCATGATCGGTATGCTCACGGCGATGGGCGGCATGCTCTTCGCGGCACGTATGAACGCCGGCCAGCCTTCCGCGAATGTCAACCTCGAGTTCGACGCCATTACCGCAGTTATTCTCGGTGGTACATCATTCGCAGGCGGTGTCGGATCCATGTTCGGAACCGCGCTCGGCATCATTCTGATCCAGGCATTCAACACAGGCCTGATCATGGTCAATGTCGACTCCTTCTGGCAGTACGTGGCCAGAGGTGCTCTGCTCCTGTTCGCTCTGACTTCTGACTATATCCGTGAGACCAGGAGACAGAAGGCACTGCTCGAGGCTTCCATGAAGAACGCCTGACACCGGTACTTGTCCCGTGGAGGGAGAACTGTTTTGAAAGAATTCTGCGCCGATGACGGGATCCGTTCCGAAACCGGCGAGGGATAATAAAGGTAACCCATATTCATTTGCAAGGAGGAAAAAGCAATGAAGAAAACAGCAATGAAGGTTATGGCACTGTCAATGGCGTCCCTGATGGCGATGAGCATGGCTGCGTTCGCCGGTGAGACCGAGAAGGAAGCCGGCAGCTATGATTTCGCAGGCGGCACTGTCTACGGCATCTACAAGGCTGGTGACCAGACCTGGTTCATCGATGAGGGTGATGCGGCGAAGGCGAAGGTCGAGGCTGATGGCGGTGAGTTCATCTATGTTGATGCCAAGATGAGCCCGGAAGAGTATCTGAAGGATATCGACAACGCGATCGCGAACAATGCGACCGGTATTGTCACCTGCATCCCGGATCAGACGCTGTCCCAGGCTGCTGTTGACAAGTGTGAGGAAGCCGGAATCCCGATCGTCGCGGCTGACGACGCGCTCGAGGTTGACGGTGAGAAGATCGCTCCGTGGGTAGGAATCGATGCTTACAACATCGGTGCCGCGAACGGCGAGTGGATCGCAAACTACGCGATTGAGAATGAGCTGGTTGACAAGGAAGACACTGGCCTTCTGATCATGACCATGGATACTGTTTCCAGCTGCGTACCGCGTGCTGAGGGCGAACTGGACAAGTGGGCAGAGCTTTGCCCGGACTTCCCGGAAGACAGAATCTTCAAGGCTGACTATGACGGAACCACTGATAAGGGCAACACTGCAGCAGCAGCTGTCATCACCGCGAATCCGCAGATCACCACATGGCTGGTAACCGGCGCGAACGAAGAAGGAACGATCGGTGCATGCCGTGCTCTTGAGAGCGCAGGCCTGGATGCAAATGCATGCGTAGTCGGCCTTGGCGGATACATGGCGAAGGACGAGTGGAACAACAAGGGCGCAGACGGCACCTGCATGAAGGCTGCTGCATACTTCTCCTCCCTCCAGGTTGGCGAAGGCTCTGTCAACGTTCTTGAGCAGATCCTGGCCGGCGAAGAGCCTGACATGGAGACTGCGGTTCCGGCAACGGTTGTCACTCCGGAAACCTACAAGGATGTCATGGGCAAGGATGCCGAGTAATCTTTGACTGAAGCAGATCATATTTTCTTCAAAGAGAATAAGGCTATGTGAAAAAAGAGACTGCCGCAGGAGGTTTCTCTTGGCGGCAGTCTCGTTCTGTCCAGACTGGTGCTGAATGCGTGCCGCTCTCACGAAGCAAAGCGGTCAATCTGCCGGCGGCAGACGGGAGGATTCAGGACTCTTTGTCATAGAGTTTCCTCTTTCGGTAAGCAGAGGGTGTCATGCCGACGGCTTTGCGGAAAGCGGTGCAGAAGGTGCTCTCAGAGCCCCAGCCGGTGTTGATGGCGATGTCCTTGACGGAGTCCTCCGTTGTCCTGAGCAGAAACTTCGCGTTGGCGAGACGCGTGTTGATCAGATACTGATGCGGCGTAACGCCTGTCTCCTGACGAAAGACACGCGTAAAGTAATAAGGACTGATGGCAGCGTGAGCGGCAAGGTCCTCCAGGGACATGGGATAGCGGAAACGTTCACTGATGTAAGCCACTGCAGACGCGATGGCTTCCCTGACAGGAACGCCCTCCCGGATTCTGGGAGCGCTCGACAGGATCGCGTTCAGAATCGATGTAATGCTGGAAGAGATGGCGGCTTCGTCGACAGGGCGGGATTTGTGGAACAGTTCATAGATGTTCATCAGATGCTGGTAAGCCGGTGAGAACTGATCCAGGTCGAAAAGGAAGCTGTCCCAGGCTTCGATAATCCGGCGGTAGAAAGCCTGGGCCACCTGGCCGTCAAAGTGCAGCCAGTAGCACGCCCAGCCATCCTTGCTGTAATAACTGTGGGGACTGTAGCAGTCCAGCAGAACAAACTGTCCTGCCGAGGCGGTGCATGTACGGGAGCGGTTCTTCAGCTCCACGGATCCCTCCTCCACGTAGAACAGTTCAAAGGAATCGAAGCTTCGTCTTTGGTTCCGGTAACCGCCGGTATAGCGGAAATGTCCCGTGGAAAGCGGGTACAGGTAAACATCCCGGGCGAGGGTACTCGGCTCGTAGATGTAGAAATCGGAATCGGCAGTAACGTGCTTTTCTGAAGAGTGCATGGATTACCTCCCGGAAAAGATTACAGAAAACAGAGATGGAAACACTCTGATTATACAGGGAAGACAGGCAGATGTCATTTGCCTGATGATGGAGAATACTATGAGTGAAGTGAGAATCTGGGAAGAGGAAGTTGTCATCCCGACCTATGAGACGGGAAAACCCGATAAGAATCCGATGTTTCTGGAAAAACGTGTATATCAGGGCTCAAGCGGAAAACTGTATCCTTATCCGACAACGGAGGAGATCAGCTTCACCAGGACGGATAAAGTCTGGCACGCAGTCTGGCTGGAAAATGACTATCTGAAGGTCATGATCCTCCCGGAGCTTGGCGGGCGGATCCAGCGTGCGCTGGACAAGACGAACAATTATGACTTTGTTTACTACAATCAGGTGATCAAGCCGGCGCTTGTCGGTCTTGCGGGCCCGTGGATCTCCGGCGGCATTGAGTTCAACTGGCCGCAGCATCACCGCCCGACGACCTATATGCCGGTGGATCATGTGATTTCCAGGCATGAGGACGGCAGCATGACGCTCTCGTGCAACGATATTGATCAGATGTACGGAACGAAAGGAATTACTTCCTTTACACTCTATCCGGACAAAGCGTACATCGAGATCAGGGGCCAGCTCTACAACAGGACCAGCCTCCCGCAGACATTTCTCTGGTGGGCGAATCCGGCAGTACCGGTCAATGACAACACACAGTCCATCTTCCCGACGGACGTGCACTTTGTAATGGACCACGGGAAGCGGGACGTGTCCAGGTTCCCGATCGCGCGGGGCGTGTATTACAAGCATGACTACAGTGAGGGAGTGGATATCTCCCGGTATAAGAATATTCCGGTGCCGACCAGCTATATGGCGGAGAAGTCTTCCTATGACTTTGTCGGCGGGTATGACTATGGCGTAGAGGCCGGCCTGCTTCATGTGGCGGATCACCATGTGTCCCCGGGCAAGAAGCAGTGGACCTGGGGCTGCGGTGATTTCGGAAAAGCATGGGACAGGAACCTGACGGACGAGGATGGCCCGTATATTGAGCTGATGTGCGGCGTCTTTACGGACAATCAGCCGGACTTCACCTGGCTGAAACCTTTCGAGGAAAAGACCTTCACGCAGTATTTCATGCCGTACAAGAAGGTCGGACAGGTGAAAAACGCAACCATCGACGCAGCTGTGAACCTGGAGCTGGTTCCGGGTCCGGAAGGCCATGGCCAAAGCGCGCATGTGATCGTTTACGTGACAGCACCGCGTTCTGACTGTGAGATCGCGCTGTATGGAAAGGGTGTCCTTCTGGCGAAGGAAAGCGCCGCGCTTTCTCCTGAGAAGACGTATGAGGGAAGCTTCGAGGTTGATGTGCAGAAGGAAACGGATCTTCGCGTTGTGGTTCGATCGGAGGGAAAGGTTCTTGTCGAATACCAGCCGGTCGAGCAGGGCATTCCCGAGATGGCAAAGCCTGCCGCGAAGGCAAAGAAGCCGGAAGAGATCCTGACGAATGAGGAGCTGCTTCTGACTGCGGAGCACATTGAACAGTACCGCCACGCTACCTTCCTTCCGGATCCATATTACCTGGAAGCGCTGAAGCGGGATCCGGGCGACATGCGTGTCAACAACGCATATGGACTGCTCCTGATGCGCCGCGGGAACTTCGAGGCTGCCGTGCCGTATTTTGAAGCGTCCATCAGGCGTGCGACGATGATGACGCCGAATCCGTACAACAGTGAGGCGATGTACAACCTTGGCGTGTGCCTTCTGTATCTGGGAAGAGAGGATGAGGCGTATGACCGTTTCTATAAAGCCTGCTGGAGCAATGAGATGCAGGAGATGGGGTTCTACTATCTTGCGGCGATCGCGATGCGCAGAAAGGATTACGCTGCCGCGCTTGATTTTGCTGAAAAGAGCCTGATCAAAAACGCGCATAACATCAAGGCCAGGGGGCTGAAGGCTTCCGCGCTCAGAAAGCTGGGCCTGGAGAAGGAAGCGTTGGAGATGATCGAATTCAGCCTGAAAGTCGATCCTTTCGATTATGTGTCCCGGTTCACGGCATACCTGATTACGGAAAAGAGCGGCGTGCTTGAAAAGATGCAGTCCCTGATGAGAGGATTCTACGGAAATTATCTTGCCGCGGCGCGTGATTTCATCGAGGCAGGACTGTATGAGGAAGCTGTGCAGATTCTGGATCTTGTACTGGGAGAGCATCCGCTGGTGGATTATTACCGTGGTTACGCGCAGGGCAAAGCCGGGGCACACACCTGCGATGAGGCCTCCCGCGCAGCCGGAAGCAATGACGCATGCCTTGCCGCGTATCGGAAAGCAGAGCAGGACGACTCGTCCTGGTGCTTCCCGAACAAGCTGGAAGACATCCTGGTACTGGAGGACGCGGTCCGCGTACTGGAAAACAGCGGAAGCAGTGCAGCGAAGGCTGCCTACTATCTGGGCTGCCTGTACTATGACAAGCTGCAGTATGAGAAGGCGATGAAGCTCTGGGAGCATTCCGCCGGCGAAGACGAAAGCTTCCCGACGGTGCACCGCAATCTTGCGCTGGTGTACTACAACAAGATGAACCGTGTTGAGGACGCTGTGAAAGAGATGGAACGCGCATTTTCGCTCGACGAAGAGGATGCGCGAGTCTTCCTGGAACTGGACCAGCTTTACAAGAAGGTCAATGTTCCGATCGAGGAGAGGCTGAAAGGGTTTGACCGTCATCAGTCCCTCGCGCGCAGGAGAGATGACCTGATGGTGGAAGAACTGACGCTCCGCAATACAATGGGACAGTATGAGAAGGTGTACAATGACATCATGAACCACAGCTTCCGTCCGTGGGAAGGCGGAGAAGGCAAGGTTCCGATGCAGTACAAGACCAGCCTGGTGCAGATGGCTGTGCGCCTGCTCAAACAGAAAGACGCGGCATCTGCGAAGGAGAAACTCGAGAAGGCGCTTCTTTATCCGGAAAACCTGGGAGAAGGAAGGCTGGAAGGCACCAAGGACAATCACATCTGGTACTGGCTCGGAAGAGCGCTGGAAGACCTCGGGCAGACAGAGGAAGCAAAGGCAGCTTATCAGAAGGCGGAACTTGGCGAGGATGAGCCGGCCGGCGCAATGTACTATTACGATCAGCCTGCGGATATGATTCTGTTCAAGGGACTTGCAAAGCAGAGGCTCGGGAAGACGAAAGAAGCCTTCATGTGCTTCAACAAGCTGATGGATTACGGCGAGAGGCACGTGTCAGATGTGATGGAGTACGATTATTTCGCGGTCTCCATGCCGGACTTCCTGATCTTCGATACGGATCTGAACAGAAAGAATACGGCTCACTGCTGGTACCTGATGGGCCTTTCCAGGATCGGCACCGGGGACGCGGACGGTGCCAGGAAGTGCTTCGACAAGGCGCTGGAATATGAATATGATCACCAGAACGCGATTCTGTACAGAAGAATGCTGGAGGAAGAACTGTTCTGAGACCGGCACGCGGGGAAAGCCCCCGCGCGCCCGGGCGCAAGTCTGCCGGCGGCAGAACTGAAATGATACGGAGCGTCTCCTGTAAAACAGGGGCGCAGGCGTCAGGACGGAGGGAAAGGGAAGATGAGAACACCTTTGGAAAGTGTAAGCGTATCTGCATTTAAACCATTTGGGACGGTACTGGAGTTCCTTCCCTGTGATACGGGCAACTTCTACATCGCAGATACAGAGCCGGAGAGTCCCTGGAGGGTTGCGGTATTCCGTTACTCCAACAAGGAGATCCAGAAGATCGAATGCCATCCGACTTCAAAGGAATCCTTTGAACCGCTGCATGGGATCACGGTCCTGCTTGTAGCGGAGCATGAGACACCGGAGGACTGCCATGCGTTTATCCTGGACAAGCCGGTTGTGCTGAAGAAGGGCATCTGGCACCAGACACTGGCACTGACACCGGAAGCGCAGGTGAAGATCACGGAGAATCTGGAGGTGGAATCCGTGTTTTACACCTATGATCAGCCAAAGCGTGTAGACCTGTGCTCAGACGACTGACAGGCCCTTCCGGTATTGGGACTGCTGCGGCAGATTGCTTCTTACATCAAAAATAACCATCAGATAAAGTGCTGCTGTCTTTTTGGACGGCAGCACGCTTTTGTTGTAGAATTCTGATGGAAGCATGAGATACGGAAAGGGAAGGTGCGCCGGACGCGATGAAGAAAGATACGTTTGGAATCAATATGAAACAGTACTGCCGGGACCATGAAAGAATGGTCACCGCAGCTGTCGATGAGAAGAGGGTGACACCGGAGCTGATCGCACTTCACACAGAGAGGATCCATATTCTCCAGCATGAGCGGCTCGTGCATCTGATCGTGACGGTGATGGTGGTTTTTGTGGAGCTGTTTGTCACGGATCTTGTGCTGCTGCATGAGGAACTGGGCATCTATCCTGCATTGGTCATGCTGGGACTGGCGGTGCTGCTGGGCTTTTATTTTTACCACTACTTTTTCCTGGAGAATACCGTTCAGAGGTGGTACGCCCTGCTGGATGAAATGCGCAGGATCTGCCTCTGACGTTCGTTTCGCACCGGGACGTGTGCCTTGTGACTGACCAGAATCTCCCACAGCTGCGAAGCGTTCAGATCCTCCTGAAGCTGTATGGGTATCTGAGATTCCGGTGGCAGCTTTGTGATGAGTGTAAGATCAGAGCGTTCTTTAATCTTCGCAAGAAGCGGCTGCGCGCTGCGGCGGAATCCGAGGACGCGCGCATAGCCGGGGCGGGTATCCCTGGCTGCATCCGTGTCTGCTTCTTTTTTCAGGGCAAGCAGGATGTGGAGCAGCGCGCGGGTCACTCTGGTGCGGGCGATCTGTTTTGTCTTCAGAAGGTCAGTGAACTGTTCAAATCCGGTATATTGTCCCAGGAGATGATCGATCCGGTTCGCGAGTTCTTCGCTGACATCGGAATAAGCGGCAAGCGACTGTCTGGATGCGATCAGCTTCAGATGAAGCGGCAGATCCAGATCAGTGGTTGTGAGATACCGGTCTGCGGCCAGTTCCCGGTACAGGATCTCATACGCTTCATCCGGAATCTGATCTTTGATGTCGATGCCTTCCGACAGGGCAGTGCGTATGCCGGTTGCGGAGGCGAATCCGGATTTTGATGAGCCAAAAACAGGATCATGGTAACCCGCGCCTGTACGGCGTACAGGAACCAGCTTTAACCTGCTTCCGGTTTTCAGGATGGCTTTCAGGTATTCGACGGCGAGGATATTGTTCGGAGAACGAAGGAGATCCCCAAGTGATGCCTTGTCCAAGGCCGGCGTATCTTTGCCGGAAGCAGGAATGATGCGGGAAATGCCGCCGGTCATTTCGCCGGGGAGATCACTGTCATTGCCGCAATCAGAATCTGTATGCGTCCTGCGGTATTCCAGATAGGCGTCGCACCTGGCCTGCGCAAAGCTTTTTCCTTCCTTCAGCGCACGCTGCAGAAGCTGCCGGTATTCCCCAGGCTCTTCGCGGGTGAGAAAGCTGGCATATTCGGCCAGAGGTGTGATGTCCGCTGTTTCGCATCCGAAAGAAAGTGCATCGACCACATGCAGGGAAGAGAGCAGGGACACGCCGCCCATAGCAAAGTATTCCGCGCTGCCTGTGGCTGCGCGGATGGGAAGCTCCAGAACAAGATCCGCTCCCGCCTGAAGTGCCATGTGCGCGCGGGCCCATTTGTCTGTAAGTGCCGGAGCACCCCGCTGCACAAAGTCCGGGCTCATGACAACGATGATATAATCCGCACCGGACAGCCGGCGCGCTTCCTGCATCTGGTACAGATGCCCGTTGTGAAAAGGATTGTATTCAGCAATGATACCAGTTGTTTTCATAGTTTTTATGATAACAGAAAGAAGGACGAGATGCGATATCTGATTCAAAACGGAATGATCGTAGACGGAACCGGAGCGAAGCGCTTTCCGGGCTCTGTGCTGATAGAAGGAGACCGGATTGCAGCTGTGATCCGGCAGGAGGAGCAGGCGCAGGGTGCACATGAACACAAGAGCAATGATGCTGGGCAGATTCCGCTCGCTCAGAATCAGAACAATGACGTGGTCGTCATCGATGCCGGGGGCGCTTTCATCACACCCGGCTTTATCGATATCCACCGGCATGGGGACTGGAAAGCGCTCACATGCGGGGACGATGAGCTGTTGAACCGGCAGGGAATCACTGCCGTGGTCAATGGAAACTGCGGTCTGTCCGCTGCCCCGCAGGCGGGAGCGCATGAACAGGAAACGGAACATTTCCTGAGAAGTTTTATCGGAAGAAAACCCGGGTCAGGGGATGAAAACATCACAGGAAGCGCATCGGGATCCGGCAGGGAGAGCGAAGCTGGCTCCGGAAAAGATCCGGCGTGGCTCAGGACAGATCCTGCTTCTTCCATGGAGCAGTATCTGTCCTGCCTGCGCTCGGTAAAGCGCAGTGTGCACACAGGCATGCTCGCAGGCGGCGGGACAATCCGCGCCTCTGTGGCGGGCTACGCGGGGGAGTGGCTTTCCGCAGCGCAGGAGGAGCAGATCCGGCAGCGGCTGCAGGAGTCACTGGATGCGGGTGCCTTGGGCGTCAGTCTGGGAATGGGATATGACCCTGAGTTTTCTTATGATGAGGCAGGTCTCGTAAGGGTTCTTTCGCCGCTGAAGGGAAGAAAGATCCCGGTCACGGTCCATATCCGGACGGAGGGGGACGGTGCCGCGGAGGCCGTCAGTGAGATGATCCGGGTCGCGCAGGCGCTGGAGGTTCCGCTTCACCTGAGCCATATGAAATGCATCGGGAGAAGAAACTGGAGAGTGACCTGCCGGAAAGAACTCGAGCTGATCCGGAGGGCCAGGGAAGATGGTCTGGACGTCACGATGGATACCTATCCGTATGTAACCGGTTCGACACAGCTGGTACATCTGATCCCGCCTCAGTTTCAGAAAGAGGGTACGCAGGCACTCCTCCATGACCTTGCCGATGTCAGGATACGCGGTCAGATCACGCAGGTTCTGAAAAGTCCCTCCTCGGTGTTTGAAAACATCGTCGAACTCGCCGGGTTTGAGAACATTGTTCCCATCGCGATGGCATCAGAAAGGTTTGCGCCGATGGAAGGCCGAAGCATCACACAGATGGCGAAGGATGCCGGACAGGATCCGTATGATACTCTCTATGACATTCTGTTGGAGGAAGCGTGTGAATGCGCCATGCTGGATACGTATGGCTGCGAGGAAGATCTGCTCGACTACCTGAAAGATGCTTCCTGCAGCCTGATCTCTGACGCGATTTATCCGGAGGGCGGGCACTGTCATCCCAGGGTCTACGATTCCTTCCCCAGATTCCTGATCCGGTACGTGAGGGAGCGGGCGGTGTTTTCGATGGAGGAGGCGGTGCGGAAAATGACTTCCCTTCCGGCATCTGTTTTCGGTCTGGACAGAGGGGTGATCCGCCCCGGCATGCCTGCGGATATCTGTGTCTTTTCCCTGGAAAAAATACAGTCTCACGCGACCTTCGCGCATCCGGACCGTATGTGCACAGGATTCGATTATGTGTTTACGGCAGGACGCCCTTGCGTGATAAAGGATCAGTGGACAAATACCGGAACAGGAGCGTGGCTGGCCCCTGAACGGTAAGCCGGCTGTCCTGCCCTTGGCGAAAAGGTCAATTTTCAAGGTAAGTTCCAGTTTCTCGAATTAAATTCCATATGAAAAGTTGATAGCACTGTTTAAAGGCTCTCCGAGGGATTAGGGCTCTGCCCTAAGAACCCGCAAGGGACACGTCCCTTGACCCGTTCCCTGGGCTCCGCCCAGACCCGTCCTCGCCGGAGGCAGGAAAAGGGGCGAGCCCCTTTTCCAAACAAGAGGATAATCCGTGAGCCGTTTGCCAAGGGCTTTCGCGGCATATCCTCGCTGGCTGCGAGCAGCCAGCTGCGGTATTCCATGATCCCTTGACAACCGTCTCCGCTCCATAAAACGAGCTAGAGAGTGCTGTATTGATTATAGAAGAAAATGGGTAAGCTACCGCTAAGGTCAAAATCACCATGGTTTTTTTCTCAAAGTAACTTCCACCCCTATATCTTCGGCATATCGATGCTATTTTATGTTATGCGCGAACCAGTATATAGGTAAGTGGAATATTTATCCAGAGTAATTTCCACAGGGAAGGCTTTCCAAAGTAACTTCCAGTTTCTCGGACTAACTTCCACCACGGACTGGAAGTTAGTTTGAAAAATGACATGCATGGCCGGGGTCTTTGATTTTCCCTTGTCGTAGGATTGTTTCAACGGTATAATAGAACTCAGTGTGAAGTGATCAATATTCCAGCTGATCGATAT
>CACZJF010000030.1 GCA_902781455.1 uncultured Lachnospiraceae bacterium | reverse complement strand
GGCGTATAGTAAAGGCACAAATCAGTGCCACATCTGAGCATCATCATAGTCAAAAGGTGGATTCTCGCCTGAAAAATCCGAAGGTAAGATTACGCGGCCCAAATCTCCTGAGGCAGTGATTTTTGGCCATGGTATCTGTTATAATGGGGCCATACTGGTGACGGGCAAACCGGATCATGCAGATTTTGTGTCATCAGAATCCAGGGTCAGATGATGCGTGGTTCCTTTTGTGGAGCGGCGTTTTTGATTCAGTTTACTGCATACAGGATAGAGGAGAGGAATACGATGAGAAAGAGATTCAGACAGTTCGCCGGGATTGTGATGGCATGTGCCATGCTGCAGACATCCTTTACGGTACCGGCTGCCGAGACAGAGGCTGCCGGGACTTTGGCTGCGCCGGAAGGCCAGCTGACGCTGGAAGAGATCGATGCCATGAACGGCGGGGCAGGACATGTTTATCTGCACGATGACCGAGTGACTATGGTGGATGGAACCTGCACGAAGGATCTGGTGACAGGAATGGATGATGCAGAAGCTGTTGTGAATTCCATGATCACGCTGATCGGCGGAGATGCTGATACGCAGTTTGTTCCCTGGCGGCAGGTGATGGATCCCCTGGGCAATGTTTATTATATCTTCCAGCAGATGTATCATGACACGACAGTGTGCGGCGGAGCGGTCAAGGTGGTCACTGACGCGGACTGCAACATGATCGGGCTGAGCAGCAGCGTGGAATCGGATATGCCGGACGTGGAGAAGAAAGAAGGCATCACGGCGCAGGAAGCTCAGCAGATCGTCCTGGACAAGGAGCTGGAGGCAACAGGGATAAGTCCGGAGGTCCTGGATCAGTATACCGGGAAGGTGGTCCTGCCCAGCGTGCTGGAGTACAGTATGGAGAATGAAGACTCCTCCAGCCGGTTTGTCTGGGTGGTTTACACGAACAACCCTTACGGAAGGGAGTTAAGCGGCTCTGATCTCCCGTATCTGGCGCATTATGTATCAATGTCAGGCGAGTACCTGTACAATCTGCCGGCGATCGCTCCTGCAGATGAGACAGGCAGAACCGGATCTGACGCGGGCTATATCTTTGAATTCATGGAGCCGGCGGAATACACGGGCTATGTGGATCTGTCAGACGGCACCGAGAAGGAGATCAGTGTGACAGTGATGCGCGACAAGCGTACAGGTATGTATTACCTGGGCAACATCGAGCGCAGAATCGTGGTCGCCGAGTGCTATGATTTCCTGTATGGCGGCGGCCAGGTCGTTCTGGAATCCAGCCGGGACAATCTGGAATGGGATCAGGTCGGCCTTCTGTCACTCTACAATTACTGCCGGGCATGGGATTATTACAATGAGATCGGGTGGACCGGCGGTGACGGAGAGGGCACGCCGTGCATTATCCTCAACAATTTCTGCGATGATCATTACAATGAGGTGAACAATGCATGCTATGCCGGAAAGATCAATGGGATGCAGGTCTTCCTGGCCAGCAAGATCAATGACTTTTCTCAGTGCCTGGACGTCATCGCCCATGAGTTTACGCACTGTGTGACGGGCTCTTTGATGACCTACAATTCCTATAAGAATGACTATGGAGCGATCAACGAGGGGATGAGCGATGTGCAGGGCAAGAACTGTGAGATGATGGCGGGTGATGTGGAGGCAGATGACTGGATTCTGGGGTCGAAGAGCCTGACGCCGGCGCGCAGCATGAGCGACCCGCACGCATATAAACAGCCGGAATACAGCTGGGATGAGTATTACGTCGCCAATGCCCAGAAGCCGAGCAGCTCCAACGACCATGGCGGCGTGCATTTCAATTCTTCTTTGATGAATCAGCTCTCTTATCTGCTGGTACAGGAAGGTGGCATGAGTCTCGATGAGGCAAGAATCTTCTGGTTCATGACAGACTGTATGATGGTGCCCGGGACGGACTATGTACAGCTTGCCGAGCTGCTTCCCTGGGTGCTGAAGACGGCGAGGATGGAGCAGTATGCGGGAACGCTCGACGCGGCTATTGAGAAGACACGTCTTGCTGACAAGACGATGCCTGAGACGATAGAAGAGAATCACGCTGTGATCAGGCTGTCCCTGCCGGATACGGAAGCCTTTGACGCCGGCAACTGGATGATGATGCTGACAACCATCAAGCTGGAGGATATGATCAACAAGGGGAAAGAACTTCTTGATCAAGTGCTGAAGGAGGATTATTCCTTCCTGCCGGAATCCGTACAGGTGTTGGTGAAGGAATCGATGGACGGGAAAACGGCACAGAAATCAGATGCGTCGGGTGATCGGAGAGCGGATCTCTTTACTGCTCTGATGGAGAGACTTGAGGATCTTGGCGCGCAGCCAGAAACGGAGCAGCCGGAGATTCAGGCGCAGACCGAGACTTCCGTGCAGACGGAAGAAACCGTTCAGATCCTGAAAGATCTGAAGCAGTGGCTGCTTGAAGAATGCCGTTCATTTGCATTCTTGTCCTATGGGTTTGCCGGACAGGACGGAAGCACACTTAACATGGTTGTTCATCCGGGACGCTGCGTTCCGATGCTGCAGCATATAGTAGCCAAGGAAGGCTCTCAGGTACCGGATCAGCTTGCCATGGCGGTTTATATCCATGGAAAGTGGTATGATGTGGGGCTTGCCCAGATGCAGGAACTTACCGGTGGTGCAGATCCTGAAAACACCGAATTCACGCTGCCGGATCTGCCGATGCAGGTTTTGACGGATATCTTCGGAGAGAATCTGGAGAACATTGATATCCTGTTCCAGCTTCGCAGTGTGGACGATCTGCTGGATCTGTTTACGGTAGATGTCAAAGGCGGGGAGATCCTGGAGCTTTCCTCGAACGGTCTTGACCAGGTTGTCATTCCGGAACCGACTCCTCCGGAGGAGAAGTCGTACGGCCAGATTGCGCCTGGAAGGAAGTCCCGCCCGAAGACAGAGACAGAAGCTATGACTGAAGATCAGACAGAACCTGAGACACTGGACCAGGCAGCATAAAACAGCAACTCAGTCGGAGTGTCCACCGCCTTGGAGAATATGAAGTGACCTTATATTTGCAGCGAGCGGCGGGCAGCAAGAAACCTGAAGTTATGAGAAAGATACTGACAAAACTGATCCGCGGAATCCTGAACAGGAAGGCCAACACGCACGCTTCCAGCATTGCGTTCTATTTCTTTATGGCTTTGATCCCTCTGCTGATTCTTTTTATGTCAGTCGTTCCGCTTCTTGGTATCAGTGTCGACAGCACCGTACGTTTTTTCCAGACAATCCTTCCGGAAGGTTCCGCGAAGCTGGCGGAAGATATTGTGCGGGAAGCGTATGACCATTCGAGCGCTGCTTTTTCCCTGTCGGCAGTGATCCTTCTGTGGACTGCTTCCAGGGGCGTCAATGCGCTCGCGCAGGGATTGAATACGATGTATGACGAGAAGGAGACGAGGGGGGCCGTAAGGCTGATCTTGCAGGCTCTGGGATATACGCTGGTGCTTCTGGCCTTTCTGTCATCTGCGATCTTTCTGATCTTCAGCGGAAAGATCAGTGCCTTCCTGAAGAGCGCATTTCCGCAGATCCGCCTGCAGGCCGGGGTTATGACGTTCCTGGAGTATTTGCTCCTTCTTGTGGCAAGCTGCCTGTTTTTCTGTCTCGTCTACAGATATATGCCGTCAGGAAAGCGCGTGCTGGCCAGACAGTTTCCGGGAGCGTTTCTTGCCTCTTCAGGCTGGGTGCTTTTCTCCATGGGGCTTAGGGTGTATGTCAGTATGTTCAACAGCTTTACCCGTCTGTACGGGAGCCTGGCAACCGTGATCCTGCTTCTGTTCTGGTTTTACTGGATCTTTTTTATCCTGCTTGCAGGCGGCTATGTCAACGCACATCTGGCTGAATTGCTGCCGGCAGGATTTCTGTCGTTTTACCATGAAAAAAAGGCCCTCAGCCTGACCGTATCGGGTCTTTTTCTCGCAGGATTCTTTTCTTATCTGTCGGAGTGCTGGCTGAACTGCAGGCTGTACGCGATTCCGTGGATCGGATACCTGCTTGTGCTTTTCCGTGCCGGGATGCTGGGCTCGTGGATGGCTGCAGTCCTGATTTCACTGAAGGCAATGGGTCTGCCATATACCAGGAAGCAGCTTTCGGTTCTGGTATTGCTTATGGCCGGGAACATCATCGTGATGCGGAGGTCATTTTTTCCGAATCTGTTTGTGTATCTGATCGCCTTTACGATATGGAATGCTGTGATCCTGTGTATGTGCGCTTATCTGATGCTTCGTGAAGAGCCGGACAATAACATGGAAGAGGGGAAAGGAGCCTGAGACATGGCGGAGAAGACTAAGAAGGCAAAAAAGAGAAGGAAGCATACCATCACAGGCAGAAGCCTGCTTTATATGATTCTGATGGGGCTTCTGATGATTGTCGGAACCTGTGTCGCCGCCGGGTACAGGCTGTTCGTCGGCAATATTGAGGTTTACAAGGATTATGCTTATTCCTATGCGAATATGATTGCTTCCAATATTGACGCTGAAGACATCAAAAAGTATCTGGATATGGAAAAGGAGGTTGTGACGCAGGAGGCGTCTGACGGTTCGGCACTGGAAGATGTTCAGCAGGAAATCAAATACGATCCGGAGTATACGAGAATCAACGTGCTTCTGCTGACTGCAGCATCCTATGCGGACCTTCGGTATATCTATGTCGCGGTGCCGAATGAAGAGGATCTTACCTACATCTGGCACATGGTGCATATCACCCCGAATGAGTCGGATCTGACGGAAGAGGAGCTGGAAGATCTGAACAAGAGCTACGGTCCGCTGGATCATGGGCCGTATACGGAGTATCAGAAAGAAGTCATGATGTCTGTCGTGGAAGGAAAGTGGGACAATTCCCTGTTTCTGAACAGCGATCTGACGCACAGCAAGCTGCTGGGTTCGGCATTTTCACCCATCCGGGATATAAACGGCGACGTTGTAGCGGTTGTTGCGGTTGATATCGACGCGTTTGATATGGTGGTCTCGATCAGCATCATGTGTCTTAACATCTTTCTGGCTATCTCTGTGATTCTGATCATCGGGATGGTGATCTTCTATTTCCTGATCCGGTTCAGGATCATACGTCCGATCGTCGTACTGAAAAAGGCGACCACGGATCTGGTGGAGAATCTGGACAGCGGCAAAGCCTTCGAGGTCAATGTAAACTCCGGCGATGAGATTGAAGCCCTGGCCAGGTCCTTCGAGGAGATGGACATCAGACTGAAACAGTATCTGGAGGAAAACACGGCGATTATCTCGGAACGGGAGCGGCTGAGCACGGAGCTGGATCTGGCCAGACGGATTCAGGCGGATATGCTGCCGTCCGATTTTCCGGCATTTCCTGAACGGAAAGACTTTGACATCTATGCCAGCATGACGCCGGCGAAAGAAGTGGGAGGAGATTTGTACGACTTCTACCTTCTCGATGAGAATCACCTGGCGCTTGTGATCGCCGACGTGTCCGGAAAGGGAGTTCCCGCCGCGCTGGTCATGATGATGACGATGATTATGCTGAGGAACTTCACGATGACCGGACTGAGCCCGAAGGATGTACTGGCGAACGTGAATGACCGGATCTGCCAGAACAAGGAAGAAATGTTTGTCACGGCCTGGATGGGAATTCTGGACCTCCAAAGCGGTGTTATCACCGCGGCGAATGCAGGCCACGAGTATCCGATGCTGAAGCATCCGGACGGTTCGTTTGAATTGGTGAAGGATCCGCACGGTCTGGTGCTTGGCGGAATGGAAGGGATCCGGTATAAGGAGTATGAGATGAAGCTGGAACCGGGCAGCATGCTGTTTGTGTACACGGACGGTGTCCCTGAGGCGACTGACAAGGCGGAAGAACTCTTCGGGACAGAGCGTACACTGGATGCCCTGAATCAGGCAGGCGCCAGGACACCGATGGAGATTCTGGAGGCCGTGGATCAGGCGGTGAGCCGGTTTGTCGGCGAAGCGCCGCAGTTCGACGATCTGACAATGCTGTGCATTGCCTATTCCGGAAGCGAGGACGGGGATGTGGAATAATCCTTGTTGCGGCAACATATATTCTGTATAATGAATGAAAGGGTCACCCCTGCCTGCGGGCAGGACAGAGCGGACCCTGTATCATAATAGCTTTGTTAACACCCGAAAGAAGAGAGGAGAAAGCGTAATATGAAATGGACAAAACTTGCAGGGTTTCTTGCAGCTGCGTCATGTGTGACGATGATCGGAGCCGGAGCGGTGATGGCGGAAGAGAGTAATCCGATCTCTGTATGTATCATTACATCTTCCGGTATCGATGACGGAAGCTTCAACCAGGACTGCTACAACGGAATCCTGACCTTTATTGAGGACCATGATGACTGCACCGTGACCGATATCAAGGAATCGGATTACAACGAACTGATCCCGACAGTCGAGAAGTCAGTGGGTGACTTTGATGTTTTTGTCCTGCCGGGATTCAACTTTGCCGGCATCGGCGATATTGCGCAGAACAATCCGGACAAGAAGTTCCTTGTGGTTGACTCCACCATCACGGACAGCGAGGGCAATGCCGTGACGCTGGACAATGTCTATACCATGACATTCAAGGAACAGGAGGGCGGCTTCCTGGCAGGTGTTGCCGCGGCGCTCACGACCCAGAGCGGCAAGGTTGCCGTTGTCAACGGTATGCCGTTCCCGTCCAATGTCAACTATGAGCTCGGCTTTATGTGCGGCGTCAACTACGCGAATGAGAATTACGGCTCCAGCGCGGAGTGTGTCGAGCTTCCGTCCTACGCGGGAACCGATCTGTTTGGCAATGATGTCGGCGGTAACTACACCGGTGACTTTGTCGATGAATCTCTGGGCAAGGTTGTCGGAGAAGCCCTGATCGATGAGGGCTGTGATGTGATCTTTGTTGCGGCCGGCGCGTCCGGAAACGGTGTCTTCACCGCGGCGAAGGAAGCGGACGGCGTCTATGTCATCGGCTGCGATGTCGACCAGTTTGATGACGGCGCGAACGGCGACGGAAACATCATTCTGACCTCTTCCCTGAAGGTGATGCATTCCAACGTCACGAAGCAGCTGGAGAACATCTATAACGGAACCTTTGCCGGAGAGGATGCTCTGCTCGGCGCTGATACCGATTCCACCGGCATCGTAACGGAGGAAGGCCGTCAGCAGCTTGATGATGGCGTCATCGAGAAGCTGAATGAGTGCTATGAGAAGATCAAGTCCGGTGAGATCGTACCGGCTTCCCAGGAAGATTTCCAGGGTCTGAAATAAAGAACTTTTGATGATTCGGCACCTCGCGGCGGCAAGCGCCTGCACGGGGTGCTGAATCATATTCCGCGCCCTGCCGGCTCAACCTGCGGGGCTTCTTTTTACATCTTGCATCAAAAGAACAGGGAGCTGTCATGGAAAACTATATTGTTGAGATGCGTCATATCACCAAACGCTTTCCGGGCATTATCGCGAATGATGATGTCAGCATCGGGATCCGGCCGGGAGAGGTGTTCGCTCTTCTGGGAGAGAACGGTGCCGGCAAGTCAACGCTGATGAGTATGCTGTTCGGCATGTATACGCCGGATCTGGGTGAGATCTATGTGAAGGGAGAGAAGGTAGAATTCCGTTCTTCCAACGATGCGACTGCGCACAGCATTGGCATGGTGCATCAGCATTTCAAGCTGGTGGACAACTACACGATCGCGGAAAACATCGTCCTTGGCGTGGAGCCGATGGGAAAGAAGCTGGGGTTCCTTCCTGCCGTGAACATGAAGCAGGCAAACCGCGAGATCGCGCAGCTGTCGAAGGATTACGGCCTTGAGGTGAATCCCACGGATCTGATTGAGAGTGTTCCTGTATCTGTCAGGCAGAGAGTAGAGATTCTGAAGATGCTCTACCGGAAGGCAGAGATCATGATCTTTGATGAACCGACGGCAGTGCTGACGCCCTCGGAGATCGAATTCCTGCTCAAAATCATTGATGGTCTGAGAAAATCCGGAAAGACCATTATTCTGATCACGCACAAGATTGAGGAGATCAAGCAGATTGCGGACCGCTGCGCGATTCTGTGCAGGGGCCGTCTGGTGGACATCATGGACGTGAAGACCGCTTCTGTCCAGGAGATGGCGAACATGATGGTAGGCCGCGAGGTAGATTTCCACCGTCACAAGAGCGAGGCGCATTTCGGAAAAGAGGTGCTGGAAGTAAAGAATCTCACCGTGCTCAATGAACACCACTTCCCGGTTGTGAAGAAGGTATCCTTTTCCATTCATGCGGGAGAGATCTTTGCCATCGCAGGTGTTTCCGGCAACGGTCAGACTGAGATCGCTGACGCGGTCACCGGACTGGCCGCGGCATCGGAAGGCCAGGTGCTCCTGAACGGGAAGGACATCACCCATGCAGCCATCCGCAGCCGTGCGCAGGAGGGGATCTCCTATATCCCGGAGGACAGGCAGAGTACAGGAGTCGTGATGGATTTCTCCCTGTCAGACAATCTGGCGCTGCGGCGGTATACGAAGGAACCTTATTCGAAGAACGGGATTCTGAACTTCGGCGAATTCCGCAAAAGCGCGGAGGAGATGATCACGCGCTACGACATCCGCTCGGGGCAGGGGGTGAAAACCATCGTGCGTTCCATGAGCGGCGGGAACCAGCAGAAGGCGATCATCGGCAGAGAGATTGAGGAACATTCCGATCTGATCATCTTCGTTCAGCCGACACGCGGCCTGGACATTGGCGCGATTGAGAATGTCCACAGGCAGATTCTGGAAGAGAGAGAGCGTGGCGCGGCGATCCTGCTGATTTCCCTGGAGCTGAGTGAGGTCATGGAACTTGCGGATACCATCGGCGTGATCTTCTCAGGCGAGCTCCTGAAGACAGCACCGGCCGGTTCGATGACACGCAATGAAGTCGGGCGCTATATGATGGGGGTGAAGGAGGCATGAACGAGAAAAAAAGACGTGGTCTTGCCGGACTGCTCACCAGTGACAGGTGGGCGAATGTGACTGTCTCCGTCCTGGCGGTGGTGCTGATGCTTGTGACGTCAAGCATTATCCTGCTCGTGATGGGAAAGAATCCTTTGGTCGCGTTCCGCAGCTTTCTGCAGGGCTGCGGCTTCTGGCCAAAGGCGAATTATGGCGGCGGAAGCGGCATGCTTTCAGATTTCTCTGATTTTCTGAACATACTCGCTCCCATGCTGCTTGCGGCGCTTTCCTTTATCGTGGCATTCAAGACCGGCCTGTTCAACATCGGAATTTCCGGGCAGATGCTGCTGTCGGGATTCCTTGCAACGATTCTGGTCGGCTATATGAAGGAGCTTTCCCCGTGGATCGCGAAGCCGCTTGTCATTCTGATCGGCGCCGCGGCCGGAGGACTCCTGGGGGCGCTGATCGGATTTTTGAAGTACCGGTTCAACATCCATGAAGTGGTTTCCACCATCATGGTGAACTACATCATCAGCTATACGACAGGGTTCTTCATCAATACCCGCTATGTGGACATGCTGACGAGATCCAGCCGGATCTGCACGCCGGCTGCGCGGCTGACCTGGACGAAGGTGGAGATCGGCCAAGTCATGTGCAACATTCCGCTCGGCATTGTGATTGCGCTGATCGCGGCGTTCGTGGTGAAGTTTATCTTCGATAAAACGGTCTTCGGATTCGAACTGAAGGCGGTCGGCACCAGCCGCAGATGCGCCCGGTATATCGGTGTCAATGTGCGCAGAAGCATCGTCCTGTCCATGGCGTTCTCCGGCATTTTCGCTGGGCTTGCGGGAGTGACGTACTATCTTGGCTACACGAACACGATGGTTCCAAAGACGCTTCCCGGCATGGGATATGATTCCATCGCCGTGGCGCTTCTGGGGAGTTCCTCACCGATCGGGGCGATCTTTGCTTCCATCATCGTTACCATCTTCCAGAGCGGCGCTAATTATATGAGCTCTTCTGTCGGCGTGGCAAAAGAGATCGCTTCCCTGATCACGGGAATATTGCTTTTGTTCGCGGCATGTGGTGAGTTTATGAAGATGCTTGGCAGCAGAAAGATCGAAAAAGAAGAGGATGCGCGGATCGCAGCCATGCAGGAAGCAAGAGCCAGAGAAGCTGCGCAGAAAGGAGGGACAGACAGATGACAAAGGTATTTACGGATGGCTTGTCCTTCGCCCTGCCGCTTCTGATCATGGCAGTCGGCGCGATCTACTCGGAGAAGAGCGGCGTGACCAATCTGGCGATTGAGGGGTTTCAGGGCTTTGGCGCGTTCGTCGGTGCGCTCGTGGCAATCCTGATTATGCCGTATCTGCCGAAGAGCTCCCAGATTCCGATCTATGTCGCGATGCTCTTCGCGGCAATCGGCGGCGGGATCTATGCCTGTGTTCACGCACTGCTGTGCATCAATTTCAAGGCGAACCAGGTCATCAGCGGTGTTGTCGTCAACATTCTGGCGGTTGCCCTGACGACATTCTTTACCAGTTCAGCCAATACTGCTCTGCTGGGGACCGCCTCCAACAAGTTCATTCTGGGTGTGTCAAACCGGCATTCGATTCCGCTGCTTTCCAAAATTCCGTGGATCGGCGGACTCTTTCAGAAGATGTATCCTTTTGAGTGGATTATCATCGGACTTGTGATTGTGTTCTGGTACCTGATGTACCGGACCAGGTACGGCATGCGGCTGCGGGCCTGCGGAGAAAATCCGCAGGCGCTGGATGCGGCAGGCGGCGATGTGGTGAAGACGCGGTGGATCGCGGTGATTATCTCCGGCGCTTTGTCCGGGATCGGCGGGATCTGCTTTGCCTATTCCATCATGGCGAATTATTCCCCGTCCATCTATATGGGCTATGGCTATCTGGCCATCGCTGCCATGATCTTCGGGAACTGGAACATCCCGACTACGGTTCTGGTCTGCCTGGTCTTCGGAATCGCGAAGGCAGGAGGACAGCAGCTGTGCATCGCGATGAAGCTGTCCGGCAACTACACGGACCTGTTTAACATGCTGCCCTATATTCTGACCATGTTGCTGCTGATTTTCTTCTCAAGAAGAAATCATCCGCCGCAGGCATGCGGACAGCCCTGGGATCACAGCCGCAGGTAACATGCGGACAGCCTGCACTGATCGGAGGCCTCTATGGAAGAGAACAGAATCAATATTGCGTATTTTACCGCAGACTTAAACAAAGAGCTGGTCAGCGTGGCGCTTTCTTCCGTCAGCAGGTTTCAGGAAGAGCACAGCGGTGTGTACGTACATGTTTTTGACTGTTTTTCCTCTGATCTGCACAGTGACGTCGATGGTTCCAGATACCAGATTTATGATCTTCCGGATCTGGCCCGGTACGATGCGGTCCTGGTCCAGTCGCATGAGATCATGAATTCGGATGTGCTCCGGAAGCTGGAGAAGAGGATCGTGAGCCGTCAGATTCCGGCGGTCTCCGTAGGGGTCAGAATGGAAGGCTGCGTCAACATCGGAACCGATGATTATTCTGCTGTCCGTGAGATCACAGAGCATCTGGTCAGGAAACATGGCGCAAGGTCATTTCTGTACCTGAAGGGCTTTGAACGAGAGGACGGAACGGGCGAGGCTGAGCTGAGGAGAAAGGCGTTTGAGGACGTCTGCAAGGAACATGGAATTCCGGAAGAGAATATCTCCTACTATGATGGGAACTGGGAAAGCCGGAGAGGCCGCTGGGCCGTAGAGGCGCTGCTTTCTTCCGGGAAGCCGCTGCCGGATGCGGTCGTTTCCGCCAATGATGAGATGGCGCTTGGCGCGCTTGGCGCATTGCTGGAAAGAGGAATCCGGGTACCGGAGGATGTGATGGTGACCGGATTTGACGGGATACTGAGCGCTTCCCTGTCTGATCCCCGCCTTTCCACGATCTCCCGTGATTTCGGAGCGTTGATCTACCGGGCTTTGGAGATTCTGACAGAGCTGCTCAGACACGAGGACATACCTGAGCAGAATTACAGCCCGTATAAGATGATATGCTCCGAATCCTGCGGCTGTAATGAGAATTCCTTTGCTGAACTGCCCAGGATCAAGAAGATGTATTACCAGAATGCCAGGCTGCAGGAGAGGATCTTCTATCAGCAGGATCTGATGACGGCGGATCTGTTTCAGACAGACAGCAGCCGGATCATAGAAACGGTGGAGAAGCATTATCAGATCTTCGGCGAAGGCAATGTATACATCTATGCCAGCGAGCGTTATTTCGACCAGTATGCATCAGAAGGGGAGGAAGTAGACAGCAGCACCCTGTGTGACAACTTTGTCCTGATCTGCTGCGGCGGGCAGAATCTGGAGAAAATCAGCCCGGGAAGCGGGTATATGTGGATTTCGCGCAGTGACCTTCTCAGCGCGCCCCTGTTGAAGGATGAGCGGCTGGCAATTTTCTATGCCCTGCATTTCAAGGATATCTACATGGGCTTTCTGGTTCTGACACAGCCACCCTCGGTTGTCGAGATGAACCTGCATGAGAATATCGTGAACCTGTGTGTCTTCGCTATTGAGAACGCCAGGCAGAGAATCCGTTCCAGGAATCTGAACAGGAGGCTGAATGCTCTGTATGTAAAAGACCAGCTGACCGGATTCTACAACCGGTTCGGCTATGATAAGATAGCAAATGAGATATTCCATGACATTAGTGAGCAGGGGAGCGCGATCCATGTGCTGTTCCTCGACATTGATGACATGAAAGGAATCAATGACAGGTATGGTCATGATAAGGGGGATCTGGCGATCAGGACGGTATCCAGAGTCGTTAACAGCTCCTGCCGGAAAAGCGATTTCAAGATGCGTTATGGCGGAGATGAGTTCGTTGTTATCACGGAAGCCGGAAAAGCCGACCTGAAGGGAAGGCTGGAAGAAAACTTCCGCCATGTGAACGAGAGCGGCGAGCTTCCGTTCCGGCTGGACGTAAGCATCGGGGAATATACGATAGAAGACAGGATCCCACAATCACTGGACGAACTGCTCCAGCATGCAGATAAACTGATGTACCAGGAGAAAGCCAGAAAGAAGCATGCCAGAGAGGGTTGAGTCATCTTTGCAAAGGAAACTCAGTTATGCAAATCCTGATTTATGCCATGGTGTACCTTGGAAGTGCGCTGATGGTTTACAACATCTACGGATTTATCCGGTTTGCCCGGTATGTCAAAGAGCTGAAGTCGTGGGACAATAACAGCTATATTCTGTATGTCCCGATCTTTCTTCTGGTCTTTTTCCTGACGGGCTATCTTGTGATCGGACTGTTCGGCAAGCCGGATCTGATGATGGCGGGCGTCCTGTTCGGCGGCAGTATCTTTGTTCAGATCATGTACCGGCTTCTGAACCGTATCGTCCGGGAAGTGGTCATGAGTGAGCAGCTGAAGGCGGAACTGCTGGCGGCGGAGGAGAGCAGCCGGGCAAAAGCCAGCTTTCTGGCGGGGATCAGCCATGAGATGAGAACGCCGATGAATGTCATACTGGGGATGGATGCGCTGGCGTTGAAGAATCCTGCGCTGTCCGCCGAGACGCGTGACCAGCTGGAAAAGATTGGCTACAGTGCGCGTCATCTCTCCAGGCTGATTAACAATCTGCTGGATCTGCAGGAGACAGAAAAAGACAAGCCGGCGAAAGATACACAGATGCTTTCACTGAAAGAAGCGCTGGATCAGATCAATGCGGTCTATTCCGCCAGCTGCAGTGAGAAGGGGCTGGAGTACCGGTTTACCGGATCCCCGGAAGCAGAGGAGGCGTACACCGGTGACGCTTTCCAGCTGGAGCGTGCCCTGATGAACATTGTGGACAATGCAGTAAAATTTACCGATGTGCCAGGAACCGTGCAGTTTTTGGTGGAACCGGGGAGTCCGGAGGAAGACAGCCGGGTAATGCATTTTACCATCGCGGATACCGGTGTCGGGATCGATCCGGAATTTCTTCCGAAGATCTTTGATGCTTTCACGCAGGAGGACCAGAGCTCTACAAGCCGGTTCGGCGGCAGCGGCGTGGGCCTCACGGCTGCTTACAGTATCATTTCCGGAATGGGCGGAAGGATCGAAGTGAAAAGCAGGAAGAATGAGGGATCGACCTTCATTGTCACCATACCGATGATATCGGCTCCGGCCGCAGAAAGCATCCCGGAGGATCCGGTTGAAGACCACTATGACCCGGAGGAGGTACTTCAGGGCCGTCAGATCCTGGTCGTTGACGATATCGATGACAACGCGGAGATCGTATCGGACCTTCTGGAGATTGCAGGGGCTGAGAGTGACCGGGCAGAGAACGGGCAGATTGCCGTTGACATGTTTGCTGGCTCCGCCGTTGGAGCATATGACGCGGTTCTGATGGATCTTCGCATGCCTGTTATGGATGGCCTGGAGGCAACGCGCCGGATCAGGGCGCTGGACCGCAAGGACGCAAAGAATGTTCCGATTATCGCGCTGTCCGCGAACGCGTATGACAGCGATGTGCAGAATTCTCTGAAGGCCGGAATGAACTCTCATCTGGCCAAGCCCGCGGACGCGGATCTGCTTTATGCGGAACTTGCCGGATGGATCCGGAAGACATCAGGGGAAGAGGCAAAGAACAGCAATGATTGAGACGAAGCAGATAGAACGCCCGAAGCTGATTCTGATTGCAGATGATATCGAGATCAACCAAGACGCGCTGGAAGTGATCCTGGAAGAGGATTATCATCTTCTGTTCGCGGAGAACGGAAAAGAAGCACTGGAGATGATGTACAGCCACAAGGATGATCTTTCGATGCTGCTTTTGGACCTGAACATGCCGCTGATGAACGGATATGAGGTGCTGGAGCACATTCGTCAGGATGAACAGCTGCAGCATATCCCGGTGATCGTGCTGACTGCGGACAAGAACGCGGAACTGCGGGCCCTTCAGCTGGGAGCGGCTGACTTTATCACGAAGCCATTCGACATTCCGGAGATTATCCTGACGCGCGTTGACCGGATTCTGGAGCTCAGTGAAGGAAAGAAACTGATCTCCGCCGCGGAGACAGAAAGACTGACAGGCCTGTACACCCGCAATTTCTTTTTCGAATATGCCTGGAGACTGTACCGTTATCACAGTGAGATGCATATGGATGCCATTGTCATCAACATTGAGCAGTTCCATTCCATCAATGCCGTGAACGGGCGCGGCTTCGGCGACAGTGTTCTGAAGCTGATCGGTGATGAGATCCGCACCTTCCTCGCCGGGACGCAGGGAATCGCGAGCCGGGTAGAGGCAGACCGGTTTGACGTATATTGTCTGCAGCAGAACGATTACAGGGCGCTGCTGGACCGGTTCCAGGAGGCGGTCAACCGCTATATGCCGAATGTCAGCATCCATCTGCGCATGGGTGTGATGCCCTGGCGCGAAGAGATCGATCCGGTTGTCATGTTTGACCGGGCACAGGCTGCCTGCAATATGGTGCGCGGTGATTACCAGAATCCGCTGATGATCTACAACGAAGAACTGCATTCGCAGGAACTGATGACCCAGCGGCTTCTGAATGATCTGAACAGCGCGATCACCGAACACCAGCTGAAGGTATACTATCAGCCGAAGTATGACATCCAGTGCGTTCCGCCGCGGCTTTTCAGCGCGGAAGCGCTGATCCGCTGGCGGCACCCGGAGCTGGGCATGATCGCGCCCGGACAGTTCATTCCACTGTTTGAAAACAAGGGCCTGATCGGCAAGGTGGACAGCTACGTATGGGAGGAAGCTGCCAGGCAGGTTAAAGAGTGGAAGGAGAAGTATGGTTTTCTGCTTCCGGTTTCCGTCAACCTGTCCCGGGCGGACGTCTTTGACCCGACTCTTGTAGACAGGGTGGTCAGGCTGATCCGGGAAAATGACCTGGACTTCAGGGATATCAAGCTGGAGGTGACGGAGTCGGCGTATACGGATCAGGCAAAGGACGTTCTGGACGTTGTCTTGCGCCTGCGGGAGCATGGGTTTGAGATTGAGATGGATGACTTCGGATCCGGCTATTCTTCCCTGAATATGCTGTCTGATATGCCCATTGACGTACTGAAGATGGACATGAAGTTTATCCGGAACATCGAATCGAGCGATACGGATATGCGGCTGGTCCGGCTGATTCTGGATATCGCGAAGTATCTTAGGGTGAAAGCGGTCGCCGAGGGTGTGGAGACCCCGGGACAGCTCTCGCTGCTGAAGGAAGCAGGCTGTGATATCGTACAGGGATTCTTCTTTTCCCGTCCGGTTCCGCCTGAAGAGTTTGAGAAGCTGATTCAACAGGAAATAGCATTGGAAAGGAGCACAGAATGATGACGCTGCAGGAACTGTACCAGAGTATTGGAGGAGATTATGACCAGGTGATGCGAATCCTCAGGATGGAAAAGCTGGTGGACAAGCACATCCGGAAGTTTTCGAAAAACGGCGTTGTAGAGCGGCTTCTTGCTGCAGGGCAGAGCAAGGATCCGACTGAGATGTTTGAGGCGGCCCATGCCATGAAGGGCGTCTGCGGCAACCTCGGGCTGAAAGATCTGTGCGATCTGGCATCGAAGATTTCCGAGGAGTACCGTCCCGGCAACGCCCGGAAGATGAGTGATGAAGAGGTTGAACAGTTGCTTGCGGCAACCGCCGCGCAGTATGAGAAAACAAAGGAAGAGATTGCCCGGTATGAAGCGATCTGATGCAAGAACGCCAGCAGCGTTCCTGCCGCGGTTCACCGCCTGCAGAGGCGGGAGTCTCCCCCACTGAGATGAAAGGAATAGAGTGTCCATGAAAAGATGTTTACGGACGATCCCGGCGGTGGTGATCCTGTGTATGACCCTGCTTGCCCCCTGCAGCGCGGCCGTCCGCCGCTCTCCTTATCCGACCGCCCAGAACAAGAAAGGGATCGCACTGGGCTGGGATATGGAGGAAGACTCGATCGAACTGAACGTCTGTCACGCGACGTTTAATTTTTCTCTCTCTCAGATCTTCGCTTTTGAGAATGAGAAGAATTCCCGCAGCTCGTACGCGTATACTTATAAGGGAAAGAAGTACTGGTTCCGCAAGCCGAACATCAACTCGTATGACAGAATCCTGAAAAAGCTGAAGAAGAACAATACTATTGTCACCGGCATTCTTCTGATGGAGAAACGCAGGGATCTGAAGCGGCTGATCTGTTCTTCCGGACGGTCTCAAAAGGCTTACTTCTATGCCTGGAATATGGACAATGGGACAAACCAGAGGCAGATTGAGGCTGCGATCAGCTTCCTTGCCAACCGCTATAACGGCGGAAAGCACGGAAATGTTGTCGGCTGGATCGTCGGAAATGAAATCGACAGCCCTGACGACTGGAATGAAGCGGGTAAGATCAGCTTTTCCGAGTACATGGATCTGTACTGCAGGATGTTTGAGGTGAGCTCGAAGATCGTCCGGAAGGCTTACACGAACGCGAGACTGTATATCCCGCTGGATCATTTCTGGAACATGATCAACTCGAACAAATATACCGCCCGGGCATGTCTGGAAGCTTTCGCGGCGCGCATGAAAAAAGACGGATATGCGTGGAACCTTGCCTACCACGCCTACAACGGGGACCTGATGCAGCCCTCCATCACGGATCCGCAGTATTTTGAAACGACGCAGGATATTGATTCGCCGATTATCACCATGAAAAACCTGAATGTACTGTCAGACTACATCAGGACCAATTATGGTGAGAAAACCAGGATTATGCTGAGTGAGCATGGTTATTCCTCCACGTGGAAGAATAAGAAGGTTTCCGCACAGCAGTGCCTGGCCATCGCGCTGTCCTATTATCTCACACAACTGGATCCGATGGTGGATTCTTTCATTTACTACTCTCAGGTCGACCAGAATGACCTGAAGAAGGTCGGCGCGACCTTCGGGATCTGGAATGTCTCAAAGCATGAAAATGCAACCTCAAAGAAGCAGTCCTGGTCTACTTTCAAGTACATGGATACAGATCTGGATGACCCCATCCTGAAAGAGGCCAGAAACACAGCCGAGAAGATGACCGGCCGGAAGGTGGAGCCGACGAGGAAGATCCGAAGAACTACCCTGAAAATCCGTGGGAAGTATGGCCTGAAGAAGAAGCTGATAAAGGGATGGAAGGCCTGCGGCGCTGTTTCCTCTGTCAGAAGGAAGGGCAGCAGGTACACACTGCGCAGGGATACTTCCAGAAACAAAAATGTCTACTGGGGCCTGCAGCAGAATTTCAAAAAGCTGAACGTTTCTTCCAGTCCGCATCTGGTACTGACGGTCCGGAAGGGAAGGCTGACCACAGGCAGAACCCAGCTGCTGATCCGGGTTTTCAGCGGAAAGAAAAGTGTGTTTGAGACGTATGCGGATATCCGGTCCAAAAAGACGCAGCGCCTGCAGGCTGACCTGAGCGGCTGGCAGGGGCGGAAAGCAATCACCAGAATCGAGATTTTAGTCAAGCTCGAATCCGGGAAGTGGAAGAGCAGATCCGGAGCTGTCGTGGAGAAGATTGGATTTTTCTGAACACTTCATGCGCCCCGCCGGCTGAGCGGCGGGGTAAAAAAAGAAAAGCGGCAGCAGAGGGTTGACGAGTAAGCGAAGACCTCCTTTCTACAGAGAGCTGCAGGCGGTGGAATTGCAGTGAAAGTGTTTTGGCCGAATGGACTTCTGAGGGCGACCAGAAACGGGTGATACCATTCCGGAGTATGGGAGACGGAGCAGAACCTCCGTGATCAAAGTTCAGCATATGTCAGTATGCGTTAAGTGGGTGTATCCTGATACACCAAGCCGGGTGGCACCGCAGGTAGATCGATCTTCCTGTCCCAGCAGCAACTGTTTGGGACAGGTTTTTTTTGTCCCGGAAACTGTTTTTCAGAAAGGAGAATGTGTGATGTCTGAAAACAAGATCCCTTACAAGATTTATCTGACGGAAGATGAGATGCCGAAGGCATGGTATAACCTGCGCGCCGATATGAAGAATAAACCGGCGCCGCTTCTGAACCCGGGCACCGGACAGCCGCTCACAGCCGAGGAACTTTCCCCGATCTTCTGTGAGGAGCTGGTACAGCAGGAGCTGGATGAGACCACTCCCTTCATCGATATCCCGACGGAGATCCGCGATTTCTATAAGATGTATCGCCCATCCCCGCTGGTCAGGGCATACTGCCTGGAGGAGAAGCTGCAGACTCCTGCGAAGATCTACTACAAATTCGAGGGAAACAACACCAGCGGCAGCCATAAGCTGAATTCCGCGATTGCCCAGGCCTACTACGCGAAAAAGCAGGGTCTGAAAGGGGTTACGACGGAGACCGGCGCCGGGCAGTGGGGAACCGCGCTTTCCATGGCCTGTTCTTACTTCGAGCTGGACTGCAAGGTATACATGGTCAAGGTTTCCTATGAGCAGAAACCATTCCGCCGGGAAGTAATGCGTACCTACGGTGCTTCCGTTGTTCCGTCTCCGTCAGAGACGACCGAGGTCGGAAGAAAGATCCTGGCGGAGCATCCGGGAACCACCGGCAGCCTTGGCTGCGCGATTTCCGAGGCGGTTGAGGTGGCGACCAAGAATCCGGGATACCGCTACGTGCTCGGAAGTGTCCTGAACCAGGTACTCCTGCACCAGTCCGTGATCGGCCTTGAGACAAAGGCAGCCCTCGACAAGTACGGAATCAAACCGGATATGATCATCGGCTGCGCCGGCGGCGGCTCCAACCTTGGCGGCCTGATTGCTCCGTTTATGGGAGAAAAGCTCCGTGGTGAGGCAGATTATCAGATTATAGCGGTCGAACCGGCGTCCTGCCCGAGCTTTACCAGAGGAACATTTGCCTATGACTTCTGCGACACCGGCATGATCTGCCCGCTGGCAAAGATGTATACGCTCGGAAGCGGGTTCATCCCGTCTCCCAACCATGCAGGCGGTCTTCGCTTCCACGGCATGAGTACGACCCTGTCCCAGCTCTATCACGACGGCTTCATGGAAGCAAGGAGCGTAGAGCAGACTTCCGTCTTTGACGCGGCAGAGCAGTTTGCCCGTGTGGAAGGAATCCTTCCTGCACCGGAGAGCTCCCATGCCATTCGTGTCGCGATCGATGAAGCGATGAAGTGCAAGGAGACGGGAGAGGAGAAGACGATTGTCTTCGGCCTGACCGGAACCGGCTATTTTGATCTGGTCGCGTATGAGAAGTATCATGAAGGGCTGATGACGGACGAGATTCCGACCGATGAGCAGCTTGCGGCTTCCTTCGCGAAGCTTCCAAAGATCTGAACTATTCAAAACTTCGTCGTGGGCCATACCCGCGGCGAAGTTTGAAGCATCCGCTGATGGTGGAATTGATAGCAGGCCCTGTAGGGTTGTGCTATACTGTTCTATGATGAAATCATATCGCTGACAGATGTGATGTGCCGCCTGACACTGAATGGAATGAAGACGGACATGGAACAGAAGAAGCATTCTATTTCCATTGAGAAAGTGAACCTGATTATGACGGTGGCGGCGTTGATCGTCTCTGTACTGCTGATTCCGGCGGCGTAAGACTCCGGATCACAGGATATGGGACGACGCGCTTCCACCGTTCGTTTTATGCAGCATTGATAAAAGCAAGAAGGGAGGATCCAGGATGGCAAAGACAAATGCACGACCCGGCCAGGGGGGAGAGCGGTATGTACCGTGGGAAGAGAGAACAGGCGCGCAGTCTGTTGTTTACTTTACAAGAGAACTTTCAGCGCAGGGGCTGATCCGGATTTTTGAAAAAGTCGGCAGTGTGCTCGATGGAAAAGTAGCCGTGAAACTCCATACCGGTGAGAAGAACGGCCCGAATATCATTCCGCGCGAGTGGGTAAAGGAACTGATGGAAAAGAAGCTGCCGGGCAGCGTCATCGTGGAAACCAACACTTATTATGACGGCGACCGCTACACAACCAGCCAGCACCGGGAGACTCTTCAGGTGAACGGGTGGACATTTGCCCCGGTGGATATCATGGACGAAGACGGAACCTGCATGCTTCCGGTGAAGGGCGGGAAATGGTTCGATGCGATGAGTGTCGGCAGCCATATGACAGAATACGATTCCCTGCTGGCACTGACCCATTTTAAGGGACATATGATGGGCGGCTTCGGCGGATCCAACAAGAATCTCGGGATCGGGTGCGCTGACGGCCGGATCGGAAAAGCGATGATCCATACGGCCGAAGGCTCCGACAACATGTGGAGCATCGCCGAGGAAGAGCTGATGGAGCGCATCACGGAATCCACCAAGGCGACGGTCGATTTCTTCGGGAAGAAAATCGCGTTTATCAATGTACTGCGCAACATGTCCGTGGACTGTGACTGCGCGGGCATTGCGGCGGCACCGGTGGTCACGCCGAATGTGGGCATCGTTGCTTCTCTGGATATTCTTGCCGCCGATCAGGCCGGGATGGATCTTGTCTATGCCATGAAGGAGGCTGACAGAAAGCACCTTGTGGAACGGATTGAGTCCAGACATGGACACCGCCAGCTCTCCTACATGAAGGAGCTGGGGATGGGCAATGACCTGTACCGGCTGATTGATATAGACCATGAAGACGCGGAGATTACACCTGCAGCAGCAGTAGAGGGTGTGCGGCCTTTCGGCGTCTGGGACGAGTAAGCCGGGACAAGTATGCCAGGACAAGTAAGCCGGGACGAGTAAGCCGGGACGAGTAGATTCCGCGGGCAGCGGACAAATTGCTGTTGTTTGCCATATCATGAAAACAGACCGAATTTCAAGAACAAAAATCGTCCGGGAAGCCTACTTCCGGCTTGTGCTGGTCAGTATTGTGAGTCTGGCCACCACAAATCTCTGTGGGTTTATAGACAATATTGTGATCAGCAGGTATCTTGGAGCCCAGGCTCTGGCAGCAGTAGGTTTTTTCTCTCCCATTTCCGTGCTGAACGGTCTTGCATATGTCGTCGTTCTGGGTGCGGTTGTTCTGTGCGGCAACTTTATCGGATCAGGGCAGTCAGAAAAAGTAAATTCTCTGTTCAACTCATCTTTTATCACGATCTTTGCGGTTTGCTCATTGATCGCGATGATTCTTATGATATGCAGAAGTCCGCTTTCCATCCTGCTTGGCGCTCGTGATGAGGCCGGCAGGATGCTGGAAGCGTATATACTGGGTTATGCTCCCTGTATCATGTTTTCTTCCCTGAGCGCGCTGCTCATATCGCTTGCGTCCTTTAACAATGAACTCAACAAGACCTACATCGCCGCGGCCGCCATGTTTTTCGGCAATATGGGGCTGGATGTTCTTCTGGCAGAACCGCTGGGGATCTTTGGAATCGGACTTGCTTCTTCCTTGTCAAGCCTCGCGTCCCTGCTGGTGATTCTGCCGGCCTATATCAGAAAGGACGCTACGATCCATTTTGAACATTAATCAATACGGAATGTGCGAATGAGTCGGATACGGGAATCCAGGTTCATGCCGCCGACAGCGTTCCTGAACGATATGATGAGCTTTTCAGCTGGTGGAAAAGAGCGCGGAAGTGTGGTAGGGTGGAGAAAACCGGAGTTCGTGGAGGAATTCTCAATGAAGAAGTATGCCATGCCCATCCTGATGCTCGCAGTTTTCGAAACGATCGCCATCACCCTGTGGCTCACGAAAGACAATCTTTTTTATCTTTTCAACTTCAGCTACATCGGGTGCTCCATAGCGCTGGGGGTGTTCCTGTTTATCAGAAAATACAGATATGCGCGGCGTATCGTGCAGCTGCTCGTCGGTTTCTATATGCTTGTCTATCTCGGGCTGATCTGTCAGGAGAACATGCAGATTGAGGGTTTCTGGTACTATCTTTTCTCAGGTGTGTTCGAGGCGGCAACGATCCACTATGCTGTGGCCAAGATTTTCGGACCACTGATCTTCGGACGCGGATGGTGCGGCTATGCCTGCTGGACTGCGATGGTGCTCGATTTTCTGCCCTATCAGACACCTGCCCGGCCGAGAAAGAAGATTGGGTGGATCAGATACTGCACCTTTGTACTTTCCCTGCTCTTTGTCTCGGCGCTTTTTCTGGCCTATGCCGGGAACCTTGAGAGAATCATGTTTTGGGCATTTATCATCGGCAATGTGGTGTATTATGCCGTCGGAATCATTCTGGCTTATGCATTCAAAGACAATCGCGCCTTCTGCAAATATATCTGTCCCATCACCGTGTTCCTGAAGCCCATGAGCCATTTTGCCCTGATGCGGGTAACATGCGACAAAGAAAAATGTATTTCGTGCGGAAAATGCAAGAGCGTATGCCCAATGGATGTGGACGTCACAGACAACTCGAGGAACAGGAAGAACGGTACGGAGTGTATCCTCTGTATGGAATGTGTCAGGAACTGTCCGAAAAAGGCATTGTGACAGCTTCCGGTTGTAAGGATGGTGAGAAAATGAGAAAGATGGATCATATGATTTGGAAAAGGACGAATTGCCTGCTCCTGACAGCACTGATATCACTCTCTTTGACCGGCGGCGCTTCCTCCTTTTGTGCGTCAGAGGCCGGGAATCAGAGCACCTTAACACGCCTGGACGATAGTGGTTACCTGTATTACATGGACTACGAAAAAGACTATTACAGCCCGGAAGTGATGAATGCCATGAGGGAAATAGGTTTTATCGATCCTGGCTGCTCGGTCTTCTTTACCCATAACGAGGCGGGTGAACCCATAACCTGTCGGAATTATGATTATCCGCACCGTGTGTCAAAGGAAGACCGCTCTCTGACCGGGCTGAATATCATACTTCACTGCAAGCCGGAAGGGAAGTATGAATCGATTGCCATAGCTGATGCAGTCTGGATCGATGAAAACAATCCGTTGCTGCAGCGGGGCGGTCCGGACCAGAAGGGGTTTGACCCTGGTATGCTGGACATTCTTCCTTATGAGTGCATGGACGGAATCAATGAAAAGGGACTTTATGTGTCTATCCAGCGTGTTGATATCAAAGAAGGGGATCAGCCTGCAAGATTCCAGGCCGGATCCAGCATGCTGCTGCGTTATATGCTGGACGATTGTGCGAATATAGATGAGGCTGTCCGAAAAACAAAAACCGGTATCCTGGTGCCGGAGGACTGGCAGAATTGTCATTTTATGGTATCTGACGCAAGCGGCCGCAGCGTCGTAATCGAGAGCCGGAACAGCATCGTCAGTGTCATTTCTTCTGATATCTGTACAAACTTCTATCTGGGGAGTGATGATATGGAAGACTATTATATGAACGGTAAACTGAGGGAAGAGGCCGTCAAAATGACCGATGAAGAGATGACGCCGGGTTATCGTTACGGCTTTGGTCATGGTTATCATCGCTTTGTGACCATCCTGGGTCAGCTGGAGCGCTATCGGGACACGATGAAGGAGGAATACTATACCAGGATGCCTGAATCTACGGCACTGGTGATCCTCCAGAGCGTGGCACAGAACCCTTTCACCAATGCTTCCGGTATTTCCATGACACAGTACAGCGCGATCTACAACAACGAGAAAAAAACCATGGAAGTCTGGCCATTTCAGGACTATTCGAAATCTTATGTATTTGAAGTGACAGGAAAGCAGATTTCACCATGACCGACAGAGAGGAATTATGATCGATCAGACTGTTTGATGATCATATGCAGACACGAATGACAGGGAGGCGGGCAATGAAGAGAAGATTGTTTTTTATTGTAATGTTTGGTGTACTTGCTGCCGGAGTATCCGCGTATGGTCAAAAACCAGCCGGTACACAGTCAGGTAATTTGGAAAAGCCATCTGTGGCTTCAGCAGACAAAACAGAACCGGCAGTATCCAGAGAAGGTTTTTCTATTCAGGAAATATCAGATGAGCTGTTTGACAGGATGCGAAGCGGAAACACTTATAAAGAGGACTGCATTGTTCCCCGGGAGGACCTTCGGTATCTTCTGGTTCTTCACAAAGATAAGGAAGGCAATACCCATCAGGGGGAAATGGTTGTACACAAGCTGATCGCGGACGATGTCCTGGAAATCTTTGAGAAGCTCTATGATGCGGAATATCCGATTGAAAGAATGGTGCTTCCGGATAACTATCTCGCGGATGATGAGACGATGATGCGTGACAATAACTCATCTTGCTTTAATTTCCGGTTCATATCACATACGGACAAGATTTCCAAACATGGTCTGGGAATGGCAGTAGATATCAACACGCTGTATAACCCCTACCATAAAACTGTGACCAATGATGACGGCACCCAGGAAGAAGTGATAGAACCTGCTACAGGAAAGCCTTATCTGGACAGGACGCAGAACTTTGACTATAAAATAGAAAAAGGAGACCTGTGTTATACACTCTTTACGGAAAAAGGCTTTGAATGGGGAGGAGACTGGACAGATCGAAAAGATTACCAGCATTTTGAGCTGCCTGCCGAAATCACAGAGAAGTATTCTGAGATGTATAACAAGTAGTCTGGTTCATGTTTCTTTCGTTAGCTGACGGAGATGCAGACCTTGTGGAAGGGTTTTTCCTTCGTCGAGTTCTGCTCTTTTTTGAATCACCTTATTATCTAGCCTTCAGAGGATACCGAAAGTATGGACAATCGTATTATCGCTGAACAGGCAGAGGCCAGAATCAATATCCCCAGGAATCATGGTGACGCCTGAGATCAGGGAAGAGATCAAAAAGGTGAAAGCGGAATACGGCCTGCGCAATGTGATCTACATGCATTCGCTGATGGGCGGACCGACGCTTGAACCGGCAGAAGTCGTATATAATGAATACAATTATCACATGTTAAAACGCAGTCCTGACGCTGTCTTTCTGAACGATCTGCTCACAAAATATGCGGAAACGCCGATCCGTTATGATGACTCAGCCGGAGAGAAGGTCGCCTTCATCATGCATACATCAGGCACAACGCACGGTACACGTAAGTTCCTGCCCTTCACAGACAAGGTGATGAACGAAACGCAGAATATGATGCCGGTAAGTTCTCACCAGTTCGTAGAAGGCCCGGAAGCCGGAAATTCTTTCCGTGTCCTGCAGGTGTATGATTTCAGTTCCATCATGGCTCTTGCCGGGCAGGTCATCAGCCCGCTTTCGATCGGTGACGCGCTCGTGTTTACTTACTTTGGCTTTATGCATCCGAAGTTTATCCGGGCGATCGATTAGTATAACATCGATGTTATGCAGACCACCGGCTTTATGGTGGACAAATGGATCGAATTTAGCGGGATCGACGGGCTTGACTTCTCATCCTTGAAAGTTTTTTTACAGACGCTGTTATCCCTTTATCCAACTTCTGCGTATAATAAAAGTAGTAAGAGGAAGCATCCGAACTTACTAATCTATTTGAATTCAAATAAAGGAGGAACAATTAATGTCTGAAGAAAAGAAAGTAATCAACAACGAAGAGCTTGAGAACGTGAATGGTGGTTATGGATCCGGCAGCGGTTACTTTATGCATGTCGGCAACTGCAACGGCAGCTATCTTGCCCTGAGACCGCAGCCGTGCTGGGATCAGTATAATGAAATTATGAGACTCTGGCCGGGTTATGAGGTATTCACCTACGGCGCCATGACAAACGGTACCGGATTGAACGGAGTACCCTGCACCTACACTTATGTCTCCTACAACGGTATCTGGGGCTGGGCCAACAGCTCTTTCCTGTATTGATTGCATACAGGCCAGAATTCAGCTTATAGAATGAAAGGAAGCTCATCACCTGTGGTGTGCTACCCGTCAAGGGGACAGTGAAAAATAATAAGTGATTGGATACCGTCAGTTGAGGAATGAATCAGCTGGCGGTATTCTTTATGCTGCT
>CACZJF010000029.1 GCA_902781455.1 uncultured Lachnospiraceae bacterium | reverse complement strand
ATGGACACCCTTGCTGTTCAGCTATGTACTTCGTCGTTGCCTACGCGTACTCGGGACTTTCACCCGTTAGAGCGCGCCCATGGCGCGCAAACCGAAAAAGGAGAGGCCACTGTCGTTTCCAGTGATCTCTCCTTTGTTTTCCAAGAACTGTTCCCGATCAATATCATCTTAACTTAATGACATTGACCTCATCAGTAGCTCCTCTCATCGTAATCATTTCTTTGTCGTTACTTTCTTCATCGCACTCCACTTCGAGAAGCCGTTCGATCCTTTATATCTCACACGGACATAATACGTGGTCTTCTTCTGAAGTTTCAGCGTAACCTTCGTATTCTTCTTTCCTACAGTCTTTGTCTTGGCATTCTGCTTGAACTTCGGATCGATAGAATACTGCACCTGGATCGATTCAATCTGCTTTAGAAGATTCTTCCCTGCTTTGTTTTTCTTGATCTTCTTCCAGGAAACAGTGACTTTGCTCTTTTTGGCTTTGGCTTTTATGGAAGATGGTCTTTTCGAAATTGTAATCTTCTCTGTCTTCTTATCCTTCCGGTTCTCGCTGCCCTGATTGCTTCCGCCATTGTCCGAATCTTTCTTACCCGGGTTCTGATTGTCCGGACTGCCAGTTGCGTTGATTGTTACACTCACACACTTCGGATCAGAATCGTTATGGTTTGCATCTCCGACAACCTTGTACCAGACAAAATAGGTTCCCACGTTCGTGGCTGTGGGAATGGACGCGCTCCAGCCGGAGGTCGGGGCAGTCGTTGCACTTGTGCCAATGGCATACTGCAGAGTGCCTCCTGAAGCTGTTCCTGCGGTTACAAGTTCCTGTGCAGATCCGGTGTATGTCAAGCCGCTGACAGCCTTGGGCGGTGTAGATACTTTTGCCTTATCCATCTTTTTGACTGTCATATAATGTGCCCTGACAGTAACATTTTGGTATGGACCCGTGGTCCTCATGTTCTCCGGCACTTGTTTTACATCCGTGATTGCAGTATTGCTGGAAAACACCGATACGCCGGATCCTATAGTAACTGTAACATCTTTACTGCTTCCACCCTTACCAATTGCTTCATCGTGATTATTTAAATCTTTTGCGACAGCCGTTACCTCTCCTCCGGTAATGTTAATTTTGTTTATTCCTTCCTGATTGGCATTCCTTCCTGAACCGATGCCTGGGCCGGTAATGCCTGTAGCGATAATTTTTCCTCCGCTGATGTTAATCTCGCCACATGATCCTTCGCTGCCGCCTCCAATAGCCGCAGAATCAGCCGAACCAGTAGCGTCTATCTCTCCTCCGGTTATGCTTATACGAACTGCGGATTTTCCTGGACCGCCACCAATACCAGCGCCTCCGCCAGCACCTGTGGCCGTTACTTTTCCCCCGTTTATGACTATAGTTCCTCCATTACCTCCATTACTATTACCCTGGCCTCCACCGATCCCGGCTGCCTGCCCGTAAGTACCTTTATTTGCAATGATAGTTCCACTGTTAATTATGACAGTTCCACAGTCCTGATTAGACAAACCCCCTATCCCTGCATAATTGTACGTGCCGCTTACATTGGCCGAAGCTATAAGTGTTCCGGATCCTTCAATGATAAGTGTATTGCCTTCCTGTACGGTAATTCCCTTAGAAGCAGTTAGAGTACATCCCGCATTAAGTACCAGTTTAGCTTCGCCTTTAACTACAATTCTCCCCTCGATTTCTATATTTTCTTTAAGAACATACGTATTCCCTTGCTCCCATGTCGTTGTAGAAGATTCAATGTCGACTTCAGCGGCCTTTGCTGTCATCATCATCCCCGGCAGCAAACTCAGTACCAGCGCCATGGTGAGCAGAAACCCGAATGCTCTTTTCATCTTCATTGTCATAATCCGTTTCTCCTTGTTCCTGTCTTCCGCCCGCAGATGCTTCCTCTTCCGCTAAGGCTTGTTGATAACAAAAAACTGCCGAACCTGACAGGCTATAGTAACCCCGTAAAATCCGACGGTTATCCGTCGTCAATGCTGTATTCAGTTTCAAATGCCCCGCAGCCGCAAGGCGCAAAAAGGGCACAGCTTACCTTACCGCGCTGTGCTCTAAGGAGCGTAGGTCTATCCCGCAAAAAATCAAGCTCATTTCCGTCAAAAATCTGAGAAGTAGTACTCATCTCATGTATCGACCTGTAACGCAGAATCTTGTCCCTGCACATGGATATATAGAACGCATAGATTATAACAGAATTCTATCCTGAAAACGAAGGGATTTTCGATTTCGTGAAATTGCCGCGAAATTACCGTTTTCGAAAAGAGTTCTCCGCTTTCTGAGAAGAAAAAGCCTATGAAGGAAGGAGCCACCTCAGTAGCTCCTCCCATCTCAATCGCTATTTCGTCTTAATTCTCTTCACCTTGCTCTATTTCGAGAACGAATAGCAGATTTCCTTCGACTATGCAGCATTCTCCTTCTCTTCCTCTGCTATCACAAAGACGGTTGGCTGGTCATAAGGGGCACCGTAAGCTTCTGCCGCTTCTTCGGAATAAAATCCGGCTCCAACAACGTCTCCGACACCCTCTGTCCCCTCCGGAACATCGATCGTCACGTTATCAGCAGTACAATTTGTAAATACCGTCACAGGGATTCCGGCACTTTCATCCTCAAAGCCTCCGGCATATCCGGTCGTCTTTCCGATCCAGGTGCTCCCCTCTCCTGCTTTGATGACAGCGTCATGTGCATAGCAGTTTGTAAATTCTTCAGCGCCAAAACCGCAGCCGGATATCGCACCGAGTCCATAGCAGTTATCCCCGGCGGTAATGGAACCCGTAGAAGTGCAATTGACTACGGATGTCATTTCCAGTCCGCCTCCGATCATACCTGCATTTGCAACACCATCAGGAAGCGTAATGTCTGACTGGGCTTCACAGTCCGCAATTCGGCTATCCATGCCAGCTCCGACGATACCGCCGTACATTCCTTCTGAACTCATCTCACTATAATTGACGTCCACTTTTCCACTGGTCAGCTGTACGTCCTTTACTTCCGAATGATAAGCATATCCGACCACGCAGCTTACCATGACGGTTCCTTCCACCTGTGCATTTTCCAGTGTAAAATTGCCGATCTGTGTATTGGCGATGCATCCGAACAGTCCGATTGACCATCCTTCCGGCTGGTGGATGGACAGGTTTGATATCGTATGTCCCTGTCCGTCAAAAGTTCCTGTGAAAGCAGCTTCGTCGGAAGGAATCTCCTGTTCCTCTGGAGATTCTCCTGACGGCGCGTAAGATCCAATCGGTGACCATTCTTCCCCGCCCAGATCAATATCCGCAGTAAGCACATAATGACCGGAAAGGTTTTCATTGATTGCAGCCAGTTCCTCAGCTGTCGCGATTTCGATTACTTCTTCCCCATCGGATTCAGTCATAGCCTCAGTGGCTTTACCATCCGACTCTGTACTTTCAGTCTCTGCAAATGCGCTCAGCGACGGTCCTCCTGCAGCCATCACGGCAGCCAGAGCAAATACGGGCAGTTTTTTCAGAACAAGGTTCCTCATGGTTTTCATTCCCCTTTCTTTCAAGTGATTCACTGTTTGTTTCCTGTGTTCCGCGGCATTTCCGGCAGCCTGTGCATGTCATGCCCAGCACGGTTTCTTCCTTCCGTCATGCAAAGTGTGTGCCGTCATGCGCAGTGCGTGTGTTCTTTCAGAATATCCACCAGGCAGTTCATGGAACCGGTATGTGACCGGATGACCTTCGTGTCAGCGCATATGCCTGTCATGGCACATTGGAGCATCTTGTGTGAAATCGTATGGGTGAACACGATCAGAAGATCCGGCGTCCCGATCCGGTTTTTCATGTCTGCGCAGGGTTTGCAGAACACCTTCGCCTTACATCCATATTTCCGGCAGGTATTCGAATACTGCCGTTCCATACATTCATTTCCACCGAGAATCACTACGCTCATAAAAACCTCCAGATTTATATAGTTAGATGTATCTAACTCATAGCTCTAATAAAACCGCCGCATCTTGCCGCAGCGGTTAGTTGTTTCTAACATATTATACGGATTCTTCCGGTCTGTCAAGGAAAAATTTCAATTCTGCGCTGTCTCAGGAATCCGTTGGCGTTCTTAAATCACCATGAAGTATCCTCAGTTGAATCCGGTAATCAATTGTGCAATACTTATAGCGCACGGATTTGCTTATGAAACAAAGACAGACAGAAGGAGTGATTGCCTTATGAGAACGATCCTCAGAACTCCCCGGAACACGGATCTGCTGGCCGACCTTCACCGGTTAAAGATCGAATTGAGAGCGCTGCGGGAAGAGCTCCGCGCTGAACGCGCAGACAATCCGCAGGCGGAAAAGAATCTCCGCTTCCTGACCAGAGAACTCTTATCCGAAAATGCGCAGAAGCCCGGTCTGATCCGAAGAGCCGACGAAATCCCTTCCCTGGAAGTCCATTACGGGCGGAACGACCGTATGCCAATCGGCAGTCTGCCGCAGTCCCCTGAGATGGCGCAGGCACGCGGCTGGGACGGAAGTGTGGGTGTCGCCTGTCATCAGTTCACTTCTCCTGACAGATCGAATGTAAAATACGTTTCTCCGGACGGGCACTCCGAGGTGATCTATGACCGCTTTGGCAATATCGTTACCGCGTCAGAGGACGTCGGCACCTACAATTTCTCCGATTCCAGGCGGGATCCGATTGGTCATTTCTACCAGGACGTCCTTCCCTGGCTTCTGTGGGGCAATGACGAAACGGACTCCACAGACATGCGTCAGAGGTTAAGGGCACTGGTTGTCTATGGCAGCATTGAGGCAAGGCAGTCCCTGCATTAACACTGTCATCGTCCCTCCGCAGACCATGCCTTCGTCCATCGCGACATCATTGGTCATATTCACGCTGATCAGCCGGCTGTTGGCAGTCCCGATCAGGCTGCGCGCCGCGGTCAGTGCTTCTGCCTCGCCGCAACCGCCGCCGATGGTTCCTCTCATCTGCCCTGCCTTGTCAACCGCCATGGCAGCGCCGCTCTGAACCGGTGTGGATCCTGTGGTGGAAATGACCATCATATACACCATCGGAACCGGGTTTTCCGCAAGAAACCGGAGAAGCTCTATGTCCGTATCCGTTCTTTTCAGAATGTCCGTATCCCCTTCCTGTCCCCGGCTTCTTCGATGCTGAATCACCTCCGCGCAGATAGAGACCGCAATCTCAGCCGGTGTCTGGGCGTTGATGCTCAGGCCGATCGGTGAATGGATCGCCGCCAGTTTCCCTTCATCGTAGCCTTCTTCTTTCAAAAGCCCCAGCAATCCGGTAACACGCCGTCTGGAACCGACCATTCCCAGATAGGCAGGCCACGTTCCTGTCAGGATTTTCCTGAGGCATTCTCCGTCCCACCTGTGGCCTCTTGTAATCACACAGACATAGTCCTCCGGTGTGATCTTTATCTCTTCAATGGCATGCGCAAAGCTGTCGCAGATCACCGCCAACGCGCGGGGGAACCGCTCCCGGTTCGCAAATGACGGCCTGTCGTCGACGACCACAACATCATAGTCCAGCGCGGAAGCAAATGCGCAAAGCGGGACCGCGATATGGCCTCCTCCCAGAAGAATCATGCGTTCTTTCGGAACGAACCGGCGGACATACCGCTGATTCTCTGCCTCAAACTCCAGCTGCGCTGTCCTGCCTGCCATTGTCTCCTGCAATACACGCATAAAAGCATCTTTCCCGTTCATTGCTTCCTCTCCGTAAACCCTTCGTTCATACTGCCTGTCCGGTATCCCAGAATATCCAGCGCCACATACGTGAACCCGATCTTCTTCAGCTCCCTGTAAACCAGCAGTCTGACTTCCTCCTGCATAAAATGTCCGAACTCGGACGGTTCGAGCTCAATCCGGGCTACCGTCGTGTGAATCCTGACTCTCAGCTGATGAAATCCCAGATCCAGAAGCAGCTGTTCTGCCTTGTCCACCATGCGCAGTTTCTCTTCCGTGATTTCCTCCCCATAGGGAAAGCGGCTGGCAAGGCAGGCGAAGGACTGCTTTTCCCATGTCGGCAGGCCGAAATGTCTGGACAGGATCCGGATCTCTTTTTTGGTAAAGCCAATGTGCCTGAGCGGACTCAGAATTCCCAGTTCTTCCACTGCCTTCAGACCTGGCCTGTAATCACCGTTGTCGTCCAGATTGGAGCCTTCCGCGATCGCGCTGATACTTTCTGCGGCTGCGATCTCACAGAACTTCATAAACAGTTCCCGCTTGCACAGGTAACAACGATTCTTCGGATTGTGTGAAAATCCCTCGATCTGCAGTTCTTCACTCTGCGCCAGCATCTGCCGGATCCCTCTGGATCTGCAGAATTCCTGTGCCTCCCGCAATTCCCGGACAGGGAAGGAGCCAGAGACTGCAGTAACAGCCAGAACATGCTCTCCCAGTGCTTCCTTTGCCGCATACAGCAGAAAAGTCGAATCTACCCCTCCGGAAAAAGCAACCGCCATACTTCCATAAGACGCCAGGTACCGTTTCAGTTCTTCGTACTTCTCCAGTAAACCTGTATCCGGTTTCTCTATCACGTTCATTTCCCTCTGAATTCCCTTCTACCTTCCGGCATCCGGAAGATCTGTCTGCTTCCGGAAAGCCCGGACAACACGCTGCGCCTTCTGTCTGGTCACACACTGTCTGCATCAGTATAGCATCCTGAAGTCCGGACAGTAAATCGGGCAGGAGAATTCTCTCCTGCCCGAAAGGGTTCTCAATTGGTCTGCGTCTGACCTGATTCTGACGTCACAGGTCTGTTACTGCGCGGCGCCGCCAAGCATATCGCCAAGCCCTGACACCACGTCTTCCAGTTTCTCTTTTTCACTCTCAACCGGCGCATTCAGAACTTCTTCCGGAATCTCAATGTCCTGTGCTTCCGGATACAGAAGGAAGGTGGCATACAGCTGGTTGGCACTGAATTCAAAGGAGCCTTCCCCGCCCATCAGTTCTCCGGGGATCTGTCCCGCGATGCCGGAAGCGTTCAGCGAAACGGCACGGAGCAGTCCGGTTTCCGCATTCACAACCACGGTCAGCTTCACATCATTGTCGCCAAGAATGCTTTCTACGACGGGAAGGAATCCCTGCGCCTCGCTGACACTGCCGGCAGCACTCATCAGCATATCCTTATCTATGACACAGACATAGTACAGTTCACCGTCTTCCTCATAGAGGTTTGGCAGAAGTCCGCTCAGCGAGAACTGGGCTGCCTGATCGCTGTCAACCGCTCCTGCTACCTGGCTGAGAACTTCCTGCACAGCATCCTCAACGGTTGTCTTCCAGGCGCTGCCGTCAGAAACCGAAGTGTAATGGGTATCACCGTCCGTCCAGTGATAGGCCTCAAACTGGGCACTCTGCGGTGTTCCAAGCCCTTCCAGTGAGTAGTAGAAAGAGCCATACCCTTTGTCTTCAAATCTGTCAGCCGTACCGATAGCGCTCGCCTGAATCGCCATCTCATTCTCTGCACCCAGCTTGATGGACACGTCTGCTTCCGCATCCAGAAACGCGTCGATCATCGTCAGGTCTCCTGCCTGCCTCGCTGCTTCCTTTACAAGTTCCGTCAGCTCCTCCTCTGTGATATCTGCGGTCTCGTCGGTCTGGGCAAATACAACCTCACCGCTTCCGACGGAAGTATTGACGACAATATCATCCGCCCATACGCCTGAAGCCATGGCTGCCGCACATACGCCCGTCGCTGCCAGTATCATCAATTTCCTGATCATTCTTCTTCCTCCTGTTTTCTGATTCTTTACAATGAACCTTTGCCGTACCTTCAGGTACTGTCGTAACGGGTGCTTCCATCTGATCCTTCCTCCTGCTGCGATCCTCTTACTGTGATCAGTATGAAGCATGTCTGTAAACATCTACATCCTATGACGCTTGCCGCTTGATGTCAAGTTGTCAGACATTATTGGCAATTTTGCGAACACCTGATTCATTTTTTCATCGAACAGGTGGTTCCCTCCCCCATTTCTCCAAAAATACAACGGCGGCCTCCAGTTTATGAGACATTCCGGCGGGCTGCAGCAGGAGTCGATGCGGCGCAGGTTTTCCACATCCGGCCAGCGTGATATTTCGCATGAAGTAGACTTATTCACGGATTTATCCACATTATCCACAGAAAAGACTTCTAAAATTCGATGATTGCGCGCTTTGCAGATGCCATAAATCCATCTCGGCCAGAATTGAGAAAAATTGCGGATCTTGAAAAAACCGAAAATAAAGCTTGACTTTTGAAGTATAAGTGAACTAGCTGAATTGTCTGATTATTTTAAGAAGGGCAGGCATTCCGTCCCCCTGGCAGCTCATTTCGCCTGTTTTCCGGGTTTTCCGGCATATTTAACGGGAGCGAATCCGAAGATCCGCTCCCTCCATTCTATTGATCTCTTTTGTTTTTCCGAATCAGACCAGGCGAACCGCTGCCACCGGGTTCCTGTAATTGTAGGCACTGATCTTGATGCCCGTCTCCGGATTGCTGGCGTGTACCACAGAACCACCGCCGATGTAGAGTGCTACATGTCCGATTCCGCCGCCGTTGTCATAGAACAGCAGGTCGCCGGGCTGAAGATCGCTCAGAGAAACCGGGGTTCCGCAGCCACTCTGCGCTGCCGCGTTATGCGGAAGGCTGACTCCAAAGTTCGCATAAACCGCCATGGTGAAACCGGAGCAGTCCGCGCCGCCGGTCAGGCTTGCGCCGCCGTATACATACGGGTTGCCGACGAACTGGGTCGCATAGCTGGCGACCGCCGCACCCGTGCTGGAGCCCGAAGACTCAGCCGGAGCCTCCTCCTGCACTGTTTCTTCCTGATAGGTTTCCTCTGCTGCAGGTTCTGTGTATGTTGTATCTTCCACGGTCGTATTCGCTGCGGACGTATCTGCCGCTGCCGGAGCAGCCTCAACCGACGCAACTGTCTCAGCGGAACCACACGCTGCAAGATATGCGTTGTAAGCATCAATCGCCGCATTGGCCTTCGTAATCGCATCCTCTTCATCCGTCGCGGTCATCGCAGCATCCTGCGCTTCCAGGTAAGCCTGGTACAGGGCATTCACATCGCTCGAAGAAGCTGATACTGCTGCATCCGTGCTGTAGGTCTCTGCCGCTGCTGTGTCGGTGTAGCCCGTCTCAGCCGAAGTGTCTGTGTAACCAGTTTCTGCCGTTGCTGTATCCGTATAGCCGGCCGCCTCCTGCTGCGCAAGGTACTCTGCGTATTCCGCTTCCTGCTGCGCAAGGTACGCCGCATATTCCGCTTCCTGCTGCGCAACCGCTTCCAGATATTCCTGCTCTTCTCTCTCCGACTGCTCCTGAATCGTCTCACCGGTCGGATAAACAGTCTGTGTACTTACGTAATCTGCCGCGACATAACCGTATACACCGTCATTGGTAACAACCTTTACCCAGTCACCAAGATCTTCCACGACCTCAAGGTCTGTATCCTGGCCAACCATGTCGACAACCTCTGAATCCTCGCTGGCGTCTGCTCTGACATTCAGAGACTCTGCTCCGACCATTGCATAGGTATAGGCAGTATCCTGTGCCACCTGCTCTGCTTCCTCACCGGTCGCGATCAGGTATCCGGCCACATAACCCTCTACATTGCCGGAACGGACCTTATACCAGCCGTTCTCGTCCACATCTTCAATGTAAACAGAATCATTGGTTCTCAGCGTTCCGACGACCTCACCTTCGGTATCACCCGACGCACGGACATTGACATAATCATCTGTCTTCGCGAAACCGGTCGTATCAACCATGCTTCTGTCAACGGGTGGTTCTGTCTGCGCTTCAGTCTGAGTCTCAGTCTGGATTTCCGTCTGTGCCTCAGCCTTCGCTTCCGTCTGTGCCTCAGCCTTCGCTTCCGTCTGTGCCTCAGCCTTCGCTTCCGTCTGTGCCTCAGCCTTCGCTTCCGTCTGTGCCTCAGTCTGAGTCACTTCCTTTTTGGAAGTCTCTTCCGTCTTCGGTGTTTCTTCCTTTATAGAAGCCTCTTCCGCCTTCGGTGCTTCTTCCTTCCCGGAAGTCTCTTCCACCTTGGACTCTTCAATCTGCTGATCCGCGCCAAAGCCCGCCAGTGTCAGCGTTCCCGCATAAGAAGGCCCGATCATGCCCATCATAAGGGTTGCTGTCAGGGTTGCTGCCGCGTAACCTTTCCATGTCTTAGCCATTGTCAATACCTCCGAATTGCTCCCGTTTGTTGCGTAAATGTAATATTTGTTACATAATTATTACATTCCAACTGAAGCCATCATACCAAAGCAACGGGGTGGTGTCAACAATTATTTTACTATTTTGTAAAGATTTTGTAACAATTAGAGCTTCGTATAAACATTTCCGCGTAAATAGAAGGAGCAGCAGGATCTGCCGCTCCTTCCCATATCTCTTATTCAGTTGCAGCTAAGCCGTTTTCAGGCGACTCGCCATGCAGCCCGCTCGCATACGCTCCGCGTCTGCTCGCTGGAGGCTGTCGCCGTATCAGCCATCGCCATAAAAACAGCTGCTGTGCGCAAGCGCCCTCGCTGTTTTATGTCTCGGCTGGCATGGCTCGTAGCTTAGCCAAAGTATCTCTCAAGCAGGCCCTTGAATGCCTTGCCATGTCTGGCCTCATCGCGGGCCATCTCATGGACGGTGTCGTGGATTGCGTCGAGGTTCAGAGCTTTTGCTCTCTTGGCCAGATCGGTCTTGCCTGCGGTCGCGCCGTTCTCGGCCTCGACTCTCATCTCAAGGTTCTTCTTGGTGCTGTCGGTGACGACCTCGCCGAGGAGCTCTGCGAACTTCGCAGCATGCTCTGCCTCTTCGAAGGCTGCCTTCTCCCAGTACAGGCCGATCTCGGGATAGCCCTCGCGGAACGCGACGCGGCTCATCGCCAGATACATGCCGACCTCGGAGCACTCGCCTGTGAAGTTGGCGCGCAGATCTTCCTTGATATCTTCAGGCACATCAGAAGCGACGCCTACCACGTGCTCCGCTGCCCATGTCATCTCGTCTTCCTGCTTCGTGAACTTGGAAGCCGGTGCCTTGCAGACCGGACATGCTTCCGGAGGAGTATCTCCCTCATGCACATAGCCACAAACATTACATACCCATTTTGCCATGATGTTTCTCCTTCTTTCTGTAAACTATCGTGAACAACAACTTCCTGACACGCACATCATACCAAATCGGGCTTGATGAAACAAGCGCTTATATGCATTGTATATCTTTGTAATTACTCTTTGAGGTCAGGAAGCCCCACTGTTTCAGGCTTTTGGCAGATCATTTTTCTTACTGAATTCCTGCCCTGGCAAATGCTTCTCCGTATGGATCCGTGCACAGGCCTTTTTCCGTGATCATGCCGGTGATCAGATTGTGATCTGTGACGTCGAATGCGGGGTTGAAAACGTCCACGCCTTCCGGTGCCATGCGTTCTTTGTACCACATCTGTGTCACCTCGTCCGGTTCCCTCATCTCGATCGGGATCTGCCCGCCGTGCGGCGTCTTGAGGTCAATGGTGGAGCTGGGCGCGCAGACATAGAACGGAATTCCATAGTGCTTTGCCAGGATCGCGACACCGCTGGTACCGATCTTGTTCGCGGTATCTCCGTTCGCGGCCACACGGTCGCAGCCGACGAAAATGATATCGATCTTCCCGGACCGCATCAGGAGTGAGGCCATGTTGTCACACTGAACGGTCGTCGTGATGCCTGCGGAGTTCAGCTCGAAGCTGGTCAGTCTCGCACCCTGCAGAAGCGGTCTGGTTTCGTCGCAGTAGACATGCATGTCACTGCCCTTCCAGCCGTGCTCCAGGGCGATGTACATGGGTGCTGTCGCCGTTCCGTATTTCGCGGTCGCGAGTGTTCCTGCGTTGCAGTGTGTCAGGATGCCGATCGGCTTGCCGTCTTTCTTGAGATCCTTCAGAAGTCCAAAGCCGATCTCACCGATGCTGCGGCTGATCTGGACGTCCTCCTCGCAGATTGCGTCCGCTTCCCGGAAGAGCAATTCCTTGATCTCGTCAAGGCTTTTCCCTTCCTCGCCTGCTTTCCTGCAGCAGTCATCCATGCGGTTCAGTGCCCAGAACAGGTTCACAGCCGTTGGCCGGGAGGAAGCAAAGTATTCCTTCAGCGCCACGAATTCTTTGTAAAATGCGCCATAGTCGTCTGCCGTAAACTGTGCGGCGAGTACCGCCATGCCATAGGCAGCGCTGACGCCGATCGCAGGCGCGCCGCGCACCCTGAGCTTCTTGATCGCTTCCCAGATAGCTTCCTTTGTCTCCAGACGGATCCGGCGGATGGTGCCGGGCAGGAGTGTCTGGTCGATGATGTCCAGTGCCTTGCGGTCTTCGGTCATTCTTACACTGAGTACCTGTTCAAAGAATTGTTCTGTAGACATGCTTTCCTCTCACTTCCTTATTTCCGTTATTACTGCGCTCTGCCTGGCTCATCTGCGCGGATTCTGAATTCCGTCCGGCTCAGCTTCTCAGATTCTGTGCTCTGTCTGGCTTATACGCCTGGTTTCTGCGCTCTGCCTGGCTCGTTCATCGGATTCGCGAACTTCGTATACTCCGGCAGCCACACCAGCTCCACGTCCCCGAGGGGACCATTTCTCTGCTTCCGGATCAGGATATCCGCGATACCCTGCCGCTCGGAATCCTTGTTGTAGTAGTCGTCCCGGTACAGGAAGATCACCACGTCCGCGTCCTGCTCGATGGCGCCGGATTCTCTCAGGTCACTCAGCACCGGCCGGTGATCAGGCCGCTGCTCCACCGCGCGGGAGAGCTGGCTCAGGGCAATCAGCGGAACGTGCAGTTCGCGCGCGACCTCCTTCAGTCCGCGGGAGATTTCAGAGATCTCCTGCTGCCTGGAGTCGCTGCTTCTGCCGGACCCGCTCATCAGCTGCAGATAGTCGACCATGATGCAGTCAAGGCCTCCCTCCAGCTTCATGCGGCGGCACTTGCTGCGAAGCTCCGGAACCGAGATACCGGGTGTGTCATCGATGATCAGGTTCGACTTTCCGATGACGTCGGCCCCCATCACCAGCCGCTCCCACTCGGAGTCTTTCAGGCGCCCGTTGCGCAGCATGGACGCGTCGATGTTGGCTTCCTGGGCAAGCAGTCGGTTGACCAGCTGCTCCTTTGACATCTCCAGCGAGAAGATGGCGACGCGCCGGTGTTCATGAAATGCCATGTGGGCGCCGATGTTCAGAACAAATGCAGTCTTGCCCATGGACGGTCTTGCCGCGATCAGGATCAGGTCAGATGGCTGGAAGCCGCTGGTCTTGTAATCCAGATCATGGAAGCCGGTGGCCAGCCCTGTAATGGAGCTGTTTTGCCGGCTGGCGGCGGAGATCCGGTCAAGTGCGTCTATGACAATCTCGGATATGGGAGTCAGCTCCCGGCCCTGGCGCCTCGACAGAAGCTGGAAGACCTGCTTCTCCATCTTGTCGCTCAGGTCTTCTGCTTTCTCCCGGTCTGCGTAGCACTCGGCCGTCAGCGTCTCCATGGTGCGGATCATTCTTCTAAGCTGGGCTTTTTCCGCCACGATCTTCGCATAATGCTTCGCATTCGTGGAAACTGGAACCGAAGCAACCAGCTCCGCCAGTGTCTGGGCATTCGCCAGATCCTCCGGCGCATCCAGCTCACGAAGCCGGTCCTGCAGGGTTACCGGGTCCACAGGGCGGCCGGAAGCATCCAGATCCACAATCGCGCGGAACAGCAGCGCGTAGGGTTTCTGGAAAAAGTCTTCCTCCTTCAGGATAGAGGAAGAGGCTGCGATCGCCTCCGGATCGATCATCATCGATCCGATGACAGACTGCTCAGCCTCCTGGTTGTGCGGCGGGATCCTGCGGATCTCTTGTGTGTTTTCGTCCATTCACGTTATCTCCGCTTAGAGCTTTTCCACCTTTACCGTCAGCTCTGCCTTCACCTTCGGATGCAGTTTCACAATGACACTCATGGTTCCGATTGTCTTGATCGGATTGTCCACGACGATCTTCCTGCGGTCCAGCTCGATTCCCAGCTGCTCCTTCGCAGCCTCCGCGATCTCTTTGCCGGAGATCGATCCGAACAGCTTGTCGCCCTCTCCGGTCTTCGCCCGGACCACAACGCTGCTCCTGTCAAGCTGTTCCTTCAGCTCCTTCGCCTTCTCCAGGTTTTCCTCAGCGATCTTCTCGTCGTTGGCCTTCTTCAGCTTCAGGTCATTGATTGCCTGGCCGGTCGCCTCCACCGCAAGCTTCCTGCGGATCAGCACATTGCGCGCGTAGGAATCAGAGGCCTCCACCAGGTCACCCTTCTTTCCGACTTTATTTACATCCTGCAGCAGAATTACTTTCATATCTCTCCAGCCTCCGTCATGGTTCTCAGTATTTCCTTAATCCGGATCACCGCCTGCTCGCAGGTCACACCCTGCATCTGAGCACCGGCAATATTCATATGTCCTCCGCCTCCGAGGCGTTCCATAATGACCTGCACATTGACCTCATCGATCGCCCGGGCGGAAATGAACACCTGCCCGTTGAAGCTTGTCGCGACAAAGGACGCCGCCACACCGATGATGCCCAGCAGTTCATTGGCTGCCTGCGCGCCGACTACATTCGGACTGGCAAGCCCTTCGCTCGGCAGAATCGAGATGGCATACCTGCCCATGAAGTTCTCCGCATGGCGCACCGCCTCCGCTCTTGCCTTGTAGCTGTCCATATCAGCCCGGAGCGCCTTGCGCACCCTGGTGATATCCGCGCCCATACGGCGAAGGTAAGCGGCCGCCTCGAAGGTTCTCGCGCCGGTCTTTGCCACATAGTTGTTGGTATCGATGATGATGCCCGCGTACAGACAGTCCGCTTCCAGACTCCGCAGACGCACATTTTCCTCGAAATACTGCAGGATCTCCGCCACCATCTCGCAGGAGGACGACGCGCCGGGTTCGATGTAGGACAGCGCGGCGTTCTGGATCTGCTCCGTCGTCTGGCGATGATGATCCAGCACAACGATGGTCTTCGTCCTCGTCAGCAGCTCTTCGCACTCCACCATTGTCCTGCGCGCTGTGTCGACAACGACCAGGGCTGTATTGTGATCACACAGCTCCAGCGCTCTTTCATGGGAAATGAAGATCTCTTCTTCATAATCAGGACTCTCACGCAGCATCTTCAGCCAGTTCTCGATCGAAGGAGAGTCGTCCCCGATCACGATCCAGGCCTGCTTGCCCAGGGTCTTCGCTGCCCGGTAGATTCCGACCGTCGCGCCCAGTGAGTCCATATCCATGATCCGGTGTCCCATCGTGATCACGCGGTCCTTCGACTCCATGATCTCGCGCATCGCCTGCGCCTTGACTCTGGCCTTCACGCGGGTGTGGCGTTCCGAGCTCTGGGACTTTCCGCCGTAGAACCGCATCTGTCCGTCGCGGTTCAGCACTGCCTGGTCGCCGCCGCGGCCGAGCGCCATCTCAATCGCGGTGCGGGCATATTCATAATTCTGGTTGTAATCGTCTCCGCCTACGCCCACGCCGATGCTGATCGTCATGACCGTCTCGTTGCCGATATTGACCGTCTTCACCTCCTCCAGCAGGGAGAAATGATCTTCTTCGACGGCTTCCAGACTTTTCTGGTTCATAATCAGAAGGTACTTGTCCTTCTCCAGCTTCTTGCTCAGCGCCTGGTGCGCCAGGCTGTATTTGTTGATCTCACGGTCAATCAGAACATTTAACAGAGAGGAGTGAACCTCGTCCACGTTCTCCATCGCTTCTTCGTAATTGTCCAGATAGGCCAGGGCGACCACAGACTTCTCTTCCCGGTTCTCCCTGCGCAGCTCATTCAGCTCCGTCTCATCGATAAAGTAGATGACATAGTGCCAGCTGTCATGGCTGCTGACAGGCTCGTCCAAATCCGGCTCGTAGGGCCTGGTTGTAATCAGCGTTCCATCCGCCACATCCTCCAGGTTCAGCTTCTGGATATGCGCGCGCAGCTGCTTCTCCTCAAATTCCAGCCCGATGTCCTTGACGTCGGAATTGACCGGAAAAACGGGGGTTGTAAGATAGGGGAAGATCGAGTCGATCTGCTTGTGGTATCGCTCCGGCAGGCCCGTCAGTTCGCACATGCGGCTGTTCATCCACAGCACACAGCCTTCCCGGTCCACGATCACCGCAGGAAGCGCAAGCTCCCTGAGGACCGCTGCCTGGGTCTGCCCATAGGATCCGGCAAATGTAATCAGCGACTGCAGAATCCTCGGCCGGACATAAAAATAAACCAGAAGAATCGCCAGAAAATACGCGCAGCTGAAGGCGAGACAGACCAGCCCTGCCCGACGGTCAATAAAGAACATCGCCGCCGACAGGGCAAACAGGGACAGAGCCAGATAGACATTCCAGCTCCAGTGCATTTTCAGATATCCGCTGTACCTTACTCCGGATCCTGACTTCATGAGGGTCCCCCAAACATCTTCCGCACCATGGAAATGGCTGGGTGCAGCATCATCTGCATCCGGCCATTTCACAGATTACGGATCATACATCAATACTTGAATACTGCCACGCCGTATGGCGGAAGATTGTACGCGAAGGAGTATGGTTTGCCGTCACACTCGCTCTCGATTGCCTTATACTTCTTCGGATGCTCGGTGCCATGTCCGCCGAAGCGCTCCTCATCCCCATCGAGCACCAGCGTGTAGGTGCACTCCTTCGTGCAGCCGACCCTGTAGTCGGGGCGGGCCATCGGTGTGAAGTTGATCACAAACAGCAGGTTGCTCTTTCCGTCTTCGCTGTGGCGAAGGAAGCTGTAGATACTCCTGTCCGCATCATCAGCATTGATCCACTCAAAGCCTTCCGGTACGCAGTCAGCACTGTACATCGCAGGTGTACTCTTGTACAACTGGAGAAGTTCTTTCACAAAGTCCTGCATCTGTTGATGCTTCGGCTCTTCCAGCAGGTACCAGTCAAGCTCACGGTCCTCTGACCACTCTCTCTCCTGCGCAAACTCCTGACCCATGAACAGAAGCTTCTTCCCGGGATGACCGAACATGAAGGTGTAGCCGGCCTTCAGGTTCGCAAACTTATCGTCGTACAGCCCTGGCATCTTGTTGATCATGGAGCACTTCAGATGAACCACCTCATCGTGAGACAGCACCAGGCAGTACTTCTCGGAATACGCGTAGGTCATCGCAAATGTCATTCTGTTGTGGTTGAACTTGCGGAAGTAGGGATCCAGCTTCATATACTCGATGAAATCATGCATCCAGCCCATGTTCCACTTCATGGAAAATCCCAGTCCGTCATTCTCCGGAAGGTCCGTCACCTTCGGCCACGCCGTCGACTCCTCCGCGATCATCATGATCCCCGGATGCTTGCCGCGCACCACAGAATTCAGGTGCTTGAAGAACTCGATCGCCTCCAGGTTCTTGTTTCCGCCGTACTTGTTCGGCACCCACTCACCGTCGCGGCGTCCGTAGTCCAGATAGAGGATCGAAGCGACAGCGTCCACACGCAGTCCGTCCACATGGAACTGCTCAATCCAGAACAGCGCATTGCCGATGAGGAAATTCTTCACCTCGCTCTTCCCGAAGTCGAAGACCTTCGTACCCCAGTCCGGATGCTCGCCCTTGCGGGAATCCGCATACTCGTAGCACGCCTGTCCGTCGAAGTCCGCCAGACCGTGCGCGTCCTTCGGAAAATGCGCCGGCACCCAGTCGAGGATGACGCCGATGCCGTTGCGGTGCAGGTAGTTGACCATGTACGCAAAATCCTCAGGCGTTCCATAGCGGCTGGTCGGTGCGAAATAACCCGTGACCTGATAACCCCAGGAACCGTCAAAGGGGTGCTCCGCGACACCCATCAGCTCAATGTGGGTATAGCCCATTTTCTTCAGATACTCGGTGATGGAATGGGCAAAGTAACGGTAATTATAAAAACCGTCTTCATGCTCCGCGTGCGGATGACGCATCCAGCTGCCGATGTGGCACTCATAGATCGAGATCGGACTGCTATCCTGCCGGAAGGAGGCACGCTTCTTCATCCACACACTGTCTGTCCAGCGGATCGAAGCGATGTCAGCGATCACAGAAGCGGTACCCGGCCGCTTCTCTGCCTGGTTCGCGTATGGGTCGGCCTTGTAAAGCTTCCGGCCGTCCGCCGTGTAGATCAGATACTTGTACATCTGTCCCAGCTGCGCGTCTGCCAGGAAGCACTCCCAGATTCCGGAGGGGTCGAGCCGCTCCATCGCGATGTTCCCCTCGTCCCAGCCGTTGAACTCGCCGATCAGATGGACCGCAGCCGCGTGAGGCGCCCATACCGCAAAGTGCACGCCCTTCACACCGCCCTTCTCAGACGGGTGCGCGCCCAGCTTTTTGAAGATATCGTAATGCACGCCCTTGTCATAGAGGTACTGATCCAGGTCATGGATGAATTCATAGCCGCGCCCGACGGCCTCGCCCGCTTCAGCCGTCTTTGTCACAGCCTTCTTCGCTGCGGCCGCTTTGACAGTCGTCTTCACTGCCGCCTTCTTCACCGCAGTTTTTGCTGTCGTCTTCTTTGCCGCAGGCTTTGCTGCAGTCTTTTTTGCCGCAGGCTTTGCTGCAGCCTTCTTCACGGCAGCCTTTTCCGCAGTCTTCTTTGCTGCAGTTTCCGCAGTTTTCTTTACTGCTTCCTTCACCGCCGTTTTGGCAGCTGCTGCCTTGGCTGTGGTCTTCGCTGCGGTCTTTCCACTCTTCTTCTCCTGCGCTTCCAGGTTCTTTTCGCCTGATGCCTTACTCATGACAATCCTCCGCTTATAAAGGTTCCGGTTTCA
>CACZJF010000028.1 GCA_902781455.1 uncultured Lachnospiraceae bacterium | reverse complement strand
TGTTTATCTGACGCTGCAGTGGTTTGATGCTGTTGAGGAAGTAAAGGTTTCTTCGAAGCTCCTTTCCAGGCGGTGGACCACGGAAATCACGGTACGAGATCGGCTGTTTCTCGAAAAACTTGGGGTCCCTGCCTTCTGATGATTTGAGTACTGATTACACGACTTTTAGGTTAAAAAGCAGACTGGATTCCAAAACTCACAGACTGCATAGAAAACAGGCAGTGTGCATGATGCGCACTGCCTGAATCATCTGATTCTCTCTGCCCGGCAGGCAACGATTCAGCCCGTTCCCTTGCTTCCCCCGCTGAGCCGGATCCCGTTCACGGTTACTTCGTCCGTGATGGGAATGACCAGGCACTTCCTGCCGTCGATGATCCGCTCCTCGATCAGATCCGTTCGGTCGGGGCTTACGGTAATGGTGACGTCCGGCGTGTGTACCTCAAACTTACGGGTGCCAGGCAGATTGGACGCATGAAGAAGACTGTCCTCGCCCACATTTTCCTCAAAGGCGGTATCAAAGGCAGTTTCCTGATCGTCCTTCATGCCTGCCTCGGAGAGGATGATCTTCACATCATGCTTGTCGAGGACAACCGGTTCCGGATCATCCTTCGCTTCCTCTCTCGCTTCCCGCAGCGAGTCGTGGATCGCTTTGACCGATTCAAAGTCACACCGCTCTCCCAACGCCTCTTCCACCAGTGCGGTGAAGGCTTCCTTCTGGATCGGCGCAGGAAGCGGCAGCTGGCAGCCGAGTACGCTTTCCGTCAGGTCGAAATGCAGATCTTCTGCGTTTTTCGAGTAATAGAGAACTGCGTGGATATCGCTCATACGGTCGTTGAAAGCCGGAAACAGGAATCCGGCCGCAGGCATGCCGACGACCCAGTCACGGATCCTGCTGTGAAAAGCCTGCGTGTCCCTGTCGTAGGAAAGGGCCGGCTTCGCCAGGTCAACCGGACAGATCAGCGCCTGCAGGTAGGCATACACCTGCTCGGAAGCGTCAAACTGTTCCAGCCGGTCGCTGCCCATGCCGGGCACATCATAAGCGTTGGCGATCAGAAGGATCAGATAGCTCTCCGAAGTCACATATCCTTCGATCACCTTATCATAGAATTCCTCCAGCAGTTCCTCGTCCTCCAGCCGGCTCTTGTTGAGGCGGTACAGAAATTCCTCCCGCCCGCCTTCTGCCTCCTGTTCGTTGGGGAACTCCATATCGATCAGGTTTTTTCCAAGCGTTCCGGACAGGCTCTTCCGGAACAGCTCCAGGTACTTGAAAACCTCTTCCTCCTCCAGCAGGCCGAAGTTCTGTGAGAAGGTCATGATCTTCTCCTTCTCCGCGCTGACATAGCAGCCTGCGATGCGCGATATCGTCTGGTGCACCGGATTCAGCAGTTTCTTGATCTCCGCGATCTCTTTCTTATTCATGTCTTTACTCCGTAAATGTAATCTTGATGCTGCCGCTGCTTACATGGGCATTCAGTTCTTTGCTTCCCTCGTCACTGTCCTTCAGGTTGCAGCTGCCGGACGATACCTTTGCGCGGATCCTGTAATCGGATTCTTTTCCAACGATCTCTCCCTTAATGCTCCCGCTTGTCGTTTCCAGTGAGATATTGCCGCCGGCCTTCAGCGCGTCCAGCTTGATGCTGCCGGAAGTATTCTCCGCCTTCATGTCTGTGCCGGCTTCCACATCTGTGAACTTGATGGAGCCGGAAGTATTCTTCACGCTCAGGCTGCCTTCGCTGGAGACATTATCCAGCTTGATGCTGCCGCTGGTGTTCCCGATCTGGATCTCTTTTCCATCCACATCTTCGAGCTTGACCGTTCCGCTCGAATTGTTGATCTTCAGATCTCCCTTGAAGTCCTGCGGAACCGTGATGGTCATCTTATGATCCGTGAAATCAATCTGGAAAAGATGCCATCCTTCCTCTTTCTTTCTCTCGATGTTCAGTTCTTCCTGTGATTCATGGAACGCGTACATGGAGTCCTCATCGCTCTCCCTGTCAGAATAGGTGACCGAGATCCGGTCGACATCCCCCTTCCGGACAACGACCGAACCGGACGATTCCGTTACGGAAAGATTCGTCACGTCTTCCTTGCATTCATAAGTCTTTTTCACATAGTGGCTGTTTTTGGAATTTAACATGGTGATGTCTCCTCTCACAATCATAAAGCCGCTTCCGACAAGCAACGCTCCTCCGATGACCATTCCAACTGCCAGGGCCGTTATTCTGTTCATGGCGTTCTCCTTTATCTCCTATCATACGGTTGTGTATCTTTATCTGTAAATGCTCTTTTCGCTCCGGATCATGCTTTTGATTTTGCGAACATACCTTTGATCTTCCGGAAGGTTGCCTTGATCAGGCGGATCAGCGCTCCGGCAAGTGCGCAGATCGGATGCCACAGAAGGAGGAACAGGCCGCCCAGTACCAGGGCCAGGCCCCAGCCGACCAGGGTCGTCGCGATTGGAATCCAGCCGAACAGCACGCCGAATCCGAACACAAAGCATGCCGCCGCGCTGATGCCGAATGCGAATTCCACAACGTAGAGTGTCCCTACAACTGCCCACAGGACGATGTAGACCGACAGCAAAACCGCGAAGAATGCAACCATCAGCGGAAACCAGACCGGGAAGCCGATGATGGCAAGCACCATCCACAAAGTGCCGTGCCCCTTCTTTACTGCATTCTCATGGCTTTCTTTCACCCTCGCAGTCACAAGCTCCGTAATCGGACGGTCTGCCTTCGCATGTTCGACGATGGAGTCAACATCTTCCATGGTCGCGACTGCTTCTTCCTCGGTCATGCCGTCTTCCATGCGGTCCTCGATCATCTCCGCATAGAAGTCCACCATCTGATCTGCGCCCGGAATTTCATTGTCCAGCAGCTTCTGATTCAGCAGGTCCAGATATGCTTCCTTACTCATGCTTTGCTCCCTCTCTTTGCTTCCTCTCTTTGGAAATGAACTGGAAGACCTTTACGATCTCTTCCCATTCCTTCATCAGTTCCGTAATGTGGTTCCTTCCTTCTTCCGTGATCCGGTAATACTTTCGCAGCCGGCCGTTGTGTTCCTGCTTGAATACAGTCAGCATCTTCGCGTTCTCCAGCCGCTTCAGGATCGGATAGAGGGTCGACTCCGTGATCTCGATGAATTCATTGATGTCCTTCACCATCTGGTAGCCGTAGGATTCGCCCTGTTCCAGCACCGCCAGCACGCAGGCATCCAGAATCCCCCGTCTGAATTGAGCGTCCATCCGATATACCTCCTTACGCATCATACTATATAACGCATAGTATAATGTGTCAAGAGGTATTTTGACCACCTGTGCGGTTGCCATACGAACCTTGATTCTGTGCTCGATTTATCGAAGCACAGAATCAAGGTTCGTATGAGCAACCCACCCTCCTAATGAGCAAAACGCAGACGCGATAGCGGCTGCAGCAGCGCTGAGCTTTGCGAAGCGCGAGTTTTGTGAATGAGGGTAGAGGGGTTGGATCACGACAGTGATCCAACCGCACAGGTGGAATAATTTCAGCCGGGGTGCCTCCTGCCATTTCAGACTGGAGATCCCCCGGCTGCAGTTCACCCGCCGGAACCTGAACTGCTCCTACCGTTTGTTTGACCGGATCCAGATACCCTGCTTTTCCGCCGCGCGGATCAGGTCATCCCGGAACGCAGGATGCGCGATGGAGATCAGCAGTTCTGCCCTCTCCCACGTTGACCGACCTTCCAGGTTGACACAGCCATATTCCGTCACGATGAAGTAGACCTGCGATCTTGGCGAGGTGACGATCTCTCCGTTGAACACAGACTTGATGTTGGAATGCATCTCTCCCTGCTTGTCTGTAAAGGTTGACGGCAGGCACAGGAACGCTTTTCCTCCCTTGGACGTGGAGGCGCCGTTCAGAAAATCCAGCTGGCCGCCTGTACCGCTGATCTGGCGGAAGCCCGAGCTCTCGGAGGAAACCTGCCCGTACAGGTCCACGCCGATACAGCCGTTGATGGAAACCATGTTGTCTATGCTGCCGATGACGGACGGATCGTTCACATATTCCAGCGGGCAGAAGGCCAGGCCCGGGTTCTCGTCCAGCCATTCGTAGAGCTTGTCCGTTCCAAACGCGAATCCTGCAACACCCTTTCCGGGGAACAGCTTCTTATACCGGTTGGTCAGCTTTCCGGCGTCATACAGGTCGACATATGCGTCTGTGCACAGCTCCGTATGCATGCCCAGGTCCTTCAGGTCCGACTGCGCCAGCATCTGTCCCAGGACCGTCGGCATGCCGCCGATGCCCAGCTGAAGGGTGGCGCCGTCCTGGATATACGGCAGAATATGCTCCGCGATCTTCCGGTCCGTCTCGGAAGGCGCGCCGGCGCGCACCTGCGGCAGAGGACCATGCTCTCCTTCGACGATATAGTCTACTTCCGAGATATGGATGCACTCATCAAACCCGCCGTACACGCGCGGAAGCCTCTCGTTTACTTCCACGATCACAATGTCCGCCTGCTCGGCGATGCCTTTGGTCGTCCCGGTCACGCACGAAAGGTTGAAGTATCCGTGCTTATCCATCGGTGTAACCGACAGCATCGCTACGTTCACTTTGAGAAAATGTCTGTAGTAGGGCACGACGTTGTGAAACACCATGGGGATGTAATTGCACAGTCCCCTGTCGGCAAGCTTGCGCTCATAGCCGGAGCAGTGCCAGCTGTTATAGACAAAATGCTCCCGCTTCGGGTCGCACTCGGCAGCAAGGATCGGCCCGAAAATCAGATTTCCGCGGATCTTCACATCATGAAGCTCGTCCCTGCGCGCAGCCAGGGCTGCGTCCAGCAAAGGCGCGAACCCCAGGGAGACGGTATAGTCCACCCAGTCACCGCTTTTTACCACACGGACAGCCTCTTCCGGTGTCCGCAGTTTGCTCCGGTATTCTTCCATATGATTCATCGTAAAACCTCACTTGAGAATCCCTTCGTGTTCCTTATGCGCACGCGATGCTGTCACTTTTTCAGCTGTCCGCCGCCGTTGCCGGTGTAATGAAGATCTCGCTCCGGTACACCTTCAGCGCGGAATCATAATATTTCCTTCCCATGCACAGCACTCTGATCCTGTCTCCATCTTTTTTCAGGATCTCATGCTGCAGGAAGGCAACATTTCCTCTGGAGAACTGGCTGCCGACCATCACAATATAGTGCTGGCGGTCCTCGGGCGGGATCAGGTCAAACTGTGACATCGGCATATAGCGGAAGCGATACTCGAAGGCTGCCCAGTAGGTGATGATCAGACCGAGGGAATACCCAGGCACGGAGACATCAACACTGCCCCAGATATCATTGCCTGATGGATACAGGAAATACGCGTTCAGAAGCACCACGAGCCCGATCGCGAAGATGATCAGAAAATACTGGTTGTGATACTGCTTCGGCGTCGTGGTGATAAAAGATATTGATGATCAGGATGACAGAGTCAATCGCCGCGATCACGCGGATGACTGCTCATAATTACTCCACATGTTTCGTGGCAATGACATCAACTCCCGTCCCCGCAACGTCATGCAGGATCACATCTCCGATCTCCACCGGGCAGGGAACAGACACGCCTGCCAGATCACGGATCACGTCCATCACTTTACTCTTTGGAATGTCGGCCGCCGTCTTGAGCGGCACCATCCGCTCTCCCATTTTGCTCCCGTACACACGCACAGAGCTGGTCACAATACGGGTCGGCGAAGTCACTTCCTTACGCGCGTACTTCTCCCCGTTGGGACAGGTATTGCCGGTCACCATCGTAACCGCGCCTGTGTCATCCAGCAGGACATCGAGCCTGCATCCTAAAGGGCATCCGATACAGGTCAGTTCCTTATGCTTCATGATCAGCCCTCCTCTACTTTGATCTCGATCGATTTCAGATCCGGATGTTTGTCCAGCACCTTCCGGGTCAGTACAACCTCTTCCATCTCACCCGGCGCCATCACATGCCGCCGCTTTGACAGCTCTTTGACACCGTCCAGATACAGCACAACCTTTTTATTCCGCATGACATCGCCGACCCGGAAACGAACCTTCAGCCAGTCGCTGATTCTTCCGGGGGCAACACTGACCGGGACACTGTAGCGGATGCCGCCTGATACGGTGACAGGAATTCTTGCCATCTCCTCCGAAATGCTGCCCTGGTCATATTCGCGGATGTAAGCTGCCGCGCTCTTCCCTGCCAGCGCCGCTTCCTCGGACACATAATCCACCAGGTCATGCACATGCAGCACATTGCCTGCGGCAAATACGCCGGGAACGGACGTCTCCAGAGACTCATTGACGACAGGACCGTTGGTCACAGTGCTCATCTCCACACCAAGACCGATGGAAAGCTCATTTTCAGGAAGAAGGCCGACGGAGAGCAGCAGCGTGTCGCACTCATATCTCTCTTCCGTCCCCGGAATCGGCTTCCTGTCAGCGCCGACTTCGGCGATCACAACCGCCTCCACCCTTTCCTTTCCTTCAATCCGGACAACCGTGTGCGAAAGCTTCAGCGGTATTCCAAAGTCGTCAAGGCACTGGACAATATTCCGCTTCAGGCCGCCCGAATACGGCATCAGCTCCGCGCAGACCAGAACCTTCGCGCCTTCCAGCGTCATGCGGCGTGCCATGATCAGGCCGATGTCGCCCGATCCGAGAATCACGACTCTCCTGCCCGGAAGATATCCTTCGATATTGACCAGGCGCTGCGCCGTTCCGGCCGAGAAGATGCCGGCCGGCCTGAATCCCGGGATGTTCAGCGCGCCGCGGCTTCTCTCCCTGCAGCCCATGGCAAGGATCAGCGCCTTGCACTTCAGAAGAAGCAGGCCGTCTGTCTCATTGACCGCGGCGACCTCCTTGTATCCGTCCTCCGATGTACCGACGGACACGACCATCGTATCGCTCTTGTATGCGATACCGCGCTCTGTCAGCCTGTCGATAAAACGCTGCGCATACTCCGGCCCGGTCAGCTCCTCCTGAAAGGTATGCAGGCCGAAGCCGTTGTGAATGCACTGGTTCAGGATGCCGCCCAGGCGAAGGTCTCTCTCCAGCACCAGGATGCTTCTCTCCCCGGCATCATAAGCGCTGACCGCGGCTGCCAGTCCCGCAGGGCCGCCTCCGATAATGATAAGATTGTATTCTGTCTTTTCCATAGTCATTCCGCCTTATATCCTGTCCTTCGTCAGTCCGACGATCACCTTCGAATTCCCGCCTGCCTTCGTTACATCCGCGACATCGATGTCCAGTTCCTGCGCGAGCAGATCCATGATCCTGGGGGAGCAGAATCCCGACTGGCATCTTCCCATGCCGGCTCTTACTCTCCTCTTGACGCCGTCCAGACTCTTCGCGCCGAGCGGTCTGCGGATCGCATCCAGGATCTCTCCCTCACTGATCTGCTCACACCGGCAGACGATCCGCCCGTACTCCGGCTTCTCACGGATCAGCCGGCTGAGCGCCTCCGGATCCTTGATCATCTCCTTCTTCGGGTCCAGGATTCCGTCCCGGTGTCCTTCGAAGGAAGGATTCTCTCCAAGCCCAAGCTTTTCAGCCACCTTCCGGGCAGTCTCTTCCCCGATCGCCGGCGCGGCCGTCAGTCCGGGTGACTCGATTCCGGCACAGTCGAAGAAACCGGGCGCGTCAGCTACCTCTCCGAGGATAAAGTCGTGCCGCGCCTCATGCGCGCGCAGTCCCGCGAAGCTCGTGATCGCTTCCCGCAGCGGCAGATCGTCAAATGCGAAGCCTGCCTTCTCCATCAGGTCCGCGAACCCTTCCGAGGTCGTATCCACGCCTTCTTTGTCTTCAATGTCCTCCGCTGTCGGGCCGACAATCGTATTCCCGTGAACGGTCGGGGAAACCAGGACACCCTTGCCGAACTTCCCCGGCACCTGGAAGACCGTATGCTTCACATAGCCGCCCGTTCTGCGGTCAAGCAGGATGTAATCCCCTCTTCTGGGCGTGATATGGATCTTGTCAGCAGACACCATGTTGTGCAGGATATCGGCATAGACGCCCGCCGCATTGATGACGGTCCTGGTCCGGACCGCGCCGTTCGCGGTCTGAACGATCCAGTACTTCTCCCCGTTCTCGTCTTCTGCCGGCGTCAGGCCTTTCACTTCCGTATTGAACCGGAATTCCACACCGTTGGTGTATGCGTTCTCCGCAAATGCAACGGTGGCGCCGAACGGGCACACAATCCCGGCAGAAGGCGCATAGAGCGCCGCGACCGGCACACGTCCCACACTTGGTTCCAGTTCCTTCAGCTTCTCCCGTCCGACGATCTCGAGACCTTCCACGCCGTTTTTGATGCCATTCTCCTTCAAGGCTTCCAGCCTGGGAATGTCCTCCTCGCTGAGTGCCAGGACAAGCGAGCCATTGTTCTTATAGTCGAATTCCAGTTCCTTCGCCAGCTCCGGGTACATACGGCAGCCTTTCAGGTTATACTCAGCCATGAGCGTGCCGTTGGCCGCGTCAAACCCTGCATGGATAATCGCGGAATTCGCCTTGGAAGTGCCCGTACAGACATCCTCGCTGCGCTCCATGACGCAGAACCTGCCCTTGTACTTTGCCAGAAAACGGGCAGTCGCGCATCCCGTAATCCCTGCTCCGATAATCACTGCATCATACATCATGCTTCCTGCTCTCCCTTCCTGGTCTTCAGGCTGTTTGCGTATAGTATTCATTCAGCAGATATTCCCTGATTCTTTCATAGAGGGAAAGGTCCTTGCCGCCGACGTCCTTTCCGTCGATGGCATGTGCTCTCACACACAGGCGGCTCGAACTGGTGAAGATCACCTCGTCCGCGTTCATCAGCTCATCCAGCATAAACGCCTCTTCCTTATACGGAATGCCCAGCGCCTCGCACGCGCGAAGCAGGTGCGCCCTTGCGATTCCGGGCAGGATCAGATGATCGGTCGGTGCCGTATGCAACACGCCGTCCTTCAGAATGTGCACATTGCTGTGCGCGCATTCCGTGACACGTCCGCCGGGACGGTAGAACACAGCTTCCTCACACCCGGCTTCCGCCGCCTTCTGGGCAGCCATCACCGATGGGATCAGGTTCAGTGTCTTGATGTCGCAGTGGAAGAACCGGGTATCCTCCGTCGTAATCATGCCAACGCTTTCTTTCCCATCCAGAATCTCGCCCGGATTCAGCGTGATCCAGAGATTGGCAGGGCTGTCAATAAATGCATGCTTCCGGATTCCCGTCCCTCTCGTCACCTGGTAGTACACAAACAGATCCCCTGTATCCATCTCCTTCACGAGCCTGTTCAGGGTATCCTTCAGCTCCTGCTTCGTGACCGGAATCTTGATGCGAAGCTTCTCTGCGCTCCGGAAGAAACGGTCGACGTGCTCGTCCATCGCAAAAATGTGATAATTCCTGCACGGACCTGCATCATATACACCATCGCCAAACCAGCAGACACGGTCATTCATGGGAATCTTCATCTCCTCAAGCGGTCCGTATGTTCCATTGTAGTAGCCAAGCCGTTCCATATCATCAAACCCTCCTCATGGTCTTTTTTACATCATAGCATATCTGAACCAGTTTCATCCGAAAGATTCCAGTCTGCCTGCATTCAATTCGGATTCCAGGCTTTCACGCATCCGATCTGGAAAACCGGTTTTTCATCACGGATGTAGCCTCGTCCAGCACCAGCTTAAGCACCTTCTGCGTCTCTTCCCGGAGAATCTCTGCTGTCTGGTGATTGGCCGCAAGAAGAAGCGCCTGAACCGGATCTGCCGCTTGTGCTTCTGTCTGTACCGCTCCGGCCTCTTGTGCTCCTGCCTGCTCCCGGGAATCAGCAGCCTTGCCGGAACCGGCCAACAGGTCCTTCACCTTTCTGTCGGTCTGGTTGATCACCGCAAGTACCCTGGACTGCACGGATAACTGATACCGCTCGATGTGGATCAGGCTTCCGGCATAAGAAGCGTCCGCCAGAGCACCGACCAGCCGGTTTGCCCAGTACCAGCTGTCACAGGATACCTCGCCGGCTGTGTCCGACAGATATGCCTCCGTCTTCGGAACCTTCGGATAGAACGGCGCCATTGCATTGAACACATTGGATCCGAATGCCAGCCACTGAAGTGTACGGCACGCTTCCGGCAGATACGGCCGGATCTGCACCAATCCCAGAAAGCTGGTACGATTGATCCCGATGGTGCGGTAAGCACCGCTCTCAGACTTGTCTCCGCAACGCAGATATGGATCGTAAGGCGTTCCCTGATAATGGGAAGACAGGATATCCTTCACGTCCTGCGTTGTGATCTTACGCTCCGGCACCATGCACCACGGCAGATCGTCGCTGACCGGTGTGTAGTCCGGATCCGGCCCGTCCCACACCCAGGTGCGCGGATTCAGATACCGCAGCGCATACCAGGCTCTGGGGGTATTGTAGACATGATCCGCGTCCGAGTGGCTGCCGAACGCATCCCGCGGATTCAGCACACCGTCCAGGGACAGATCCAGGTGATTCTCCTGAATGAACGCCCTCAGGTCCGCGGAGCACAGGTACTCCTTCCCCTCTCCCAGCGCATCCTCCAGGTCGAACTTGTCCAGCCCAAGCTGGTTCGGGATGACTGCGTAACAGTCGTCCGGCAGCCGGCGGGCGATCCAGTGGTGTCCGCCAATCGTCTCCAGCCACCAGATCTCGTCCTTATCCGAAAATGCAATTCCGTTCATCTCATAAGTGCCGTACTGTTCCAGAAGGGATCCCAGGCGCAGCACGCCTTCCCGCGCGCTGGCAATATAAGGCAGAACCACCGTCACCAGGTCCTCCTCCCCGAGGCCTCCCGGCTGTTCCTCGTTTCCGTCCTGCGCAGGGCGCAGCCTGACCAGCGGATCCGCGCCGAGAACCCGCTCATTGGACGTAATGGTCTCCGTCGCTGTCATGCCGACATTCTTCTCATTTACCCCGCAGGCGGCCCAGATTCCTTTTCCTTCCACCGCGTTCGGAACTGCGCTGTAAGACATCGGATTGTCCGGCAGCTCCACCTTGCAGTGACTGAGGACCGAGGTATAAACTCGCGGCTGTTCCTGCGCGGACACAATCACATACTTCTTCTCCGTATAGTGATCCGCTCCACAATCATCATTGCGCGCAATCATCGTAGAACCGTCAAAAGAAGCATTTTTCCCTACCAGTATCGTTGTACAAGCCATGTTTTGTCCTCCCATGCTGCATCACATTCAAGTGTGGCTTTCCCAGTTTTCCGGAAACCGGTCATGAAGTTGATTCCTTACATGAAATACCATAACACCTGTGCCTCATTTATGCCATCATCAAAAAACACAGTGCAGATCACACCATCAAAAAAACACAGCGCAGATAACCACGCTGTGCCTGACTCTTCCGAATATCTTCCGCTCACTTCTTAAACTTTGCAGACTCAAACCTGATGGTCCAGAGGCAGACCGCCTCAATGAGAAGCATCGTTCCAAGAATCACGGACCGTTCGCTGAAGTGTTCCCTGACCGCAAAGAAAACACCACCGGCTGCCAGCAGGACGGCCGCAGTTTTATACAGGACTGAAACCGTCTTCTTCACTTTGGAGTCCCGGGCCAGACCGCCTGCCATAGCGTACAGGACCATGGCTTCAATCAACGTTACGGTAGCAATCATGATACTCCGGCAGGTGCCCTTTCCTGCATATACGCCATAGATCCCACAGGCATTAACCGCCGCGCCGCCGGCCACAAAAACAAGCCCGGCAAGCCATGCCTCTTCCGGACTATCCGGTTCATCAAAAGTGGCAATCAGCCGGAAGAAACCGATGCAGAACAGAAAGGCTGAGACTGCAAACAGCAGGTAAAAGAGCACATTGATCCTGTCCGGCAGCAGATACAGGATCGCAAAGGACGCGATCAGGCACACAACATCAATCGTTCTTTCCACCACATTGGACAGTTTCATATCTTTTATTCCACCTTCTCCAACAGCTGATCATCCAGTGTCAGCTTCTTGTCCCCATAAAATGCGTCTTTCCCGATCTCGGTCGCGGAATCGGGGATTCTGACGCTTGTCAGATTGCTGCAGTCCGAAAATGCGAATTTCCCGATCTTTGTCACAGACGCCGGAATCTCCACGTCAGTCAGGCCATGGCAGAATGAAAACGCATAATTCCCAATCTCCGTCACTGACGCAGGGATCGTGATGTCGGTTAACCCGGCGCAGTCCATAAACGCATGATCTCCGATTTTCACGATGCCGTCCGGAATGACACAGGCCCCTTTGGCCAGTCCGCAGGGATAGTATACCAGTGTCATGGTCTTTTTCTCAACCAGTGCATTGTCCATTACGACATAAGAAGCATTGCCGGGTGACACCTCTATGCGCGTCAGGCTGTCGCAGGTGCCGAACGCCCAGTCTCCAATCTCAGTCAAAGAATCAGAAATCGTAATACGCTCAAGCGCATTGCACGCGCAGAAAGACTTGTCTCCGATCCTCGTGACAGACGCCGGAATCGTAACGTCCGACAGACAGTCACAAAACTGAAACGCATAATCGTCAATCTCAACGACCGAGTCAGGAATCGTGATGCTTTTGAGCCCGACGCAGTATTCAAAGGCATGCTTTCCAATCTCCGTCACACCGTCCGGAATCGTGATTTCAGTCAGATCAGTACAGGCATAAAATGCATCCTCTCCGATCCCGGTCACCTGCTGCGCGTCAAGCTCCGCCGGAATGCTGAGGTTCTTTTCCTCTCCGGACCAGCCGGTAATCGTAACTGTCTCATCCTCGTTCCGGACGTATTCCCATTCACCGGAATGGAACGTTTCCTCTGACTCCTCAGCGAAGCAGCTGTTTGACAGCATGCAGATCAGTGAAACCGCAATTCCGGCAATCAACCTTCTCCTTCTCTTCATTCCATTTCTCCTTTCCTCTATAAACGCCAGTTTATATCTGACATTATCCGTTCGGATGCGAATACCGTAACCGCATGCCTTCGGCATTCGCTAACGGTATTCAACTCATATGGATCGTATGTGTGAATACTGCTATCATACGGGATCATCTGTTATCTCTTCAGACGGAGAAAAAGAATAGTACGTCACAGAAAACGGCTCCAATCAGGAAACCTGATTGGAGCCGCTTCATGACTTCAGATTTCATTCTCCTGCTCAAGGCGGACGCGATGTGCCATCATATAATCCAGAACATCATGAAACATCTTATACTCCGGGTTCTCCCTCATCTTCCTGATCAGCGCAATGTAGTTTTCATCCTCAATACGCATACACTTCTCGCGCCAGCGTTCCAGTGTTTTCACGTCCATGGACATGGGGAGAACCTCCGGAAAGATTTCTTTCTTCAGCCTGAGAAATATGCGGAAACCGCCGACGTCGATATCACTCCAGTGCCGGTAGGATATACTTCTCTCCGTCTCCTCTCCTGCCTTTGCGATCAGCTTCAGCCACTGTCCCTTCACGGGACTGAAGACGCCCCCATGAAACAACACAAGCTCATCTTCTTTCCTGTGCGTTGTGATATACCATACATAATTTGCCTTATTCTCGATGGTGATGACCCTTGCAACCTCACCCATCTTCACGCAAGTTGCATGGCGAACCGTATCTGAATTGACATAGGCACCAAAGATCTGATTCTGATACGATATTTCCTGCCCATTATCCAGAGTCATCTGTATCTTTCCGCAGAATTCGAGGATCTCCGGCCACCTTACAATTCCCCTCTCTTCAAGCAGTTCTTCCGATGATTTCTCTTCCGGTAACTCTGTCTCCTGTTTCAAAAACGCAGGCGGCGTTCCTGCCGCTCCACCCTCGGTTTCGAATACCGCAGCTTCGCGCTTTCGCTGTTCACTGACGATATTCAGTTCCCTTCTCGACGCATAAATATAACGCAGAATCGAGACTACTTTGGTCTTCAGCTCACGCTCGAAATATTTACTGTCCCCATACAGACGTGTACTGACAACACGTTCCTGCAGTTCTCCCTTATTCTGTGAAAGAACAACCAGAAAACGAAGCAGGCTCTCGTTTTTCTCGTAGGAACATTGTGTGGACTTAAGTGTATTTTTACCATGGAAAAAGAAACGGGGAACAGAATGATGCTCCCGGACGGACTGAAGCATCTCTTTGAGAAAGGCCTGTATATCGTCCGCGCTTTCCTCTCTGCAGCCATGTTTTTGCGCTCCAGCTTCTATGTCAAGCCGGTCCAATGCGGAGCGTATCTGCTTTTCAAGCTGCAGAATCTGCTGCTCCTTTCCAACTCTTCTGCAGATCCGATAGCTTTCCAGAAGCCGGTCTTCCTCTGTAATCAGCCAGATTCGCTCAATCAGGTTCCCTTTCTCATACTTTACCCACTCGTAATCGATCAGTCCCCTGCTCTTCAGATCCCCTGCCGCGCGCAGAAACTCCTTTCGCCGGTCTGCATCTTCCAGAAGCACGTTCAGTTTGCCGAATGAATTCACACGAAACTGGATACGCCTTACTCCTGAACGCTTTTGGTTCGGAAGCAATCCCTGATTCTTCCCGGCATCCAATCCGGCTGACGGCTGGTTCCTGTCCCGAAACAAACTGCTCCGCTCATACCGGTCAAGCAATTCCTGCAGAATCCAGATTTCCATATTATCAAAAGAATATGCCACCGCGGCCCTCCTGCTTCCTCAAAAACTGCCATGCGGTCTTTATTCCATCTCTTCGTCAATTTCAACCTGAGCCGGATCAAAGTGCCTGGTGAAAGAATGTGTTCCGTCTTTATATACTGCAATATTTCTTTCAACCATCGGCGCGATCTCGGCAATCTTTTCAGGAGGAGCAGAGAAGATCGCCTGCAGATGAAAACGCTTGAGCAAAACGACACTTTCCTTTATGCGCTCGCCATCCATCTTACTGAACGCTTCATCCAGAATAATCAGTCTGATGGTGTTGTTTCTGCCTTTGCTCCGGATTCTGCAAACCTGGGAGAACGATGCCAGCAATGCGATGTAGAACGGAATCTGCGTCTCCCCTCCTGACTTTCTGGACAGTGTTCTGGAAAGCCGCTGCTCTTCTCCCTGCTCATTCGTCACAATCAGGTCGAATACCAGGTAGGTCTTATAGTCTGTGTATTTTTTAATGCTTTTCTCATACTCTGCCCTTTTTTCAGCAGTAAGATCCGTTTCATCGATAATCAATGCCCGGAATAAATGGTCAATCTCCTTCTGATACTTATCATTAAAGCTCTGCGACGCGATATTCCAGCCGCCCGTATCCATCAGCAGCGGATCCGTAATCATATCATAATAGCTGCGGTATTCTGCCCTTGGTCCCATGGTGAAGTGGTAACGGTCTGTCCCGAACACACTGTTTCTCAGAGAGTGGTTCAGCTCATTCAGCTGTTCCCGCACCGTCTCAATATTGGACTTCAGCTTTGCAATAAAGTCATCCCGGAACTGACTGTATGCCTTCTCTTTCGCGTCCCTGATCTGATCCATGTATTCCGGCAGACGAATCGAACGCAGATTATCCAGCTCTTTATCATACTCTTCATTATCTTCCCGTTCCGTGTCGTAAGGCATGCGGTAAGCAACGTTATAATCGATCCGCTTCTTCTGACGCTCCTTCCTGTGATTCTCCATGATCGTTTCTGTCTGTACCCTGGCCCGGCTGAAACTTTCAAACAGCGTCATCTGTCTGCGGCCGTTTGCCGTCAGTTCCTTCTGAAATCTTGGCTCCCCTGTCTTCTCGACCCATTCCGGATCAAACTGCAGTCTGATTCTGCCTTCGATCGTCCGGACGGATTCCTCCATCTGTGGAAGATCCTGCTCCTCCAGCCCGGACAGAATTGCCTGCGCGCTTGCCTGCCCGGCAATTGCCTCTTCCTTCTCCTTTTGCAGGTTGCTCCGCTCGGATCGCATCAAATCGATCTTTTCCTTCAGGCGGTTCAGCCAGGTGAAGTCAAGCGCGTCAAGCTGTGCACGCAGCCCGGCTGCCTGCTGCTCAAGCTCTGGAATGGCAGCGCTTTTTCGCACCGTCTCCTCCCGCTGGCCTGCTTCATAGGCGCTCATGACAGGAGTTTCCAGCGCACCGGCAATCACACGGTTCTCCTCCTGCAGCTGCTTCAATTCAAGCTCCGCATGCTCCAGCTGCTTTGTCAGATTCTCTATCTGGATCTGCGCGGAGCGTCTGCCGATAAACGGATCCTGGTATCTTGCTGGATTGATTTTCCGCGCCACGTAATTCTTGTACAGCATACAGTCTGCAGTGATCGCGATCCTGTTTTGATTCAGCTGCGAGACCGTATCACACTTGATGACGCTCCCCAGCAGGTAATCTGCGTAGAGTCTCGCGGCAGCGTCTTCCGTCTGGATCTCCTCCGCCAGGGATCCCGGCATCGGCTCCCTGCGCCGGCTCTCCCGCAGCTTCTTCAGATCCACGATTCCCGCGTCAAAAACCTTCTCCTCCTTCCGGATCGACTGATAAATCCTGAGCGCCTGATCATAATAGGCCTCCGGTACAAGAAGATAGAACTTCTGCCGGTCGAGATAACCCTCCACCGCATTCTGCCACCTGGGGTCTGCCACCTCCAGCAGTTCCGCAAAGATAGGAACCACAACATTTTTTCTGACCCGCGCGAACAGCTCTGACTCAATCCGGCGCTTTAACGTCATCACCTGGGCAGGATAAGGTTTGATTCCTTTTTTCAGATTATCAATTCTTGTCTCCAGCTCCTGTACATTCTGATGAACCTGTCCGATTCTTCCGCGAAGCTCATAACTGTATTCCAGAAGGTCTGCATGCAATGCCTCCATGTACTGCGCGGCACGGCCGAAATCAAACCGGTTAATCTGAAAATTCTCCTGTCCGACTTCCCGGAACAGATCCCGATATTTCTCATCCACCTGATAATGGATCTGTTCCAGCCTTTCCATCTGCCTGAGCCAGGAGCTGCCATAAGTCTTCAGCTGCCGCTTCGCCTCCTGCAGTCCGACAACCAGATGAGCAATTTCCTTTGTACAGGCATCAATCTGCTCCTGAAGAGACTTCTGCTTTCGCACCAGATCAGAAGAATGATACTCTTCCTCATTCGCGTCGATCTGCTCTTCCAGCTTCTTCAGACTCTCGTCCAGTCTCTTAAGCTTTTCCTGCTCCCTGCTCATAGACTCGCGATACGCTTCCGCTTTCTTCCGGGTTTCTTCCAGCTTCCGGGACTCTTCCTCCTTCTGTGCGCGAAGCATGATATAGCTCTGCTGATGGTGTCTCTCCCTGTCCGCCTCGTACTCCTGCGTCACAGCATGAATCGCGGTCAGGGCTTCCACTTTTTCCTGCGCCCGCTCTGCCTCTGCTTCAAGATTCTTATACTGCCGGATATCACTCTGCATCTGTTCAATCTCCGGCTTGTTCTTCACATCACAGATGGACTCTGTGATGAATTTCTCGATATCGGTAATCGGAGTGAACGGTACCGCCTTGCGGAACAGTGTGAGGTACTTTCTCTTCACATTTCCGAATTTCCCCAGCAAAAGCTCCTGATACCGTCTGTTGGTATCGACAATCTCATAAGATTTCACATTCCGTCTCAGCCAGCTCTTGAGTTGGGCAATCATATAGGGTGTATGGGTTGTCTCATCGATGAAACAGTGCTCCGGAAGCGATGTGCGATCCGCGATAAACCATTTGTAGTCATAGTGAAGATCCGGGTAACAGTCACACACAATCCCTGTCAGAAACATCTGGTTGCGTTCCGTATCCTGGTATTCCCCCACAACGAAGCTGGTAAATGTCTGTGTCCTCAGGTAGCGGAATCCCGTATTCCCATCATCGCCGTTTTCTCCATACAGATATCCGCGCAGAGACCGGTCAGCGCCTGCGTTGGCCGCTTTATTGAAATAACTCCCGGTGGTATCTCCGAGTACAATCAGCTGTAATGCATCGATAATTGTCGATTTACCTGCCGCTGTTTTTCCCGTCAGGAAATTGATCCCTTCAAAGTCGATCAATTCCCTGGCATATGTATACCAGTTGATCAGAAGAAGTCTGTTCAGTTTCTTCATGAAGTCTCCTCTATCCCTCCTGCGCTGCCAGTATGCCCTCCGGCATATACGCTGCGCTTTAACCCGTTACTCTTCCTCCAGAAGACGCTCCTCCCCCGGTATCTCTCCAGTCTCCGCGTCCGCGTTCTCATCCGGTTCAATCAGTTTTTCCATGTTTGAAATCTGCTCAGAAGAAACCACAAACAGAATGCTGGGCAGGATCATGATCCGCGTACCTGCATCCTCCCATAATCCCTCAAATTTATCGATAATCCGGAACTGGGCAAGCATGCGCAGCGCAGTATGGATTGCCTGATTGGACGGTTTTTTCTTTACGGCACCGAGACTGATCAGTTTATGAACCAGATCCCCCGTTGTCAGGAATACTTCCTTTGTCAGAGTCAGCTTCTCCCGTTCTTCCTCATAGATGAGCCGAAGCGCATATACCATGATCGTGGCAAGCTTATCAAAGCGCACCCTCATACCGTCAAACCGGCTCATCAAACTGATGACACCATAATTCGAATCCCTGGAAATGGCGAATCCAGCCAACGCAAAATACTCCCGGAACAATTCAAAATTCCGTTCCATAAACAGATAATCCTTGTTTACCCTGGAGATTCCTTCCCGAAAATCGTATTCCTCCACCAGCAAAAATGTATGGGCAAGCAGCTGGTTCACAATCCTTGCAAAGCTTTCTTTTTCTGTAAGGCTCAGCTTTTCATAATCCTGAAGCATCGGCAGTTCCTTCCTTTCTGTGAAAAGAAACCTGAGGCAGATGATATCCATCGCGTTCGATGTATCCTTCTGAAAACGCTACCGTGTACGGAGCGCTTTTCTCCCGCCCCCTCACCGTGCCAAGAAGAAACAGAATGAAATCCTCCGAACCATTCATCGGAACAGTCATTGTGGAAACTGTATCGCCTGTCCCGAAACATTTCAAAACAAAACTGTCAATACGGCTGTTTGGGAACTGATTCCGCACGCCTTCCAGGAACCCTGTTACCATCTCTGCAGGCGGTTCCTCCTCCCGAATCGGCATCGGCAACCCGATATTGCGCTTTGTACGCTTTACTTCTGCATAAAGGGATCTGTCATCATAAAACTGATGGCGAAATACATCGATATGTCCGGCCATCTCATCTGTGAGCCGATCATCAGACGCATGTTTCAAAAGCTCGATCAGCTTCCCCTTCACGCCTCTGTCCGCATTCATCAGATACCGGATATGTTCGACCGATGCGCTGGTGTACTCTACATGCTTCCGATCGATCTCACTAATCATCTCTTCAATCCCATCATAGGTATCCACGATATAATTAATCATCGAGATCATCTCATCACGTCCGCTCTCTTCATCTGAGAAAACGCGGCGCGCGACTCCCTGCTGTACAATCTGATCCTGCAGCTCGCTGTCCGACAGCCAGCCATTCATCGTTGAAAGAATCGCATGCTTGAATCGGGGGACGGAATCGATCGTCTTGAGCGGATAGTATACGGCATCAAAGATCTTCTGCTTGTATTCTTCAAAATGCTCCGCCAGCAGAGCATTAACGTCCGCTTCGCCAGGAATTCGCCTGTAGTAGGCACGGATATTATTGAACAAAGATTTCAGCTCATCAACCAGCCGGACAGTATTCTGCCATGCGGTCTGAAGTGCCTGATACAGATAATCCGGGTTGGCAGCAGCATTGGAAAGGGAAGCGTAGGTGGCATACACATAACTGTTGTATTCCCTCACCCTTTCCTGAGAAAGGTCATAAAGAAGATTGATCACAGAGATGGCATAATCAGGAATCGTGATATTCTCATCGAACGTTCCCCGCTCATACTCGGTCTCCACCCACCCGGTCTGGAGCAGCCTTCTGACAAGAAGATGCGCTTTTGTGGAAAGACCACCGCCCTCTAAGGCGCGGACACTCTCACCACTTTCCTGTTCCTCCTCACTAAAATCAGCCTCAAGGATATCTGCCTCCAGACTCTCCATAATCATGGACGTCAGCGTCTCCCTGCCGATCACCAGCTCTGTGCGGAATGCCTGCCTGAGCACAAACAACGCCTGTACATACAGCTCCTTATTTGAGGAAGTCAAAATATTGAAAAATCTGTCTGGGATCTTACCGAATAACTGCATAGACAATCACCTGCATAACCATTTTCTCATGAGCCAACCCGTTAGATTTCTCAGTTGCCCGCATGCTATGAATCCTTTACTTTTTTATTACGGAACAGCCAGCTTTTCTGCTTAAACCGATACGTTTCCAACAGTTTCTCAAATTCCGATCGTAACATTATTTATTAAGGCTGTCCTCGTCCAACAAAAATTCATAGATATTCATAATGGTGATTCCTTGTTCATTTCTCCATAATGGCATACCGGATTCTACTACGATGATCTTTTTAAATGAGTCCGGGACACTGATCAATGAAGCCTGTTCCTGCTCCATTTTCTCTTTGTCAGGTATGGCATAAGCTGACTGAATATAATACCTTTGGCTTCCCAGATTGGCAATAAAATCAATTTCCAATTGTTTACGTACTTTCTTTCCATTATCAGTCGTGTTGATTTCCACAACGCCAACGTCAACGGAAAAGCCCCTGTATACTAATTCGTTATATATGACATTCTCCATAAGATGAGTCTTTTCAAATTGACGGAATCCCAGCAATGCATTTCTAAGTCCAGGATCAGTATAGTAATACTTTGATGGCGTACTGATATACTTTCTCCCTTTCACATTATACCGCTCAGCCTTCTGGATAAGATGTGCATCCTGCAGATAACCTATATAATCTTTGATCGTTGGCGCAGAGATTCCTTTCACCCCGGCGCTTTTGAACGTATCTGCAATTTTCTGCGGATTCGTCAATGAACTTACCTCGGATGCGAGCACTTTCTGCAGATCGTCCATCCCTGAACTGTTTGATATACCATATCGTTCGCTGATATCTTTTAAGTATATTTCTTTGTGAAGCTCAGTAAGATATTTTACTTTATCTTCCACCGGTAAGCTTACCACATAGGGCATGCCACCATACATGAGATAGTCGTTCCAGGCATCTTCTTTCGTGCCGCCATATGCAGGATAGTACTCTGAAAAAGCAAGCGGAGCAATATGGATCCTGTCTCCCCGTCCTCTGAACTCTGTCATTACATCTGTTGACAGCAGTTTGGAATTGCTTCCCGTAACATAGACATCAATATTCTTCCTGCGGAGCAGACCATTGAGAACACCATACAATCTCACATATGTGTCTTTGTTTTTAAGTTCATCCCGAGTTATCGCAAACTGGATCTCATCCAGCAGAACATAATAGTGCTTTGCGCTGTCTTTTGTATGATCAGATATGTACTTTGATAATACATGCGGATCAAGCAAATCCTCATTTTCTACATCATCCAGAGCGATCCTGATGATGCATTCCTCAGGAATCCCCTGCTCCAAAAGATAGTTATAAAAAAGATCGAACAGCAAGAATGATTTGCCGCATCGTCTGATACCAGTAATGACTTTGATCATGCCATTATCCATTTTGGATATCAGCTTTTTCAAGTATATCGGTCTGTCTATTGTATTCATTCCGCGCTCCTGTTTTTAGATTTTTGCACCTATCCTCACAAATCTAAAATATCATCATTCGAATGGGGCGTCAAATCTGATTTTAGATTTTTACAGCATTCCGCACTTATCTAAAATGTAAACTCAATAAGCTGAAATGTATCAGAGGCTTCCTGATACCTTATTTCGATTTTTAGAAGCACTACACCTTGTAATCGAGTAGGAGGCGGCCGTGAGGCCGCCGACCTCTCACACCACCGTGCGTACCGTTCGGTACACGGCGGTTCAATCAACTTAACAAGTGACACACC
>CACZJF010000027.1:2993-25407 GCA_902781455.1 uncultured Lachnospiraceae bacterium | reverse complement strand
AAAGAGTATATCAAAAACCAATAAGCTTGTTTGGCATTCACCCACGCCCATGCGGTGCAGCAGCTCCTATGGACGTGGTACTCTGCCTAAAATCATAGATTTGTTCGGTATAACGAATTTTATCATAATTAATTCAGCTTTACCATTGACATTCATAGCAACGTCTCCAGGCACGTCGAGACCGTCTGTCTACTAACACATAAAGACTGAAAAGGGCTGGGAAACGCCTGAAATCAAGGGCTTTCCGTTACCGGGCCGGGTGCGCTCCGGGTGATGGGAGCCCTTCTTTTATTCTTTGCGGGAACTTATCCATACTCTCGGCAGAGGCAGGGTTGTGACTACGATTTTACTATTTTCGCAAACGAGTCAACGATTTTACTTTTTTCTTCAGGACAATAATCGGCATTGACAGGGAAAATGTAGACGAAGGCCGGTCAGTGATACAGGCTGCGGGAGCTTGCGGAAGATGAGATTTTCTTTGAAAGAGTTTTTGAACAAAAAGTGCTTTTGATTGAGCTCTCATAGTGACAAAAATGTCACTTCGCGTTATAATGTTGTCACTTTGAAAAGAGGTGACAACATGAATCTTGGAAAAGAAACAGAAACTATTGAGTTCAAGAAAACAACAGGCGAAATGAAGGAAGCTATGGTTTCTATTTCGTCAATACTGAATAAACATGGTATTGGAACCTTGTATTTTGGAGTTAAGCCCAGTGGCGAGGTTACCGGGCAGGATGTGTCAGAATCTTCATTAAGAGACGTTTCCAGAGCAGTCTTCGAGAACATAAAGCCGCAAATCTATCCTGTTATTGAAGAAGTGATCTTGGATAACAGACATCTGATCAAGGTGGAGTTCAGCGGTGAAAATGCCCCATACTCCGCAGCGGGAAGGTATTATCTGAGGACAGCAGATGAAGACAGAGAGGTTTCACCGGAAGAACTGAAAGTGTTTTTCGGAACAAATAAATATCGGGAAAAATGGGAGAAAGGAAAATCTGAGGCGACAACAAAGCAAATTGATAAAGCTGCAATAAAGACATTCTGGCAAAAGGCAGTTGCAGCGGGAAGACTCCCTGAGGGAAGATACACCAGCCCTACTATTCTTAAGAGGTTTGGGCTGATAAAAGACGATTATCTGACGAATGCGGGGGAGACCTTATTCGGAAATACAAAACCGGTTCCTCTGAAAGTGGGTATCTTTGCTACGAACGAGAAACTGACATTTTTAGATATGAAGATTTATGAGGATAATATTGTTAACCTGCTTAGAATCGCAGAGGAATACATCCTGAAAAATATACGTTGGCGGAATGAAATCACCGGGGTTGAGAGAGAGGAAATTCCGGAGATACCTGTTGCGGTTATCAGAGAGGTTCTTGCCAATAGTTTTGCACATGCAATATATAATGGACGGACGAGCCACGAAATATGTATTCATCCCGGAATGATAACCATATATAGTCCTGGGGAATACGCCAGCGTTCACATGCCGGAAGAGTACATAAAGGGAAACATCGAATCTGAAATACGTAATGCCACGATTGCGAAAATCCTGTATCTGAGTAAGTATATAGAGCAATTCGGGAGCGGCTTTAAGAGAATACATAGTCTCTGCACGGATGCAGGAATTAAGTATTCTTATGAAAACGGGAAGAATGGTTTTAAGTTTGTTTTATACAGACCACAGCTCCAAAGTGACATGATAAATGTCACTTTGGATGTCACTTTGAATGGAACGGAGATGGCTGTGCTGGCAATTCTTAAGCAAAAGCCTGATTCATCAAGAGAAGAAGTTGCTGATAAGATATCGAAAACTGTCAGGACAGTTCAGAGAGCCTTAGACTCTCTCAGAGACAAAGGCTACATACAACGGGTTGGATCGAAACAAACCCCAATGTGGGAAGTTCTTAAATAAATACAGGAAAAGACCTATTATTTCCGTGCGCGGCTGATCGATCAGAAAGGCGTGTACACAAACTGGAGTAAGACAGTGAAAGTAAAGACGAAGTAAACTCCTGGGAGGAGACAGATGATTACTATTTTTTCTGCAGATCATATGCCGAAGATCATCAGAAAGGCATTTGAACTGAATCCGGAAGTCTTTCTTCAGGCGAGGGATTTTTATCACCGCAACAAAGATATGAGGCATCATAAGGTGGTTGTCTTTCGCCAGAGCGTGCCCGTGTTCTGTCTGGGGTGGATGAAAAACAGGCCGTCCAACCTGGATCCGGACAATCCGGGCGTACAGATGCATCTTTCCAATTTCTGGGAATATTCCGCTTCTGATGAAGGACTGGATTATTCCTATGTGGATCGTTACCAGCTGATCATTTTCCGGAATCTGGAAGAATACAGCTGTCATTCCGCGCGGATGGCCATGGCGCACAACCCGGAACTGACGGTATGCTTCCTGGATCCGAACGCGGCGTTCCTTTTCAAAGAGAATGAGAAACTGATCATCGCGGACTGCGAAGAAACGCTGTTTGAGCGCCATCCGGAACTGAAAACCGTAAAGACCCTCAGGGCTTATCCGGAGATGAAATGGGATGTGCAGGGCGTCTTCATGGGGAATGTTTCGAGCTATGAGGTTATGACCAGCCTGTACTGGATTAAGCGGGAGTTCTATTACGGTCCCGAAAATCCGGATAAAACCTTCTATTTGATCAAGCAGCCGGTCAAGGAGAACGGGCTGACAGCGCTGATCAATAATGTAGTCGGAGTGAAGCAGATGATCCGCCGCCTCAGGCCGGACGCGATTCCTGTGGTTGATCTGGGGATTGCCAATGACCCGAACCAGTTTACCGGAACCAGCGGAGAGGATGTATGGGGCATGTTTTTTGAACAGCTCTCCCCATACAGCCTTCAGGAGGTTTATAACTCTCAGCATGTGGTCCTGGATCAGAACTCCAACCTGAACCTGAATCCCTATATGACAGAGTTTACCTTCTCCAACCAGAGAGCAGAACTGAAATACGGTTCGGATCTACAGTATCTGCCGGAAGTGCAGAAGCATATCGACGGGGAACTGGACCAGATCTTCCCGCGCGGGAAGAAACGGATCCTGGCCGTGGTTGTACGGGGAAGTGATTATCTGATCCCCAAAGTGGCCAAATATGTGCCGCACGGCATCTCCGCGCAGGAGACACTGGAAAAAGCGATTCAGTATGTTGCGGAAAAGGGTTTTGATCTTGTGTATCTGGCTACGGAAGAAGAAAGCATCCTCGAATTATTCGCGGACAGTGAACTGAAAGACAGACTGATCTACACGAACCAGGACCGGGCTGATTACCGCAGGGAAGAGAACCAGAATATGCTTCTTCGTGATGTTTTCGCGAAAAACCCGGAAGATGATCCATATAAGAGGACGCTGGACTATATCGTGACGCTGGAGGGACTGACGAGATGTGATGCCCTTCTGGCCAATGTCACGTGCGGTGCGGTCACTTACGCGCTCGGAAGAGGAAGCGGATATGAATTTGTGGACGTCAGGAAGATCGATGCGGGAGTGCGGTAACGGAGTCTGGCAAGACACAGAGAGAAAACCGTGGTAACGGAGTCTGGCATGATACAGAGCAAAAATCAATGAAATAAGGCAGAATTGCCATATGATCAGGAGCGCCGCCGGTGTTCCTGAACCCCTTGCAGAAAGAGGGATACGCTAAGCATAACAAGCGTGTCCTTCTTTTTTTTCATTCTGACCTTGCAAAACGGAGAGAGACCGTATATACTATCAAATGTTCTATGAGGCTAACTAAGATAATAAAGATAGAACAAAGGTAAAGAATAACTGATCTAAGTATGGTGAAACAGACACCATGCGGCTGAATGCCGGAAGACGGCAGTATTCGGGAGGGTTCCTATGTTCAGAAAGTGGTTGGTTTCGGCAATGGCGGCCTGCCTGCTGTGCAGCGGGATGGCATATGCTTCAGAGACAGAGACGGAGATTCCGGCAGATGCCGGGGTGGAAGCGGTTTCCAGCGCGTCTGTTACGGATTACTACGGTGACTACGCTCTTTCCGATGACGCACTGATGGATGCGATCAACGGGCCGAGTGGTTCCTATGTGATTTCAACGGTAAATGAGGACGGGACCCCGCAGGTGGGCTTCTTCGTTTACTCCATGCTGAAGGATGGGGATACCTACTATCTGATGCTTGGGCTGGCCGAGAATCAGACGCGTGTGAATCTGGAGAGAGACAAGGTGGCGATGGCGCTGTACGCGGCGAATCCGGAGGAGGACGCAGAGGCGCAGTACGCTGTTTCCGGCGCAAGGATGGGGCTGGAGCTGGTCACGGACGAGAAGCTGGTGGAGAAGCTGAATACCTCCGGCTATGACACGACGATGCTCTGCGAAGTGAAGTGGGTAAAGCCTCTGGGATAACCGGATTGACTTGATTTTTCCCTCAGAAGAGGAGTGGTGGAAATGGCAAAGAAGAGTCAGAGAATCCTGTCAAGATGGGGTGCGCTTCTGTCGGCTGTGCTGATTGCGCTTCTGACCGTATTCTCTCCCGCAGCCTTCGCGCAGGATGCCGGGACACAGGAGTCAGGCCGGTGGGGCGCAGCTGCAGATGAGATCGACAAGTATCTGGACGCAGGATTTGAGTTTTATCTCGAGGGTGATACCGACAGCGCCTATCAGTCCGTGAGTGACGCTTATTTCCGTGTGTATGAGGTGACCGGATTCGAGCGCCAGACCATGAGTTATATCTCCGGAAACCGGAAGAACGCGGTGGAGATGCAGTACTCAGCCTGTAAGGCAAATGTGAAGAAGGAAGAGCTGGACCAGGATACCAAGATCAAGGTGAGATCTTCCCTGATGAAGCTCAAGGGCATGATCCGCGAGGATGCCAATAAACTGGCGGCGATGTCCGGCGAACCTGAGACGACGATGAAGTTTTATGAGCATGGGGAGCTGGTCAGTGCGGACCCGTATGCGGATCTCACGTCAGATCCGGACGCGGCGGCGAAATATGATAACTGGTATGAGCCTGCCACCCTGGTTAAGGAAGCGTTGGATACGGCCTACATGGGGTATCTGGACAAGGACTTCGCGCTGGCACTGGACAATGTCAACACGGCTTATTACGCCATCTACGAAGAGTCCGGACTGAGCCACAGGATTTATACGGACCTGTCCCTGGAAGACCGCGAGAAGATGGACGCGCATTTTACGAAGCTGCGCGGTCTGATCCGTGAGGGAGAAGAGAAATACCAGAAAAACAAATACCGGACCAGTACGGACAAGGCGAAGAATGACATTCTGAAGCTTGCGAAAAAAATCGATGCGCAGGAAGAAGAGAAGGCAGCCCTGGAGGCGGAGACGGAAGCGGACGCGCAGGTGGAAGCGGAGCCGGAGAAGCAGTCCGATCCGCGCTGGCTTACCTTCCTGGCCGCGTTTGGCATCATCGTCCGGGAAGGCCTGGAAGCCATACTGGTGATTGCAGCCATCATCGCCTACCTGACCAAGAGCGGCAACGGAAAGACACTGAAGCACGTCTATATCGGCGGCCTTCTTGGCATCGCGGCCAGCTTCGTCGCCGCGGGAGGCCTGTATTACCTGAAGAAGGTGTGGGTCGGTGCCGGACAGAGTCAGGAAGTGATTGAAGGCATCACAGCGCTCATCGCGGTATGCGTGCTGTTCTACGTCAGCAACTGGATGATCTCCAAGGCGGAAGCAGCCTCCTGGAGCCGGTATATCGACGGGAAGGTGCAGTCTTCTGTGGCGATGGGAAGCGGCTTCGCGCTTGCATTTACAGCTTTTCTGAGCGTATTCCGGGAAGGCGCGGAAGTGGTGCTGTTCTATCAGCCGATGCTTTCCGAAGGAAATGCAGGCATGGTGTGGGCCGGCTTCGGCGCGGGGTGTGTGCTCCTGGTGTTCATCTACCTGGCGATCACAAAGCTGTCGGTGAAGCTGCCGATCAAGGTGTTCTTCACCGCGACCAGCATTCTGATGGCTGTCATGTGTGTCAGCTTCCTCGGAAGCGGCATCAAGGAGCTGGCGGAAGGCAATGTATTCGATCTGTCCATGCGTGTTCCGGGGATACCGGAGAATGACATCATACAGATCTTCGGCATCTATCCATACCTGGAGACGCTGGTGCCGCAGCTGATTCTGGCAGTCATCCTGCTGATCACATTTATCGTGGCACATTACAGAGGGAAAATGGACGCGCTCCGGAAGGAGCTGACGCAGAAGGCAGAAGGCGCTGCCGCTTCGTCCTGACGAAGGAAGCCGCCGGATCAGTCCTGACGCAGGAAGCTGCCGGATCGGTCCCGGCGCAGCAGATGTCTGCCCGGCGGAAAAAAGAGGGCAGCACCTGCAAAGAAGCAAAGAAGAAATCCCGGGACGGTTCCCCGCGAATCCAGTCCCTGGACATAGAAACACCCTTCGGGGAAAACAGTCTTATTCAGAAATGATTCGCGTTTTACAGAGGAGGAATCAGATATGAGAAAAGCATTGGCAATGCTCCTGGCCGGCGCAATGATGCTGGGCGTTCCGACCTTCGCCTATGCGGAGGAAGCCGGATTCGATGAGTATGAACTGGGCGTTGAAGGTGAGCAGGACGTTGACTTCATGACGATGAGCATGGTTTATTTCCAGCCGGTTGACATGGCTCCGTCGGATCAGGCGACACCGAAGGAAGGCTCTGACCTCCATATCGAAGTTGACCTGACGGCAAATGAGAATCCGTACAGCTTCCCGGTTGACGGATGGGTGCCTTATCTGAGCATTGGTTACACGATCTACAAAGCAGGAACGGATGAGGAAGTGCTGACCGGTTCCATGATGCCGATGGCGGCGTCCGATGGCCCGCATTATGGCAACAATATCGCGCTGGAAGAGGGCGAATATGACATCAAGCTGAGCATCAAGAGCCCGGCAGAGAATGGATATCTGCTGCATGTCGACTCCGAGACCGGCGTCGAGGCAGACGGATTCTGGGAAGAGCCGCTTGAGGCGACCTGGACTGGCTGGAACTTCGTCAAGGAGTGGTAAGAACTCTGCGTCATTTTGAAACGGACAGATGCTGGCATGTGATACGCGGGGTATCTCATGTCAGCATATTGCACTATGTGGGGGCGCCCCGCCCAGGCAGGCGGCGGGCAGCAGACCAGACTGGAATCTATAGCTGCTATACGGGAGGTTGGCTTTGTTTAAGTACATCTGGATGGTAATTCAGGATCTGTTTGTCACGGTTACGCTGGTGAGCCTGATGCATGCCGTGATCCGAACCCGTTTCGGAAAGGAGAGTCTCAGGATCCACCGGGCAGGAATCCTGGCAGGCGTGGCTTCGTCGGTTGTTCTTGCGATTGTAAAGAATACCACCAACAAGATCATTTCCAGCCGGTGGAACCACAGGATCTATATCGCGATTATCCTGCTGACGCTGCTCTTTCTGATCTTCTGGCTGGTGTTCGGAAGAAGCAGGAAGGAGACGGACACCGGAAGGGTCCTGACATGTCTCGCCGGAGCTGGCTTGTCCGCAGCATGGATCTTCTATTCATTGCCGGGGAGCATCGCGTATCCGTTCACATTTAACACCATGGGCAACGGCTACTGGTCCTGGTATTTCTTCTCAAGACTGATCGGCTGGATGCTTGCCTTCCTGGTCCTTGCGCTCTACGCAGGGCTTCTCAACAGATGCGCATGTGCCATCCGGAAGAAAACCTTGCCGGCTGCCGTGCTTTTCATCAGTGCGGCGGTGAATGCGTTCTACTGCCTGTGCCGGTTCTTTGTCCCCTGGGTCAATCGGGCGAAGTGGCTGAACTGGCCGGTTCGCTTTGACAGGGACCAGCATGCGTGGGCGTCGGCGCTGGTACGGTTCAGCAGCGATTACGCGATGCTGTTTATCTGGATTGTGGCTGCGCTGGTACTGGTTCTTCTGGTGGTTTTCTTCGCGGAGAACACTCATGTCACACAGCCGTATGACAACCCTGCGCAGCACAGGAAGCTGCGCGCGGGAAACCGGTCCCGCAGACGGCAGGCTGTCGGGCTGCTTCTTACGCTGATGCTGTCCGTTGTCAGCATGAGTGCTGTCAAGGCCTATGACACCAGAGAGGTTGTCCTGTCAGAGCCGGAGACCTACACGGTGGAAGAGGACCGGATCCTGGTTCCGATGGACACGGTCAGTGACGGACATCTGCACCGGTTTGAGTTCAGGACGGACAATGATATCAATGTGCGCTGGATCATCGTGAAGAAGCCCGGAAGTGCGTCCTTCGGCGTTGGACTTGACGCGTGCGAAGTCTGCGGAAACGCTGGATATTACGAAAACAATGGCAGGGTCATCTGCAAGCGGTGCGACGTGGTGATGAACATCAACACGATCGGGTTTAAGGGAGGCTGCAATCCGATTCCGCTGTCCTATGAGGTGGACGGAGGGAATCTGGTCTTTGCCATCGAGGATCTGGAAGCCGGGGAGAAGGAATTCCGGTAAGCCGGAGAGAAGGAATTCCGGTAAGCCGGAGAGAAGGAATTCCGGTAAAGCCGGAAAGAAAAAAGCCGGGCGGCAGGCAAACCGGAGAAAAAAAGGACCGGTTCCGTCAGAAACGGCCGTTCATCGAGGAGGATAGGGAACATGCTGTTTAAAATGATCCGCGGTGTGCTGTTCCACCAGAAGGGAAAGATGCTGCTGATTGCATTTACGATTGCCCTGGGGGCGTCCCTTGCGACTGGCATGCTGAATGTGATGTGGGACGTCGGGGATAAGGTGAACCAGGAGTTGAAGACGTACGGTGCCAACATCATCGTAAAGCCCAAGGACTCCTCCCTGCTCTCCGACATCTACGATGTGGGCGAAGGGGAGCAGCTCAGTGTGGCTTACCTGAATGAGGAAGACCTGCCGAAGCTCAAGACGATCTTCTGGGCATTCAATATCGTTGACTTTACCCCGTTCCTGGAGGCGGACGTCACACTGCCCGGAGGAAGTGAGGCAGGCATCGTGGGAACCTGGTTCAACCACCATCTTTCCCTTCCGACGGGAGAGGAGCTGGACGCCGGCGTGGCGAGCATGCGGTCCTGGTGGGACATCACACAGGGCGCGTGGCTGGACGAGGCAGAGGAATCGGCAGCATCCTCCGTGATGGCCGGAACCCTGCTGGCAGAGCGCGAAGGCTGGAAGGTCGGAGATGAGATTACCGTAACGGGATCCGCGGGAGAGAAAACCGTAACCATAGCCGGAATCTATGACGCGGGCGGTGATGAGGACATGCAGCTGTTTGCCCCGCTTGACCTGGTGCAGGAACTGACAGACCGGGAAGGAAAGGTGGAGCAGATCGAGGTATCCGCCCTGACCACACCGGACAATGAGCTGGCGCTGCGGGCGGCGAAAAACCCGTCTGCCCTGAGCAGCCGCGACTATGAGACCTGGTACTGCACGGCTTATGTCAGCGCGATCTGCTATCAGATTCAGGAAGCGATTCCGAACGCGTCGGCTGCGGCGGTGCGGCAGGTGGCAGAGAGTGAAGGAACCATTCTGGACAAGACACAGCTTCTGATGATTCTGATCACCATCCTGAGCCTGATCGGCGCCGCGCTTGGAATCAGCAACCTGGTCACGGCCAGCGTGATGGAACGTTCCAAGGAGATCGGCCTGCTCAAAGCGATCGGCGCAAGGGACCATTCGATTACCGGCGTGATTATGATCGAAATCCTGGTCACGGCCCTGGCCGGCGGTGTGGCAGGATATTTCCTCGGATTTGGTTTCGCGCAGCTGATCGGGCACAGCGTATTCGGATCCGCGATTGAGATGAAGGTAAAGGTGATCCCGATCGTGGCAGCATTAATCGCTTTGGTGACGCTTGCGGGAAGCCTGCCGGCGATCCGCATGGTACTGAGGCTGCGCCCCGCCGAAGTGCTTCATGGAGGACAGTAAAGAATGACAAAACGGAAGATGTTCCTTCGGATGATCACTGCGTCACTTCTGAGGAGACGCTCGCGTATGCTGATTGCTCTGCTCTCGATCGTGGTGGGAGCGACGATCCTTTCCGGCCTTGTTACCATCTATATCGATGTGCCCCGCCAGATGGGAGCGCAGTTCCGCTCTTACGGCGCGAATATGCTCCTGCTTCCGGAAGAGGGAGCCAGCCTGACGGCGGACAGCCTGCAGGAGGCGCTTGGGAAGATTCCTGAACAGAATATGGTCGGCGCGACCCCGTACCGTTATGTCAGGCTGGACATGCCTTCCAGGCAGCAGTCCTTCATCAGCGCCGGAACAGACTTTTCCCAGGTGCAGAAGACAAGCCCTTACTTCAGTGTCGAAGGTGCTTATCCGAAAGACACGCGTGAGATACTGGTCGGAAAAGAGATTGCCCGGACGCTGGACGTGAAGGTGGGAAGCTCCGTGGAACTCAGCTATAAGACAACCGGAAAAGCAGGTGACAAGGCTTCCGGCGGGGATAAGGCCGGCACTGTCCTGCAGGGCAGCGCGGAAGGGTTCAACAAGGTGATCGTGAAGACCGATGTTGTCCTCGACGAGGAAGGAAAGATCGCATCCCTTGAGGTGGACGCTTCGTCCCAGACCCCCGGCATAGGTTCCCTGGTGGGAACGGACAAGGCATTCCTGGATCAGTTTATCGGAAAGAGCCTGCCGCTGAAACTTTCCGGTTCGCAGGCGGAAGATGGCGCAGCCAAAGACGCCGCGCAGGAAGAGGACAGCACGGAGGCTGCCGCGCAGGAAGAAGGCGCAGCCAAAGATGCCGCGCAGGAAGAGGGCAGCACGGTGGATGCCGTCACAGGTGCGACGATCTCTTCGCAGGCTGTCATTGACGCGATCAACAGCGCGTCCTCATCCTCTGACGATGTGGTTCCGATTGAGAACACAGAGCATTTTACGGTGGCAGGCATCCTTTCCACAGGAGGAGAGGAAGAAGGCTATGTCTATATGTCCCTGAAGGATCTTCAGAGGCTGACGATGGACGAGACGCTTGACGCGGCGGAACTGTCGGTGTCGGCAGACGCGGAGGAACTGGAGGCATACAGCAAAGAGATCTCGGACGCAGACCTGGGCATCACAGCCCGGCTGGTGAAGCGTGTGACCCGGTCAGAAGCATCGGTGCTCGGCAAACTGCAGGCGCTGGTCTTCCTGGTGACGGCGGTCGTGCTTCTGCTGACGATGATCTGCGTGTCCACGACGATGCTTGCGGTCGTCTCGGAAAGGAGACGGGAGATTGGCCTTCGAAAGGCGCTGGGCGCCTCAGACGGCTCGATCCGGAAGGAGTTTCTTGGAGAGGGCATGTTCCTGGGCGGCCTGGGCGGCGTCTTCGGCGCCCTGCTCGGGTTCGGATTCGCGCAGCTGGTCAGCGTCAGCGTATTTGGCTCGGCGATCACATTCCGGCCGCTTCTTCTGCCGGTAACGATTCTTGTATCCATGGCGATCGCGGCCGTATCCTGCCAGATGCCGATCCGGCGGGCAGTAGCGATCGATCCCGCGATTGTGCTGAAAGGAGAATAACAGATGGCGCTGCTTGAATTAAAGAATGTATCAAAGATCTACGGAGACCTGAAAGCTTTGAATGATGTCAGCATCCAGGTGGAGAAGGGGGAGTGGGTAGCGATCATGGGACCGTCCGGCTCCGGCAAGAGCACCATGATGAATATCATCGGATGCATGGACAAGCCGACGATCGGGGAAGTACTCCTGGACGGAGTGGATATTTCCAAAGAGTCCCAGAAAGCCCTGACGGATATCCGCAGGGATAAGATCGGACTGATCTTCCAGCAGTTCCACATGGTGACATACCTGACAGCTGTGGAAAATGTCATGGTCAGCCAGTATTACCATTCCATGCCGGACGAAGAAGAGGCGCTCGAGGCGCTGGACCGTGTCGGTCTCAGGGAGCGGGCGAAGCATCTGCCCGGCCAGCTCTCCGGCGGTGAGCAGCAGAGGGTGTGTGTGGCACGTGCCCTGATCAATCACCCGGAACTGATTCTTGCGGACGAGCCGACAGGAAACCTGGATGAAGCAAACGAGAATATCGTGCTGGATCTTTTCCGTCAGCTGCACCGGGAGGGAACGACGCTCATCGTCGTGACACATGATCCGGAGGTGGCGGAGGCAGCCCAGCGCACGATCGTGCTGGAGCATGGCCGTGTGGCAAGGGAAGTCATCAATGAGAATTTTTCAAACCAGTGAAAGGTCCAAAATCCTATGAAAGAGAAAAAAAGATGCCTGGTTTCTGCCATCTACGTGAAGGTCAGGGAAGGCTGCGACATCGGGAAGGTCAACAGTGCCATACAGGGACACACACGCAAGGCCAGCGCGGTGCGGACAAAGAGCATGATCACGGATGTATCCGATTCTTTGTCCGGGGTTTCGAAGACGGTGACCTGGCTGATCGTGACGGTATGGGTCCTGTCGTTTGTGATCCTGCTGATTGTGTTCTTTATGATCGCAAATGAGAGAAAGAAGGAGTTTGCCCTGCTCCGGCTTCTGGGGACTTCCCGCGCGATCCTGGGATCAGTCGTCCGGAAGGAAGCGGCTGTCTGCTCCCTGGCAGGAGGAATCGTGGGAATCGCGCTGGCGGCGCTGGTCCTGTTTCCGTTTACCAGGCTGATCGAGAAAAGTCTCGGCCTGCCATATCTGACCCCGGAGATTCCGGTTATTCTTCTGACAGCGCTGCTGACGCTGGCGGGGACCGTACTGGCCGGCTCCATGGCGTCCTTCTGGTCAGCCGCGCGGCTGAGCAGGGTGGATCCGGGGTGCGTCCTTCGTGGAAACTGAAAACCTTTATCATCATTGTGGAAAGGCAGTCATATATGAACCTGGAAGCGTCTGCTGTTGAAAAATGGTTTCTGAGAGGGAAGAGCGGGAGCAACCGGTTTTTTGCCGTCAGAAAAACCAGCCTGACGCTGGAGAGCGGCAAGGTGTGTGTTCTGACCGGAAGAAGCGGAAGCGGAAAAACGACATTGATGAATATGATGGCCGGACTGCTGACGCCTGATGGCGGGAAGGTGATTCTGGACGGACAGGATCTGTACGCGATGCCGGATGATGCGCTGTCAAGGCTCAGAAACCGGATGTTCGGCATGATTCCGCAGGGAGCAGACGTCCTTCCGGAACTGACCGTGATGGAGAACATTACGCTTGTACAGCACATCTATCGAAACCGGGCAGGCAGCGCATTTTCCGCGGAAGCGGAAGAGGGAGGCGCAGGTTTTTCCTCAGAAAGATGCGAAAAACTCCTGGAGCAGATGGAGATCAGTCACCTGCGTGATGTTCAGGCGAAGGAGCTGTCGGGCGGAGAGCGCAGGCGAATGTGCATCGCGAGAGCCCTGGCTGGGAATCCGAAGTTTGTGTTTGCGGACGAGCCGACTTCGGATCTGGACGATGAGAATACGAGGATCATTCTGTCCATGCTCAGGCAGGCAGCGGATAAAGGCTGCGCCGTCATGATTGTTTCCCATGATGCGGAAGCGGAAGCATACGCGGACAGGAAATGGAGGATGGACGCAGGACAGCTTCAGGACATCTGAGTCCTTCCGGCATAATCCGGACGGGCTGGGTTATCGTTTTCGCCGTGAAAAAAAGAAAAAATGCCTCGGATGCCTCTTGAAATTGCAGGGGAACCGTATTACAATGCACCTGACTTTGTAAAACATATTTAGTTTCTTTAGACTTTATAAGGAGGTAAGCGGAGCATGTTAATGAATATGAAGGACATCCTGGCGGTTGCAAAAGAGCATAAGTTTGCGATTCCGGCATTCAATGTCAGCAGCTGGGCAATGTTCATCGGTATTATGGATCTGGTTGAGGAGACGGATTCTCCTGTGATTCTTGAGATTCACCCGGACGAGCTGAGCTACACCGGCCCGGACTTTGTGGCGGGCATTCGTGAGAGAGCCCTGAAGTCCCCGGTTCCGGTATGCATTCACCTGGATCACTGCAGCGATTTCGGAAAGATCATCTTCGCGATCCAGAATGGATTTACCTCTGTTATGTTTGACGGCGCACACCTTCCGTTCGAAGAGAACATCGCCGGCGCGAAGAAGGTTGTCGAGGCAGCGCATCCGTGCAACGTTTCCGTTGAGGCGGAGCTTGGCACCATCGGTACCACCAATCCGGACGAGATGGAAGGCGGAGCGGCGAAGATCATTTACACCGATCCGGACGACGCGGCGAAGTTTGTCGAGGCGAGCGGCGTGGATACGCTGGCGGTCGCGATCGGCACCTGCCACGGCCTGTATCCGGCCGGCATGAAGCCGGAGCTGAAGCTCGATATCCTGAAGGCGATCGAGGCGAAGGTGGACGTACCGCTCGTTCTGCACGGCGGCTCCAACAACCCGGACAAGGAGATCGGCGAGTCCGTGACCCTTGGAATCTGCAAGATCAACATCTCTTCCGACATCAAGGTTGCTTACTTCGAGAAGATGCGTGAAGTCCTTCAGAACAAGGGACTGAGAGAGCCGATGGAGATCTGCCCGGCCTGCATCGAGGCGATGAAGGTTGTCGCGAAGCATAAGCTGGATCTGTTCCAGACGACTGGAAAGGCTCCGCTGTACAGATAAATCGCTGTACGAATCAAGCATCAGACAGGAAACACAGCCCCCGTTTCCGGGTGAACCGGAACCGGGGGCTGTTGCTGTCTTGGTGAGGCTGCTTCAGTCTTTCCAGGCAGCAGACCAGTATGCCACGCTGCTGCTGTTTTGAAGTGCTGCCGCCGTCCCTGCGGACGGCGGATCAGGGAGAATCAGGCGGATCCCTTCGCCGGGGTTTCCGGATCCTTCTTCAGGGCGACATTGAGGATAATCGCGCAGATCGCAGCCGGCACGATGCCGGAGCCGCCGAAGATGTAGCCGAACCAGGACGGAAGCATGGCAAGGACATTGGCGGTGGAGCCAAGGCCGTAGCCAAGTCCGAGTGATACGGCAACGATGGTGACTTCACGGCTGCCGATCCCTTCCTTCGTGATCAGCTGGATACCGCTGACGACGATGGATGCGAACATCATAACCGCCGCGCCGCCGAGGACCGACTGGGGCATCAGCTGCACGATCGCCGCAAGCTTGGGGCAGAATCCGCACAAAACCAGGAAGATGGCACCCATCGAGATCGCGTACAGATTCACGATCCGGGTCATGCCGACCAGGCCGACGTTCTGGCTGAAGGAAGTGTTCGGGAGTACGCCGAGCAGTGCCGCGAAGGATGATCCGATACCGTCGCAGGCAACACCGCCCGACAGCTCTTTGTCGGTTGCTTCTCTTCCGAGTCCGCCTTCGGTGATGCCGGAAAGATCGCCGACGGTTTCAACCGCGGTCACGATAAACATGATCATGATCGGGATGATCGCGCGTGCGTCAAAGACAAGCTTGACCGGCAGGATCTTCGGAAGGGAGAACCATGCCGCGTCGGCGACTTTGCTCCACTGCAGGACCCACGAATGGACGTAGGTCTCACCTTCCACCACGAAGGTTGTGGGGAGAAACAGGGCGAAGACCGCACAGACGATATAGCCGATGATGATGCCGAAGAGGATCGATGCCGACGACAGGATGCCGGAGGTAAAGTGCTTCAGCAATATGATGGAGATCAGGACGATCATGCCGATGAGCAGATTCACCGGGTCTCCGAAGTCCTTATTGTTGTTGCCGCCGCCGAAGGAATTGATTCCCACGCTGATCAGTGACAGGCCGATCGCGGTTACCACGGTACCGGTTACGACGCTTGGGAAGAACCTGCGCAGCGGTTTGAGCAGGAACCCGAGCACCATCTCAAACAATCCGCCGATCACGGAAGCGCCCAGGATGGCGCCGTACGCGGCGACACCTCCGCCCATGGAAGCGGCCACGCCGGTGGACACGCCGATGAAGCCGGAGCTGGTACCCATGACGCAGGGAAGCCGTGCGCCGATCGGTCCGATCGTCCACAGCTGTACGAGTGTCACCAGGCCGGCGACCAGCATCGCGTTCTGGATGACAGACACCAGAATCCCGGCGTCTCCCAGAGAACAGGCACCGCCGATGACCAGGATCGGCGTCAGGTTGCCGACAAACATGGCAAGCACATGCTGCATGCCGAGAAGGATCGCTTTCCCGGTCGGGATACGCCCCTCCAGCTCATACTCGGATGTGATCCGGCCGAGCCCCCTTACGTTTGTGTCTGACATAAAAACCCCCTTTCGTATGAATAGATAGATCTGATAAAGAAAGCGTAGAGGAGGAGCCTGCGTTTGTCAATAAGACTGCCTGCCGCGGCATGGAAAAAAGATGCATGCAGGTGTGTGAAACGGCCTCCCGCGAAGACGGTTTCCTATGGGCCAGGCAGGATCTGCTGCTGATCACCTTCCCATACATGGACGTTGACCTGCTTCCTATGGGCGCGGAGGGATCCGGATCCAGACAACCGGCCGGATGGCTCCGGCGGGTTTGTTCACCGGCTTCTGGTCTGCAAGGACAGACCCGTCCATGTCAACGATCGGGGCGGTGACGGAGCTTTGTCCTTCTTCCTGCTTCAGCCACCACCAGGAATAACAGTACTGCTGATCAAACCAGACATCATAATGGCTCAGCCGGTCAGCGTTTACACCCTGCCGGATGGCGGACTGTGTCGAGACTAAAACGCGGTCCTGCTTTGTGGGAAAGATATCCTCCAGCTCTTCCGTGCTCAGCAGGGTGAGAAGGTCCTGAGCGGAATCCGCCGGGATGATGATCGCCTTTTCGTGCCTGCTGAACATATCCAGAAATTCATCGCTGTTCAGCCGCGCGCGCAGATCGCAGTCTTCCCAGGAGACAGCTTCATGCTTTTTATGATAGGCGCCGGGGACAATCCCAAACGCCGACAGCAGGCAGAGCCTGTCCGCATCCTTCCGGATTACGGTCCAGGACATGCGCTCCGGGCCAACCCTGGAAGGATCGGTTTCATAGCGCCCGAAGAGGACGACGTCCCCGACAGAAGCGGTCTGAAACGCCTCACATTCTGCTTTGAACTCGGCGGCTGCCTTCTGGCTGCGAAAGACCGGAATCAGGACAAGCGCAGCCACCAGAACCGCTGCACCAGTGATGAGAAGGATGCGCATCTTCCGCATGCGCTTTGCATGTGCTGCCGCTCCGGTTTCTTCCTGCTTCGCGCGCGAGGCAGCCTGGAAGGCGGCGGATACAGAGGCATGCGCGCCGGAAAGGAGTTTTACAACAGCACGGACCAGGCGCCGGATCGGCCAGGAGAGCAGGGCGGTGCAGGCGATGCTGGTGGAAAGCACCACCGCATAGCGCAGAAAATCATTCATTCGGACGGAGCCGAAGATCCAGAAAGCGAAGTATCCGTGGATCAGGAACAGTTCCCTGCTGATGGTACTGATGAAACGCAGTGCCCGGTTTCCAAGTGTGATGCGCATCGAGAGCAGCAGGATCAGCAGGATAAATGCAATGCAGGCGGCGGACTGCCACAGGAGGGTGCGTCCGGCAAGGGATGTGAAAAGACCTGACGGAGAAAAAATACTGCGTCTCAGCGTGTCGAAAAAGTGTGACACGGAAAACCCGCTCCCGCCCGCTGCAGGGGCAGCCGACATGGCACTTTCGTACAGGGAGGGCATGTCCTCATAATATCCGCCGCGCCTGACGCAGACGATGGAACGCTGCAGAAACAATGCTGTCAGGAGAAAGCTGACCGGCAGAAAGAGAAGCCACAGCCGGTTCAGAAGCCTGGTCAGAGGCTGGCGGAACCGGGCATACAGCAGGCCGAAGACAAATGTGATCGTGGAATTGTACCACCATTCGCCCCGGAACCAGTGCGCCTGGTCTCCCTGCGGATCATGCCCCTGATGAAAGCTGAAAATCATGATGCCAAGCACGGCAAGGCAGAGCAGGAGCAGGGCAGCGTTTCGGTTTCTGACCAGCCGGAAGATCACATAGAAAAACAGGTAGAAGATCGTGATCTCCACGAAGAACCAGCCGTTGGAGTTGACCAGCGTCAGGCCGAAGATGTCACGAAGGGCGTCGGCCGGAGTAGTGTGGATGCCTCCCCCGAATGTCTCAAGCAAGACACCGAGCGCATTGATGATCCAGAATGGGATCAGGACGGTGGGAAGCCTTCTGTATAGGAAGCTGTCCAGGTAGCCGGGCTTTTCCTGTAGGCTGGTGATCAGGCCGTATCCGGAGAAGAAGAAAAACAGCGCCGTGAATAATATACCGATGTCATTGAACAGGGAGACGGGCCCTTTGTCGTATATCCCGTAGGCCGTGATCTGCTGGGTGACATGGTGGAGGATGACCCCGATGCACGCGAAGGCCTGGATCATGTGCGTCTGTTCCAGGCTCAGAAAGGCGTCAGAGACCCTGCCGCCCCTGGTCAGGCGGGCATGGAAGCATGTGAAGATCGCAAGTGCAGCCGGATAGGCCAGCAGCAGTAGATTGTTCATACTGTACCAGCTTTCTGGACAGAAGAATGACATGTGGTATCAGATACCGTCAGAAACTCTGCTTCATGTACTTCGACGGCGTCATCCCCTTCTGTTTTTTGAAGCATCTCGTAAAGTAACCGACATCGCGGAACCCGCACTGCTCCGCAGCCTCCGGGATCGTGATATCGCGCGCCGCAAGCATTTCACTGGCACACTCGATCCGGTAGTAGTTCAGGTAGGACAGAGGGGACTGTCCGGTAAACGACTTGAACAGCCCGCAGAAATAGTTCGGATTCATCCCGGCCAGCGACGCCATGTCCTCCAGCCGGATCTGTTCCACATAGTGTTCCGAGATGTAGTCGAGGACCTTCTTCACACTCTTTCCGGAAGGATTCAGCTTCTCCTTTTCCGCGGGTACCAGCACTTCGCTCCGGATCAGCTCGGAGAAGATCAGATAGAAATACCCCTGCGCGGCCAGCTCATAGCCCGGCGGACGGGAGGTCATGATCTCGGACAGATGCCCCGCGATCGAAGCGATCATGGATCCGGCCGGCCAGACAAACAGCTCCGGAATCTCTTCGCGGCTGATGATTCTCTGCAGAAGCGGTGTGCTGATATGGTTGCTGCCCAACTCGAGGATGGCAGGATCAAACAGGACGCATTCGTACCAGCAGTCCTGCGGCGTCCCGCCATGAATGACACCGGACGGGATGATGATGCATTCCCCCGCCGAGATATGGTAGAGATAGCCGTCCAGTGAGAGAGGAAATGTGCCCTTCAGGACACGGACGATCTCATATTCTTTGTGCCAGTGAAAGGTCATCAGGTACCGGGGCGTCCGCGGATTTTCACCGTACCACGCGACCGGGAACCGGAATGAGCCATGCTTTCTGTTTTCCCTGTAATCCAGATATTTCATAACGTTTTCCGCTTCCGTTTTTCCGCCAGCCGTTGCCGCTCAGTGCCTGTCCGGAAGGCAGACCGGCAGTGCTGCGCACAGAATGTCTTTCCTTCAATGACCTGAAGATTGTCCTGTTTTGAGTTAATATTAGCACTTGTTATGGCCTTTTGGGAGCCTATAATGAAATTAATCTGACGAAGTGGTTTTTTCAGTATAAATGGCAGATTGTCGGAAAAAAGCTGCAATACAGGGTTTTTCAGACGGAAATGCTTCCGGCGGAAGGATCCATGCAGGCGCTGAAACCGGTAAATCACTGCAGGAAGCAGTTTTATAAAAAGGGAGGAAGATTATGAAAATCGATGCTGCGTTGATTCCAAAAGTAACACTGAACACAGGGGAACAGATCCCATGTATCGGAATGGGAACCTTCGGATCGGACCGTTTTACGCCGGATCAGGTTTCCGCTGCTGTCGCCGGGGCGATCCGGTGCGGCTACAGGATGTTCGACTGCGCGTCCTGCTACCAGAATGAGGATCAGATCGGTGAAGTGTTTGCCCAGGCTTTCAAAGAGGGCGTGGTCGAGAGAAAGGATCTCTTCATCATGACCAAGGTCTGGAATGACCAGCACCGGGAAGTCGCGAAGGCGCTGAAGAAGAGCATCAAGGATCTTCAGTGTGACTACGCGGATATGTATTTTATCCACTGGCCGTTCCCGAACTATCACGCACCGGGATGCGACGTGGATTCCCGCAATCCCGATTCCAAGCCGTTCTCCGTTGCAGAATTCATGGATACCTACCGGCAGTGTGAAGCACTGGTCAGAGAGGGCCTGATCCGCAACATCGGTATCTCGAACATGACTATTCCGAAGCTGGAAGCGGTTTATGACAAGTTTGAGATCAAGCCGGCTGCCTGCGAGATGGAGCTTCATCCGTGCTTCCAGCAGCAGGAGCTCTTCGACTGGCTCGTGGCACACGACATTCAGCCGATCGGATTCATGCCGCTCGGATCTCCGCAGAGACCGGAGAGAGATATCGTCGCCACCGACATCGCGGACATGAAGGTGCCTGAGATCGTGGAGATCGCGAAGAAGAGAGGTGTCCATCCGGCGATTATCTGCCTGAAGTGGGCAGTGAGAAGAGGACAGATCCCGATTCCGTTCTCGGTGCATGAGGCGGAGTACACCAGCAATCTCGCCGCGACCGTATCGGATCCGCTGACCGATGAGGAGATGCAGATCATCTCCACCCTCGAGAAGGACAATCGTCTGGTCAAGGGACAGGTCTTCCTGTGGCCGGGCGCGAATGACTGGCATGATCTGTGGGACGAAGACGGAAAGATCGTCGACTGCCCGGACGCGTAAGAAGGAAGAATGGAAGCATCCTGTAGAGACATAGACACAAGAGAAAGGAGCAAGAGAGCATGTTAAAAGGAATTCCGAAGATTCTTTCACCGGAGCTTCTGATGGTTCTGGCTGAGATGGGACACAGCGACCGCCTGGTGATCGGGGATGGAAACTTCCCGGCGGAATCCATGGGAAAGGACGCGATTGTCATCCGGATGGACGGGCACGGCGTGCCGGAGATTCTGGACGCGATCCTTCAGGTATTCCCGTTGGATACCTATGTGGAGCACCCGGTAAGCCTGATGGAAGTCATGCCCGGAGATCCCGTGGAGACACCGATCTGGGATACATACAAGGAGATCGTCAAAAAACATGACGAGCGCGGGGAGAAGGCGATCGGGACGATCGAGCGCTTCGCGTTCTACGAGGAGACAAAGAAGTCCTATGCGATCATCGCGACCGGAGAATCCGCACTGTATGCGAATATCATGCTGCAGAAGGGTGTTGTAACGGATTGAAGAATCCGCTGAGAGCGAATAGAAGAATCAACTGGAGAGCAGACAGAAGAATGATCACCAAGTGAGAGGAGAAAATATGAGCAAGAACAGATATATCGGTGAGTTTCCGGTGATTGGCATCCGCCCGACGATCGACGGACGGCGCGGTGCTCTGGACGTCAGAGGATCCCTGGAAGAGCAGACCATGAACATGGCGAAGTCGGCAGCAGCGCTGTTCGAGCAGAACCTGAAGTATGTCAACGGTGATCCGGTGAAGGTCGTGATCGCGGATACCACCATCGGCAGAGTTGCGGAAGCGGCAGCCTGCGAGGCAAAGTTCAAGAAGGAAGGCGTCGCAATCACGCTGACCGTCACGCCGTGCTGGTGCTATGGCGCGGAGACGATGGATATGAACCCGCTCACGATTAAGGGTGTGTGGGGATTCAACGGAACAGAGCGTCCCGGTGCGGTCTACCTGGCATCTGTGCTGGCCACCCATGCACAGAAGGGACTTCCTGCATTCGGCATCTACGGACATGATGTCTGCGAGGCAGACGATACGTCCATTCCGGAGGATGTGAAGGAAAAGCTTCTGCGCTTCGGAAGAGCAGCCATCGCCGCGGCGACCATGCGTGACAAGTCTTATCTGCAGATCGGTTCCGTGACCATGGGAATCGGCGGCTCCATCATCGACTCCACGTTCATCGAGGATTATCTGGGCATGAGAGTGGAATCCATCGACGAGGTCGAACTGATCCGCCGCATGGAAGAGAAGATCTACTGCGAAGAAGACTTCCAGAAGGCCATGGAGTGGACGAAGAAGTACTGCAAGGAAGGCCTGGACAAGAATCCGGACTTCATCCGCAAGAGCCCGGAGCAGAAGGAGAAGGACTGGGAGTTCGTCGTCAAGATGGCGTGCATCATCAAGGATCTGTTCAACGGCAATCCGAACCTGCCCAAGGGCTGCGAGGAAGAGGCGGTCGGCCACAATGCCATCGCCGGCGGTTTCCAGGGACAGCGTCAGTGGACCGACTTCTATCCGAACGGCGACTACGCCGAGGCACTCCTCAATACGTCATTTGACTGGGAAGGCGCAAGAGAGCCGTACATCCTGGCAACGGAGAATGACGTGCTGAACGGACTGGGCATGCTGTTCATGAAGCTTCTGACCAACCGTCCACAGATGTTCGCGGACGTGAGAACCTGCTGGAACGGTGAGTCCGTGAAGCGGGCAACCGGATACGAGCTGGAAGGCAAGGCGAAGGAAGCAGACGGGTTCATTCACCTGATCAATTCCGGCGCATGCTGCCTGGATGCCTGCGGAGAGCTGCGCGATGA
>CACZJF010000027.1:0-2939 GCA_902781455.1 uncultured Lachnospiraceae bacterium | reverse complement strand
GTGGAAGGCTGGACGGTCGCGCTGCCGGATGAGATCTCCGATATCATCTGGAAGAGAACCGACTATACCTGGCCCTGCACCTGGTTCGCCCCGAGGGTGGACAAGAGCAAGAACGCGTTCAAGTCGGCGTATGACGTCATGAACAACTGGGGCGCGAACCACGGCGCGATCAGCTACGGCCACATCGGCGCGGACCTGATCTCCCTGTGCTCGATCCTTCGGATTCCGGTCTGCATGCACAATGTGCCAGAGGAAGACATCTTCCGTCCGGCGGCATGGAATGCATTCGGCATGGACAAGGAAGGACAGGATTACCGTGCCTGCCAGGCATACGGACCGCTGTACAGGACCGTGAGATAATGTGTATATCTGTTTGAATCGCAAAGCGTAGCAGCCTGCCCGCAGTGTTCTTCCAGGAAGCATTGTTTCGGGAAGAATCAGAACACTTCGGGCGGACTGCTGTGAGAGGAAGGCATACATGAAGACATACTATGCGGCGGCAGACATCGGGGCCTCGGGCGGCCGTCTGATCCTGGGCGCGCTGGAGGATGGGCAGCTGACGCTGGAAACCATCCACCGCTTCGACAACCGGATGGAGAAGCGCGGCGATGCCCTGTGCTGGGATTATCAGAGGATCGCGGAAAATATCGTGGAAGGCCTGCGGCTGTGCGCGGAGGCCGGCAAGATTCCGGTCAGCCTGGGTGTCGATACCTGGGGCGTGGACTATGTCTTCCTGGATGAAGCCGGAAACCCGGTGGGAGAATGCTACGGGTACCGGGATCACAGGACCGACGGCATGGACCGTGTGGTCGAGAAGATCATTGCTCCGGAGGAACTGTACCGCAGGACGGGAACGCTCAAGGCGGATTACAACACGATCTACCAGCTGATGTCCGTGCGGGAACGAAGCCCCGAGCACCTGGAAGCGGCGCAGTGTATGCTTCTGACGCCGGACTATCTGAACTACCTTCTGACCGGCGTGAAGAAATGGGAGTACACAGAGGCTTCCACGACGCAGCTGCTGGATCCGGAGAAAAAGGACTGGGACTTTGATCTGATCCGTTCTCTGGGCCTTCCGGAGAAACTCTTCGGCCCGGTCAGTTTTCCCGGAACCTATGTCGGGAAGCTGGCAGAGCACTGGGCGAAAAAGGCCGGGTATTCCCTGGACGTCTATCTGCCGGGTACCCATGATACGGCCTGCGCGGTGGCAGCCCTGCCGAAGGTAGAGAGTGAGAGCATCTACATCAGCTCCGGCACATGGTCTTTGATGGGTGTGCGCCGGGAGAAGCCGGACTGCAGTGAAGAGAGCCGGAAGGCGAATCTGACCAATGAGGGAAGCGCGGACGGAGGAATCTGCTACCACAAGAACATCATGGGTCTGTGGATGATTCAGTCCGTACGGCACGAGTACGGCGACCGGTACAGCTTTGATGAGATCTGCCGCATGGCGGAGGAAAGCAAAGACTTCCCGTCGCTGGTGGACGTGCAGGACAATTGCTTTCTGTCTCCGGACAGCATGTGTGAGAGCATCCGGACATGGTGCGAGGCACATGGCCTGAAAGTACCGCAGACGCTGGGCGAGATAGCTTCGGTGGTCTACCGGAGCCTGGCCGCTTGCTACGCGCAGACGGCGAAGGAACTGGAGACGCTGAACGGGAAACAGTATCCGGTTGTGCAGGTTGTGGGCGGAGGCTCACAGGCAGAATACCTGAACCAGCTCACGGCCGACGCGCTGGGGAAGACGGTATATGCCGGTCCCACGGAAGCTTCCGCGATCGGCAATATCATCGTGCAGATGTGGGGAAGAGGCGGGATCGGCAGCCTGGACGAAGCCAGACAGATCGTCGGCGCGTCCTTCCCGGTAAAGGTATTTCAGCCGCGAAGCTGAGCGGGATCAGGAGATCACAGTTATGAGAGAGTTACTGCTTGGAATCGATATCGGTACCAGCGCATGCAAGGTGGCTGTATTTGACAAGGATGGCCATGTGGCCGCGTCCGTAACCGAGGATTATCCGGTGTACTATCCGCACACCGGCTGGGCGGAACAGAACCCGGACGACTGGTGGGAAGGCGTCTCGAAAGCCATCCGCAGGCTGATGGACAGCCCGGATGTTTCGCCGGAAGAGATTGTCGGCGTCGGCGTGGACGGCCAGAGCTGGTCTGCGGTGGCGGTGGACAAGGAAGGTAAGGTCCTGTGCCCCACCCCGATCTGGATGGATACACGCTCCAATGACATCTGCCAGGAAATGACAGCGAAGATCGGCGCGGAGCGGATCTTCGAGGTTGACGGCAATCCGCTGCAGCCGATGTATACCACGCCGAAGGTTCTCTGGTATGAAAGAACCATGCCGGAGCTGTACGGCAGGATCGACAAGATTCTCCAGTGCAACGGCTTCATCGTCTACCGGCTGACCGGTGCGGTGACGCAGGATCTTTCACAGGGCTATGGCTGGCACTGCTTTGACATGCGCAGGGGCTGCTGGAATCTGGAGATGGCCGGAGAGCTGGGCATACCGGAACGCTTCCTGCCGGAGATCACGGCGTGTGACGCGGTTGTCGGACACGTGACGGCACAGGCTGCCGCGCAGTGCGGTCTTCTGGAAGGAACCCCTGTTGTGGCGGGCGGGCTGGATGCCTGCTGCGGTACACTGGGCGTCGGTGTGTCTGAGCCGGGAGAGACCCAGGAACAGGGCGGACAGGCCGGAGGCATGAGCATCTGCATGGATCAGTACCATGCGGATCCCCGGCTGATTCTGGGATACCATGTCGTGCCGGGCAGATGGCTGCTTCAGGGCGGAACGACCGGCGGAGGCGGCGCGATGCGCTGGTTTGAAAGCGAATTCGGCGGGGAGGAACGCCTTATGAAGGAGCAGCTTGGCATGAGCTCGCTCGACCAGATGAACCAGGCTGCGGCGAAGGTTCCTGCAGGGAGCGAAGGC
>CACZJF010000026.1 GCA_902781455.1 uncultured Lachnospiraceae bacterium | reverse complement strand
GAATGTCCTGACGGATGAGCAGATGGAAGTTGCCATGGAGCACTATAAGACATACGGACAGAAGAAGAGCGACGGCAGCCACACGGGCGGCTACAGTGTCGTGTGATTCATAAAGACTGGTCACGTTCTGGAATCTTTCCGGCTCCCGCAAAGGCTTGACATGCGGGAGCAACGGAGTATACTTGATTTCATCAGCACCACAGCGAAGAAGGCGTTCTGAGCGTTGGTGCTGTTCATCATTTCAGAAGAACCAGGAGAAAGAGACATGCCCTCGCTGAAACAGAAGAATATCAGGGAAACAAAGCCGGACGTGATGAAGCTGATCGCGACCGGCATTGTTAACGCCCGTTTTGCGATCCTTGCCGTGTTCGCGATCGTCTGTGTGTACTGCGTTCTATCCATCGGAAGGGTGAAGGTGAACGATGACCTGACCGCCTTCCTGCCGGACACGACACAGACACGCAGAGGCCTTACGATCATGGAGAACGAGTTCACGACGTACGGTACGGCGGACGTGATGATCTCCAACATCACCTGTCCGATCGCGCAGAAACTGGCGGATGAGATCAGCGGCTATACACATGTGGCAGCCGTTGATTTTGATGATTCACCGACGCATTTCACTGACTCGTCGGCGCTGCTTTCCATCTCATTCGACGGAGAGGAGGATGATCCTGAGATTGTGGCGGAAATGGACCATATCAAGGATCGCCTGAAGGAGTATGATACCTATATCTCCTCCCAGATCGGCTATGATTTCTCGGCCGAACTCGCGAAGGAAATGGTAGGTGTTCTGGCAATCGCCGCGATTGTTATCATCGCCGTGCTGCTCTTTACGTCCCGAAGCTATTTCGAGGTGGTGATCTTCGGGATCGTCTTCGCTGTTGCGGCGCTCATGAACATGGGAACGAACTACTGGCTCGGCGAGATCTCCTCCATCACCAATTCGATCGCGGTGATCCTGCAGCTGGTCCTGGCGATTGATTACGCGATCATCTTCATTCACCGCTACCAGGATGAAGTGGAGAAGAATCCCAATGTCAAGGCTGCGCTGATCGAGGCGCTTTCAAAGGCGATTCTCGAGATTTCATCTTCTTCCCTGACCACGATTTCAGGCCTGATCGCTCTGACTATGATGCAGTTCAGGCTGGGCTATGACATGGGTGTTGTCCTGACAAAGGGAATCATCTGCAGCCTGATCACGGTGTTTCTGCTGATGCCCGGCCTGATCATGCTGTTCCCGAAGCCACTGAAGAAGACGGCGCACAGGAACCTGATTCCGAGCATCCGGCCATGGGGAAAATTCCTGACGAAGTCGAAGTGCTGCTTTGTCTGGATCTTCCTGATCATCCTGCCGTTTACCATCTATTACTCCAGGCAGACAAAATATGCCTTTTCCGATACGTCCATCACGGAGATCGTCTATTCCCAGAGCCGCGAGGCAATGCACAAAATCCGGGATACCTTTGAAGATTCTACCCTGATTGCAGTGATCGTTCCTTCAGGCGCGTACGAGAGTGAGAAGTCGATCCTGAACACGGTAGCCGGGATGGACAAAATCAGGAGCGCGACCGGCCTTGCGAACATCGAGGTCGGAGACGGGCATGTCCTGACGGATCCCCTCTCGCCGCAGGAATTCGCTGAACTTCTGGACATTGACTATGAGACCGCGCTGCTTCTGTATGAAGGCTACGGCATCAAGAATGAGGAATACCAGGTATTCTTCGGCAACGCGGACGAGTACCGGGTGATTCTGCTTGACATGTTTGAGTACCTGTTCGAGAAGATCGATCAGGGCATGGTCAATCTGGACGAAGAGAAGATGGCCACGATCCAGGATCTTCGTGCCCAGCTGCACAGGGGCACCATGCAGCTTCGCGGGGAGAATTACAACCGTCTGATTTTCAGCGCAAATGTGCCGGTGGAGGGTGAAGAGAGCCTGGCTTTGACGGAAGCGATCCGGAAGGAAGCGGAGAAGTATTACGGAGAAGGCAATGTGCTGGTCGTCGGCGAGATTACCAGCGCGAAGGACCTGAAGGACTCCTACACGGGCGATTCCAAAAAGATCGCTCTGCTGACGATTACATTTATCTTCGTGATCCTGCTGTTCACCTTCCGCACAACCATCGGCGCCGCGCTGCTTGCCTTCGTCATTCAGGGAAGCATCTGGATCAACTTTACCTTCCCGTACTTCCAGGGACTGGTCGCTTCCTTTGTCACGGACATGATTGTGTCGGCGATCCAGATGGGCGCGACCATCGACTACGCGATCGTGATCATGAACCGATATCAGTCCCTGAAGAAGGGAAAGGGAAAGCGTGAGGCGATGATCGCCGCTGTGGACGAGGGCTTCGCGACGGTAATCACATCCGGGTCGATCCTGACGATGGCCGGATTCATGATCGGCTTCCGTGTCAGTGACGTGTATGTCAGCCACATCGGTCTGGCCGTCGGGCGTGGCGCGGCAGTCTCCGTGCTTCTGGTGATGACGGTCCTGCCGCAGTTTATCCTGCTTCTGGACAGATTGATCGACAAGACTTCGTTTACGCTGCGCCTGCCCGCGGCAGACGAGGAGGAGACAGAAAAGCCCGCGGACGGTGTGCGTGCCGCGCTGCCGGAGGAGACAGAAAAGCCGGCGGACGGTGTGCGTGCCGCGCTGCCGGAGGAGACAGAAAAGCCTGTGCCGGAGAACGCGGCATCTGAAGAAGAAGGAAAGGAGGATCAGGCATGAGACATCATCAGAAAATGCGTGTTAGAGCGGCGATCTGCCGGATTGCAGCTGTCTCTCTGGTTCTTCAGACCATTCTGCCGGGGGCGGTTCCTGCGGAGGAGATTCTGCCTGGGACGGTTTCTGCAGAAGAGACTCGGCCGGAGACGGCTCCCATAGAGAAGATTCTGCCGGAGTCTGAAATCACCATAGAAACGGAAACAGAATCGATGGAGCCGCGGGAGCGTGTTGTGATCTCCGAGGCACGGGATCTGGACGAGCTCGCGAAGCGATGTGCGGTCGATGTGAACTCGGCCCATCTTGAGGTTGTCCTGACAGCGGACATCAGCATGGCAGGAAGAAAATTCACACCGATTCCATTTTTCTCGGGAATCTTTGACGGACAGGGTCATACAATCCGGGGAATCGGGATTCGCGCGGACGGTTCTGACCAGGGTCTGTTCCGCTATACCGGGAAGGACGCGGTGATCCGGAACCTGCATGCGGAGGGCTGGCTCGAGCCGGGCGGAAGCGCGCTGGAAGTGGGCGGAATCGTTGGAAGCAATGCGGGAACCATCCAGAACTGCAGCTTTAAGGGGACTGTCCGCGCGAAGGAAGACGGCGGCGGAATCGCCGGCGTCAATGAAGAGAGCGGTACAATCTGCGGCTGCCTGTTCGAGGGCAAGGTCGTCGCGCAGCACAGGGCCGGCGGAATCGCGGGCAGAAACAGCGGGAGCATTCTGAGCTGCGCAAACCAGGGCGAGGTTAACACGGAGTATATTGAGACAGACGAGGAGACCAAGACCAGCCTGACGGCCAATCTCACGAATCTTTCTTCCTTTGATGTCTCTTCCGTGAAGGAGGAAGACTTTGTCGATATCATGGATATCGGCGGAATCGCCGGCTATTCGGAGGGGCTGATCAGCGGGTGCCGCGGCAGCGGAACCGTTGGCTACGCGCACACCGGATACAATGTCGGCGGTATCGTCGGGCGTGCCTCCGGATACACTGTGGACTGCACCAATGAAGGCGCGGTGTACGGGCGCAAGGATGTCGGAGGCGTTCTGGGACAGCTGGAGCCGGAGAGCATCTGGGAATACTCCAAAAGCCAGATACAGGAGCTGAAGGCGGAACTGATCAGGCTCAATGAGCTCATCGACGCGCTTGCCGAGGATACGGCCGGCTCTGCCGATTCGATCCGGGACGATGTGCACACGGCATCCGGATACGCGGCGGATACGATCCGTGACCTGCAGGGTGTCACCGATGAGATCGGGGTTGACGTTGAGAAGGTTTCCGCGGCTATAACCGAAGCGATGGGACATCTCTCAGCCGCATTTGATGAGAAGTCTGCGGAGAAGATGCAGTCTGCGCTGGCGGAGCTTGCGCAGATCATCTCCACAACGGATTTCTTCCGCCTGCCGGTCTATGTGACGGTCAAGTCTGATACGAAGTCAGAGCTTTCTTCTGTCCTGGACGCAAAGGAAAAAGACTGGTGGAAGAAGCTGGATGAATATCTGAACAGCAGGGAGAAGAATACCAGACAGGGCGGCATCCTTCCCGTGCAGGTTCCGGGCGGATCCGGCAGACAGAGCAGTGCCGCCGTGTCCGACGCTGATCCCGGTGCCCTGACAGCACAGGGTGACGGAGCGCTGCCGGAAGAAGGAGACCTCGGCGACGGAATCATTGAAGATGCTTCTGCCGGCAGCGATGACACAGTAGATGCAGGTTGGGACGATGCAGCGGATACCGGCTGGGACGATACGGCATCTGCAGGCTGGGACGATGTATCAGACGCGGGGTATGACGACACAGCATCTGCCGGCTGGGATGATTCAGCGGATACAGGCTGGGATGACGCAGTCTATGAGGAGGAAGGTGACGGCGGGATTCTCCCAGAGGAAGACGCGGCAGATGTTGTCCCGCAGGAGAGTGTCCTGACTGGCGCAGGCATGGAGGACGGCGGAGAGACCGCCTTGTTCATGGACAGCGCTGACAGTGGTGAGGCTGGGATCATCGAGGATGGCAGCACAGACACACAGAACGCGCAGGATACCGGAGAAGGCGTACTGGACGTCAGTCTGGACGCGGAACGGAATCTGCAGGTCGGGGACACCAGTGTCATTGACCGGACGAAAGACAAGGACGTTCAGGTCAGCGTCAATACGGATCTTCCAGACACCGCGCAGCTGCGGTCTTTGCTGAATGCGGTTCTCACAGACGGCGCCGCGCTCCTGGACCCGGCATCCCTTTCCAACGCTGCGCAGGTGTTGAGAGAACTGGAGATCACGGCACCGGATACATCGGCCTTCTACCAGAGCTTCGCGAATCTGGCCGCGTCCATCACACCGCTCGCGGATGATGCAGGCGCGCTCACACGGAAAGCATCGAAAGATATCGATGCGATCACGGACCAGCTGGATCAGATCATCGAAACCTTCTTCAGCCTGACGCAGGACATATCACTGGATGATCAGTATGAGCAGACGGACGTTTCCCGTCAGAATCCGTACAGGAGCGACTCCTCTTCCGCGCAGAACTGCAGGAATCTGGGAGACGTAAACGGAGACACCAATACAGGCGGCATCACCGGGTGCATTGGCTTTGAGAGCAAAATCGACAAGGAAGGCGTCCTGGACGTTTCCGAATACCTGCTGAAGAACGCGAAGTATACGATCTTCGCCGCGGTGCGGGGCTGCTACAACCGCGGCCCGGTGACGGCGAAGAAGGAGACCGCCGGCGGCATTGCCGGATATATGGAATTCGGAATCGTTACGGACAGCGCGAACACAGGCGCGGTCACCGTGCAGGAGGGTGGCTTCTGTGGCGGGATCAGTGGCAAATCTCTCGGGACGATTACGGACTGCTGCGCAGGAAGCCTGCTGACAGGAGGTGCCTGCACAGGAGGAATCGCCGGACAGGGAACAGACATCAGCAACTGCATCGCCTACTGCTATATTGACAGTACGGCAGAGCATCTTGGCGCTGTCGCGGGAATGGCAGACGGCAAGGTGGACAGCTGCCGGTATGTGGATTTCGGGATCGGCGGCATCGACAACGTCGGCTATGCCGCGGCTGCCAGACCGATCGAAGGTGGTCCGGTGCAGGCTGCTTCCTACGAGGCGGAAAACAGCACGTCAGCAGAAGACGGGGCCGAGCGTATCTACGCCGGAAATACATGCACGGTGACCTTCGTTGTGGAGGGGGAGGTCTACAAAGAGATCAGTGTTCCCTTTGGCGGAGGGCTGGAGTCGCTCCCCGAGGTACCGAACCGGGGCGATGATTACTGGCAATGGGACGAGTTTGATCAGGAACACATCTTCTCAAGCCAGACGGTGGAGGGATCTTATCACCGTCCGACTACAACGCTTGCCGACAGGGGAGATGTCCCGCAGTATCTGGTGGAGGGCACCTTCTATGAAGGCCAGAAGCTGAAGGTGACCGATTTTGTTCCCCAGACCAGTCCGGTTTCCACGGAATCCATCGCTGACATAATCGGAGATAAGATCCATGGCGGAAATGAAACCGAAGCGGATCTTGATCAGGAGGACACGGAAGCGGAAGAGACCGCAGGCAGGATCACCCGCGCACGGCAGGAGCTGAAGAGAATCATCACTGACCAGCTCACCGGGCCGCTCCTGGATGCAAAGACGCTGTCTGTCAATGATTACGACAAAGTGCTCACTGTGCGCGTGAAGGCGGCAGGCGGCGGAAGGCTGTTCACCTTCTCGCAGGACGGGACCCTGCAGGAGTCCGCCTATACGAAGGACGGCAGCTATATCGTCTTTCCGCTTGAGAACGGAGGCTCCTTCGCTTACTATGAATCTCTTCGGCAGAACAAGGACATGCGCGGAAGGATTGCCCTCGTATGCGGTATCACCGCAGCAATTCTGATCGTACTGATTCTCCTGATCCGCAGGAGGAGAAAAAAGAAAAAACAGAAGAAGCAGATGCAGCAGAAAAAGCAGCAGAAAAAATAAAATTGCGTTACATTTACAGGTATGTTACATTTGTGTTAAGCACAGATGTAACATATTTTGATGATGGAATAAATGGTGTGCGCGGGAATCGGAATCTGCGCTGAAGAGGAGTAAGGGAATGGCAGTGTTCTGCTCAGTCCTGGGAATCATCTGCGTACTGTATTACGTACTTCTTGTGATTCGCGCAGGAATCATGGTGAACTTTGGCTGGTTCTGGCTGGTGGCCGGAGCCGGGTTTCTTCTGGCCGCGCTGCTGCGCCGCTGCGGACAGCGGCCTGCGGCGCTGTGGACCAGCCGGCTGATTCTCGCCGGCCTGGCAGCTGTCTTTGTGCTGATCGGAATCTTCAGCATACAGGTCATCAGCGGCATGCACCCCTCCACGCCGGACCGCCTTGAATACGTGATCGTTCTGGGTGCGCAGGTGAGGGGAAAGAATCCTTCTCTCGCTCTGGCCCAGAGGATCGACAAGGCGTTGGAGACGGCACAGCAGAACCCGGATCTTACGCTGATTCTTTCCGGCGGACAGGGAAGAGGGGAAGAGATCAGTGAAGCACAGTGTATGTGGAATGAGCTGACGAAGGCAGGCGTTGATGAAAACAGACTGATCCTGGAAGACAAGTCAACGTCAACCCGGGAAAACCTGGTGTTCTCTGACCGGCTGTGTGGCTGCGCGAAAAAACCCTGCGGGATCCTCTCCAACGATTTCCATCTCTACCGTGCGCTGAAGCTGGCAAGGAAGCTGGGCTACGAAGACGTGTACGGCATCGCCGGCGAGAGTGAAGTGCTCATGAAGCCGCATTATATCGTGCGCGAAGCGGCAGCACTTCTGAAGCAGGCGCTCAGAGGGTAAGCAAGACTCAACCCGGAAGGACCAAGTCTTTCCCGGAACGGGAAGCCATTCGGAACGGCAAAAAGAAACTCCCGGAATCAGGCAGAAGAGCCGGATTCCGGGAGATATTCATTTCTTATTTCTTCAGGTCTTATTTCTTTTTGGCGGCTTTCCGCACCTTCTTCACAATCACCTTCTTCGCGACGTTATAGCCTTCTTTCGTAAGATACAGGTTTGTTCTTTCATGCTTACCGCTGAAGAAGGAGGCATTCGGTTTCTTTCCCTTCATCAGGGCACCCTGCAGATTCAGGAAAGTCAGGTACTTTTTGTTCTTCGCACAGAAAGCCTTCATGTCATTGTTGTAATCCATGATCTTGGCTCCCAGCAGCTCACTTCTTTCCGGATACAGCGGAATTGAAACGAAAAAGATCTTCGCCTTCTTTGAATTCTTGTGCTTGTGGATTTTGGTGATCAGATCCTGCATCTGTTTGACGCAGTTCTCTTCCGTTCCTTCCGTACTCCAGGCATCGTGCAGTTCATCCGAACCAAGGCAGATTACAACCGCCTTCGGCTTATAGGCGGTGATAAGCTTCGTATAATACTTGCTGACTTCCTTTATGGTCGCCTTGTGATAAGCATTGTTGATGACCGGAGTGGAGCCGAAATCTTTGAAAACTGTTGTCCAGTGATCAAACAGCGTAGATCCGATCAGGACGACGGTCTGTTTGTTTTGCTTCGCAGGATAATACTTGGTATTATTCGACGCGCTTGCTTTCAGAACCTGAACGCTGGCAGAGACAGAAACACCATTCCAGGTTGCCGTAATCAGGGCATTGCCCTCTTTATGCGGGGTGACAACACCGCTGCTGCTCACGGTAGCAACCTGGCGGTTGCTGGTCTGCCAGGTTGCTTTTTTCTGCGCAGACTTGGGGCTGAGCTTCAGCGTCTTTGTTCCGCGGCGCTCCATGAGGGTAAGACTCTTTGTCTTCATCTTCAGCTGATAGACTTTGATCTTCCATCTGTAGGTCTTGCCGCCATTGACCTTCGCATAGATGTAGCAGCTGCCGCCGTTGGCAAGAGACTGGATCAGACCGCTTTGGTTGACGTTCACACATACGCTCGTGTTGGAAGTGGTCCAGGCGATCCCGGCTTCCCCGGATGCCTTTACAGTCAGCTGCTTGGTTGTGTTCGGATTCATCTTGACTGTGCCCAGATCGACGGGAGCCGCATATGCTTTAGCCGGTGTGAGAAGACAGGTCGCAAGGACCATCAGGACGGACAGAGCAAAGATCTTCCATATGCTCTGACGTAAACTTCTTTCTTCTTTCATGTTCATAGACTTTCCCCCTTAGTAAAAATGACATAACTGATTCTTTCGATTCTGTTTCATTAAAAGTTGTTCGAACAGAAGGATTCCATCTGAAATATACCATATCTCAAGGCTCTGTGTCATCATGTAGAAATGAATTTGGGGAGAGTTTTTCACACGGGTGCATTTTGCTTGACGAACAAAAGTGATGATCGATACAATGGAATTCAGAGTTGGAAAGTTCCAATGGAATCCATATCCAAAACAAAGAAACAATGATACAAACACAGGAGGACCGGGAGATGTCAGAAGCAGGAAATCGTTATGCAGGAACTAAGACACTGAAGAACCTGGAGACCGCATTTGCGGGAGAGTCACAGGCACGCAACAAGTACACCTACTTCGCGTCCAAGGCGAAGAAGGAAGGCTATGAGCAGATTGCCGCGCTGTTTCTGAAGACTGCGGACAACGAGAAGGAACATGCCAAGATGTGGTTCAAGGAGTTGGGCGGCATCGGAGACACCGCGCAGAATCTTGAAGCCGCAGCCGCGGGCGAGAACTATGAATGGACGGATATGTATGACGGATTCGCGAAGACCGCCGATGAGGAAGGCTTCCATGATCTGGCTGAGAAGTTCCGTGCCGTTGCGCAGATCGAGAAGCATCACGAGGAGCGCTACCGTGCCCTGCTGCACAATGTAGAGACGAAAGCCGTCTTCGAGAAGAGCGAAGTGAAGGTGTGGGAGTGCAGAAACTGCGGACACATCATCGTCGGAACGAAGGCTCCGGAGGTCTGTCCGGTCTGCGACCACCCGCAGAGCTACTTCGAGGTTCACGCGGAGAATTATTGAGAAGAAAGCATTATTGTCGTCTGAAGGTAGCAACGAACCAGGTATGAGAAAGGAGTTGACCAGAATGAAAAGACGTATCAGTGTACTGCGGTGTCTGCTTGTACTTATGCTGCTGACGATGGTTCTGTCAGTATCTGCACAGGCTGCGAAGCTGAATAAGAAAAAGGCCACGCTTTGCGTCGGCGAATCGCTGACTTTAACTGTGAAGAAAGCCAAAGGCAAGGTAAAGTGGTCTGTCACCAATAAGAACGTGCTCGCGCTGAAGAGGCAGTCGAAATATAAGTATGAAGTGACTGTTAAGAAAGCCGGTACAGCGAAGGTGAAGGTGAAAGTCGGCAAGAAGACGCTGACCTGTACGATTACCGGAAAAGACAAGCGCCTTATGGCATTTGAAAACATTCTGACCGGAAAAAAGGGATATAAAACCTATGGAAATGTGCCGGAAGCGTTCGGTGTGTTCGACATGAACAAGGACAAGATCGATGATCTGATTCTTATCCAGGTAGAGAAAAAAGAAGTGACCGTTCAGGTGTATGCAGGAAAAAAAGATACCGCGGTATACGCCGGAGAGTTCAGTGTGTCGAGCACACGGAAGTATGGCTTCTGCATGCTTCTCTGGACGAGGTTTAATATCCTGCAGCTGGAAGCAACGTATCCGAATGATGACGGCTGTCTCCAGGCTCTCTATGAACTGCAGGGGACAAAACTGGTTGAATTGCTCAAAGGGATCTATCCGGAGGAGGAAGACGCAGAATCCCAGTTTTATGTGAATGGAAAAGCGGCGAGCATTGACGATTTCGACAGCGTTTATGACAAGTACCGCCAGGTACTTGACGCCGGCGGGAAGCAGATTTTCAGCATTGGCGAGCTGGACTATTCCTCCTTTACCGGAAAACAGGACATTATAGTGATCAACAATAAGAAAGCCAGGGCAGTCAAGTTAAAGTAAGCCGGCTGACGCGGCGGAATGGAGTACCACATGAACCTTGGGGAGATGCTGGATGAACTGAAACGGAAAGCGCGGAAAGATCCTAAGATCCGGCAGATGCTGCTGGAAACACGCACAAAGGAGAATCCGCTCAGCGCATTTTGCCTGGTATGCAGGCAGCTGGGGTATCCGGTCTATGAGATGGACCTGATCCAGGAGGCAGAAGAGGCTTATGCGGCGATGCGCCGGAGTACCAACGGCGGCGGAGAGAATTCTCCGCTTCTGTCGGGCGAGGACGATTACTACGAGATGTTCTTTGCCGATCTGTGAGCCGGAAAAGCAGCCTGTGGCGCTGTGAAAGATTTCAGCCGGAGGAGGCAGAATTACTGTGAAATGTGTGCTATACTGCACGTAATGAAACCTTCGCGGTATGTGTTGTGGAAAGGAGTACACTATGGATCTGTCAAATCTGAAATCCGGCCTTTTTGGCTACAATAAGCTTGCCGTATCAAACTATGTTTCCAGCCTGGAAAGCGAGAGCAATCAGAAGATCCAGGACCTGCAGAAGGAGAGCAAGGAAGCACAGGATTCTCTGAGAGGCCAGCTTGACGCGCTTCGTGCGAAGTATGATGAAGACATACAGAAGCTGAACGAGAAGATCGAAGAGCTGACACAGGAGAGGGATCTGCTTCGCCGGGACAATGATACGATTGCCGAGACACTTTTGAACGCGGAGGAATACGCGGCGGATCTGAGAAACAAGGCAGATCAGAGAGCGAAGGAGAGAGACGAAGAGCATCTCCAGACACTGGCAGATCAGCAGGGCAAGGTTGGTGAGATCAAGACCAAGCTTCACACCGTGCTGGGCGATATCACCACACTCCTTGAGGCGGCTGTGCAGGAACTGACCGGGAAGGCAGAAGCGCTGGAAGAGACCGGACAGGACATCGAGGAGGAGAAGGGCAGATACGAGCCGGCGCCGGAAGAGGAAGCCGCAGAGGCAGAAGAGGCGCAGGCAGAAGAAGCTTCGGAAGAGGACTTTGGCGCAGCGTCAAAAGAAGCCGCGGAATATGCCGCGCAGGAGATCGAAGAAGAAGCCACAGAAGCTTATGAAGAAGCTGCTGAAGTGGTGAAAGAGGCAGCGGAAGAAGCCGCTGAGGAATTGGAAGAAGCAGCAGACGAAGCAGCGGATGCTGTGGAAGAGACCGCAGAAGAAGCTGCTGAAGCGGAAGACGAAGCGGAAGAAGCAGATGCCTCCATTGATCAGTGGAGAAAGATCTACGAGCAGAACCAGGCAGAATCCATGTCGAAGTTTGAGCAGGCTGCCGGCGAGATCGCCGAGAAGGCATCGGTGAAGTTCGAGTAAAGGAAAGAGAAAGCTTCTGAGTGGTCAGATCAAGAAGGACAGGAAGAGCTCTTTATCGTATTTCCGCCTCCTAAGGAGGCAGGTACAGACAGGAATTATCATGACGGCCGCCGGATATGAGGCGGCCGTTTCTGACAGCAATAGCCGAAGGAGAAAACACAGATATGAGAAGAAACATCTGGATTGACACAGATCCCGGAATCGACGACGCGATTGCCATCGCGGCCGCATTTGCCTCCACAGACAGGCTGAAGATCTGCGGTATCTCCACGGTCGCCGGGAATCAGACGATTGATATTGTCACGGACAATGCGCTGTGGCTGACGGAACTGCTCGGCGGGAAAGAGGTAAGCGTGGTGCGCGGGGCAGAGCACCCGCTGATCCGCAGGCCTCACCCGGTCGGCAGGGTACACGGTGAACATGGCCTTGGCTATGTGATCCCGGACAAGCCCGCGAGGACACTGACCTCCGCACAGGGAGCAGCATTCCTGTATCAGGCCATCCGTGATCTGCCCGGCGAGGAAAAGATGACGCTTGTGCCGATCGGTCCGCTGACAAATATCGCCCTCCTGCTGGGCACCTATCCAAAGATCCGGCAGAAGATTGATCAGATCGTCCTGATGGGCGGTTCCGCGAGAGAAGGAAACATCACCGCCACGGCTGAGTACAACATCTGGGCAGACCCCGAAGCCGCCGAGATGGTCTTTCAGTCCGGCGTCCCGATCGTCATGTGCGGACTCGATGTCACGATGAAGTGCCTGCTGACGATGGAGGAGATTCTGAAGCTGAAGAAGGCCGGACCGATTCAGCAGCAGTTTGCCCGGATGCTGGAATTCTACTTTGATTCGACCGCCTACCGGGGAAAAGGATCCGTAGCCATGCACGACTCCGTTCCGTTCCTGTATCTGCTGCAGGAAGAGAAGTTCTCCGGCGAGCATCATGTCATGCATGTTTCCTGCACCGAGGACTCCTGCAGGGGCATGACCTGCGTCTGTGACGGAGCATATACATACAGCCAGACCGAGAAACCCCAGAATGTGTATGTCCTGAAGGACGTAGACGCTGCCTGGTTCACACAGGAACTGATGGAGCGGCTGATGCGTTATTGAGATGGATGCGCTATTAAGACTGAAGACGGATGTGTTATTAAGAATGATACGTTATTAAGAATGGAACAGGCTGCCAGGCCACAAACCACGAATCCCCCGCCGATGCGGGGGATTCGTGTATAGAAAGTGAAGATCCCCGCCTTCCGGCGCGGCATCAATAGCTCTTTACAATGGCACCGACATATGGAACACAATCCCCGCCACCGCCGAGATCGCGATAAACACCACCGGGTGCAGCTTCTTCGTCTGCGGCACCCATCGGGTCAGGATCAGGATCACAGCCGCCAGCACAAAACATCGATAGTCAATCACCGCCGACTTCAGCTGATCGATCGTCGTCACCCGGAAGAACGAAATCAGGACGATGGAGATGCCTGCCGCACTGATCAGCGCGACCGACGCCGCCCGAAGGCCGTACATCGCAGCATTGACATAGCGGTTATCCCGGAACTTTTCAAGGAACTTCGCGATAATCAGGATGATGATCACGGAAGGTGTTACAAGGCCAACCGTTGCGATAATGCTTCCGAGGATGGCGGCGACCGGACCATGGTGACTGTGAACCGTCGTGTAGCCGACATAGGTTGCCATGTTAATGCCGATCGGGCCGGGTGTACTCTCCGAGACCGCAATCATGTCTGCCAAATCCGAGGCAGTGAACCAGCCGCGTCTTGCGGAAATCTCCCGCAGGAAGGGAACTGTCGCCATACCGCCGCCGATCGCAAACAATCCTGTCTTAAAGAATTCCCAGAACAATTGAAGATATAAAATCATGCCTTTGCCCTCCCCTTCACGATCAGTCCGCAGACAGCAGCGACAACAACCATCAGGATCGGAGATATATCGAAGAATACCGATGCGAGGAGAATCGCAATGTACAGAACCAGAGTCACCTTGTCAATGACTGCCTTCTTCCACATCTTCAGAACAGCGTTGAAGATCAGGACACAGACACAGATCCGGATCCCTGCAAGGGCATCTTTCACCGGCTGCAGATTCGCGAATCCATGGATCAGCGCTGCGATGATGGTGATGATGACAACCGAGGGAAAAACAACGCCGGCAGTCGCAACGACTCCGCCCAGGTTGCCGCCGATCTTCCTTCCCGTAAATGTCGCAGTATTGACTGCGATGACACCTGGCGTACACTGCCCGATCGCGTAGTAATCCATTACCTCCGTCTCGGAGACCCAGCCTTTCTTCTCGACAATCTCCCTTTGGATGATCGGAAGCATGGCATAGCCGCCGCCGAAGGTCAGCACACCAATCCTGGCAAATGTCCAGAACAGATCCAGGTATGAAAATGACATGATAAAGTACCTCCAACAGAAAACAGTCACAACCTTGCGGCGCGATTACGCAGATACAGGAACGACAAAGGCATTCCAGAACAGTATCACAGTAGAACATCCGCTTCTTTTTTGCAAGTATACATCTCAGAGAGGCTTCATTAGAGAGGATGTTATGCCTTTGCAGATGGTGGGCAGCAAACTTGAATAAAGGCAGGGGCATGTCCGGGCGCATCTACAGTACGATCTTTCGAAGTGCCTGACCGGCAAGGCAGTTTTGTGTTTTGCAGTGGATTCCACATCAGAATCTCTCTTTCCCCACCGTCTGGCTTGTGATATCATAAAACATATGAAAGAAAGATATGCACCGGCAAGGTGCTGCACCCAGTCAACATCAGTCAACACCAGTCAATACCAGTCAAACAGTGGAGGTTGGATATGAGAAACATACTTTTTGCTGCTTCAGAAGGTGTTCCGTTTATCAAGACCGGCGGTCTGGCGGATGTGGTCGGTTCACTGCCGCGCGACATCGACAAGGAGTATTACGATGTGCGGGTGATCATGCCGCGCTACAACTGCATGTACCAGGAGATGAAGGACAAGATGGAATACATGACGTCCTTCTACATGGACTTCGATTACAAGTCCACTTACGTAGGCCTGTTCCACGCGGTCGTGGACGGGGTACAGTATTACTTCATCGACAACATGGATTTCTTCAATACCGAGAAGGTCTATACGGATGACGCTCTGTTTGAGATCAAGCGCTTCGTGTATTTCTCCAAGGCAGTGCTTTCCGCGCTTCCGACCATCGGTTTCCGGCCTGACCTGATTCACTGTCATGACTGGCAGACCGGCCTGATTCCGGTTTACCTGAAGGGCAGCTTCCAGGAAAATGAATTCTATCGCGGGATCAAGTCTGTCATGACGATCCACAACCTCCGGTTCCAGGGAAAATGGGATCCGAAGACGGTTGCTGCGATCTCGGGGCTTCCGGATTATTATTTCACGCCGGACAAGCTGGAGGCTTACAAGGACGCGAACCTGCTCAAGGGCGGCATCGTCTACGCGGACGCGGTGACGACGGTATCGCCGACCTACGCGGAGGAGATCAAGACGCCGTTCTACGGTGAGAACCTTGAAGGAATCCTGAACGCGCGTACCAATGACCTCCGCGGTATCCTGAACGGTATCGATTATGATGAGTTCAATCCAGAAGGAGACAAGTTCCTCACGCATCCCTATAACCTGAAGAACTGGCGCAAGGAGAAGCCGAAGAACAAGACAGACCTGCAGGAGCAGCTTGGACTGGACGTAGACGCGAAGAGATTCCTGATCGGTATTGTTTCCCGTCTGACGGACCAGAAGGGATTCGACCTGATCGCCTGCGTGATGGAGGAGATGCTGAACATCGACTCGATCCAGGTTGTCGTGCTCGGCACCGGCGAGGCGCAGTATGAGAACCTGTTCCGTTACCTGGCAGGGAAGTATCCGAAGAAGTTCTCCGCGAACATCTGCTATTCCAATGAGCTGTCTCACAGGATCTACGGTGCATGCGATGCATTTCTGATGCCGTCCCTGTTTGAGCCGTGCGGACTCTCGCAGCTGATGAGCCTGCGCTACGGCACACTTCCGATTGTGCGTGAGACCGGCGGACTGAAGGATACGGTTGTTCCGTACAATGAATACGAGAACACCGGAACCGGCTTTACCTTTACGAACTATAACGCGCATGAGATGATGCGTTCCATCCGCTACGCGGAACAGATCTTCTATGACCGCAAGAGAGAGTGGAACAAGATGGTGGACCGCGCGATGCAGGCAGACTTCTCCTGGAAGGTTTCCGCAGGAAAGTATCAGGAGATGTACGACTGGCTGATCGGATAAGAGGAGGTTATTATGAATGGTGCACAGGCCATGGTGGAGTGCCTGAAGGCGGAGGGGATTACGAAGATCTTCGGAATCCCGGGCGTGGCGATCGCCCCGTTCTATGAAGCACTCTATGAGAATCCGCAGATCGAGCATGTGCTTGTGCGGCAGGAACAGGCTGCGGGGCATGCAGCTTCCGGCTATGCCCGGATTACCCGCAGGCCGGCGGTCTGTGTCACCAGCTCCGGCCCCGGCGCCACGAACCTGATCACGGCGCTGGCCACCGCGAACGCGGACAGCATACCGCTGATCGCGATCACCGGCCAGGTCGACAGCAGTCTGCTGGGGCATGACGTCTTCCAGGAAGCTGACATGAGAGGGGCGACCGAGTCCTTCGTCAAGTACAGCTATCTGGTCAGAAATGCAAACGACATCCCGCGCATTTTCAAGGAAGCGTTCCACGTGGCCTCCACAGGGCGCATGGGACCGGTCCTGATCGACATTCCCTGCGATGTGCAGCGCATGGAGCTGAGCAAGGCGTTCCGCTATCCGGATGAAGTGAAGATGCGTGGATACAAGCCAAGTGTCATGGGCAACGGGCAGCAGCTCGCGAAGGTGATCGCCGCGATCAACAAGGCGAAGCGGCCGCTTATCTGCGCGGGCGGCGGCGTCATCCTTGGCCATGGGGAAGAGGTGGTGCGGACCTTCTGCGAGAAGAACCAGATCCCGCTCGTCTCGACGATGATGGGAATCGGCACCATCGCGAAGGCGCATCCACTGTACTTCGGCATGCTGGGAAACAACGGGAAACCCTACGCGAACAAAGCGGTTTCCAATGCGGACCTGCTCATGATCGTCGGTGCGCGTGTGGCGGACCGGGCGGTTCCGAAGCCGGAGAAGCTGGAGCGCCGCCTGAATGTCATTCACATCGACATTGATTCGGCCGAGATCGGGAAGATGCTCGGGCCGACGATTCCTCTGGTGGGGGATATCCGTCATATCTTTGACGCCCTGCTCGAAGCGGACATTCATACCGACACCGCGCAGTGGCTTCAGGAGCTGGAGGAATTCAAGCACACAACCGTCGACCACAGAGTGTTCAGCGACAAGAAGGTGAATCCCATGACGCTGGTGCAGACACTCTCCGAGAAGATGGATGACGACGCCATCTACGTCGCGGACGTCGGGCAGAACCAGCTGTGGTCCGCCGACAACTATGTCATGAAGAACGGACGCTTCCTGACGACAGGCGGCATGGGAACGATGGGATATTCCATTCCGGCCGCGATCGGCGCAAAGATGGCGGATCCCGCAAAACAGGTCGTCGCAGTGTGCGGAGACGGCGCATTTCAGATGTCCATGTTCGAGCTTGCGACGATTGCGGTAAACCAGGTCGCAGTGAAGATCCTGGTCCTGCGCAACGAATACCTCGGCCTGGTGCGGGAGCATCAGGAGAAGGTTTACGAAGGCCACTACTCCGGCGTGATGCTGTACGCATATCCGCATTTTGACAAGCTGGCAGAGGCCTACGACATGGCTTACTTCCACGCGGACTCCAACGAGGCGCTGGATCAGGAGCTGGACCGCTTCCTTGCGTGCGAGAAGGCGGCCATCATGGTCTGTGACATCGACAGCGCGAACAATACCAAGTAAGGGAGGCATCATGAAGGGAATCTTTTCTGTTCTTGTGGAAAATAAAGATGGTGTCCTCTCCCAGATCGCGGGTCTGTTTGCCAGGCGCGGATACAACATTGACTCCCTGGCTGTGGGAGAGACGGACAAGCATGATGTCTCCAGTATGACCATCGTGTCGACTGCTGACGCGAGAATGATCGACCAGATCGAGAAGCACCTGAACAAAAAGCTCGATATCATCAAGGTGCGCCGTCTGGACGAGGCGAAGTCCGTATCTCTTGAGATGATGCTGATCAAGGTCTCCTACACGGCGCAGACCCGGTCATCCCTGATCGAACTGTGCAGCGTCATGGGCGCGAAGATCATGCATATCTCCGCGAAATCGATCATGATCGAGATTCACAACACCCCGGACGTGGTCGGCGAGTTCCTCGAGCTTCTGAAGAGCTTCGGCATTCTCGAGGTGCAGCGCACCGGGACCATCTCGATGGCGAAGGGGTGAAGAAAGACGGGATCAGGAAGCCGGCCTGAAGTGGCAGGCGAATTCGCAAGCCGGCCTGATAACGGTGAGAATGGAGACAATATGCAGGAAACTTATGGCTTCTTCGCCATGATGGCAAGGCTGAAATGGATCGACCGTTGGGCGCTGATGCGCAACTCATCTGATGAGAACCTCGCTTCGCACTCGCTGGATGTCGCGATGCTGGCGCATGCACTGTGTGTCATCGGCAATGAGCGGCTCGGGAAGAACCTGAACGCGGACCGGGCTGCGGTCATCGGCATGTACCATGATGTGTCAGAGATCCTGACCGGAGACATGCCGACACCGGTCAAGTATTTTAACCGGGAGATCCGCAGCGCCTACAAAGATGTCGAACGGGACGCGAACATGCGGCTTCTGGCCCTGCTTCCGCAGGACCTGCGCGCGCAGTTTACACACGTACTCGAACCGGGAGAGAAGTATGCCCGGGAGAAGCGGCTGGCGAAGGGAGCGGATAAGCTGAGTGCCTACATCAAGTGCATCGAAGAGCGCAAGGCCGGAAACCGGGAATTCGAGAGCGCGGAGAAGAGTACGCTCGAAGCACTCCACGAGATGAAGCTGGAAGAAATCGAGATCTTCCTGAAAGAATTCCTCCCCGCTTATGAGAAAACGCTCGACGAGATTCGTCCGTAGAGAATCAAGTCTGCCGGAAATGTAAATTTTTTATGTCAACGCTTCTTTTTTGCACATTTGCGGTTGACTTAACAGGCAGAATCGATTAGAGTCTACGTGTCTGTTCCGATTACTGATGGCTTTAACCCACCCGTACATAAAACCCACCACGGAGCGGACGTTCCGCCGGCATCTGATGCCGGCGGTTTAAAAAATGCTCTTGCATTTTGACAGAAGTTGAGATATTTTATGATTGTATAGAAACTCCGCGGTGGGAGAATCGATACATGAAAAAGAAGGCGCTGCCGTATGGCGGCGCCTTTCTCAATCATAGAAAAGAAGAAACAGCAAAGAAAGAGGAAACGCCATGGAATCCGGCATCAAAACATCACCACAGAAGTGTCCCGCTGCAGGAAGGTGCGGCGGCTGTGACCTGCAGGGAGTTGGCTATGACCAGCAGCTTGCGCTAAAGGACAGGAAGCTGAAGAAACTCCTCTCCGGACTGGTCACAGAACTGCATCCGATCCTTGGGATGGACCAGCCGGCCCATTACCGGTGCAAGGTGAACGCCGCCTTCGGACTGAATCGGAAGGGGAAGCCTGTCCTGGGCAGATACGAGAAGAATACCCATCACATCGTCCAGACAGCGGACTGTATGATTGAGGACGAAAGAGCCTGTGAGATCGCGCTGGCGATCTTCTCACTGCTGCCGTCTTTCCGCATCCGTGTCTATGACGAAGACAGCGGGTATGGGTTCCTGCGGCATGTCCAGATCCGGCGCGGCTGGGCGACAGGCCAGTACATGGTCACGCTGGTGTGCACCGATCCGGTCTTCCCGTCGAAGCAGAATTTCGTCAAGGCACTGCGCAGCCGCTTTCCCGAGATCAGCACCATCGTTCTGAACATCAACGACCGGCATACGTCTATGGTGCTGGGAGAGCGGAACATTACGCTGTACGGAAAGGGATATATTGAAGACCAGCTGTGCGGATGCACCTTCCGGATCTCGCCGGGGTCATTTTACCAGGTAAACCCGGCCCAGACGCAGCGTCTCTACGAGACGGCGCTGGAGTATGCCGGCCTGACCGGGCGTGAGCATGTGCTTGACGCCTACTGCGGCACCGGAACGATCGGAATCATCGCCTCCAGGCATGCGAAACAGGTCACCGGGGTGGAACTGAATCAGGATGCGGTGCGGGACGCCGTCTGGAATGCCCGCCGCAACAAAATTGAGAACATCCGCTTCATCAAGATGGACGCGACCGAATACATGGAGCAGCTGTCAGCAGGCAGAAGCGGCATAAGGGAAGGCGGAAAGCATCCTGATGTTCTGATCCTCGATCCGCCCAGAAGCGGGACGACACCGCGCTTCATCGAAGCCGCCGCACGCATGCGGCCGGACAGAATCGTCTATGTCTCATGCGGACCGGACACACTCGCCCGCGACCTGAAGCTGTTCCGGAAAAAAGGATACCAGGCACAGAAAGCACAGGGGGTAGATTTATTCCCGTTCACAAACCACGTCGAGACGGTAGTCTGTTTGGGCAAGAATTATACGAAGACGAAAGAATACGTGCAAATAGGCATAGATGCTGAAGAAATAAAAAAGAAACAGGCAAGTCCTGTCAGACCTAAGTCCTACCCGGTGAAAACCCGTTTCCTATAAGAGATAGTACTGGAGAATAGTGTATATGTCAAGGCTTATAGTAAGCCAAAGGGAGAAAAAGGATCATGTGAAGGACATGGTCCTTTTATTATGTGAAAAACGAAGGAAAAAGAAAGAATGATTGAGAAATCCCCCTGCGTAAGGTATTGTTTGTTACGCAGCGTCATGTTGTAGGATACATGGCGAAAGGAGGCGAAGGCTATGTCAAAATACACGACGGGAGAGCTTGCAAAGCTCTGTGGCGTCACGGTACGGACGGTTCAGTACTATGATACCAGAGGCATCCTGATTCCCAGTGAGATTTCCGAAGGTGGACGACGACTCTACTCGGACAACGATCTGAAGCGTATGAAGATCATCTGCTTTCTGCGGGAGCTGGATCTTTCCATTGATGCTATCTCCCAGATCCTGAAGGAAGAGCATCCTGAGAATGTGATATCCCTGCTGATCGAACAGCAGGAAACGGTTCTTTCGGATGAGATTTCCGAGAAACAGGAAAGGCTGGAAAAGCTGCGTGAACTGAAACATGGGCTGAAGGGCAAAACAGACTTCTCTCTCGAAACCATCGGTGACATAGCCGTTATTATGGAAGGTAAGAAAAAGCTGAAAAGAATGCGCTGGATGATGATCCTGACCGGAATCCCGGTCACGACGTTGCAATGTTTTTCCATCATTTTCTGGATTGTCAAAGGCATCTGGTGGCCGTTCATCGTCTGGGTGCTTGTGGCTGCTGTCTGGGGTACAGCGGTCAGCCGTTACTACTTCAACCATGTAAAGTACATCTGCCCGGAATGCCACGAGACATTCAAACCCACTCTGAAAGATGCATTCTGGGCAAATCATACGCCGACAGCCCGCAAGCTGACCTGTACTGCCTGCGGTCATAAGGGTTACTGTGTTGAGGTCTGGGGAGGTGACGGGGAATGACAGAATTTGAGAAAATCGTCATCGGAAAAAGCAGCGTACCGTCTCTGATCATCACGATCATTCTAATGGTCGCGATTCCTGTCGCATTCTTTTTATACTGGCGCAGGAAGCAGAAAGAACAGACAAATATCAGCTATCTGATTGCGGGTATCCTCGGATTTATCGTCTCTGCCCGGATGCTGGAGCTTGGCGTGCATTATTTCTGCATCCTTGCGGATAATCCTGTCTCCCGGTTCATGAAAGGAAGCACGCCTGCCTATGTGCTTTACGGAACCATCATGGCAGGCGTTTTCGAAGAGTGCGGACGGCATATCGTTCTGAAATACATTATGAAAAAGAACCGTACCCGTGAGAATGCGGTCCTGTACGGCATCGGTCACGGTGGCATCGAGACTTTGGCGGTCCTTCTGCCGTCCATGATCACTTATCTTGTAATTGCTGTGCTGTTTTCTTCAGGAGACGTGGAACACGCACTCAGTTCCCTGAAGATTACGAAGGAAACCGCCGCCGCTGCGCTTCCGTCCATACAGGCGGCGGCTGCGTTCGATTACGCAATGATGGCCATGAACGTCATGGAACGGCTGCTGGCGATGCTCCTCCATATCGGGCTGACGGTCATCGTGTATTACGGCGTCATCAGCGCAAAGAAAGGCTGCCTGCCTGCCGCCATCCTGCTGCATATGCTGATGGATACCTTTGCCGCACTTTACCAGCGTGGTGCGGTACCGCTATGGTCGGTCGAGATCTGGGCAGCTTTATGGACTGTGGTGATTGGTTTCATTGCAGTCAGATTATATAGAATAATGAAAAAGTGAACGATGAGATAAATCTCAGTTTACGAAGCTTCGGGAATAACCTTCCAGTGAAGCGCGAGCGGACGGGAAATCCCGTCCGCTTCTCATATATCATTGGCTTTAGCCAGTTGAGCGATATGGAGTTTTTCGTGGATCCGAAAAACGAAATGAGCGAAACAGAAATCCACCCGCTATGCGGGTGGGAGTAAA
>CACZJF010000025.1 GCA_902781455.1 uncultured Lachnospiraceae bacterium | reverse complement strand
GTTCGAAAGACGAAAGTGGTACGGCGGCCAAAGATACCATCTCCATAGGATCAGGCGATCGCGTAAGCGGAGCGGACCGCATGGGGATGGAGGTTCATCAGCTTCCGCTCAGTATCTTTATCGGGAAGGGAGACCGGGCACAGCAGATCCGGGAGATTATCGACCAGCCGGTGCGGCAGATGTCGCTCGGACAGAGGGTGAAGGGAGATATTCAGGAACTGTGCGAAAGGCTGATCATTATCAACCATGGGGTGATGATGGAAGACGGAAACCTGTCGCAGATTGTCGACCGGATTGCCCCGTATAAAATGCTGGTCGTGGAGTATTATGATGAGACAGCGCCGGCGCATGAGAAGTGTGAGATGACGGAGCATACGGGCAATATCGCCAGGTACCGGTTCATGAAAAAGGAGCTGACGGCCGCGGACATCATCGCGGATCTTTCAAAGATCAAACCGATCAAGGATGTATCCATAGAGGAAGCAGGGATTGATGACATTATCCGAATTGCGTACGGAACGAAATGATACAGGCCGCGCCGGCGGCCGGATCGGAGGAAAGCAGGTAATCGCATGAAACTGATACATTTGTCGGATCTTCATCTCGGGAAGCGGGTTTATGATTTCAATCTGCTGGAGGATCAGGCGTACATACTGAAAGAGATTCTGAAAGTAATCGACACAGAGGAGCCGGACGGGGTGATCATCGCCGGGGATATCTATGACAAGAGTGTACCGTCGACGGAAGCGGTAGAGCTTCTGGATGAATTTCTTGTTCAGCTGTCCCGGCGTGACTTACAGGTATTTCTGATCAGTGGCAATCATGACTCGCCGGAACGGCTTGCCTTTGCATCCCGGCTGATAGCTTCTGCCGGGATTCATGTGTCACCTGTGTATCATGGAGTAATCGAACCGATCGTCCTGACAGATGCGTATGGACCCGTGAATATCTATCTGCTTCCCTTTGTGAAGCCTGCCCATGTACGCAGGTTTTTCCCGGACAGGAAGATTGAGAGCTATCAGGACGCGCTTTGTGCCGCCATCGAAGCGCTTTCGATCGACTGCTCCGGGAGAAATGTTCTTGTCACGCATCAGTTTGTTATCGGAGCGGTCCGTTCCGATTCAGAAGAGATTTCCGTGGGAGGGACCGACAATATTGATGCGGCAGTTTTTGAACAGTTCGACTACGTTGCGCTCGGACACATTCATGGCCCACAGAATATCGGATCCGAACGGATCCGATATTGCGGCACTCCCTTAAAATACTCCTTTTCTGAGGCAGAGCATGTAAAATCCGTAACGGTGACAGAGATCAGGGAAAAAGGCAGTTTGTCGGTCCGGACGGTTCCCCTGCATCCTGTGCGGGATCTGAGGGAGATCGAAGGGACTTATGAAGAACTGACCTACCGCCCCAATTACGAGGGGACGAATACGGAGGATTATCTGCATATTACCCTGACGGATGAAGAAGATATTCCTGACGCAATCGGAAAACTGCGGCTCATATACCCGAACCTGATGAGTCTGGATTACAACAACAGCCGCACCAGATCCGCGGGCGTTCTGTCAGATCCGGCAGAGGCTGACCGCAAATCCCCGCTTGTTTTATTCGAGGAGTTTTATAAAGAGCAGAACGGACGATCCATGAGTGATGAACAGAAGGATTTTGCAAGGGAAATCATGGAGCACATCTGGGAGGAACAGTTATGAGACCGATCCGATTGGAACTGTCTGCCTTCGGCCCGTATGCGGACCATACGGTGGTTGATTTTGATCAGTTAGGAAAAAGCGGCATATACCTGATCACCGGTGATACCGGCGCGGGGAAAACGACACTTTTTGACGGTATTACTTACGCACTGTACGGGGAGGCGAGCGGTAGAATACGGGATGCCCGGATGCTCCGCTCCAAATATGCTGCTCCGCAGACCCCGACAGAGGTTATTCTGACCTTTCTTTACAGGGGAAAGAAATACAAAATCCGGCGCAATCCCGAATATGACCGCCCAAAAAAGAGCGGCCAGGGGTTTACGACCCAGAGCGCAGGAGCGGAACTGACGCTCCCTGACGGAAAGGTGATCACCAAAACCAATGAGGTCAAGGATAAAATCCAGGAAATCCTGGGGATTGACTGCAATCAGTTTACCCAGATCGCCATGATCGCGCAGGGGGATTTCCTGAAGCTTCTCCTTGCGGATACCAAAAACCGGCAGGCGATCTTCCGGGAGATCTTCGAAACAAAGTATTACCAGATCTTTCAGGAAAGGCTCAAAAAGGAGGCCTCTGATCTCAACAGCAGGTGCGACGCTGAGAAGAGAAGCATCCGCCAGTATCTGAACGGCATGAAATGTGACGAAAAGAACGTGGTACTGCCGGAAGTGGATCAGGCAAAAGAGGGGAAGCTGCCGGCAGATGAGGTGATTGCCCTTCTCAGTCAGCTGCTTCAGGAAGACAGAAAAGAGCTGGAAACCCTCGAAGAGCGGATCGGGAACGCAGAGGCCAGATCAGGGGTCATTCATGCGGAACTGGAACAGGCGAATCAGCTTGAGAAACTGAACAGTGACCTGAAAAGAGAAGTGGAAGAATACACCGAAAAGGAGGCCGAGGTCTCAGGAAAGAAAGACGCATGGATCCAGGCGAAGGAAAGCCAGCCTGAGATCGACCGTCTGACAGAGGAGATCAGCGCCCGGAAATCTCAGTTTCCGAAATATGAAAAACGGGAAGCACTCAGAAAAGAACAGGAGGAAGGTGCGAGGGAGCTTTCCATCGGGGAAAAGAAAAAAGAGGAGGCAGATACTGCGCTGATGAGGGCCCGCGCAGCCCTTGACCGGATGCGCCGGGAGCGCGGAACGCTGGAAAACGCAGGAGAATCGAAGGCACAGCTGGAAGGAAAGAAAACAGAGGCAGACAATCAGCTCAATGAATTAAAGAAGCACCATGCGCAGCTGGTAAATTATGAATCTCTTTCCGGGAATCGAGGAAGGAAAGCGAAGGAGCTGGCCATACTGGAGGCTGCCTGTCAGAAAGCAAAGTCAGGTGAGGCAGAAGCAGAAACCCTTCGGAACCAGACCGCGCAGATAGAAGCAGAACTGCCGGAATACAGAAAACTTGAAAACATCGGACAGGAGCTTCACACAACCGGGAAGGAACTGGAGGAGACATCTGCCCAAAAAGAGCGGGAAACCGTTACATGCGGCAGCAATGAGAAGGCCGTTCAGAGCTGTGAAGAGGAGCTGAATCATCTTGCGGACGCTGAGGTGAGTCTGGAAAAGCTGACCGGTCAGCTGAAGCAGCATAAGGAGAAGGAACAGAGCATCGGGAAGCTGCAGGAAGCACTGGCCGGCTATAGGAAACTGTGCAGCCGGTATGAGAAAGCAAAAGAGACGTATGCGGCAGCCGCTGCCAGGGCAGAAGCCAGTCAGCGCAGATACCAGCAGATGCACAGAGCCTTTCTGGACGAGCAGGCAGGCATCCTGGCGGAAACCCTTCTTCCCGGACAGCCATGTCCGGTCTGCGGATCCACGCAGCACCCGATGCCGGCCGGAAAATCTCCTGAAGCGCCGGCAGAAGCGGACCTGGAGATCGCTGAGAAGGAAGCAAAAGCGGATCAGGAAGCCTGCGAAGCAGCAAGCGTCAGTGCCGGGGAACTGCGCTTTGGCAGGGATGCGAAACGTGAAGCTGCGGTGGGACTGATGGAAGAACTTCTTGGCGAATGCTCCCTGGAGAGCGCGGATACAAAAGCTGCCGGCCTGAAAGAAGAAACAGGCAAAGCCATCGACGCCGTCAACGATCAGATTGAGAAGCAGAAAAAGCGCATTTCCCGCAGGAAGCAGGTAGAGAAAGAGCTGCCTGTTCTCAAGGATCAATTAAGCCGGAGCAGGGATCTGGTGCAGAGCCTGGGAACGAAATGCACCTCGCTGGCCACCAGGAAAGAGGATCTGGAAAAGCAGTTCAAAGGGCTCAGAGAGAAGCTGAAATACGAAAGCCGGCAGGCGGCGGAAAAGGCTCAGAGCGAGATGTCGTCCAGAAGGTCAGCGATCAACGATACCATCGCGCAGGCGCAGAAAGCATATGATTCCTGCAAAGAGGAAGTGAATCATTATGACGGACAGCTCGTCAAGATGCGGGAACTTCTGTCACTTTCCGAAGAAGATACGGCTTCCCTGCCGCAGATGATGGAGCATGCAGAGCATGAGATGGAATCGAAGTGTCAGGATCTTTCCCGGTTGGAGGAGGAAATACAGAAAGAGAGTGTCCGCCTGAAGCGGAAGAAGGAACTCGATGAACAGATTCCCCAGGCTGAGGAAACCCTGAAAAAGAGGGAGCAGGAGCTGACGGAACAAAGCGGCAAAGTGGAAAAGCTTTCCAGCCTGCAGATCGCCAGACAGACAGAGATCGATACCTACTCCCGGGAGCTTGCTTTTTCCAGTGAAAAGGAAGCCCGCAAGCAGCAGGAGAGGGATGCGGTAAAAAAGGAAAGACTGGAAGGCATCATCAATGAAACGAAGAATTCCTTTGACGCAGGAAAGACGGATCTGGCTGAGAGAGCAGCCCGGATTGACCAGCTGAAGAAACAGATTCTGGAAAAAACAGTTCCGGAGAAAGAAAAGCTGCTTGCAGAAAAAGCCAGGCTCGAAGCGCAGAGCAGACAGGACGGAGAAAGGGTCAAACAGATCTTCTCGCGCCTGAACAGCAACACAGACATTCTGGAGCATTTCAAAGAAGGCGCGGACAAACTGTCGAAACTGGAGCATCGTTACCAGTGGGTCAAAGCCCTTTCAGACACTGCGAACGGGAGACTGACAGGGAAAGAAAAGATTATGCTGGAAACGTATGTCCAGACGACATACTTTGACCGGATCATCGCACGGGCAAACAGACGGCTTCTTGCCATGTCAGGCAACCAGTATGAGCTGAAACGGCAAAAGACGGCAGAAAGCAACCAGTCGCAGAGCGGTCTGGAGCTGGACGTTCTTGACCATTACAATGGGACGGAGCGAAGTGTCAAAACGCTCTCCGGAGGAGAAGCCTTCAAGGCGTCCCTTTCCCTTGCGCTGGGCCTTTCGGATGAGATCCAGTCTTCCGCGGGCGGGATCAGGCTGGATACCATGTTTGTGGATGAAGGGTTTGGCTCTCTCGATGAAGAATCTCTCCGGCAGGCGGTCAGAACACTGCTTGATCTGTCTGAGAATAACCGGCTGGTGGGAATCATCTCCCATGTCGCACAGCTGAAGGAGCGGATTGACAGACAGATCGTTGTCACGAAAGAAAAAACAGGCGGCAGTAAAGTGGAGATCGTCGTCTGAGAGAACGGACGATGTTCCTGTCATTGCTGCCGCAAGTGTGTACGCAAAAAAGAGAGAATCGTGCAGTCAGTACGAATCTCTCTTTTTCTCTTTTACCCGAGCCAGTTCTGCGCGTCCGCACGGAATTTGTCAAAAGAAGCCTTCTCCATGTAGATCATGTGCCCGCAGGGGTAGTAGGTGAATGATACATGATCCTTCAGGTCGTCATTCAGGAACACATGGCGGAAGGTGTACTCGACGGTGTGGAATGGAGTCGCCCCGTCATAGTATCCGCACAGAACCCAGATCTTCAGGAAGGGATCCTCAACCCCGTCCAGCGTGTAGGCCGTAAAGAAGATCTCACAGTTGTTTCCGCCGGTTTCCAGAACCATCGTACCTGCCTGGGCAGTGTAGGAAAGCTCCTTCCCCTGGATAACCGCCGTATGGTTTGTCGTGACAATGTTATCCTGCACTGCCTCTTCGCCCTGCGAACTGAAGTCCTGCGGAGCGGAACCTGCTTCATTTCCTTCACAGAATAGCATATACCGGAAGCCGGGCAAACCCGTTTTTATGGAAGAAGCCGCAGCTTCTTCCCAGGATCTGCGTGATATGGTAGATTGGATTTAACTTGAATCAATCACAGGATGGGTGGCAGAACTTATGGAACACTGGAGTTTGAATGGACAATGGGACCTGATTTGTGGTGACGGTCAAACTGTGACGGGGCAGATTCCCGGCTCTGTCTATTCGTTTCTTCTTGCTGCCGGACAGATGGAGGATCCGTTTTACCGGGACAATGAGCGGAAGGCGCTTGCGCTCATGGAGGAGGATTATACCTTCCGGCGCAGCTTTGACCTGCCGGAGAACATCGCACGGTGCGCGCACCAGGTGCTGCGGTTTGACGGGATCGATACGCTCTCGGATGTCTATCTGAACGGGGTGAAGCTCGGCAGTACGGATAATATGCACATCGCATGGGAATATCCGGTTCAGACGCTTCTGAAAGAGAAGGACAATGAGCTGACGGTGGTTACGCATTCTCCGCTGCGCTTTATCCGGGAAGCGGACCGTAACCATCACCTTGGCGGATCTGATGAGGCCATGCGCGGTTTTCCGCACCTGAGGAAGGCACACTGCATGTTCGGCTGGGACTGGGGGCCGCGCCTCCCTGACCAGGGAATCTGGAGAGATGTCCGGCTGCTCGGCTGGGAAGAGGTGCGCATCCGTGATGTGCGTGTGAAGCAGGAGATTCTGACAAAGGATGGTGTCCCGGTCAACGAGACTCCGGACGGCGGCAGAGCCGCACAGGAAGGACGCGTGATGGTCTTTCTGACTGCAGACGTGATGACAGAAGGCGATGCAGGGAAGACAGAACTTACATTGACCGCGCCGGATGGCCGCAGCTGGTCCTTTCAGGCAGGGGAGCGCTTCTGCGTGCCATCCCCGGCTTTGTGGTGGCCGAATGGCCTGGGCGGCCAGCCGCTTTATACCCTTCGCGCGGCTGTTTCTGCCAGGGAACCCGCTGTCTGCGAAAAAGAGGAGGCGAAAAACTGGGCGTCTGCCTGCGGAAACCAAGAGCAGCCTGCGCAGCGGCAGCGGTCCGTGCCTGAGTCAGATGAAAGCGTGCTCCGGATCGGACTGCGCTGCGCGACGGTGCTTCGGAACAAGGACAGATGGGGTGAGTGCTTTGCCGCGATGGTCAACGGGCAGCCCTTCTTTTCCATGGGCGCGGACTATATTCCGGAGGACAGTATTCTGTCGAGAAGAAGCCGGGAACGCACGGCCGCCCTGCTGGCTGACTGCCGCGACGCTCATTTTAACGCGATCCGTGTCTGGGGCGGCGGCTTCTATCCGGACGACGATTTCTTTGACCTGTGCGATGAGATGGGACTTGTCGTGTGGGAGGATCTGATGTTCGCCTGCGCCAACTATCGGCTTACGGAGTCTTTTGTGAACAGCATCACGAAGGAGATCCGGCAGAATGTGAGAAGGCTGCGGCATCACGCGAGTCTTCTTCTGTGGTGCGGCAACAACGAGATGGAGCAGTTCGCGCTTGAGCGGGTCTACGATGGCACAGACGAGACGGCCGCGGACTATCTGATCCAGAATGAATACATCATCCCCGCGATTCTGAAAGAAGAAGATCCGGACAGGTTCTACTGGCCGTCTTCTCCCTCGTCGGGCGGAAAGTTCGACGCGCCGCGCGATCCGGACCGGGGTGACGTGCATTACTGGGACGTATGGCACGGTGATGTGCCGTTTACCGGGTACCGGGATTATTATTTCCGCTTTCTGTCGGAATTTGGATTCCAGTCCTTTCCGGCCATGGAGACGATCCGCTCGTTCACACGCCCGCAGGACCGCAATATCTTTTCCTATGTCATGGAGCTGCACCAGCGCAACAGCGGCGCAAACGGGAAGATCCTGAAGTATCTGTCGCAGAACTATCTTTACCCCACTGATTTTTCCCTGCTTGTCTACGCCTCGCAGCTGCTGCAGGCAGACGCAATCCGGTATGGGGTCGAACACCTGAGAAGAAACCGGGCTGGCCTGCGCTGCATGGGCGCGATCTACTGGCAGCTGAATGATATATGGCCTGTAGCCTCCTGGTCGTCCGTGGATTATTACGGACGCTGGAAGGCACTGCATTACAGCGCAAAGCGCTTCTTTGCACCGGTTCTGCTAAGCTGTGAAGAGCAGAGCCTGCCTTCGATGGGCATCACCTGTATCAGCGAGCCGGGGGAAATCCGGTTTTCCGCGAAGCTGTGTGTCAGCAATGAGACCTTTGAGACGATAGAAGACACGGTGTTTTATGAACTCAGGACGCCGGACGGCGCCGTTGTGAGCCAAGGACGGTATGAGACGCATACGGCTCCATTTTCGACGGAAACATGCCCTGAGATCGACCTGGCAAAGATTGATCCGATGCGTCACCATCTGTCTTTTCGCATGGAGAAGGCGGGAAGCTGCGGAAGCGTTCTGTTCATAGCCCCGAAGCACTATATGTTCGAGGATCCGCATCTTCGGGTAAGCGCTGACGCTTCGGGCAGGACGGTCACGGTTTCGGCTGACGCGTATGCGCGGTCGGTGGAGATTGTGTCCGGGGACGGCAGCCTTCTTCTGGAAGATAACTTTTTTGATATGGAGCCGGGACAAAGAACGCTTCGGGTTCTGCGCGGAGAGGCGGCCGGTCTTACCGTGCGCAGTGTTTATGATATCCGGTGAGCGGCGGCTTTTGGGGCCCGAAGACAGAGAGGTCCGGATCCGTCTTCTTCTCGTATAAAAAGCAAGGAAAACCAGAACCTGATCATCAGAGGCGAACAGCAGAGGGGTGTATCATGAGAAAGAAACTATTATTCGCAGCAGCAGTGACAGCAGTAATGATGATGGCGTCGCTTATGAGTCGGAAACGGTGGCTGATGACAGCATCGGCGGCTGAAAAGCAGATCCGGGACGCAGACGCAGAAATAGAAAGAGGAGGGCGGATATGCTGAGTGTCGACAGCTTTCCGACGCATAAAATCCAGGATCTGGAATACCGGGCAGGGCGCGTATTCCCTTACGGCGCATGCATTGTCGGGGATGCCGTGAATTTCAGTATCTTCTCGAAGGAGGCGACGGCCTGCTCCCTGGTTCTGTTTCACCACGGAGCGCGTGAACCATTCGTCGAGATTCCGTTTTCGGAACAGTTCCGCATCGGCGATGTCTACACGATGATGGTTTTTGGGATCAATATCGAAACCACGGAATACGGGTACCGTTTTGACGGTCCGTATGATCCGGAACGGGATCGAAGTGATCCTTGATGTGGTATTCAATCACACGGCAGAAGGCGGAGACAGGGACAGGTACATTTCCTACCGCGGCATAGACAACCGGACCTATTACCTGCTGGACGATCAGGGCCGGTACCTGAATTTCAGCGGCTGCGGGAATACCATGAACTGCAACAATGCGGTGGTCCGGAACTGTCCTTCCATGGCTGCGATCCATGGTGCCTGGACGAGAGCGCGCCGAATCTGACATTTGCGTATCTGTACGCTGAGGGAGCGCAGAAGTATAAAACGGAAAAGGATTCTTTCCTGTACATCGCCGTGAACGAGCACTGGGAGATGCATTCCTTCCGTCTGCCGATCATTCCGGCAGGCATGAAGTGGCATCTGGCCTTTGACTCATCAGGGGAGTCCTATGCGCCTGGGCAGGAGCGGCTGCTGGACCAGACACAGGACTACACGCTCGGCCCGAGAACGTCGGCCGTTCTTGTTGCGAGATTACCATGAATGACTGACACTCCGGAGTTATGAATGTCGATCCGGTATTGTCACCTTTACCACGGTTCCGCCTCCTTCGCGGGGCGTAACCTCCAGTTCTCCGCGGCACATCATTGCAAGGCGCTGCTGTATGTTTTTCAGGGCGATATGCGGCTCGCTGTCATCAGAAGGTTCAAAATCAGCCCCGTTGTTTTCCACGATGATCTCACTGCCGGAACCGGTCTGCCTCGTCCGGATCAGAATATGAAGTGGTTCAGCATCCGGGTCCATGCCATGCTTGACCGCGTTCTCCGCAATCGGCTGAAGTGTCAGAGGCGGCAGACGGAAATCGGTATGAGGGGTGTCATAGTCAACAAAGAGGGTATCTTCAAACTGAGCCTGTTCCACAGCGAGATAAGCGCGTGTATGTTCCAGCTCATCGGAGAATGGAATGAGTTCATCGCTGGCAAGGGCAGTGAAGTTTTTGCGCAGGTAGGCAGTGAAATCCAAAGTAACCCGCTGCGCCAGGTCGGCATCCTGCTTGCAAAGGTAGTAGATACTCATCATCGTATTGTAGATGAAGTGAGGCCGCATCTGCAGCACCATGATACTGGCACGCTGATGGGCGATTTCCCTCTGCTGGCGCATCGTCTGATCGATCTGTTCCGACAGGATCAGGACATACATGGTAATCGCGCAGACAACGATGCAGATGGCAAGGAAAAAGAAGACCGATACGAAAAAGTGAATGAACCCAATGACTGTCAATGGGAGAAAGACGATCAGAAAGGAATAGTAATATCTCCGGGACAGCCTGCTCCGGCGGCGGATCAGGCCGGCCAGGATCAGGAGGTTCATCGCATCGATCAGAATCACCAGCAGGAAATAGAAAGGACCACGGCAAAATTCATTCTCTGGTGTGTAGTAATAAAACCAGGTTGTGAAAGGGGTTATGTCCAGAATGATAAAGTATACGGTCCACAAAGCAGCCAGAGCACAGAAAAGCGGACTGCGCTGCCATTTTTCATGGCAGCAGTGGAGCAGATAAGCCGCCAGCAGGAGAATCAGGAAGGAGGCGAACAGAGATTCAAAATAGCCGACCACTGACAGCTCAGACTGCATACCGGAGCGGGTTATGATGAACTGTTCAGCGGTGCCGATAACAGTGTACACAACGAGAGTGCTGAAATAGACAATGAAGAAGCGCTTACTCCACCGGTCGGCGGCGGGAATGAGGACAGCGGCCCCAAGGCCCAGCAGCGCCAGCATCACAGCTGCTCCGACCAGGAAAGAAGAAATCTGAAGGATCAGTTCGTCCATGTACCTGTACCTCCTGCCGGGAACGGGTAGCGCAGGTTTTTGAGCTGAAGCAGGACTCCCTCCTTCGTGATCGGCTTGAGCATGAACCCGCTGGCTCCGGTGCTCCAGGCATCAATGGCATAATCGCTGTAGGCAGTGAGATATACGACATTGGTGCGGGGATTGATTTCAAGCAGCGTACGGCAGAGTTCGAGTCCGCTCATTTTTCCCATCTCTATATCCAGAAAGGCCAGCGCAATCCGGTTTGTCTTCGCGTATTCGATCGCCTCCGACGGCCGGGTGAATCCCATGACCGAGGCTGTCGGCAGGATTGCCTCCAGAACAGGAAGCCCTCCGGTCAGGCAGATCTTCCGGTCGTCCACCAAGATGACATTGGGCGTTTCGTCACTTTCCGTTGCAAGGGAAAGCAGCGTGCCTGCGTCTATGTCCAGACACTTCGCCAGACGGGAGATCATCGCGACATCCGGGAGACGCGTGCCGTTTTCCCAACGGGCAACGGTAGGGCGGGTGACATATAACTGATCAGCCATATCACGCTGTGAAAGCCCTTTTTCCATTCTCAGTTTTTTCAGGGTCTCTGCAAACAGCATACTCATGTGGCTGTACTCCTTGTTGTCTTCGCGCGGCTGCGCAGCAGCGGTCTTCAATGATCAGATCACAGTGTTTACCTGCTTCTGCGGTCATTCTGGGCCTGGAGGTAGAAGGCCCTCTTGTCGGCGAACATGCTGGCTTCAGCCTCGCTGACAAGCGCATAGATCTTCAGCTCACCCTGTGCCTTCTCTCCAACAGCGACGCCGACCGATATGTGGTAGTCCTTCCGTGCCAGATCCTGCTTCATCCGGTCTATCTCAAGGGACAGCTGCTCCGGCTGTCCGTCTATGCAAAAAGCAACAAACTCGTCACCGCCGATGCGGTAGGTATGTTCCTGTCCGAAATGCTGCTGTATCGTTTCCGCGATCTCCCGCAGCATTCTGTCTCCGGCCGGATGTCCGTACTTGTTGTTCATCTCATGGAGACCATTGACATCAGCGTAAACACAGATCAGGTTTGTGGTGCACAGACCAGGGTATTTTTGCAGCTGGTTCTCATAATGATTCCGGTTTTTGGCTCCGGTCAAAAGATCGGTCTGGCTCATGTAAACAATCTGTCTGGATTGTGAAAGCGTCCGGATCTTTATGCTCATGATGAATACCGTGGTGGCGATCGCCACAATACCAAAGGTGATCATATTCCACACATCGCTTTGTATGACATCCGGTGCCTTGAAGCGGACGACGATTCCGCAGAACAGGGCGACAACGGCCGCAATCATGGCTGACAGCCTGACAGGCCGGTCACAGAACAGCAAAGGACTTACCAGCAGAAAGGCGATTGCCGACACTGCAGGCTTTTCCGCGTGAAGCATCGAAATATGGATGCCGAACGCGTAGAGCATGATTTCGAACAGATAGACAAACAGTGTTACAAGCGCGGGGTGCTTTGGAAGAACAAAAACAGAACAGATCAGAAGGATCAGCATCTCGATCCCGCAGGCCAGATAGGTCATGCTGTTCTGTGCGGCAAAATCGTTTGTGTGCATACTCGCTATGAGCAGGATGAAAAACATGACAGAAGCAAGTGAGGAAAACACTTTCAGCAGCACCAGATTTTCTTCGCGGATCTGGGGGAGCAGTTTATGATACTCTTCCTTCTCAACTCCTGCATAAAGAAACAGTTTTTGAAATTTACGGATATTCGTCATATCTCCTTCATATCTCCCCGGCCGGCCGGACCGGCTGCATGATGCAGGGCTTTCATGATGAATCACATTCACACCAAAGTCTGTACCTTACCACATTCATCTATACATTACAATACCTTGTTTGTTATGTTATTTATGTGATGGAATGAGGCCTTTCGTCAAGAAGGGGTTCCGTAATGTCACCCCTTCTGCCTGGTCTTAAACTGCTTTTTTTACGAAAAACGCATCATTCAGGATCTTTTACATAAGATGGAAGAACGGTATAATGTTCTTTATTGGAGTGGTAATCGGAAGCAGAGTGGAAGAGAACGATGAGCAGAAAACAAGAGAAACAGAAAAAAGAAAAGATCAAGATCTTTGACAGAAACACAGAGAATGATATCCGCTATCGCGGACCTCTTTCTTACAGACACCTTCAGATCATGGGCTGGCTTTGTGTTTCTTTTCTGGTGCTGAACCATCTGATCGACTTTGGAATCATGATTGATCCCAATCAGCCGCGTCTCTGGCCATCCGCGTACTGACCTATTATGACATGATTGATCCGCCGCTGATCGTTTATCCGCTTCTGACGATTAAACCTCCGCTGAGCTTCGTGCTGTTCCTGACGCTGGTTCTGTTTATCAAGATCCGGGAACTCCGTTTTCGCAGGAGGGGCAAGACAAAAGAAGAGTACAGGCAGTTTACAAAGACCAATGTGAACTCCTGGCATTTTTCCGTATACGCTTCCATCATGATCCTGATCACAGGCATCATAGACAGTGTACTGTTTGTTTTTTCTGCCGCGTTCGATATGGTCTTAAAAGTGGGAAGTGACATGGAAGTGACACCGGAGTTCACAGAGAGCATGATCGAAACGTCTGCAAAAGGGGTATCCGGCTGGGGGATCGGACTACATTTCCCCATGATTTTCATCATTCCCGTCATTTTGCTCTTTTCTTATACGAGAAGGCATAAGAATGAGAAGGCGGACCTTGTCGTCCCGGTCGGCGGCGTGATTCTTGCCTTCTTTGTGGGGCTGGAAGGACTGCATCAGGGCATTCTCATGAACATACCGATTCTCATGAAGATGCTGGAGGATATGCTCGGAACCTATTTACTGCAATGACACGTGGGACGATGCGGAAAAACATTTCATAAAGGAGCACGGAGATGGAGCCGAATACACAGCAGGAATCATCTGTCCAGAAAAAGATTTCATTCGGGCGGCTTTCGTTTCAGGCATTGCCTGAGATGTGGACATTCCAGATACTGGCGGGACTTCTCCTTGCAGTCCCTGCTGCGCTTTTGCTGCAGCTGATTGACTGGGTTGCAGGAATCGGAGGGGATGTGTTCACGACCGCGAATATCAGGACATTTGTCCTGAGTTGGCGTTTCCCGGTGATTCTCTTTCTCGGGAGTTTGCTTGTGCTTGTGTATGTGGTGACAGAGCTGCTGTCCCAGATCTACCTGACGGATGACATCCTGAACGGGCGCCGGGCCGGTGTTCGAACATGCATCGGCAGAGGAATCCGGTCGCTGAAGCGGTTTATGAATCCCTTTGGAATCGGGATCATCCTGTTTATCCTGATCGTGGCGCCCCTGTGCGGAGTGGGTTTTTCGATCAGCCTGTCCAAAACCTTCTATATTCCGAACTTTATTATGGAGGTGCTGCTGAATAATCCTTTTTTTGCCGTGGGTTATATCGCGCTGATGCTGTATCTGGTCTGGCTTGTATTCCGGTCCGCGTTTACCCTGCATGCGATCCTTCTGGACGGGATGACACCGTCGGAGGGGAGAAAGTATTCCAACCGCATCGTGAAAGAGCACAGGTGGGCCTTTCTGAAAGGTCTGATCCTGACCATGCTTGTGATGATCGCGATCTATTTCGTGTCAGGCTTTCTGTTTTCCAGAATTCCGGGCTGGATTCTGGGAGATTACGGAGAGAGCCTGCCGAAAGATTATACGTTTGATCTGCGCAGCGTGATATCGACCGGCGAGTTCTCGGATCTGGACATGCAGATGATTGTGTACCGGACCGCTGCGGTATTCGCGGTGCTGGTTGAGAAATACCTGATTTCCGTCGTGGTACTTCTGTGCGGTGCCTACTTTATGCTGCGTCTTGGCCGGTACTATCTGGAATACACCGGAAGAGACCGTAACCTCTGGCCGGAGCGTCCGAAGAAGGCACGCTATATCTGGAAGATTGTTCTGATTCTGCTGATGTTTGTCCTGTTTTTTGCGGCGGCGGTCCTGCTCGGCCTGTTTTTCGATCCGATCTTTGTCCGGGAGGAGCCGGTGAAGATCATTGCGCACCGGACGGGAGGAACGATGGCATCGGAGAATTCCGTGGAAGGAATTGAACAGGCAATCGCGCATGGCTGCTATGGCTGCGAGACGGATATCCAGCGCACGAAGGACGGCCATTACATCATCAACCATGACGATACCTTCAAGCGGCTTACCGGTGTGAAAAAGGCGCCGAAAGATATGACCCTGGCTCAGATCAGGGAGCTCAGGATCAAGGACACGACGGGAAGCGGGAAAGAGCTTCTGGTTCCGACACTGGAGGATCTGCTGGACGCATCCAGAGGAAAGGTCAAACTGTTTGTCGAACTGAAGGGTGTGACCGCGGACCGGCAGATGGTGGACGACGCAGTCCGAATTATCAGGGAACATGACTGCGTGGAGGATACGGCGCTCATCTCGCTGAATTATGATGTGATCAAATACGCGGAGACCACCTATCCTGAGTTCGAAACCGGTACCCTGTTTTTCGCCAGTCTGGGCGATGTTTCCAGACTGACCTGTGACCTGCTGATCATGGAGGAGGAAACGGCGACGGATACGAACATCAACCTGATTCATGATGCCGGCAAGCAGGCCATTGTATGGACAGTCAATTCGTCGGAAGGACTGTATCATTTTCTGGATTCAAAGGCTGACGCAGTGATCACGGATCAGGTTGAGCTGGCACAGAAAGTGCAGACAAGGCTTGACGGGAGGACCGACCTGGAGGTACTGGAAGACAATCTGTCGTTTGACTGAGGACAGGCGCATGCAGCATTGACTGTGCAAAGCATTTAAAGAAAAGGAGACTGCCATGAAAGACAATCAGAATAAAGGGCAGGAGAAAGAGCAGAAGAAAGAGCGGAATACAGAGCAGGATAACGGTCAGGAAAAGTTATACAGGCAGGAGAAGAAACCTCTGAGAAAGCTGATCGGCGGGAGCATTCTCCTGATTGTGCTTGCTGTCTTATACGCAGGCCTGCTGCTCATATCCAACTATGTTTCGAGCCTGCTGCACAGTACAGAATCCAGGGCTTATCAGATGAATGCCCTGAGCAAGTCCACAGAGAAGGCGCTTTCCACGATGTCTTCCGTTATGGAGGACGTTGCGGAAAGACATATCAAGAAAGCCATGCTGGAAGCGGCTGCATGCAGAACGATGGTGGAGGCGGACCCGGATTTTCAGCCCTGCATGTACCAGGATGGGGCAATCATCAGGATAGAAGACGGGCATGCCAGCTGCCCGGACGATCTGCTGAAGGATGTCCGGATTGATCTGAGCCAGATGACAGACGACTCAGGTACATTGATCAGCTTTCCGGAAGGCAAAGACATGGAGCTGAGCGTTGTCTATTATTTCAGGATCAGCGGTCCGTACTATTATGTTGAGTGGGACACCTATGCGCATCTGGAGGAAGAACAGGAGGGGCTGTTCGATTCCGATCAGGCCATGGCCGGGATTGAAAAGGCTTTCAATGTGAGACTTCTGCTGTTTCCCGAGCAGGCCGGGGTAGACGGACAGCATCCGCTGATCTATGCCTCTGATGCGCTTGCTTCGCAAGGCTATCTGGCAGAAGATTTCGGCATTACCCAGGAGATGATCCAGGGCACAGGTTCAGACCGGGCTGAGATGACGGAAGCAGAAGCGGACATGGAAACAGTCCTGCCCGGCGCCGCGGAAGAGGAAACAGAAACAGATGTGGCCGGAAGGAGCCGGACGCAGGATCACATGCAGTACAACATCGTGACAATCGGAGATACTGCCTATGAGGTTACGCTTCAGAAGTATGACAGTACGGCTGTAGGGGAAACCTCTGTTCTGGCCTGTCTGGTTCCGTTCGAAGATTCCCTCCGGATTCATATGGAACTGACAGGGATCCTTCTGGCAGTCTTTTTCATCGTCGGTTTGTTCTTCCTGGTGTGGTACTGTGCCACGCTGCGCATGGTGCGGGATCATTCTCTGAATGACAGGCAGAGGAAGGAACTGAGCAGGAGGTCCATTGTCCGGAGATCATTTTCGATTATTCTCATCGGCTGCGTGATTATCCTGCTTGCTTCGGCTATGCTGTTTTCACTGGTACGGCTGTTCTCGACCTGCCGTCAGGTCGAAACCGCGTTTTCTTCCATGCGGCAAAGGATCGAAGAGAACGGTTATGCTTCCGATCTGACAGAGGACACCCGGAAGAAGACATATGAAGGCTATGCGGGGCAAATCGCCCGGATCCTGGAGAATCAGCCTGACAACGGAACACCCTTGCTGCTGCAGGATCTGTGTGATCTGATTGACGCAGATTATATTATGCTGTTTGACAGCAACGGCGACGAGACACTGTCCAATTCCAGGTATGTCGGTCTTTCCCTGGGGACGGATCCGGAATCTTCCACTTACGATTTCAGGCGGCTTCTGAACGGGACAGAGCAGATCACACACGATCTGGAGATTGACGAAACAACCGGGGAAGAGCATGTGATGATCGGCGTCAGCTTCGGCAAGCCTGAGAACGGGGAAAACTACGGGGCACTTCTGCTTGCCGTGCCGGGCGTGCAGATCTATGGCAGCGCCGCGCAGAGCGTTGATGATGTCATGTCCTCCCTCGCGGCACGTGGCCTGACGGCGTTTTCCGTGAATCCGGAAACCCATATGATCGTGCATGCAAGCAAGTCTTCCTATATCGGGAAAGACGTGCAGGACATCGGACTTCCCGAACAGGCGCTTCACGGCGGCATAAAAGACTTCTACACCATTGACGGAAAACCCTGCTACGTAGAATGCGAGGATCTGGGTGACGCGCTTTATTATTATGCTGCGGAGCAGTCCAGCATCTATGACGGCGTCTGGAAACTGCCTGTGCTGTCTGCCATTGCGGCGGCTGTTCTTCTGACAATTCTTGCGGTGTTCCTTCTGGCCGGATATGGAAAGTTCTTTGCGATCTGGTCGGAAGTCGGCCAGGAACTGAAAGAGGAGACGGAGGAGATTCAGCTGCGGGGAGGACGGCGGAAGCACTCTCTGGATCCTTCCAGGCGCTGGAGAATCGACCTGGAGGAGCATGGCATCCATACGCCGTTCCATGTCGCACGTCTGACAGCGCTGCTGTTTCTGATGATCTGCATCGGTTTCCTTGGGATCAGAGTGCTGTCTTCCGAAGCCGGGACAGGAGAATCCCTGCTTTTCTATATCATTCAGGGACGCTGGTCAAAGGGTGTGAATCTGTTCGCGTTCACCAGTATTGTGATCCTGTTCTTTGAAGTGGTCGTTATTGTCACGCTGATCAGGCTGTTGCTCCGGCTGATCAGCAATGCGCTGGGGACCAGGGGAGAAACCATCTGCCGGCTCCTGATCAATCTGGCAGGCTATGGCGGGATCATTTTCTTCGTGTATGATTCCCTGTATTATCTCGGGCTTGATCCGGGGACGCTTCTTGCTTCCCTCGGACTTATGTCCTTTGCCGTCTCCCTCGGCGCGAAGGATCTGATCACGGATGTCATCGCGGGGCTGTCCATCGTGTTTGAGGGAGAGTTCCAGGTCGGAGACATCATCGATGTAGGCGGCTATCGCGGAGAGGTTCTGGAGATCGGTGTCAGGTCAACCAAGCTGGAAGGGCGCGGCGGCAATATCAAGATTATCAGCAACCGGGATATCAAAAACGTCATCAATATGACGCGCATGAGTTCCTGGTACCCGCTTGAGGTCAGTATCTCCGGCGAGCAGCCGCTCGGTGAGGTTGAGCAGATGCTCACCGAACAGCTGCCGCACATCGGCAGCTTAATTCCGGAGATTGTCAGCGGGCCTTTCTACAAAGGTGTTACAGCGATCGGAAAAGGAACCGTTACCCTGTCGATTATTGCCGAATGTAATGAGGCGGATTATTATGTGGTTCAAAGATCCCTGAATCGTGCGATCCAGGCGCTCTTTGAGCAGCAGGAGATAAAAATCATGTAATTCCGGAAGCGCCGGCACATACGAAAGTCAGGGAGCGTGGGAAATATAAAAAAGACAAAACGATCATTCTGCAGCCAAGGAGGTAACACGATGACAAAGAAGATGATGGCTGTTATTCTGTCAGCGATGCTGGTATTTGGCGCAGGCATAAGCGTGTGTGCTGCTGACGCGCAGGAAAGTGAAGCTGCGGTATCTGAAGCTGCAGGTGAGGAAGGCGGAAGCCTGGTGATTGGCGGAACCAAGGTCCCGAATGAGGAGATTGAGGACGCTGTCACAGAAGTGATGGAAGCATTCGGCCTTGCCAAAGAAGAGGAGACAGAGGCTTAGTGAACGGCCTGAAAGTTTCAGTAAATACCGGAATGAGAGATGCGTATGGAGAAATATGATGAAGATGGCCGGACCGCTCTGTGGTGGCTCGGGCAGATGGGGCTGATGATACAGGCGGATCACACGACCCTGTGCGTTGATTACTATGCAAGCTGGGATGAAGCAAGACAGACCAGACCGCCTGTCCCTGCAGAGGAATTGAAGGGAATTGACGCTTTTCTGGGAACACATGACCATCTGGACCATATCGACCATGAAGCGTGGAAGATCTGGGCTAAAACGAACCCGGACGCAAAGTTCATTTTCCCGCGAAAGCATATGGCGTCAGTTCTGGCGGACGGTGTGGCCCCTGACCATGCGGTGGGACTGAATGAAGGGGAATCCGTCAGAATCGGTGATTTTATGATTCATGCGATCGCTGCGTCGCATGAGTTTCTGGAACAGGATCCGGAAACCGGCCTGTACCCGCATCTGCAGTACATCATCGAGGGGAAGAACGGTGTACGGATTCACCATGCCGGGGATACGGTCAGATATGAGGGCATGCTTCCGAAGATCAAGGCTTTTGGTAAAATCGATATCCAGCTCCTGCCGATCAATGGACGGGACGCGGAGCGTTACCGCCAGGGCTGCATCGGCAACATGACCTGGCAGGAGGCTGCCGATCTTGCCGGAGAAACCGGCGCGCGTCTGGTGATCCCGGGACACTGGGACATGTTCGCGGATAACAGTGCGGATCCGGGTGCATTTGCGGATTATCTCGATGTGAAATATCATGGAAAGGTAACATGCCTGATACCGGAAGTCATGGAAAAGATTGTTTATGGAGATGGCGGATTGCACGATGACGGAGTATAAAGTGACAAATCTTGCCGGTACGCCCACCGACTATTCAGATCCGGACAACTGGGCACATCTTCCGGAGCATGCAGATAAGGACGTTGATACCATCTTTATCTATCCGACCGTATATGCCAACGCGGCGCCTGACGCTCCGGCGATCGTGCCGGTTGACGATCATCTTCAGACAGGCCGGCTGCAGACTGAAAGAAAAGGAGGAGGCTGATGAACATACAGACAGTCCGGACACCTTCTTTCACGATGGAGTATGTCCGGTTCGGAAGCGGGGAGAAGCATTTTGTGATCCTCCCGGGGCTCAGTGTACAGAGTGTCCTGATTTCCGCGCAGGCGGTTGCCGCGGCATACAAGTCTTTCGCACAGGATTATACCGTGTACCTTTTTGACCGCAGGAACGACATTCCGGCTGGATACACGGTCCATGATATGGCGCAGGACACTGCCGCTGCGATGAGAACACTGGGACTGGAGGGTATGTGTCTCTACGGCGCGTCCCAGGGCGGCATGATTGCCATGGACATCGCTCTGGAATCCCCTGAGCTGGTGCAGAAGCTGGCTCTGGCATCCACCACGGCGCGTCTGACCGATGAGCGGTATCAGGCCATCGGGAACTGGGCTGATCTGGCAAGGGCCGGCAGCGCGCAGGATCTGTATCTTGCTTTTGGTGAGACGATCTATCCGCCCGGCGTTTTTTCTCAGATGCGGGATACCCTGGTGCAGATGGCCGGGACAGTGACGGCAGAAGAGATGGACCGCTTTGCTATCCTGGCAGAGGCTTCGAAGGGGTTCGACGTTGCAGATGCGCTGGGGAAGATCAGCTGTCCTGTGCTGGTGACAGGATCCAGGGATGACAAGGTGTTTGGAGAGAGTGCTTCTATGGAAATCGCGCAGGCGATTCCAGGCGCAGAGCTTTTTATGTATGATGGTTACGGCCATGCCGTATATGACACCGCGCCGGATTTTGCCGGGCGCATGCTTCGTTTTTTTCAGCAGACCTGATCATCTCTGATCCGGCCGGGACAGATGATTGCTTTTGCAGGAAAGTCGCTGCAGAATCTGAAAACAACACAATCAACAGCAGAGGGAGACAGACATTCTATGGATATTCAATACTTACTGTTTTTACAGAACATTCGAAACGCAACAGGTGGTGTATTTGACGAGTTTCTGAACAGCGTCTCGAAGGTCGCGGTGGACCTCATGCCGCTCCTGCCATTCGTCATTTTCTGGTGCGTGAGCAAAAAATGGGGCTACCGCTATCTGTGCACGCTGAGCATCGGTGAGCTGGTCAATGGGATTGTCAAGCTGACGGTCTGCGCCTACCGTCCGTGGATCCGTTCTGAGCTGATCGAACCGGCCGGGGATTCCAAGGTTGCCGCGACAGGCTATTCTTTCCCGAGCGGGCATACGACGAGCGGAACCATCACCTATGGAACGACGTTCGTGTGGCAGCGGAAAAAGCGGACATGGCTGGCTGCGTTCTGCGGAATCATGATTGCGCTGACAGGCTTTTCCCGGAATTTTCTCGGTGTACATACACCGCAGGATGTGATAGTAGGCTTCACAGAAGCAGTCATCATTATCATAATTGTCGGCGCCGCGCAGAAAAAGATTGGCGGAAATGACAGGACGCTGGACCTTTTGTCCCTGGTCGGCGTAGCGGTGGTCATCTGCACGCTGGTCTATATCACGATAAAGCCATATCCGATGGATTATGTCGGTGATGTCCTTCTGGTTGATCCCGCCAAGATGATGAATGACAGCTTCAAGGCCTGCGGCATGTTTCTCGGTCTTCTGGCAGGAAGCTTTATTGAGCGGCATTACATCCACTATGAGGTCCCGACAGGGGCGAAGAACCTGCCGATTCTGGGATTCGTCGGTTTCATGATTGCGTTTTCCTGGAAGGAATACTTTGGTCCGGCGACGTTTGTAGCTGCTTTCGGCGGCCATCTGGGGAATCTGATCACCCGTTTTCTTCTCTTATTTTTTGTCGTCGCAATCTGGCCGGTCGTGATCCGGAAGTGGGCGGAGGACTGAGATGAAAGCAAATTACCATACCCATACCTGGCGGTGCCATCACGCGATCGGGACGGAGCGGGCGTATGTTGAGGAGGCGGTCAGGGCAGGACTTCAGACGCTCGGGTTCGCCGACCATGCACCTTACCCCTATCCGGCGGGGTATGTCGCAACCTACAAGATGCTCCCTGCCCAACTGGAGGGTTATGTTGATACAGTCCTGGACCTGAAGCGGGAGTACAAAGGACAGATTGAGATCCGGCTCGGACTGGAGGCGGAATACTTTCCCGCCATGTGGGAAGGCTTCCTGCGTCTTCTGGAGCCTTATCCGATTGAATATCTTCTGCTCGGGCAGCATTTTCTGGAAAATGAATACGACGATCCCTTCTACTGTGGAAAAAGAACCGACAGTCCGGAACGGCTTCACAGATACTGCAGTCAGTGCATCGAGGCATTAAAGACTGGAAAGTTTCTGTACTTCGCGCACCCGGATCTCCTCTTTTTTACGGGAGCGGATGCCGTGTATGAGAAAGAGATGACCAGGCTCTGCCGGTTCTGCAGGGAAAGGGATATCCCGGTTGAGATGAATCTTCTCGGCATCATCAGAAACCGGCATTATCCCAATCCGCTGTTCTGGAAGATTGCGGCAAGGGAAGGAAACCGTGTTGTCATGGGATCAGACGCACACCAGCCGGAAGGCGTGTTTGTGCAGGACGCGGTCAGGAAGGCGGAGCGCCTCCTGGAAGCGTGTGGATGCAACCGTCCTGTCGAGCGGCTGCTCTGAGAGAAACCGGCAGAATGATAGAACGTCTGCTGCCGGGCTGAACCAGTCAGAAGCCTGAAAGGAAGAAAGGAGACCGGACATGGCTGGACGATCGTTGAACGCGGCGGGATCAGGCTTGCCATCATCAGTGTATGCACGCCGTTCATACGTGTCTGGGATGAGAATAAGCCAGGCATCAGCCAGGTGACTTTTGAAGATCCCTATGAGTCTGTCGGAAAAGCCCTGGAAGAGATCGGCGATCAGGCTGATCTGGTACGATGGCTGGCTGCCGATTCCTTATTACGAGAGTTACAATCTGGCAGACTACGATGCGCTCTGCAGGGAGGCTGAAGCGAATCGCGCAAAAGGAGAGAAGTCGCCGGTGCGGGAGTCTCATTGACATAAAAGCCGCCGCATGCTTGTGATTTCGTGTGAGACTGCACCGGTATAAGCGCGGGCGCAATGATGCCGGTGGCAGAATGGATTTGAATACCGGGTATGTGTTTTGGCTGTACCTGGCAGGTAGTGTCAAGTGACGTATGAAAACCCTGAGCAAAAAAATAAGGCTCAGATGAACCTTGAAAAGTAGTAAATATCCCAGACTGGCATCGATTGGCGA
>CACZJF010000024.1 GCA_902781455.1 uncultured Lachnospiraceae bacterium | reverse complement strand
GTTTCTGCCATAGCGAACCAGAACAGATACGTTTTGTTTTATATTTCGAGGATAAAAGATTTTGCCCTTTTCAGGATAAAATGGTTTGCCCTGAAATATTTTGGATTATTCGTACTCCACCGTTGCGGGCGGCTTCGGCGTGAAATCATACAGCACACGGTTGATGCCCGGTACTTCCGCGATGATGCGCTGCACGAGATGATCGATCAGCTGATCCGGCAGATGTTCTACTGTCACTTCCATGACATCGGTTGTATTGATCGCCCGGATGATGCAGGGCCAGTCAAATGTTCTTTTCCCGTTTTTTACGCCGGTGGACTTGAAGTCCGGAACAACCGTGAAGTACTGCCATACCTTGCCGGCCAGTCCATTCTTCTCAAATTCTTCTCTCAGGATCGCGTCTGATTCCCGCACTGCTTCCAGACGGTCTCTTGTGATGGCGCCGGGGCAGCGTACGCCAAGTCCCGGGCCTGGGAATGGCTGACGGTATACCATGCTGTCCGGAAGGCCAAGTGCCTTGCCTACGACGCGGACTTCATCCTTGAAGAGAATCCGGACCGGCTCGACAAGCTCAAACCGGGAAGCGATATCCTCGGGAAGTCCTCCGGCGTTGTGATGCGCCTTGATGCCTGCTTCACTCTCCAGAATATCCGGCCAGATGGTTCCCTGCGCGAGGAAGCCGATCCCTTCCAGCTTTCTTGCCTCATCGGCAAAGACATCTATAAATTCCTCACCGATGATATGGCGCTTCTTTTCAGGCTCTGCGACACCGGCCAGCTTGTCCAGGAAACGATCCACAGCGTCAACATAGATCAGATTCGCCTTCATCTCATCACGGAAAACACGGATGACCTGCTCCGGCTCTCCCTTGCGAAGCAAACCATGATTGACGTGTACGCATACGAGCTGCTGTCCGATCGCACGGATCAGAATCGCAGCGACAACTGAGGAATCCACGCCTCCTGAAAGCGCCAGAAGAACCTTGCCGTCTCCCACCTGACTGCGTATTGCCGTTACCTGCTCTTCAATAAATGCAAGCGCCTGTTCTGTCGTCGTAATCCGTTCCATTGCGTCGGGTCTGCGAACCATGTCCATTCTCATTCCTCCTTTTCACAAGCCTGTAAATCACTGATCCGGTATTCCGCCGCCGGATGCGGCGTTACCTGCGTGACAGTTTAGCACACATCATCAATGGATGAAATGAAAACCCGAAAGAAATATCAAAGAAATATCGCCGGACCATCACTTGTTTCAGCAAAAAAAGCAGGTTACCATGAGAGATATCAGCATGCCGGAGGTAAAAAACATGTCTTTTCAGGTATGGGAACATTTCCTGGCATCTTTCATATAAAAGATGCACTGGGTGTATGCATGACTTTGTTGACAGGGACAGAGTCCGCTCTGCTGTCCTCTATGTTCCCGAAAGAGAGCTTCTGCTGACGGGCGATAACTGGAATCCCTGTGGGAAGCTTATGAAATCACGGTACCTTCAGAAGAACCGTCCGGCAGTGGTACCGTATCCGGATCAGATACAGCCGGGCCGCCCCCGGCTGTTCTTAATCGTTGGGCTTGATATAAAACCTTCCCGTGACCCGCTCTGTCCGTACCACATTCACGAAAGCCTGCGGGTCCGTATCTCTGAGCGCCTTCAGGACCATCTTCAGCTCCGGCGATGAAATCACGGTATAAATCAATGTTCTTTGCTGGCCTTCATAGGTCCCAAGTACCTTCATCTCCGTGACACCATGCCTGATACAGGTTCTCAGGCTCGCGACAATCTCCTCCGGATGATCCGTGACCACAAAGACAGTATCCTTTTTATAACGCGTATTCAGGAAATGCACCACCTCTGTCGATACATACTGGAATATGATCGAGTACAGAGCTCTTTCCCAGCCGAACAGAAATCCGGCTATGCTCAGCATGACCGCGTTGAAACCCAGAATAACTGTAAAACCGTCTACAGGGGTGTTCTCTGTTACAAAGATGGAGATGAAGTCCGTTCCTCCTGTCGTCGCGCCGGCCGACAGGGCAACCGCGATAGATGCACCATTGATGATTCCACCGAACACAGCGACCAGAAGGGGATCTGTCGTAATTGTGCTCTGCGGGATCAGCTCCGTCAGAAATGTGACCGTTCCGACTGTGATCAGGGTATAAAGCGTGAACTTTGTTCCGATCTTTTTGAATCCAAGCCAGATCGGCGGCAGATTGAGCAGCAGGTACAGACGACCGTATGGAATCTGAAGCCCGGCAAACTTGTCACAGATGTCCTGAATCAGAATCGTCGTTCCTGAAAGCCCGCCCGGATACATCCTGCCGCTTTGAACCAAAAGCTGCAGATTCAGCGATATGATGATTCCCGAAAGGATACAAAGGATGATTCTCCTGATATCGTCTTTTCCAAAATGAATGTTTCGGATGGATTCCATATACAAGCTGCCCTTCCCTTCTGGTCCAGTCATCGTTACCATAAATCGTTTGATTCATCATACCATTCCCTGCCGCATTTACAAGATTTTCAGGTCAAAAAAACGATCCGGCGGTGACTTTACCGTCCCTCGCCGGATCGCAGGTGGAATCTACGTATCTTAATTTGCTGCACCCCTACATCAAACCGGGCACCCAAGGAAACATCTCAGGCAACCTTTCTCGTTGCATCCCACCCAAGCACATTATATCATTTTTTCTGAACAGATCAACCAATGATCCCGTGGTTTTCTGCGCGGAATAGTGCATTATTACATCCTGTCTTCACATTATTTTACAAATTGATCTCAACCGTTACAGGCTCCCTGCCTGTCAGCTCTCCGGCTCTTTCCCCCGGGCTGCAGGTTCCGGCGTAGAGCACAAATCTGTCCCCTCCCGGCACGGTTTCGCCCTTCTTGTTGACAACGCGGAACACATCAGCGTCCAGCGTTATGGTGCATTCCGCTTCCTGGTGCGCAGGAGCGTCCACCCTGAGGAATCCGCACAGCCTTGGATTCGGCGTCCTGTCAGGAGATTCTACTGCATCCACATAGATCTGAATCACTTCCGATGTCGGTACTGCGCTGTGATTGGCAAAGCTGACATACATGAGCGCGGCAGGACCATCCTGCTCCAGACTTGCCCCGGTCACCTCCACATCCGCATAGGTCAGACCGTATCCGAACGGATACTGCGGTTTCCCTCCGAGATAACGGTAGGTGCGGTCTTTCATCGAGTAATCCGTAAACGCCGGAAGCGGACGATCCGGATCATAGAAGGTTACATTCAGCTTGCCGGACGGTGACACCGCGCCGGTCAGGATTCTTGCCGCCGCAAGTCCGCCTCTCGCGCCCGGATACCAGAGCATCAGGACAGCGTCAAAGTTTTCCTGCGCAAAGGACAGATCCAGATCACTGCCTGCCATCAGGCAGAGGATGGTCTTCTTCCCCGCCTCTTTTGCCTGGGAAGCCACCGCGTGTATCAGGGCAATCTGTGACTGTGGAAGGGACAGATCCGTCTTGTCTCCCGAGGCGGCACTGTTTCCGGTGTCCCCCTCTTCTCCCTCCAGCGTCTCATTCAGACCGACCACGACGATGGTCACGTCCGACTGGTCCGTCACGATCATCGCCTCGCTCAGGCGGTCATTTTCGAAAGCAAGATGCTCCACCTTGTCTGCGTTCAGCGCGCAGCCTTCGGAGTAAAGGATTCTGACAGAATCCGGCAGAACTCTGCGAAGACCTTCCAGCACCGTGATGTACTCACTGCTGGTTCCATGATAGTTTCCGATCAGCGCGGCTCTGGAATCCGCGTTCGGCCCGACAACGCCCAGCGTCCTGATGGATCCGGGATCCAGCGGAAGAACGCCGTCATTCTTCAGAAGAACAATCGATTCCTCCGCGCAGCGCTGCGCAAGCTGAAGATGTTCTTCACATTCCACGACGCTGTACGGAATCTCGTCGTACTCTGTCTCATCGAACAGGCCAAGGAGGAATCTTGTCGTAAACAGCCGCTCGGCAGCCTCCGTAATTCTCTCCTCCGAGATCAGGCCCTTGCCGTATGCTTCCGGAAGCACCTGATAGGTGTCTCCGCAGTTCAGGTCGCAGCCCTCGTTGATGGCCAGTGCCGCGCTGTGCGCAGCATCCTCTGTCACATGATGGTTCTCGTGGAAATCCCGGATTGCCCAGCAGTCTGACACGACATGCCCCTGGAAATTCCAGGTTCCGCGCAGGATGTCCGCAAGCAAGGTATGGCTGCCGCACGCCGGCTCACCGTTGACGCGGTTGTAGCAGCCCATGACAGCTTCCACATCTGCTTCTTCCACCAGGCGCCGGAAGGCAGGCAGATAGGTCTCCGCCATATCCTTCGCGTCTGCTCTGGCGTCAAAGCTGTGACGGATCGCTTCCGGTCCGGAATGGACCGCGAAGTGCTTGGCGCAGGCAGCGGCTTTCATATATTCGCCGTCCCCCTGAAGCCCCTTTACAAAAGAAACACCAAGCGTACCCGTCAGATAAGGGTCTTCACCGTAGGTTTCCTGCCCGCGTCCCCATCTGGGATCACGGAAGATATTGACGTTAGGCGACCAGAAGGTCAGTCCCTTGTAGATGTCTCTGTCGCCGAATGCGCTGTATGTATTGTACTTCGCCCGGCCTTCCGTCGCGATCACATCGCCGATCTTACCCAACAGCTCTTCGTCAAAGGTTGCTCCCATGCCGATTGCCTGCGGGAAGCTGGTCGCCGTGCCTGCCCTGGCAACACCGTGCAGGCCTTCATTCCACCAGTTGTAAGCCGGTATTCCCAGTCTTGCGATCTCCGGGGAATCATAGCGAAGCTGACTCATCTTCTCCGCGATGGTCATCTTTGATACCAGCGCTCTGGCGCACTCTCTAGCTTGCTGTCTGTTCATGTTGACACCTCTTTTGCAAGTCAATCAGCATCTGTTTTCATTTTTATATCGCCCGGGCGATGATGGATCGATGATGTCAGCCCTTGACAGCACCGGTCGTCAGACCATCAACGATCTGGTTACTAAACAGGCAGTAAACAATAATGGTCGGAATAATCGCGATCACGATTGCCGGGAACATGAAATGATAGTTTGTCTGGTAGGGCGTAACAAATTTCGTCAGTGCAACCGGCAAGGTTTTTTTGTTTCCGTCTGACATAAAAACCAGAGCCAGCAGCAGCTCGTTCCAGTTTCCGATGAAGGTCATCAGGCCGGTAACAAAGAGCCCGGTTCTCGCCAGAGGAAAGCAGATGCTAAAGAAGATCTGATAGATTGAACAGCCATCCATGCAGGCCGACTCCAGAAGCTCATTCGGTATACTTCGGAAAAAGCCCGACATGATAAACACACAGGTCGGCAGCGAGAACGTCAGGTAGGGCAGGATCAGACCAATCAGATTGTTATTCAGGTGCCAACCCGCGAAGCGCACGAATAGCGGGATCAGAACGCAGTGAACCGGAATCATCATGCCGATTAGAATGTAGATCATCGCAGCTCCGGACAGTTTCCACTTCATTCTTGCGATGGCAAATGCCGCCATGGAGCCTATAATAAGGGTCAGGATCAAAGTAACCACGCAGACGATCAGTGAGTTCAGCATGGCAATCCCCAGCTTGCCTTTTGTCCAGGCTATCACATAGTTTTCCCAATGGAACTCTGTCGGCCATCCGAACGGGGACTTATAGATCTCTGCCCTGTCTTTCACGGATGTCAGGGCAATCCAGGCGAGCGGTGCAAGATAAAGCACCATCATCAAACAGAAGAAAACATAGATCAGTACGGTTGAGGCTTTGACAGGTTTTTTATTCTTTTCCATCTTTACTCCCCCCTTACATCTCATAATTCTCTGATTTGAACAGCTTGTTGATGATGGCTGTTGCCAACAGACACAGGACGACAAGAATCACGCCGATCGCACTCGCCCTGCCGTAATGGTTTCCGCCCTTGCTGGAGAAGCCGGTCCTGTACAGGTAAGTGGCAAGAACGTCCATCTTCAGATTCTCCGTCTTATCGCCAAGCATGGAGTAGATCAGATCGAAGAATTTCAGAGAGCCGATCGCGTTCAGACTCATGGCTGTTCCGATCATCGGTTTGACCAGCGGGAGCGTGATATACCGGAACGCCTGAACCTTGCTTGCACCGTCAATGTAGGATGCCTCATAAAGGGACTTGCTGATACCGGAGATCTGCGCCATATAGAGCATCATGGACTGGCCGACGTACTGCCACAGAGCAACGAAAGCGATGACCCACATGGGAAGCGTAATGAATCCGGCCGTCGAATACAGCCAGGCCGGCTGCGGGAGCCCCATGGCGCCAAGCACATTGTTGATACCAACCTTCGCATGGAACAGGAATGCCCACAGAAGACCCAGTGCCGCAGAGGACAGGACACAGGGAAGATAGATGACATTCTTAAACAGGTTCCTGCCTTTGTTGATATTTGTCAGAAGCGCTGCGAACAGCAGACCGAAGATCAGCTGTGATACACACGAGAACACCAGGAAGAAGAGCGAATTCTTCAACGCGATCGCCATATCCGGGTCCTTTGACAGTCTTACAAAGTTCCCTAACCCGATGAAATTATAGGTCATCGTCTTTTTGTCATAATCGCACAGCGCATAGTAGAAGGAAGTTCCGATCGGAACGAACAGGATCGCCGTAAACAGGACCAGTGCCGGCGCGACAAACAGGATGATTGCCTTCTTATCTCTTAGCAGTTTATCCATAATTCTTTCTCCATGATACCCGCCCGGTTTATTTTATCGTGAAGTGCACAGCAGTCCGGGCAGCGGGTACGATACAGACCCTCCGTTTTTGAATAAAGGTGGGACTGCCCGAAGGCAGTCCCACCTTTGGACTATATAGCTCCAATTCTAAGTCAGAAGAGTTACTCTGTCTCTTCAGCGCTTCTGTAGCCGTTATCCACATACCAGTCTTCTACAGCCTGGAATGCTTCTTCCGGAGTCTTCTCCTGCTGGAAGATCGAAACCATCTGGTTGTCGAACTCAGATCCCGCATCGGAGGATACCAGGGACTCATTATAGAATCCGAAGGTTCCGGTCGCGTTTCCAAAGATCTCCATAACTTCCGCCAGCTGTGCCGGTGCTACAGAAAGGTCAAACTCAACATTGGTGACCGGGATTTTTCCGCCGACTTCCGCAGTGTACTTCTGCGCTTCGTCATCCGTGAAGTACTTCATCAGGGCAATAGCCGCTTCCGGATGCTCGGTGCTGGAGCTCATCGCCAGAGAGTCAGACTTTGCGATAACCCTGTTCGGATCATTTCCGCCCTCGATAGCCGGGAACTGGAACACGCCGCACTTGTTCTCGATCTCGTCATCAAGACCATTCATCTGGCCGATCGCCCAGGAACCCTGGATCAGGATCGCCGCATCACCCATCGCAAATGCCAGAGTCGCGTCATCGTTGGAATCGCCCGCTGCGGTCTCCTGGAAGTACTGGCTCAGCTCAAGCAGCTTCTCTCCGGCTGCGATGGTCTTATCCTGTACCCAGCTTTCCTCACCGGAGTTGATGGCCGCAAGGTCGACACCCTCTCTGTCGCAGAGATAACCGGCCAGCATGGACAGGCACCATGCGGTACCGGCGCTGATGGTAATCGGGGTATAGCCGGCTTCCTTGATCTTCGCGCAGGCATCCAGAAGCTCGTCATATGTAGTCGGAACTTCCACACCTGCTTCTTCGAAGATGTCCTTGTTGTAATAGCAGCAGGCAGCCGCGATGTTCAGCGGAACTGCGTAGATCTTTCCGTCATAGGTCTGCTGTGAGAAAACAGCGTCACTGGAGAAGGTGTCCTTCCAGCCATCGGCCTCAAGGTACTCATCCAGCGGCGCGGCAACGCCAGGTGCCACATAGTCGGTCAGGTTCGGGCCCGGGCTGACGATGAAGACATCCGGGGTCTCACCCGCAGCGATCATCGCATTCAGCTCAGTGTAATACGGCTCCAGCTGTGTGGTAATCGGGGTGACATGATACACACCTTCATAATCTTCATTAAAGCGGTCGATCACATCCTTGAATCCCAGCGAGATCAGGTCTGTGGTGGTGTCCAGTTCATCCCAGAACATCCAGGTGATCTCCTGCACTTCGTCATCTGCCATGGCCGTCATGGGAGCGGTGGCCAGCAGGCTGGCTCCCATCGTGAGCGACAGCAATACAGAAACAGCTTTTCTATTCATATTCCTTCCTCCTTTTCGGAAACCACCGGCAGCCTCCCTGCCGGAACCAGCGTCCTCGTCTCCCAAGCGTACGGGACGCAATTTGTTGATATAACCATATCAGATATATGCGCTATACTCTTCACAATTATTGCTTTATGTTTCCGAATTATTGCTTCTTGTTTTTCTGTCGCGACATCGTTTTGTTTATTTTCTACAAAGTTTTTGGCTGATTTTTATCTAATATTACCTAAACAAGATCCTGATCACTGTCAAATAGCCTGTTTTTACAAAAAAATAGGTGCTCTTTGCTTCATTTTTGTTGACAGCGAATCGCAATTATTCTATTCTAAATTAACAGTACGAAATTTTGTCTTTTTCAGGCGCTGGCACACTTGATTCAGAAGAATGGCATCAGAGACATGGAAGGAAGGCATCCGAACAGCGGCATCCGCCTGGCTGACATGTAAAAACCCAATGGTGGGGAGGACCGGACTATGATCGAGCATCTGGAAGGAACGCACGAAACCGTCAACTACCGGAAGAATACAAACCTGAGAATCTACGATAACATCCAGTATGAAGAGTACCCGATGCACTGGCACTCTCCGATTGAGATTGTCATGCCTGTCAGGCAGGATTACAGGGTAGAGTACGCCGACAGCGCGGCAACTCTGCAGGAGGGAGACATCCTGATGATCTGCCCCGGGGTCCTGCATCATTTCTATGCCTGTGAAGGAGAACGGTTTATCATACAGGCCGAAATCACTCCCGTTCTGCATCTCAGAGAGCTTGATTCCATCCTGACGATGATCCAGCCGGCACTGCTGATTACAAAGGACCGGTTCCCGGACGTCTACAGCAGGATTCGTGAACTGGTGGTAAAGATTGAACAGGAATACCTGAAGGAAGATGCCTTCTTCGAGACCTCCATCTACTCCATGCTGGCTGAGATCTTTGTTCTGATCGGCAGAAGCCGCACCCAGACCACGCAGCGGTTTGCGTCAGATGAAGTCCGGCAGAAGAAATATGTCGAGAAGTTCATGGATGTCTGCAGCTACATTGACGAACACTGCACCGAAAACCTGACGCTTGACGATGTTGCCTCCTATTCCGGCTTCTCAAAGTATCATTTCACCCGTCTGTTCAAGCAGTTTACCGGCTCGACCTTCTATAAATACCTGAATCAGAAAAGGATCACCCGCGCGGAGCGATCCCTGTCTGACATGTCATTGTCCGTAACAGATGTGGCGATGACCAGCGGTTTCACCAGCATGTCTGCCTTCATACGGATGTTCAAGATTATGAAGGGCTGTACCCCCTCCGAATTCCGGAGAATGTATTCTCCGCATCCGGGGGCATATTCCTCTCAGCCCGAGTGATTCTTTTTCCGGCAGGCAGCAGTGCATCAGATTATGCCTTCAGCAGCTGTCTTGCCTTCACCGCGTCGTATTCCACATACGCCGCGCCGCCCGTCTCAATCTCGAAGAGTGCGTGGGCTGCCAGGTGTTCGGCCGCCTGCTCCAGGTCCCGGCATCCGGGCCTGTCCTTGTACAGATCGATGATCGAATCTACTGCCTCCGGCGTGATCCGGCACTCTTCCGGATTCATTCCCATGCGCCGGAAAACCTTCGGCAGCGAGTAATCCCTGAAGATGATCTTCTTTTCTTCGCTCGTGTAATCCGGGATGTCAATCACGGCGAACCGCGTGATCAGCGGCTCTGAGATCCGGTCCTTTTTGTTTGCCGTCGCGATGGGATAGACGCCCTGTGTCGGAATCTGGCATTCCATGTAATTGTCGGTGAATCCCAGATTGTCCAGCAGCGACAGCAGCGTATCCGCAGGATTGCCGTTCTGCCCCCTGTGGTCCGCCTTATCCAGCTCATTGATCACGAACACGATGTTTGAGCTGCCTGTCTGGGAAAATGCTTCCATGATTCTCCCCGGTCTGGCATTCGTATAGATGCGCGGCGTCCCCGTGAGCGCCTCCGGATCACGGACCGTGCTCATATCGAAGACAGCAGAAGGAATCTTCAGGATTCTCGCGACCGCATACGCGATCTGGCTCTTCCCCGTTCCGGCCGGTCCGGCCAGCAGCAGGCCATAGCTTGGCAGAGTATGGGTCCTGTTGATCTGAATGATGGTCTCTATGACACGCTGCTTCACGTTCTCAAGGCCATACAACTCCTCGTCCAGAATTTTTCTGGCCTCCACCGGATCAATCGGGTCAAAGTAAGAGCTTCTCCAGCGCACCTGCAGCATCATGGAAAGCGCCCTCTGCGCATGGCGCTTCTCGTCCGCATTTCCGCCGTCCTGGCCTGCAGTGATGATGTTTTTCCTCGCCCACTGCCGGATATTGGCCGGCAATGTGTCCGCGCAGCAGTCCATGAAATTGATGATCTCGGGCAGCGTCGTCATGCTCATCTGCTCCGGGATCTCCTCATCTCCGGCCTGCAGAATGGACGTGCGCAGCCGCTCGATCATATACTGCAGAAACTGGTCCTCAAAAGGTTGCAGGCTTCCGCCGTCCATGGGCGGATCCACCGCCTTGATCCGGTATACATAGAAGGAATTCCCGTCTCTCGTCCCGCTCAGGCGGACAGAGATGTGGTGCGTCCCAAGCCAGGAGAACAGCTTTCTGAACCGGATATCCGCTCCGTTCATATCCAGCCGTGACATGTGATGGCGTTCCCCGCCGTCATAGTACTCAAAGGCGAGTCTTCTGTCCGGATTCGTGAATCCGCCTGCGATCCGGTGCGGTATGTCACGTCCCGCGGGAACCGTCAGAATCAGAAAGATCCGGTGCCCCAGATCCGTCTTCGGCTGGGCAGGAAAGATCCGGTAAACCTCATCGGGATCCGGTCCGGCATCAGAAGGATGCAGTGCGTCCGGATCCTCCCAGGAAAGAGCCGGGCCGCAGCCGGAGATGCCCGGACCTGTCAGCTTCCCGTGCGCCTTGCGGGAAAGGTCCGGCTTTTTCCCCGCTTTCGCGTGCGCCTTCTGCGCTGCCTTTCTCTCCGCTTTTTTCGAGCGTTCGCTCGCCTTCTCCTCCGAGATCAGCTTCCGCATCCGGACCACCTCCGGATCAGGTGCATCCGACCGGCGTCTGGAACGCTCACGCTCCATGGTCTCGCGGTGCACCGGGATCGCAAGCCCCATCTTCCTGAGCACATCCAGGTACTCATCGATTCTGGCGTCCGTGATCTCTCCACCGCTCTCCTCGCATGCTTCGTTCCAGATGCCCTCCAGCTCGTCCATGTAATGCTGTTCCATGTTCGGCGCAAATGCGAGCCCGTTCTCGGCAAGTATCTGTTCAATTGTTCTGGCTTTCGCCATAGTTTTCTCCTCTTTTATGCAAGTTTCAGAATCAGTTCCAGAACACGTCTGGCATTTACGGCAATCTCTTCCCGGGTGATGAGTCCCTTCTCATACGCTTCCTTCACACGTTCCGGATAGCCTGCGCCCATCTTGATATCATTGCCGGCTTTCAGCTCCAGATAGTGCTCACCGCTCGTCCACCAGTCCGTGGTGACGGCTCCGTCGAATCCCCATTCTTCCCGCAGGATCCCCGTCAGCAGTTCCTTGTTTTCCGAGGTATGCGTTCCGTTCAGAAGATTGTAGGAGGACATGACAGACCAGGGCTTCTCCCGCCTGACGATCAGTTCAAACGCGCGCAGATAGATCTCGCGGAGCGCTCTCTCACTGACTCTGGAGTCGCTGTCTTTTCTGTTCGTCTCCTTGTTGTTGACGCAGAAATGCTTGACGCAGGCACCGATCCCCTGGGACTGCAGTCCGCGCACCACCGCGCCCGCGCACAGGCCGGCCAGGAGCGGATCCTCGGAATAGTATTCAAAGTTTCTGCCGCAGAGCGGACTGCGGTGCATATTGATCGCCGGTCCCAGCCAGACGCAGCAGTTGTTCTCTTTCACCTCGAGCGCGAGTGCCCGGCCGATCCGCTCCAGCAGATCCTGGTCCCACGTGCACGCGAGCATCGTCGCGCACGGCCACGCGGTTGCCGTCACACCGGTCTTCTCCTCAACACGCAGGCCTGCACCTCCGTCTGCTGTCATCGCGTTCGGCACGGCCCATTTCTCCAGATTGCCCCAGCCATATGTGTTTGCCACGCCGGTATTCGGCTGTCCTCCGGTCAGGGAGATCAGCTCGTCAACCGACAGCTGCTCCATAAACGCGTCGAGCGAATGCTTTCCGTCCGCGACATCATCAAACAGAATCCGCTCCGGATGCCTGTCTCTCTTCGGAGACCACACTGCCTGCCCTGCAGGAACGGCCTCTCTTCCGGGCGTCGGATAGTCATTCATCAGATCCGGGATCGGCTCCAGCCCCAGAACACGCTCCGGGTATTCGCCTGCCGCAAGCGCTTCAAAGCTTCCGTCCGCAAGCAGCCGCCTGGAAAGCTTCTCCGGCTTGCACCGCTGTTTTAGCTGTTCCAGAATCAGATCCTCTTCCAGCGTCCAGGTATACAGCACCTTGGTCAGATCCCTGATGCTGTCCCCGGCATAGAACGTGTAATCGCCCTTTTCCAGCACCCACGCCGACTTCTTCACCTTGCCCGTATCGTCGTAAGAAGCAAGGCAGCTCACCGGAAATGTCATATCGATCGTCTGAGATACACCGCTTCCGAGCATTCCCGTCTTCGCAAATGACACAAGCGTGAGCGCACTCTTTCCAAGTTTCCCCTGCGGGCACTTCGCGTAAATCTGGATCACCGTTTTGCCCGGCATCTCAGACAGATTTGTCGCCTTCACCGACAGAACGATCTCATCCCCGGCATGCGCGCAGTAGACAGGAACAATCAGGAACTCCGAATAGGACAGACCATACCCGAAAGGATAGCTGGCCCTGTCCTTTGCCCCCGGAATTGTCTCGAAATACCGGTATCCGACATAGATATCCTCGGTATATTCCACGTAGTCAGCCGATTCATGAAAATGCGCTGTCGACGGGTAGTCTTCCAGTGTTTTGGCGAAGGTATCCGACAGGTGACCGCACGGGTTCACATCTCCCGTGAGGATATCCGCCGCGGCCAGGCCGCCCTCCACGCCGCCCTGGAAGGCAAGTAAAGCGCCCTGGATGCGGTCATTTTCCCGGAACCACTCCACGTCCATCACACCGCCGACGTTCAGGACCACGATCACCTTCGCGAAATGCGCTGTCACCAGATCCACCATCTTCTGCTCTGCACGTGTCAGGCAGAAATCGCCGTTCTCAAAAAGCTTTGAGGAAAGATCAAACATGCGCTGTTCATCAGTCGAGAGCACATAGTTGTCATTCAGAACCGTCTTGCGGTCCCACCCCTCGCCGGAGAAGCGGCAGATCGAGATGATGGCGGTATCCGTGAACGCCTTCGCCTCCTCAAGAAGCGCGGTTGGGACTTCCGGTTCCACCGTCATACCCGGCGCGGCACCGTCTTCATACTGCTGGGCAACGTTTTTTTCATAGAAGTCTGCCAGAGATTCCAGAATCTCGACCTTTCCTTCCTTCTGCTTGATCTGCATCCCTTCGTGCAGATTCCGAAGGTATGGCACGGTGACATCTCCGCTTCCGCCGCCGCCCTTCACATAGTCTGCCGTCGCTTTTCCAAACAGTGCAACCTTCGCCCCCTTCTTCAGCGGAAGCACATGACTGTCATTTTTCAGTAGAACCATGCCCTCGCTCGCGGCAGAGCGCGACAGTTCCAGATGCTCCTTCGACGCAGTGGCTCTTCTGCCGTCTCTTCCCAGCGGCAGGACCGGGGTATACCGGAGCCGGTTCCAGTGGCTTGCCATACCTCTTCCTCCTTATCCATCCAATACGCAAAAACCTGTATGCAAAACCTATAGTATTGTAACACAAGCGCACCGGCAGGCAAGTACCGGAGCGCAGAATACCTGCGCGTCGCCTGCGGACTACTCCTTCCCTAAGCGTAAGGCCTCCCCTTTCGAGGACAAAGCCCGCTCCTGCCGAGCTGACTGCCAACTTCGACTAAGTGTTCGGGGCATTCATATCGCGTATCATTCATGCCCCGAACACGAAGTCTGCGTAGGCAGTAGATCTCGTCGTCGCTCCTGCTTATGCCTCGAAGTGGGGAGGCCTTACGCATCGGGCCGGAGCCAGCCGCAGGAGCCGGCGCATACGAAAGCGGCGGAGCAGATGAACTGCCCCGCCGCGCATTTTCCGACCGCTGCCGGATAGGGGCCGGTTTCCCGACCTCTACCCGGACCGCGGTCATCACAAACAAAAGGTTTATGGTTGCCACATTTCAGACTGATCAGCCCTTGACCGCGCCTGCGGAAACACCGCCGACGATGTTCTTGGACAGAATCAGATAGACGATGATGACAGGGAAGATGGAGAACGCGATCATCGCGTAAACCTGGCCCATGTCAAACTTCAGCCAGTCAGCCGCACGCAGCTGGGCGATCAGAATCGGAAGCGTCTTCGACTTGTCCTCGTGAAGAATCAGGGACGGAGTGAAGTAATTGTTCCAGCTCGCCACGAAGGTGAAGATTGCCTGTACGGCGATGGCCGGACGCATCAGCGGAAGCGCAACCGTATTGAAGATGCGAAGCTCTCCCGCGCCGTCGATTCTCGCCGCCTCGATCAACTCACCCGGCAGGTTGGAATCCATGTACTGCTTCAGGTAGAAGAACGTAACCGGCGCCGCGATGGACGGTATGATCAGCGGAATGTAATTGTTCTCCAGATTCAGGGACTGAACCAACTTGACAAAACCAAGCGCGGTCACCTGCGTCGGGATCATCATGATCGTCAGGATGAAGGTGAAGATCGCCTTTCTTCCTGCGTAGTCATACGCGTGGATCGAATACGCTGTCATCGTGGAGAAGTAAGTGCAGCAGGCTGCGCTCAGCGACGCGATGATCAGGGAGTTCAGCATACCTCTCAGAACCGGAAGCGTACCCTTGAACAGATTCGTCAGGTTCTCAATCAGGTGTGTACTCGGTACGACTGTAAATCCCTTTCCCAGCTCACCATTGGAGCGGGTTGCATTGATAAACAGTACATAGAACCAGAACAGGCACAGGAACGAGATGATGATCAGCACGGTATAGGCGATCGCTCTTCTGGCGTGAACGGTATTTTTCATCTTTTCTTCTCTCATAGTCCACACCTCCTCACTTTACTTCGTCCTTAGCCGTCACCCGGAACACGATCGCGCTCAGGATCGCGGTCAGGATCAGCAGGAGGACAGACAGTGCACCGGCCAGACCAAAGTTCTTGCTGTACAGATGCTTGTTCAGGTACATGATCAGTGTCATCGAAGATCTCATCGGATCGCCGGTTCCGTTTGTCAAAATCTGCGGAACATCGAACATCTGCAGACCACCGATCAGAGACGTGATGACCACATAGATGAAGATCGGCTTCAGCAGCGGGATCGTTACTCTCCAGAAGATCTGGGTCGGCGTCGCGCCGTCCACTTCGGCTGCCTCATACAGAGAATCCGAAATTCCCATCATACCTGCCATCAGAAGGATTGTCGTATTACCAAACCACATCAGGCAGTTCATGAAGGCGACCAGGCCTCTCACCGATCCGATATGCGCCATGAAATCGTACGGTTCTTTGAAAATGTGCATGCTGACCAGGATCGAGTTGATCGGACCGGTCTTTGCAAACATGGTAAAGAACAGCATGGCGAAAGCGGAAGCCATGATCAGGTTCGGCAGATAAATGACTGTCTTGAAGAATCTCTGGCACTTCAGTTTCAGCTGCGGATTCGTGAACCAGGATCCAAGCAGCAGGGACAGAACAATCTGCGGAATAAAGCCCAGCACCCACATGATCATGGTGTTCTGGAAATACTTCAGCAGGTCTCCCTGTGTCAGCAGCTGAATATAATTCTGCAGTGCTACAAAGTTCGGGCCGATCTGTTTCAGTCCGGACATATAGTTTTCAAAGAAGCTGTTGTATACGGTTGTCACCAGCGGAATCAGCTGGAAGATAACGAATACGACCATAAACGGGATCAGAAAGATATAGCCCCAGCGGTTATATCTGACGACCGCGCTCTTTTTCTTTCCTTTCATGTTGGTTTTCTCCATTTGCCTGTGATGAACGTGAAACGCAATTGATTGTGATGACTTTTCCCCTATCCGCACAGCGAAAGGGTTTGGGTTGCGCGTCTTTTTGGCCTAAAAAAGGGAACCTGTCCGCCTACGGCGGGCAGGCCCCCTGGTGAATCATTTTCTATGAAGTTTCACTTATGCCGGTTTGAATTACTCGACTACCAGCTCCGGATACTTCTCAACGATCGCGGTGTTGAACTGAGCAAGAGCCTCTTCGTAGGTCGCGTTGCCGTCGAAGTAGTTCTTCATCGCACCCTGGAACTCTTCGTTGCAGCCCTGATCGTACGGGCTGGTGTTGCTCATGTCAACATTCTCAGCACCTGCTGCCAGGAACTCATACGGATTCTGTCCGCCAAGAAGAGCAAGGTTTCCGGACTCATCAGCTGCCAGCTCAGCAAGGACTTCCTTGTTGTTGACGCAGTCAGCATCGTTCTGAGCGATTTCCTTCATGACATCGTTGTCGGTGGTCATGGTCAGGATAATATCCTTTACAAGCGTCGGGTTGTCGGTTCCCTGTGCTGCGCAGATCCATGTGCCGCCCCAGTAGAAGCCCTGCGGTCCTTCGCAGTAGCCCCAGCCACCGTCAGTCGCGATCGCTTCTTCTTCGCCTTCATGCATGCAGAAGTTGAAGAACCATGCCGGCCCGAAGTAGCAGAATACATCACCCGGATCCTTGAAGAAGCCCTTGGACCAGTCATCGCTCCACAGCTCAGCAGTGGTGGTCTCGCCAGCGTCTACAGCAGCCTTGGAATCATCAACCCATGCCTTGATGTTGTCATCAAGAACAACCTTGCCGTCCTGTACCCACGGACCAGCGACGTTGTTGGAATATACACGATATGTATCGTTAACGGTCGCAGCCATCTTGTAGCCAGCCTCTGCCATCTTCGCAGCGGTCTCGTTGTAGGTTGCCCAATCCTTAACAGCTTCCTGCACATCAGCCGGATCATCGCTTCCAAGGACAGCCTTCGCGATCTCACGGTTGTAGATCAGGCCAGCAGAGCAAGCCTGCCAGGAAGAAGCACGGATCATGCCGTTCGCATCCTTGACGATATCCTGCGTGTAGGTGTACTGCTTTGCAAGATCCTCTTCGTTGATGCCCAGATCAGCCATGGTCATCGCAACGTTCGCATCAGCGTCAACATACTTCAGAGCGTAGTCAGCCTCGATCAGGAAGATGTCAACCTTGTCATCCGCAGCCGCGTCAGCGTTGCCAGGAAGAATGCTGTCAAGGTTGTTCTGATACGCATTGTCATCAGACGGAGTGATGGTCCATACGACATCGACATCGCCGATCTTGCCGTGAGTCTCATCAACCGCTTCATATCCCGGATAATGATCCGTGATGCGGCTCTTGAACTCCTCGTTCCATACCTGAATATTCAGGACCTTGCCCTCATCCGCAGCCTCTGCGAATGCAGCGTTCGGCAGAACCATTGCGCCGATCAGTGCCATGCTGACCAGGCTCATCATACGTTTCTTCATGTTGTTGCCTCCCTTTTGTTTAAAAATGACCTATAGTTCCGGTTCAGCGTTTTCATCTCGATCACTAAACCGTTTTCGTGGTTTAAATATAACGCGGTTGCATGTCACTGTCAACAAGCACCTTTTCACAAATTAGGCACCGGTTTTTTGTACATTTTTCACAAAACAGGTTTTTCATCAACATTTTCCGCGGTGATTTTATTCTTTGTAATAAAGTGGTTTGAAGGACTTTCGAAAACGTATTCGGTTTTTTAACATAAGAGTCCGGCTGCTTAACACATGCATCCGCATATGTGTCCACAACCGGACTCCACGCGCGCGCGAATCAGGCTCTGAGAGCTGACGCGCTTTTCAAGTCTCCCACCCGCCGGCGCTTCTGCGCTGACAGCCGAAGCCGCCAACACAGAAGCAGTGGGTGGGAGAATAAAGTGGGGGCAGCCAGTACTGCCCCCAGAAAGCTCTTCCCATCACAGAAGATCCGGTCAAATAGAAATACAAGGATCCTCCGATCTGAAAAACAGATATAACCACCCGCTTCTGTCACCCGTACTGCTACTCTGTCTGCAGTATAGCGCACTCAGAATCAGATTTCAATAGGTTTTTGTGCAAGTTGCAGTAAAAAACTTCCAAAACCAACTTTATTATGTCGGTCTCTCCAATAAAACAGGCATTTCCGGCTCATTTCCGCGCCGTCGCTTCCTCCTCACGTCTGACATGGCCGGATAAAAAACCAGTCTGACCGGATCAGTTTTCCGAAGCCTCATCATCCTCTTCTTTCAGGCTGTAGCGCTTCTGGATCGTAACCGTCTCTTCATATCCTGAGAAAATGTCATCGATCTTGCTCTGCTGAAGCTTCGGTGTAACGAGGCTGACAACCGGAACAATCACAAGGCCCGCCAGCATGGTAAGCGCGCCGGCGTTGATCGGGCTCTTGATATAGTGAAGGAACATGTTGCTCAGCGTGATGCCCACACCGGCGATGAAACTGGCCCAGACGGACAGCTTTGTTGTCTTCTTCCAGTACAGGCCATACAGGAACGGTGCCAGGAAGGAGCCGGCCAGCGCGCCCCAGGAGTAGCCCATCAGCTGCGCGATGAAGGTCGGCGGATTCAGCGCCAGAACCACGGAGACGATGATGAAGATAACAAGCAGCACTCTCATGATCAGAAGCTTTCTGTCCTCTTCCATGTCCTTCTTGAAATGCGCGATCAGGTCAAGTGTGACCGAAGAGGACGAGGTCAGCACCAGCGATGAAAGCGTTGACATGGACGCTGACAGAACCAGCACCACCACAATGCCGATCAGAATGTCCGGCAGACCTGCCAGCATGGCCGGGATAATCGCGTCATAGGCAATGGTTCCGTCCGGATTCGTGATCGTCGGGTTTTCACTGTACAGTCTCGCGAAGCCGCCCAGGAAATAGCAGCCGCCCGCCACTACAATCGCGAAGAAAGTCGAGATCACCGTACCGGCTTTGATCGAACGCTCGTCCTTGATCGCATAGAACTTGCCGACCATCTGCGGCAGGCCCCAGGTTCCCAGAGAAGTCAGAACCACAACGCCGAGAAGATTCATGGGATCCGGTCCGAAGAACGAGGTAAATGCGCCCTTCATTCCAGTCGTCACCGGCAGGTCGCTCTCATACTGCGACAGGGTTGTCAGCGCCTGCAGGAATCCGCCGTTGCTCTTGAGCACCGCCAGGATCACCGCCGTGATGCCGAACAGCATGATGATTCCCTGCACGAAGTCATTGACGACAGTCGCCATATAACCGCCAAGCAGGACATACACACAGGTGAGCGCCGCCATGACGATGACGCAGACTGTGTACGGAATGTCAAAGGCCATGCGGAACAGCCTCGACAGACCATTGTAAACCGAAGAAGTATAGGGGATCAGGAAGACAAATGAAATCAGCGCTGCTGCCACCTTCAGGCTGTCGGAATCAAAACGCTTTCCGAAGAAGTCCGGCATGGTGCGCGAATTCAGATGCTTGGTCATGACGCGGGTACGGCGGCCCAGCACGATCCATGCGAGCAGGGATCCGAGCACCGCGTTGCCGATGCCGGCCCATGTCGCGGAGACACCATACTTATAACCGAACTGACCCGCATAGCCGACGAACACAACCGCCGAGAAATAGGATGTGCCGTAACCAAACGCGGTCAGCCACGGACCTGCTGTTCTTCCGCCCAGGACGAATCCGTCCACGCTGCGTGCCTTTCTTCTCGTCATGACCCCGATCAGGATCATGACCGCGAAAAAGATGATGAGAAATAAAACCTTGACTGCCATACTTCTGAATCCCCTCTCCTTGAAAGTATCTGCTCTGACGCGCTCCCTTCTTCCCTCATGCAAGGGCGCTGACGGCTTACCCGGTGCTTTGTCCGGGGAACCCATATTTGAACAGGTTGCGCATCATGTTTATACATCTGCTTTATCTGTTTCATGCATGGAAGCTTTAAAGCATTGAAGTAATCATATCATACTTCCAATAAAAATCAACCCTCGATTGAGGGTTGAATGAATTCGTATTGTTTGTTTTCTCCGTGGGGGGCACAGGGCTTCTTCGCTCTGACCCCCAAAAGTCATCGCTCAGAAGCCCTGTGCCTCCCACGGAGGATCTCTAAAAATCTGCGGTCAGAAGTCTTACGCCTCCCCTCCCTCGGTGGATCTCTAAAAATCTGCGGTCAGAAGTCTTACGCCTCCCTCGGTGGATCTCTAAAAATCTGCGGTCAGAAGTCTTACGCCTCCCTCGGAGGATCTCTAAAAATCTGCGGTCAGAAGCCTGTTGTGTCCCTCAGTGTCCTTCGAGCTGATTTTCTTTTGCAACGAGGTTCTCTACACCGTAGCGTTTTCTCAGTGCCGGTTTTTCGATCTTGCCGGTGGCGTTGCGTGGTACATCTTCAAAGATGATCTTCCTTGGTCTCTTGTACCGGGGCAGTGCGTGGCAGAAGCGTTCGATTTCTTCTTCCGTGCACTTCATGCCTTCTTTGATTTCGATGATGGCGCCGGTGATTTCTCCGAGGCGCTTGTCGGGCATGCCGATGACGGCTACGTCCTTGACCTTCGGATGTTCGGAGATGAAGTTCTCGATCTCGACCGGATAGATGTTCTCACCGCCAGAGACGATGACGTCTTTCTTGCGGTCTACCAGGAAGATAAAGCCATCCGGATCCTGCATGGCCATGTCGCCTGTGAACAGCCATCCGTTCTTCAGTACCTCGGCGGTTGCTTCCGGATTGTTGTAATACTCGGTCATGACGCCTGGACCTTTGACGCACAGTTCGCCCACTTCTCCCTGCTTTACTTTGTTGCCGTTTTCGTCCGCGATCATGCATTCCCAACGATAGCCCGGCACGCCGATCGCGCCAACTTTATGGATGTTCTCGAGGCCCAGATGCACACAGCCGGGGCCGGTCGATTCGGACAGGCCGTAGTTGGTGTCATACTGATGGTTCGGGAAATACTCTTTCCAGTGTCGGATCAGGGACGGCGGAACCGGCTGTGCGCCGATGTGCATAAGTCTCCACTGATCCAGCTTGTAATCAGAGAGTTTCAGGTCGCCTCTGTCGAGCGCGTCCAGAATATCCTGCGCCCACGGAACCAGCAGCCATACGATCGTGCACTGTTCGTCGGAGGCTGCCTTCAGGATGATTTCGGGCTTGGTGCCCTTCAGGAGCACTGCCTTGCTGCAGGTCCACAGAGATCCCATCCAGTGGAACTTCGCGCCGGTATGGTACAGGGGCGGAATGCATAAGAAGCAGTCGTCCTTTCCGGTCTTGTGATGGACCGCTTCCATCTCTGCCGCCTGATACAGGGACAGATGCTTATGCAGAATTGCCTTCGGGAAGCCTGTGGTGCCGGAAGAGAAATAGATGGCGCCGTCATCGTCATTGGACAGCGGAATCTCCGGTGACGTGCTCGGATAATCCGACACGAGTTCCCAGTAGCTCTCGGCAAAGTCCGGACAGCCGTCTCCGACATAGAACAGCAGACGGCCCATTTCGATCCCGTCCACATTCATCTGCAGACGTGTGATGAATTCCGGCCCGAAGAACAGGACACTGACTTCCGCAAGGTTCAGGCAGTAAGAGATCTCATTCGAGGTATACCGGAAATTGAACGGCACCGCGACTGCACCGGTTTTCAGTATGCCGAAATAGATCGGCAGCCATTCCAGGCAGTTGAACATTAGAATCGCGACTTTGTCGCCCTTCTTGATGCCGCGGTCGATCAGCATATTCGCGACCCGGTTTGCCTTCTCATCGAAAGTCTGCCAGGTAATCTGCCTCCGGTACGGGTGCGGAACGGTCTGCTGGACCAGATCAAATTCCTTGAAGGACAGCTTGCGCGGATCCTCCATCGTCGGGTTGAGTTCGATCAGCGCGACCTCATCTCCATGTTCTCTCGCATTTCTCTCAAGCAATTCTGTAACAGGCATGTTGTTTTCCTCTCATTTATTATATTTGCAGCCAGTCATACGCATCCCTCCGGTCACCTGCAAAGAGCACAGAGCTCCTGAGCGTAGACTTTTGGGGGCGAAGCGAAGGAGTTATGTGCCTGCAGCAGGCGCGGCAAGCCCGAATGTGACTGCTATCATTCGTTTATCGATAGAACGCCGCCAGTTTCGCGAAGGCTTCCAGCGAGCGCTCGGCGCGTTCGGTCGGCACGCAGTAGCTGATGCGGGTATGGCCCGGGCAGCCGAAGCCGGTTCCCGGGACGATCAGCAAATTGAAATCCTTTGCCTTCTCACAGAAGGCAACGTCGTCCTCAATCAGCGTGCGCGGGAACATGTAGAAGGTTCCCTGCGGCTCGACCACGGTGAATCCGATCTCACGAAGTCCCTTTACCAGGATGTCTTTGTTCCGCTCATAGACGGAGATATCGCTGGTCTCATCCACGCACTGCGCGCAGACTCTCTGGAACAGGCTGGGCGCGCTCACATAACCGAGAAATCTGCCGGCACCGGCCACCGCCGCGTATACCATCTCTTTCTCTTCCATGTCTTCCGCGACCTGCACATAGCCCATACGTTCTCCGGGAAGGGAGAGCGACTTTGACCAGGAATAGCAGACCAGCGTGTTCGGATAGTACTTCGGCACGTAGGGCACTTTGACTCCAGAAAATGCAATTTCTCTGTAAGGTTCGTCTGTGATCAGATAGATCACATGGCCGTACGCGGCGCTCTTATCCGTGAGCACTTTGGCAAGGCGCTGCACGGTTTCCTCCGAATACACCGCACCGGACGGGTTGTTCGGGGAGTTGACGATCACCGCCTTCGTGTTCGGGCTGAGCGCTTCTTCAAATCGATCAAAATCAATCTGAAATGCATCGACATCCGCCGGTATGAGTTTCATGACGCCGCCCGCGCCTTCAATAAACACCTTGTATTCGGGGAAGAACGGCGCAAACACGATCACTTCTTCTCCCGGGTTCAGCAGGCCGTTCAGGCAGCAGCACAGAGCGCCCGCGGCACCGGTCGACATGTACAGGCTGTCAGCCTCTGCCGGGTAATCAAATCTTTTCCGGATGGACTGCGCAATCTTCTCTCTCACCTGCGCGTCTCCCTGCGCGCTGGTGTAGCTGTGAATCAGCACCGGATCCATTTCCTGCAGGAGCCGGACAGCTGTCTCATTGACCATCTCCGGCGCCGGAACCGACGGATTGCCGATGGAAAAATCAAATACATTCTCCGCGCCGACTTCCGCGATCCGCTTCTTCCCGAACTCAAAGAGTTCTCTGATCACTGAGCGCTGCGTGCCGAGACCCAGCGCTGTTTTGTTGACATTTGCCATTTTTTATTTCCTTCTTTCTGGTGATACCGTATCTCCCGGTGAGATGCCCTGCCTTGCCGGCCGATGGGCTGCAAGGCGGTCTTTATAACCGGCTTTCGAATAAGTCAGCCCCGTCCGAGCGCAAATGCTTTCAGATTCACTTCCCGGAATTTCTCCGGGACCAGGGCTTCTATCGCCTGCTGCCACTTCTCGGCAGGGATGTCAAAATACTTCGACAGCCTGCCCATCAGGACGATGTTTACTGCCTTCGATGAACCGGCTTCCTCCGCCAGTGTCAGGCAGTCCATCGCGTCGACCTGTGCGCCCTTTTCCTCCAGTTTTTCGATCAGTTTCTCCGGATACGCGCTCGCGCCGGTGATCACGGGCATCGGATCGATCTGCTGTGTATTGGTCACGATGCGTCCGCCTTCCTTCAGATACGGAAGATATCTGGCCGCTTCCATTTCCTCGAAGGATACAATATAGTCTGCCTCACCTCTGTCGATGATCGGTGAGTAAACCTTGTCCCCGAAGCGCACATATGTCACAACCGATCCGCCTCTCTGGCTCATGCCGTGAACCTCCGAGACCTTAACGTCATACCCTTCCTTCAGCAGGAGATAGCCCAGAAGCTTGCTGGCCAGCAGGCTTCCCTGTCCTCCGACGCCGACGATCATGATGTTCTTCGTTTCCATATATCAAAGGTTCCCTTTCTGGTCCGTTTTTCCGTCTCACTTACCTGTCAGCCCACACCCATCTGCACCTGATGGACAGCGGTGTCCGCAGACGGTATTCAGCTCCCGCTCACCAGCGCGTCAAACCTGCACAGCTGCTGGCATACACCGCAGCCAATGCACTGGGTCCGGTCAATCACTGCCTTCTTCTCTTTCATGCTGATGGCAGGACATCCGATCCGCATGCACGACTTGCAGCCAACACATTTGGCCGGGTCATTTACCAGCGGTCTGCTGTGTACAACCTTCTGTCCGCCGACTGTCTTGAGCAGTGCGCATGGCCGTCTCGATATGATGACGGAAGGTGCTTCAGCCGCCAGCTCCTGGGTGATGGCCTCATCACACTGTGCCAGGTCATACGGATCCACTACTCTTACCCGATCGATCCCCATCGATCTGACAAGGCTCTCAAGGTCGATCCTTCCTGCAGGGTCCCCATGGATGTCGAACCCGGTCGCGGGATTCTGCTGATGCCCGGTCATTCCCGTAATGGAATTGTCCAGGATAATGACCGTGGAGTTGCTGCGGTTGTAAGCAATGTCCGCAAGGCTCGTCATGCCTGAATGCAGGAAGGTGGAATCACCGATCACTGCAACTGTATTCTGCTCGGACTCCTTTCCGCAGGCCTTGTTGAACCCGTGGAGCATACTGACCGAAGCGCCCATGCAGAGGTTGTTGTCCATCGCGAAAAGAGGCGGCGCTCCTCCGAGCGTGTAGCAGCCGATATCGCCCATGACACGCACATTGTGCTGGTGAAGCGTATAGAACAGGCCTCTGTGCGGACATCCTGCGCACATCACCGGCGGGCGCGGCGGAATCGCTTCTTCCAGAGCCGCAGAAGCAGGAACGTCCATTCCCATCGCTTCACGCAGAAGGTTCTGGCTGTATTCCATTTCCATCGGCAGGATATCCTTGCCGTGAACCTGAATCCCCATCATCCTGCAGTGATTCTCTATGATCGGGTCCAGTTCTTCGATCACCCAGACCTCATCCACACTGGCCGCAAAATCTTTGATCAGCGTAGTGGGCAGCGGATTCACAAGTCCGATCTTCAGCACATCGATGCTGTCTCCATAGACTTCTTTCACATACTGATAGCAGGTGGAATCACAGATGACACCGATCCTGCCCATTCCCTCTTCCACCGGCATAGGCGCATTGGGCACGTCCTCCCCCGGAAGATCTCTGTCCTCGGCCCACTCAATCCGGTTCAGCCTGATATCGCCGAACATGCACTCATTTCCCAGCTGCACCAGAGCCTTCGTACGCTCCTCCACAATCGGATGACGGCGGATCGCGTTGGCCGGCGTCATCAGGTACTTGGCCGGATTCTTCTCATACGGCTTCTGCTGAGGGCAGACGCGCTCGCCTGTTTCCACGACACTCTGCGAGTGCGCGATCCTGGTGCACATCTTGATGATGACCGGCGTGTCGTACGCTTCCGAGATTCCGTAGGCTGCCTTCGCAAATGCAATTGCCTCGGCGGAATCCGACGGCTCCAGCATCGGAAGCTTCGACGCGATGGCATGATGGCGGGAGTCCTGCTCATTCTGTGAGGAATGCATTCCCGCGTCGTCCGCGACAACAATCACCATGCCTGCATTGACGCCGGTGTAGGACGCTGTATACATCGGATCCGCCGCCACATTCATGCCGACATGCTTCATCGCGCACATGCTCCGCTTCCCGGCGAGGGCCGCGCCATACGCTGTTTCCATGGCAACCTTTTCATTCGGCGCCCACTCACTGTAGATATCCCTGTACTTCGCGATCTCTTCCGTCACCTCTGTACTCGGCGTACCCGGATAGCTGGAGGCTACACTGCAGCCGGCTTCATACAGACCGCGTGCAAGGGCTTTATTGCCCAGCATCAGCTCCTTCATGTCTCTTCCTCCAATGATGCTTTAATTCTGTCCCTGAGGCAGCCGGTACCGTCCGAGAGCATACGCTTCACACGGCTGATCGTCGCCGAGCTTGCCCCCGTGCTTTTCATAATATCCAGGTAGACCTTATCCTGGCTGAGCATCTTCGCCACTTCAAACCGCTGTTCCAGCGCTTCCAGCTCTTTGCCGGTACACAGGTCATCAAAAAAATCGCAGCACTCCTCATAGGTACTGAGCGTCACGATCATATCGTACATGGCGCGTCTGCGCTGTCTGACTCTCATTCTGTCCTACACACCATCCTTTCACTGTTTCTTCAACGGGTTTTCTTCTGTCATGTACTGCATGGAATTCTGCATTGCTATTTATCTTACCACTTTCATGCTTTAAAGTAAACCGGTTAAAGTGTTAAAGTGCACGGGGATGTGCATAACAAATCAGAAAACTCCCCGTTGACAGCTGCCCGAAGGGCTGCTTGTTACGGGGAGGTGATACGCAAGTTGGTAAATCCCCCGCCTATGCTCTGCCCGGAGGGCTGCTGCATACGGGGAAAACAGAAGCAAGTTTCCTGTGTTACACGTTGAGACGGCCTGCAAACAAGGTGCCTGCCTGCACGCCCTTCACAATGTCATACAAAGCTTCCGGCCGCTTTCCGTTGCAGATCGTCACATCGATTCCCTGCCTGGTCGCAAGCTCGGCTGCCTGCAGCTTGGTCCGCATGCCGCCGGTCCCACGCCGTGAACCCGCGCCGCCTGCCAGATGATAGAGTTCTTCATCGATCTGATCGATTCTCCTGATCAGCTTTGCCTGCGGATGGAATCGGGGATCGGCTTCATACAGCCCATCGATATCGGAAAGAATCACCAGCCGCTTTGCCTGGACAAGAACAGCGACGACCGCGGACAGCATGTCATTGTCACCAAACAGGAGATCCTTCGACTCAATCTCCGTATAGCTGACAGAGTCGTTTTCATTCACGATCGGAATAATGCCGCACTCCAGGAGTGCGTTGAAGGTATTGGTCAGATTCTCCTTCTTCTCCTCCTGCTCAATATCTGCCGCGTTCAGCAGAATCTGCGCGATGGTGTGACCGTATTCTCCGAAGAACTTATCATACAGAAACATGTTCTGGCACTGGCCGACAGCCGCTGCCGCCTGTTTCATCCGCATGCTCTTCGGCTTTTCCTTCAGCCCCATCTTGCTGCTTCCCACCGCGATCGCTCCTGAAGAAACAAGGATCACCTCATACCCCAGGTTCGCGATATCACTGAGCACCAGCGCGATCTGGTCAAATGCGCGCAGGTTTGTGTTTCCAGCGTCATTTGTCAGACTGGACGTGCCGACCTTTACTACGATTCTGTTCTGTACCAAAGCCATGTCAATCTTTCCTCTCCTCTATAAGTATCCGTTTTATCCAACAAACGCCGGTCGGATGCGAATACCGTAACCTCATTCCTTCGGCATTCGCTAACGGTATTCAGCTCCTCTATAAAACGATGTTTGATATCAGCTCATCTATCGCTGCATCTTCTCTTTCAGCGGCAGCAGCCGCGGGATCAGCAGTTCGGCGATGACGCCGATCAATGCGCCTGTGATGACACCGGCAACCGCCAGCGGCAGAAAATAATACCCGATCCGGACATTTTCCACCACCATGACCGCTACGAGGACCTGTCCCGCGTTATGGGCCAGACCGCCGGCCACGCTCACACCCGCGGGTGAAAAGAGTCCGCTTCGTTTCAGCAGCTGCATGCACACAAGGCTGAGCGCCGCCCCTGCAGCTGAAAATGCAATGCTGAATGCATTTCCGAACAGGAAGCCGACTGCAAGGATGCGCACCAGGTTGACAAGAGCAGCTTCCTTCCAGGAATACAGATACAGAACGGTGACGATCGCGGCATTCGGAAGTCCCAGCTTCATGCCTGGGATTCCTGTAAAAAACGGAATCAGGGATTCTATATAGGAAAGGATCAGCGCCGCTGCACTGAAGAGTCCCAGATACGCTGTTTTTTGTGCCATTCCTTCCTGTCGTCCTCCTTCTGTCTGCTGCTTTACAACCAGCTTTTCAGCACCTTCAGGACCGCGTCTTCCTTCATGGGGCCGATGACTTCCCGGGCGGCGTCCTTCACCTGCTGCCTGGCATTGTCGACCGCGAAACTATAGCCGGCGCGCTGCAGCATGCCGATGTCATTCTCATTGTCCCCAAACGCGGCGGTTTCTTCCGGACTGATGCCGAAGATCTCCTGGATTCTGCCCAGCGCGGATCCCTTGTCCGCCCCGTTCGCGACGACATCCACCCACTTCGCTCCGGCCGCCACGATATTAGCCCTTCCCGGAAACTGCTCACGAAGGCGGGCGGCAATCACGGCTGCGTCCTTTTCCACGTGCATCGCGGTCTTCAGCACAGGCGGCGCAATCTTTGACAGATCCTCACACCGTTCAAGCCAGACACGGTATCCGTCTCTGATCCACGATACCAGATCCTCCCGGACGGAATCCGTCCAGACACACTCGGCATGGTCAGTCAGGATCAGGCTTGTATCAATCTGCCGCATGGCCAGGAGCATCTCCAGGTAAAACCCATGGTCAAGCGCTCTTACGTCAATCGTCTTTCCCTGATACGCGCATACGGAGCCATTTCCGGCAAGAATCACCACATCATCCTGCACTTCCTTCAGCAGCCGGCGTATGCTGGTGGAATGCCTTCCGCTCGCCGCGACAAACAGAATCCCCTTCTTTTTCAGTTCACGGATCACTTCCGGATAGTCCGGATGCAGGTCAAAGGTCCCCTCCGGCAGTACGGTGTCATCCAGATCAGTTGCAATCAGTCGTATCATTCGTTGTCCCGATTCCTCTTCCTTACTATCATGCGCTTCCGTGAAACAGCGCCTGTCCTTCAGAGTGAAGCGGCGCCGGTCCTTCCGGGTGAAACAGCGCCGGTCCTTCAGAGCGGCGCGCAGCCGGTCTTTCCGGGCGACGAGTTATTTCAGCAGATCCTTGACAGATCCGACCAGGGAACCGAGAAGGTCACCTGATCCAAGCAGTTCACCAAAGGCACCTGCGGTATGTCCTGCCAGGCCGGACGCGGAAACAATGCCGTCTGCTTTGAGAAGCAGCATCCGGACTGCCGCCTTCTGTTTCTCGTCTGCTTCACGGTATGCCTGAATCAGCTTCTTTTCCTCCGCGCTCAGTTTCAGGTCAGCCCCCGAAGCTGTCTTCTTTGTACTGCCTGACGTGGTCTTCTTCGTGCTGCCCGACGTGGTTTTCTTCGTGCTGCCCGCTGTCGTCTTCTTCGCGCTTCCCGATGCACCCTTCGCTGCGTCGAGCAGGGACTTCTGCGTAACACCGGTTGCCTTCGCAATCTCCTTCAGCGCAGCCTGTGAGAGCTCCTTTTCACCACGCTCCGCAAGACTGATGTCGCCGGCGGATACGCCCTTTACTTTCTTCGCGAGTGCTTCCTGTGTCATACCCGCCTGGGTTCTGGCCTCTTTAATGAGTGTTCCAACTTTCTTCCCCGCCATGTTCCTTCCTCCTTCGTAGATGATCCCGTAATCAGCCACAGTCTGTTCGTCCGCATGACCCATTGACTCATGTCAGCCGGCGCCCGCAAGCGGCATCCGGTTCCTTCTCTTCTGAAATGGATCCGGCGCAGAAGATCGCGCCGCAGACAGTTTACCACATCTGTGCATCTGATTCGAGAGGCATTCTCAAGAACACGCTACCGATCCCCTCTGGTTTGTGGTATGATAACAAACGGCCATTTCAGGCCATTACCCATAGCAGGAAACAGACGGCCACTTCAGGCCATGACCCATAGATGATGTACCCGGTGTTTTGAGGGCAGAAACTTGAATCTGAAAAAAAACATTCTCTCCTATCCAAAGTATTCCATCGTGCTCATCGCTGCCATGCTTTGCATGAACATGATCGCGTATATGGGGACGAGATTAATTACGACCAGCCGTTACCATTACAACATTGAATCCGCTCTGGACAAGATGCTTCCGGTCGTTCCGTTCTTTGTTGTTTTCTATGTTCTGGCATTTGCGCAGTGGATCATCTGTTATCTGATGATCGGCCGGGAAGAGAAAGATGTCTGCATGAGGATCTTTATCGGAGAAATCATCGCCAAGGCCATGTGTCTTGTGATCTTCCTTGTCTTTCCGACCACGCTGAACCGGCCCGAGCTGACAGGAGGCGGCATCTTCGAACGGCTGCTGGCCTTTGTCTATTCGCTCGACGCGGCGGACAACCTCTTCCCTTCCATTCACTGTCTGGAAAGCTGGATGTGCTGGAGAGGCTGCAGAAAGCTGGTGAACACCAGACTGCCCGGCTGGTTTAACGGTGCCAATCTGATCTTTACATTCCTCGTCTTTGCTTCCACCGTGCTGTGCAAGCAGCACGTGCTGATTGATATCGCGGGGGGTGTTGCAGTGGTTGAAATCGGTCTTTTCCTCTCCGGAAAGATCCTGAAGAAAGCAGGTACCCAATGAAAAAAAAGCTTCTGTGGGCCTGTCTGTCTCTTATTATTGCAGGCCTGACCATCTGGGCCGTCGCTTCCCAGAGCCGCAGCTTTTCTCCTGCCGACCTGTGGAAGCTGATCAAGGGCGCGCACAAAGGCTGGCTTACGGCAGCCCTCTGCGCGATGTTCGGTTTTATTTTCTTTGAAGGAATGGCGATCATCCGCGTCACCGCCCGCCTCGGATACAGGAAGTCTCCCCTGAACGGAACCCTGTATGGTGCTTCGGATGTTTATTTCTCCGCCATCACGCCGTCCGCGACAGGCGGACAGCCGGTCTGTGCGTGGTTCATGATTCGTGACGGGATTCCGGCCGCCACCACGACCGTGACGCTCCTGATCACGCTTGTCATGTACACACTGTCGCTGCTGCTGTCAGGCATCTTTACCCTGCTGTTTTTCTTCCCGGCATTTATGGCATTTTCGAATCTGGCAAAGCTGATGATCGGACTGGGTTCTGTGATCCTCCTGTTTCTGGGACTGTTCTTCCTGATGCTCCTGGCAAAGCCGAGGATCCTCTACCACATCTGTGACGGGTTTCTGCATTTTCTGGAAAAGATCCACCTGATGCGCGGCGCGAAGAGGCTGCGCGGGAAACTTGGAACCGTCATGGAGGAATACACCCTCTGTTCGAGAATGCTCCTTGGCAAGGGTGGGGTTCTTCTGGAATCTTTCTTCTGGAATCTGTGCCAGAGGCTGTCTTATTTTATGGTAACTTTCCTGCTCTTTATGGCTGTAGGCAGAGGAAGCGGCATGGCTGTCAAGGCAACTGTAGTCCAGTGCCTGTCCTGTGTGGGTTCCAACTGCATCCCGATTCCCGGCGCCATGGGAGCGGCTGATTATATGCTGCTGGATGGCTTTGGCCAGATCCTGAATGAGGAAAACGCAGTGGCAATGGAAATGCTCTGCAGGGGTGTCACCTTCTACGGGAGTGTTTCTGTCGGACTGATCATCGTAATCATCGGATACTTTATCGGACGGGTAGGGAGGAAAGCAAAATGATCGGATTTTATGACTATACTGTTCTTTTGACTTACACTTCACTGATCTCGGCAACACTGGGGATCCTGATCTGTATGGACGGACAGGGCCACCCGTTTATCGGCGTTTTCTTTCTGATGCTTTCCGGCCTGTGCGACGCTTTCGACGGAAAGGTAGCCCGGACAAAGAAGAACCGCACGATCCAGGAACAGCGCTACGGCATCCAGATCGACTCCCTCGCGGATCTTGTCGCCTTCGGTGTGCTGCCGGCCTGTATCGGCAATTCGATGCTCCGTGTGCTTCCTTCCATTCCGGAAGTCAAGAGGACCTACATCACACGCATGACCGGCTGGCCCTTCGTCAGTCTGTTCTATACGATCATGGTGATCTATGTTCTGGCAGCGCTGGTCAGGCTTGCTTACTTTAATGTGGAAGAGGAAATGCGCAATGAGAAGCATGAGGGAGTCCGAAAGTATTATACCGGCCTGCCGGTAACCTCCGCGTCCCTGATCTTTCCGATCCTGCTTTCCTTCCAGTACATCACGCCCTTCGACATTACATACCTGTATTTCGTGGCCATGCTCATCGTCTCATGCCTCTTCATCATGCCGATCCCGGTCAGGAAGCCGGGCACCCGCTCGATCCTGGTCATGATCGCGATCGGAAGCATAGACTTTGTTACCATGCTGTGGCTCTACATCATGAAGCTCCGCTGACGGTCTGTATGTTGAAGCATCGCTGACAGCCTGTATCCGGAAGCTCCGCTGACGGCCTGTATTCTCCGAAGAAGAAAGGAGCTGTGTATGGATCTGCTCAGATTCCTGTACGGTACTGTTCCCGGAAGAATCCTTCTGAAGCCCCTCACAGCCCCCGGCCTGTCCCATCTGGCCGGGCGTCTGCTCGATCATCCTGCTTCCAGAATCCTGATTCCCGGATTTGTTTCCCGCAATCACATTCGTCTGGAGGAGTATCAGGATACCTCCTATGGCAGCTTCAACGATTTCTTCTGCAGAAAGATCCGGCCGCAGCTTCGGCCGGTCGATCCGGATCCGGCACATCTCATCTCACCCTGTGACGGACTGCTGCGTGTCTATCCCATTTCGGAAGACCTCGTACTCCCCGTCAAACAGTCCGGCTATTCCATTTCCTCCCTGCTCCGCAGCAAAGCGCTCGCGCGGAAATTCGAAGGCGGATACTGCATGGTCTTTCGTCTGTGCGTGAATCACTATCATCGCTACTGCTATCCGGATGATGCCCACAGAAGCCGTGAGGTCAGGATCGACGGCATCTATCACACGGTACGTCCTGTGGCGCTGGAATCGTTCCCTGTTTTCCTGGAAAATGCACGTGAGTACTGCCTTCTCAAAACCCGTGCCTTCGGAACCGTCGTCCAGATGGAAGTCGGCGCGATGCTGGTCGGCCGGATCTGTAATCCGCCTGCCCCTTCCCGCGTCAGGCGCGGTGAGGAAAAAGGCTGTTTCCAGTATGGCGGATCCACCATCATCCTGCTGCTGCAAAAAGACCGGGTCCGGATTCCGGAATCTTTCTGTGTTTCAGAGGAAGTACCGGTTTGCATGGGCCAGATGATCGGGATAAGTGTACCTGCTGAGGCAGACTGAGCAGCCAACGGAGACAAGGCTGATCTGCGCTTCGCACAGAATGTGTGACACAGCTTCATAATCTGACGAACCGGCCAGGGCTTTTCGCTCTGGTCTTTTTTTGTCTTTGTGCACCTGGCCAAAAATGAACCGTCCTTCGCTTTTTCCGGTTCTCCGTAGAATGAACTGTGTTATAAAGGCGGTACCCGGACACGAATCTTGCCAGAATGCCATCAGCGTCTCTGCCGCACGGAACAAACGGACACAGATTCCACCGATGGCGGAGGGAAGAACAGCCAGGAAAGGATATGGGAACAGGCTATGAAAAGACAACGCGCTGTCATCACGGTTTTCTTCTGTCTTCTGAGCGTCGTATTTCTGGCGTTTTGCTTTACCATTCTGGAAGCCGTGCGCTTCTCGGGTGCCCGCGCGCAGTGCAGGAATGTCACGTCTTTGGGCCTGTGGTCGGTGTTTTCAGAATATGACAATATCCTGCTTGAGGATTACGGCCTGTTTGCCGTTGATGCTGCTTATGGCGGCGACCTGATCTCCAAGGAGAAGATCAAAGGGAAACTGACCGGATACATCGAAGAGAACGATAAGCCGGCCTCGGACCTGGTCAGCTCCCTTCCGGGGCTTCTGCTGGATCCGTGGAAGGTCTCCGCCCGGGACGCATCGATCAACCAGTATGCGCTTCTCACAGACAGAGGCGGAGAATACTATTATCAGCAGGCTGTAGAATATATGAAAAAAACCGCGTGGTCCGGCGCAATCGGCAAGCTGAAGGATGCATATCAGGATGCACAGGGCATCCGGCAGGCCGAAAGCGAGTTTGAAAGCGGACGCAAGGAGGCAGACAAGGAAAGCCGGAAGGAAGCCGGCGGGATAAAGGAGGCAAAGAAGGAACAGTCCACCTATACGATCACGGAGGAGGACGGAACCGAAACAACCGTCACGGACAAGAAGGCTGCGAAAAGGGTCGAAAAAGCCCAGAAGGAAGGGAAGAAACATGATCCGCGGGAAAAGATGGCGCAGCTCAAGAACGGAAACCTGCTGAAGCTCACCTGCGGAAACATCAAGCTTTCACAGAAGTCCATCAGCAGCAAGGATTTGCTGTCAAAGCGGCGCGGCAACAAAGGAGTCCTGAGCCTGGACACCCCGCGCGGAGGTATGGTGGACAACCTGCTGTTCCGGGAATACCTGCTGGATCATTTCCGAAGCTTCAAGGACGGCCCCGGAGATGAAGCCCTCCTGTATCAGGCGGAATACCTGATCGGCGGAAAGTACAAGGACCAGGATAATCTGAAGAAAACCATCCGAAGCCTGCTGTTCCTGAGGGAGGGATTCAACTATATGTATCTGGTCTCAGATCCTGCAAAAAACAAGGAGGCATCCGCACTCGCCGCGCTCGTCCTCGGCTGGACCGGCAAACCGCTTCTGATCGCAGCATTGAAGCATGTGCTTTTACTGGAATGGGCTTATGCGGAGAGCCTGTTTGACGCAAGGATTCTGCTTCACGGCGGACGGATTCCTCTGAAAAAGTCTGCCGGCAGCTGGCATGTGCCATTGAAAGCCCTGATGAAGATGAAGAAATATCTGACGAAAGCAGACAAGGCTGCCGCGTCCGGGACAACCGGGCTGCAGTATGAGGATTATCTGAGACTGCTGCTGAATCTGACGGGGATGTCGAAACTCAGGCAAAGATCGCTGGATATGATTGATCTGAATATGAGAACTGTATGCGGCTGCCCCTCTTTCCGTGCGGACAACTGCGTCATCGGTATGACAGTAAAGACGAACTGGACCATTCCGTCTGTATTTGGAAAGGTCCCCGCTGCCCTGCTCGGGACCGGAGACCTTTCCACTGATATATTAGTTGAAGGGGGGTTCGCTTACCGCTGACATCCATCACTCAGATGACGCCGCGGCAAAGAACCGGGAATCACCCTGTCAGGCCTGTGCCTTCTTCGCTTCCCTTCTCTCGACTTCCTTTTCCCACATCTCGTTGGCATGAGGAGTCCAGTTCTCAGCATACTTTGTGCACTTGTCGCACAGATGCTGCGCTGTCTCAGGAGACTGGAGATCTGTGGAATGAGCGCCTGTTCTTTCAACCAGGCCCGGCAGAACATCCGGATTCTCCAGCATCGGGCAGGGACGGTACATATTGTCGTTGAACGGCTGTCCGTCATGGTAAGCCATGAACAGCGGGCTGCGCAGGCAGTCCAGAAGAGACTTCTCACGGATGTTGGAATCCGAGTAATGGATGAAGACACACGGGTCAACATCGCCGTTCGCGTTGATATGCAGATATCTGCGGCCGCCCGCGATACATCCACCGACATACCTTCCGTCATTCTGGAAGTCCATCATGAACAGAGAGTGATTGTCACGGAACGCGTTGATGCGGCGGTATACTTCCATTCTCTGCTCCGGATTCGGAAGCAGGGATACATCCGCGTCGTTCCCTACCGGCATGTAGTGGAAGTACCAGATGAAGAAAACGCCGAACTCGATCAGCTTATTCAGGAAATCAGTCGAAGTAATGGAGTCATAGTTCTGGCTGGTGTAGCAGGCAGAAATTCCATAGAACAGCTTCCTCTGATGGAGTCTTTCCATCGCTTCTATGACACGGTTATAGACGCCCTCACCGCGGCGGCTGTCCGTGGCTTCCTCAAAGCCTTCCAGAGAAATCGCCGGCACGAAGTTCTTCACACGAAGCATGTCATCGGCAAACGCATCATCGATCAGCGTACCGTTCGTGAAGCACAGGAAGATGCAGTCGCTGTGTTTCTCGCACAGGCTGATAATATCCTTCTTGCGAACCAGCGGCTCACCGCCGGTATAGATATACATGTAAATGCCAAGCTCCTTGCCCTGACGGATGATGTCATCGATCTCCTCATAGGAAAGGTTCAGCTTGTTGCCGTACTCCGCAGCCCAGCACCCGGTGCAGTGAAGATTGCACGCAGATGTAGGATCCAGAAGGATCGCCCACGGAATATTGCAGTTATACTTCTCACGCAGTTCTTCCTGCGTCTTCCACCCTTTCAGGTTCACGTTGAAGAAGAAGTTGTTGATGACGGTCTTGACTACTTCACGGTCTACGTCAAACAGCACATGCCTGACATACGGATAATAGGGATGCTCCGGATTATTGATCGCATCCTTGATCGTCTTGATCTGGCCCGGGAATTGACCGCCGGCAAACTTGTCAACAGCTTCCATGACCTTCATCATATTTTTTTCCGGATTCTTATAGACGAAATTGACTGCCTGGTTCAATCCGAATTTTCCAAGGCTTTCTTTGATATTCATTCTTGTACTCTCCCAACACAAAGATTCTGTGTATCTATGTTCGTATGCGAAATCTACCGAACCATCTTAAAGCAGAATCCTGTATCGCGCAACCGAAACATCCCTGTAATATAAACAAACAGGACCAATTGTATTGCAAAACCAAACACCTCCACAGGAGGTGACACCGGCAGATGATGTGCTGCCCTCTCCTGACAGTAAAGGAGCTGCCATCCGGCAGCTCCTTTACTGTCAGGATCCATCTGAAGGATCCATACAGATATTAATACAGGAAAGATGCATTCGCCCAGCCCCAGACACCGTTGTAGTTGACATAACGGTAGGTGCAGGGGACGCCATTCAGCCCGGTGCCGTTCGTGGTTGCACCATAGGTGAATACCTGATATCCCGGATACAGCTGTGCGAGCTCATGATACTGATCCCAGTACGGCTGCGGTCTCAGAGCAAGGTAGCCGCCGTTGCAGTTGCCGACGGTCATATAGAATCCGGCACCTGATCCGTATCCGCCATTGACGTTCTCCAGCTCTTCGTTGTTGATGACTTTCTTCTCTTCTGACATATTTGATTCCTCCCTTATAAATTCATTTTGAAATCATTTCTATCGGACTTGTTTTTCGTCCGTTGCTTTATTATACGCAGGAATCTGCAAGAGAGCTATTCTCCGGCAGCGATTTTTAATAAAATCTTTATTGGCGAAGCATCTGTCCGTTTCTTAGTTTGCGGAGAGCGGCACCACCACATCCCGGTATACCTTCCGGAAGAACAGGACCGAGATCACAGCCGAAACAACCTCTGCAATCAGGAAACACCACCAGACCTGATTCACATCCCCCGTCACCCGTGCCAGAACCCATGCAGCCGGAATCAGCACCACCAGCTGCCTGCACAAAGACACAATCAGGGAATAATAACTCTTGGCAAAGGCCTGGAACACCGATCCAAGGATGATCCCGAGCGCTGCCAGCGGATAGTGAAGTCCGATCTTGCGCATCGCGACTACGCCCATCGCCATCATGTTCTCCGACGCATTGAACAGGCTCAGCAGCTGGCGCGGGAACAGCTCAAAGCACAGCGTACCGCAGCACAGTATGATGAAGGCAAGCATGAAGGAAAACTTCAGCGCTTCATCGATCCGGTCCTTCCTCTTTGCTCCGTAATTATATGCAAGCACAGGAATCAGACCGTTGTTCAGTCCGAAAACCGGCAGGAAGAAGAAACTCTGCAGCTTGAAGTATACCCCGAACACAGCTGCTGCCGTCTCTGAGAATCCAACCAGAATCCGGTTCATCAGGTAACTCATGACCGATCCGATGGACATCATCATAATCGACGGTACACCGACAAAATAAATCTTCCGGATCACATCAGCAGAAGGCCGGAACATTCTCTGAAAGCTCAGATGCAGTTCCCGGTTCTTCTTCAGGTTCAGGATCAGGCCGCATGAAGCTCCGACACACTGGCCCAGCACGGTGGCATAAGCAGCGCCGGCTACGCCCAGCTTCGGGAATCCAAACAGGCCAAATATCATGACCGGATCAAAGATGATGTTGGTAAGCGCTCCGGAAATCTGCGAAATCATGGAATATACCGTCTGGCCTGTAGACTGCAGCAGACGCTCAAAAGTCATCTGGTACAGCAGGGCAAATGACAGACAGCAGACAATACGCAGGTATGTCGATCCATATTCTGTGATTGTCCCGTTCTGCGTCTGCGTGCGAAAGAAAGGACCTGCCGCAAACAGACCAAGCAGAACAAAGAACAGCCATGAAAAGACCATCAGAAGCAGCCCGTTGTTCGCAGCCGCATCCGCACGGTCATAATCCTTCTCTCCCAGGGATCTGGACAGGAGCGCGTTGATTCCGACTCCCGTTCCCGATCCGACCGCGATCATAAGGCTCTGCAGCGGAAATGCCAGGGACACGGCCGTCAGCGCCTGCTCATTGATCTGCGATACAAAGATACTGTCAACGATGTTGTACAGTGCCTGTACCAGCATAGACACCATCATTGGCAGTGACATGGTTATAATCAGTTTCTTTACGGGCATAACGCCCATCTTGTTTTCCTGTCTCTGAGACACGAGAAGCCTCCGTCACCCCTTTAAGCTGCTGATCATCCGCAAAGTTTCGATGTCATTTTCCGTCAGCCGGATATTCGTAACATGCTCTTTCCCGTCCGGAAGTTTCACCTTCATCTCAAGAATCGATCCTTCAGGCAGTCCTCCCTCTTTTATCATGTGAAAAAACGGATGCACTCTCGGGTGCTCCTGATTAAACATTTTCAGACGATCCTTCATTTTCAGCAATGCCATCGGATTCAATGCCATATTCTGTCTCCTTTCCTGTCCTTCCTTACAAAACTCTTATCTCTGTTTCTTCTTTCCTGCCTCCGGAGCTTTTCCTGCGTCCATACTGCGCAGGATCTCCTCCAGATACTGTCTGTACTGCTCCACGACGTCCTCAGGCCCGGTAATTCTGAGTTCTTTCCCGATCGCTGTCAGCCAGCCGAAAAACTGCCTGCTGACCGTAACCGTCACTGCCGCCGAAAAATGCTCCTCGTCCAGCGGGTGCATCCAGATATCCGTCCCGAAACGGTCCAGAACCACTCCCGCAAGTTTTTTGGTTCCCTGCAGCTGCACCTTCACATCGACGCCACTGTACATGCCGAAGGTTTTTCGGGAAAATGCGCCGACATCAATCTCCTGTTCCAGTGCCTGCAAACTTCGTGTATCCTCCTGGATCACCAGATCTCTCATCTTGTCAACGCGGTAATGCCGGACCATCCTCGTCTGCTCGTCATACGCGATCAGATAATAGTTCTCATCGTCCCAGATCAGATGGAGCGGACTTACATTATAATAGGAACCGCCGTGCCGTGGTACTGTTTTTTTATCCATGGTCCACTCGACATACTGATACGTAATCTGATGATTCTGGAAAATCGCGCTGTGGATTCTGTCCACATTATAGTAAATGGTCTCATTCGGCGTCTTCGACCGGTTGCAGATGGTAACCTGACTGCTCAGCTGCTTTGCCTCATCCCGGCTGCACAGTGTTTCCAGCTTCCGGATCAGCTGAGCCGATTTCTTCTGGGTGATGAACTTCGAGGACTGCACCGCGTCCACCAGAAGCTTTAACTCTGCCAGTTCAAATTCCCTTGATCCCACATAGTAACCGAAAGGCTGTGCTTCCTTCCGGACAACGTCCACCCCCGCGTCCTCAAGCTTCCGAAGCTCTGAATATACCGTGGTCCGGTTGATCCCAATCTGGTAGTCTTCCTCAAGGATCCTGATCAAAGCGGATACGCTGACAGGGTGTGCTTCGTCCGTCCGCTCCATGAGGATCTCAAGAAGATATAACGTTTTCAGGCCCGGATCTCCATATTTCATGATAACGATCCTCCTGCAGGTTCTGCTTTCCGGTCAGTCAGCCCTTCCGGTCCGCCACTGAAATTGATATGGCTGACCACCGCCTGAAAAAGACCGGATCAGCCCCATGAAGATGTATTATACACCTGTTTCGCGTGATTCTGAAACCCATAAAGTTTCAGCCATTTCCTTTCCATCGCCCGGCCGTCTGTTTTTCAGTCTTGCCGATTTCACCTTGCCGTTCCAAAAAGGACAGCAGTCCGTCACAGCCTTCTGTCACATCATTCCAGGTTGTTTCAAAATCTCCCGTATACCACGGATCTGCAACAGAACGCGGTCGGTCCGTGTAATCCATCAGCAAAGACAGTTTTCCGTCCGGATCGCCGCCCAGCATCCGATGCATCGACCTCATATTCTCCGCGTCCATGCCGATTATGTAATCATAATCCTGATAGTCCGCTTTTGTCAGGCGCTGCGCTTCCTTCCCCTCGCAGGAAATCCCATGCTGCGCCAGAATCGTTCTCGCCGGAGGATAGACAGGATTGCCCCTGCCGCCCCAGATTTCCTCGGAAGAAGTCGCGCGGGACTCGATATGGAACCTGTTTCCCATTCCCGCCTTCCGGACCATGTCCTTCAGGACAAACTCAGCCATCGGGCTGCGGCAGATATTGCCGTGGCAAACGAAAAGTATTCTATACATCAAAATCTCCTTTATTGATAAGCATTTTTTGATATTTGTCTATATGTAGTTGCCTTATTTTTTGTAAAATATCGCCAAAATTCAAAAAATCGTTATGCCATAATGATTTTTTTGTTTCGGGTTTTTGTGTTATAAACTGTGTTATTTTCCTCTCCATAACACACACCCATTTTCAATCATCTTCATCATCATCAGCAGGTGCGTCTAAATCCGGCTCGCCCTCATCATCGGGACTGTCCTCCGCCAAAGAAACGACATCAGGTTTCCTGTCAAGAGGATAGAAACCATATTTATACTGTCCTGAATCACCATTAACTTCAAAAAACTGCGCTTTCACGTCTCCGGCTTCCACATGAGTGTAAACATTTAATGTAAACTCAATGCTTGAATGTCCCATGATCATCTGTAAAACTTTAGGACTTATCCCAGCAGAAGCACAATTGGAACAAAAAGTATGCCGACAGATATGCGGACTTACAGGCGGCATCTCTTCCTTGTATATCCGATTATACTTTGTTCTTGCCCATCGTAAATGATTTTCCCAATGCTGTGCGACTTCCACGTGCTGCTCCTTGTCCAACCACAAAAAGCCAGTCTTGCTAACTGTATGCGTTTCGTCCCACACTACCATCTCATCCGGCAGGCTCGGTCTTGACGCTATCACTTCCCGAAAAGCGGACTCAACATCAGGCAGCATCGGGATATCACGGATCGCATTCACCGTTTTACCTTCTTCAATGTAATATTGATTCGTATCCCCGTTGTGGTTCCTCAGCAACTGCCAACGGACATGGATTACATGATTATCAAAATCAATATCTTCCGGTGTCAATCCGCAAAACTCTGAAATTCTCAATCCAGTATTAAAAAGGATATATATGCCGTTAAAATACTTGCTAAAATGTTTGTCTGTTCTTACAAAGTCAAGAAACCTACGCATATCCTTTCTGCTCAATGCATCTCTTGTCTTCGTTCCGCCGTATCTTTTTTTCAACATCGGAAAATCAAACGGATTTGACACAACCCATCTGTTTTTCTTTGCCATCACAAAAGCCGGACGAAGCATGCCTCGCAAGGTGTGAAGAGTTGAGTAACTTTTATCTTGATCATGGTGAAGACTGTCGAACCACAATATCGCTTCATCTTCCGTGACAGTCCGAATCCTCCGTCTGCCCATCGGATCCGTCTGCATGAAATGCAGTTGTGTCCTATACCCATTTCGTGTAGTCTGCTTTACATCAGGCGACTTTACAGCAACATACCGCTCCAATAGCGAATATACACTCATGTTACCGCCTTGTGTGTCAACTTCATTTGCCTTGTCTGCAAGTGCTTTGTCGATCTTTTCTCGTAGCGATTCACCACGCTTCTGCTTTTTGCCCGCCGGAACCGGATCATTTTTCGTCAATGTCCACGAATAGAGTTGGCAACGCTTCCCCTTTGCATCAAAGTATGAATATCTGTAGCGACCTGTTTTCTCATCGTATGTTTCACCAGTCCGAAGTTTCCGCCCTTTTGGATCCTTTCTCACTTCATCTGCCATAATAACGTCCTCTCTTGTAATGAATTACAGTAGAGACGATTATAACACAAATCAACTGATATATCAGCATTTTTGCTGTTTTCCCGTGGTCAAAAATACATCACCATAATGAAAGGAGTTAATATGTCGAAATTGCTTGATTGCATCAACTCGGATTTCGATCTTTCTCGCGACGACTACTCAAATATGATCGTCAAATACGATATTGAAGTAGATGGATATTCATATCCATTGTCAATCAACAACGTACCTATTTACATTGATGCTGAAAGATTTAATATATTCTCAGATCACATTCACAAAGAACTCTATACAACAATCAAATCACAATTAAAAAATGAATATTCCGTCACACGTTTCTCCGATAAATTCTTAAAAGACTCTCGTCTTACAACAATTTTAAATGTAAACGAGTATTATGGTATTCAGGATCCTGTTGTGCCGGATATCATCAACATGACCGATATGTATACGAACGAACCTATAAGAGTTCATTACAATAAAAATGAAATCGATATGTCTGATCTCGAAGCATATAATGAAATACAAGAACTCGTCAATGGAAGACGATATGAAGAATACGTTGTTGAAGACATATTCTAAAAAAACAGATCACCTTTACTAACAAGTGTTGTTAGCGTCAGGCGATCTTGCCCCTCATCTATGATAACAATCTTCATACTCTACGATAGCCAGGAAGAAGGACGTTATTAGGCGTCTTTCTTCCTTCTATTTTCTAATTCTGTATTAGATCACTCACTGATTTCTCATACAAAACAGTTCCTGCTCAATCTCCATGGAAGGAACAACCGTAACCACAGAACAATTTAGTGCATCATAGGTGGACTCTATAGCCTCCAACCGACCTACCGTTTAGGAGGCGGACACTTCACCGAAAAACCCTTGCAAATAAAGAGAATTTTAGATGGTCACCCGTAGGTCACTCACTTGGTCACTCACTTCTTATTTCTATTGATCCATATTCGGGTTTTTCAACCAGATTAATCCACATAGCTGGAGTATGATCTTTTCCCCTACACCAAGTGGCACGAGTCGTGCTTTTGCATACTCATACTCCCAAGCACGCGCATCCACTTTGCGAAAAGAACATATCTACCGTTCCAAACGCGCAGGGGAACATGTCAGCGTATTATCTCGCGCAGGGGAACATGTCGAGAAAGCAAGCCTGAAAAACAGATTATCGTATTCAGCAAAACTACTTCTTATGAAACCTATATGTGCGTTTTCCGCTTTGCTTTGCCTGATACATCGCCGCATCAGTATTTTCAAACAGTTCTTTTACATTGTTGACATCCGTCCCATGGGTGATACCGACGCTAATAGAAGCACGCGGCAGGCCGTCGGCGGTCTCATCCAGTGCAAGGTTGATTTTCTCGATTTTCGAAGTGATCTGCTCACGCTGTATTTGAGGCGAGTGAACCATAAAGACAACGAATTCATCACCGCCGATGCGGCAGATATAATCGTCAGACCTGAAATTGTTTCTTAAAACCTCTACCAGCTTGATCAGGACTTTGTCTCCCGTTTCATGTCCATAGGTGTCATTGATGGCCTTAAAGTTATCGATGTCAAAGAGCAGCATATATGTACTGTTAAGATCGATACTGGAAAGAAGCAGGTCATATCCGGCGCGATTGTAAGCGCCGGTCAGTTCATCGTGAGACGCTTTGAAATTCAGACGTTCCAGACTGCTCTTATAGACCTCATATATCTTGTTATAAGCGCGGGCCAGATAGCGGAATTCATTTGCACCAACCTCAGGAATAGGACTGTCAGACTTGATGTGGTTCACCGCATTCAGGATTGGGTTGATACCGAGACGGGAAGTGATCCAAACCATAAACAGGATGATGATAGTTTGAATCACAATTGCAATGCGCCCAAACACGATCTTTCCGTGAAGAGATTCCAGCGCAGAAGCATTTTCAACATATACCGTCTGCTCCAGTTTATCAAGACTGGCCTTCATATTCTCCCGAATCTGATCTTTCAGAGTATAGTAATCATCATTGAGAACAAGCTCGGTGGCCTTTCGCATCTTTTCTTCCGGAGCAAGCGCCTGATCTTCTGAGGACAGTTCTATTGAGTGAAGAATCTCAGGATAGTCCTTATACCCTTTGGCTTCAATCACGAGTCGCATCGCATAGTATTCCTGATTCATCAGCTCCAGAGAATAATTCATAGCATTCTGAAGACTCTGCAAGGCTTCCTCGCTGCCACTTCCTTCCGACATCCTGTCGATTGCCTCTTCCCGGCGCTTTGATTCGAGTGCCTCCGTGAAGTATTCTTCCAAGAATCGCATCTCTCCCTGAACAGTAAATCTCTGTACTTTTTCCGTTAAATAATCGGAAGCATCCATCAATTCACGGGCTGCCTGTGCCAGCTCCACCTGCTGTTCTGACACATGAGTCAGGGCATGAAAACTGGTCGTCAGTTGAAATGTAAACAGAATCATCAGACCTGAGATAATCACAGCCCCAATGATCAGCCATAAATGGATCGTCCGTAGAGAGATACCCTTTTCTTTATCTTGTTTCGGCATAGTTCTTCCTCTTTTCTGCTTCATAGGTGAAGGCAGCTAATACTATTCAGCGATCGATGCAATCTTTGATTATGCTCTTTTCAAATTCAGATGCAGGGAGCGGACGTGAGAAATAATACCCCTGAACCAACTCGCATCCCATTTTTTTGAGCAGCTGCATCTGGGTTTCCGTTTCCACGCCCTCGGCGATGACGGGAACCTTCAGGTTTGCTGCGATATCAAGGATCAATTCGACAAGCCGGACATCCTTTTCATCGTATTCTATGTTTTGAATAAATGCCATATCCATCTTCAGCACGTCGATGGGGATGGATGATAGCATATTCAGGGAGGAATAACCGGAACCGAAGTCATCCATCTCGATTTTGTAGCCCTTTGCACGCAGTTGCTGGATGACACGCCGCAGCTGCTCAGCGTCCTCTGTATAAGCGGACTCCGTCACTTCCAGATGCAGGTACTGATAATCAAGGGAGAATTTCTCCACCAGCGCATCCAGCGTTTGCTCCAGAGTGGGGTCAAGGGCATCCACACGGGACAGGTTGACAGACACAGGTATCGTGATGCCGTACTTCTCCCGCCATTCGGCAATCTGTCGGGCTGTTTCCCGCCACACATACTTGTCTATCTCGCTGATCTGCCCGTTTGCCTCGAACAGGGGGATAAAATCGTTTGGAGTGATCACTCCAATCTCGGGATGATGCCAGCGGATCAGTGCTTCCGCGCTATGAAAACGCGGCGGATCGTTTTGGATATCGTACTTTGGCTGATAATAGATCTCAAACTCATGGTCCCGCAGCGCACGGTCAAGGTCGTTGATCAGCCGTTGGTTCAGATCCTCCTTCACGCGCATATCTTCATCATAGACCATGAGATGCTTTTCGCTGCCGCGGATAATACTGCTGGCGGCTCTTGCCCGGTCAAACAGCTGCATCGGTTCCACGCCCTCCTGCCACGGAGCCACGCCCATACGCAGCCGGATGCTTGCGTTCGGAAACAGATTCCGAAGGCTGCTCTGGAAGCGGCCCAGCAGAAGCCGGTAGTCTTCCTGCGGCCTGCAGAAGATATCGAAACGATCGCCTTCAAATCTGCCGCCGATCCCGTCTGTCTGGCGGAGAAAGCCCCGGATCTCTTCTCCAAGGGACTTGAGCACCTTATCGCCGAATTCTCTGCCGTGCAGTTCGTTCACGGAGTGGAACTGCTCAATATTCAGGACCACGGCATCCATTTTGGGCTCCGGAGTTTCCCGGTGTATACGATTCGCGTACTCAAAGAAGAAGTTCCGGTTATAAAGCCCGGTCAATGCATCCGTTTCCACGGCCGAAATCAGCTTTCTCTCTGAGTTGGCCCTCCTTTCTGCCCGTATGTTCCGAACAAGAAGCAGGATGATGACCAATGCGATGGCTGCCACAACGGCAAGAACGCTGACCACGTTATCTCTGATGAAATCAAGGAACGTCACCCGTTCGTCAACGAAGGTGTACGTTGTAAGCGAAGAGTTGATCAGCGAATCGGGGATGAGACGGCTGATCTTATTGAGAATGGAGTACAGGCAGTCATCCTCCCGCCTGACTGCAAAGGACAGATCCATGACATTCCCCGTGGCAAGGGTGGAAAGCTCGTATCTGTCACACAGATCGCGCATGCGGTTGAGCCGGTAATTGCTGACCAGGATGCAGTCTGCCTCTCCTTTTGATACCGCTTTGAAGACGTCCTCTCTTTCGTCATAATACGCTGCTTTCCAATGCGGGAAATAATCCATTACAAAGGATTCGTAGTTCAAATTGCCCTTTGTGATGGCGATCGTCATATCCTGTTCCGGTGACAGACCCTGCCGGTCTGCGGTCCGGACTGCCGCATACAGCTCCGTCGTAGCATAGGGGTCCGTGATGATGATCCCAAGCTGTTCACCGTCGTAGGAGCTTAAATTGACAGGGAACACGCAGTCGATCTCGCCGCGAACCAGAGCCTGCACAGCCTCCTCCGTGGTACGAAAGCCCCTGGTTTCAAAACTGAGCTCCGCATTCTTCTCGCAAGTCTCAGCAAATGTCAGGATATCCGAGAGAGTCCCTTCAAGAGACTGCGTCTCCTCATCGACATCGCAGAAGGGTAAATAATTTGTCTGATACCCCACGCGGATTTTCCCATGCGTTTGATACCATTCCAGCTCTTCAGCGGTCAGAAAGCCGGTGAGCCCGCTGGCTTTATTGTACTGAGCGGTCATCTGCTCGTTGAAATTCCGGTTATCTTCCATGATGCGGTTCATGGCCGCATCCAGTTCCTGCTTGAGATCCGGGCGGTTCTTGTTGATGCCAAAATAGGATTCCGCAAACCCCACCTTGCATACAGGCAGCACATCCGCCGTATTTCCATAGGTGTCCAGCGTCACCAGAGCGTCGATCTCGCCGCGCTCCAGCATGGCCAGCAGTTCAGGGGTCTTTTCTGTCAGCTCTACAATTTCAGGATGGACGCCGTATTCCTCCGCCCATTCTACAAATTGTTTTTCCTGAATGCTGTTTTTGTTGACGCCGACCCGCTTTCCGTTAAGGGTTGAGAAATCATCCGGTCGTATCTCCGTATTGTCCGGCCTGATAAAGACGTGGTAGTCCTCCGAGCCCATCACCAGAGCGGAATAGAGGATCTTCTCTGCGCGCTCCTCGGTATACGACACGTCACTGAGCAGATCGATCTCTCCAGCGATCAGCATTTCAAGCAATTCTGACCAGCTGCCCTCCACATATTCATAGTTCCACCCGGTAAAGGTGGCGATCCGCTGCTGGTATTCATAGCCATAGCCTGAACGCCTTCCGAATCCATCCGCGTGGTGGAAAGCGGACTCGTACCAACCCACACGCACGGTCTTTCCGGTCTCCTGTGCGTGCGCAGATAATGGCATCAGCAAAGAAGCAGCGATAATAAGGCATAGAAGAAAAGCCGAAGACCGCTTTATCCGAGTAAATGCATCATTTTTCATCACATATCCACCACCTTTTTTAAGTTAAATCGTAGAAGCCACAAATCTTTTCCGGATCATTTTTGACTCGGTCCGCTGCAATTCTCGCTCGTTCAAACCTTTCATCCATCTCCGGCTCCTGCTGCGCATTAACAAATACTCCAAACCTTATCTTGATTCTGTCAGCAGTTTCTTCCTCGGCAAACGCCTTAGACAAGAACTCTGTAAACAGCCGTTCATAGTCTTCCTGATGCGGGCAGTATAACAGGAAGGTGTCGTCTTCCTCTCTGCAACTGATACCACCGGTTTCCCTAGCGAGTTTTCTCAAGCCTGTACCTATGCTCCGCAGCACCTGGTCACCAAATTGCCGCCCATATTGTTTGTTGACAGAATGGAATTTGTTCACAACACAGGCCACCGCGTCCAAAGAAGTCTCTCTGTACAGATAATCCAGCCTGCCGACATAGCGGAAGAAATAATCCTTATTCAGCAGTCCGGTAATTTTATCACGCTCCGTGTAATGGATCAGCTCACGATCCTCCGCCAATTCGATGCACTTGGCGATGCGGGCTTTGACGATCTCAATATCCGGAAACGGCTTCGGGATGAAATCCATCGCGCCCATTCTGTTCATCGATCTGCATCTGGGCGATGACCTCCCGCCCATTCATGTTCGGCATCTGCAGATCAAGTAGAACGAGATCGATCCTATCCTTGTGACTCCGCAATGTCTTCAGGGCTTCTACACCATCCGAAGCATAGGAAATGTCATACTCTTCGGCAAGAAGGTCCCCCATGAGCTCGCGGTTCATTTCGATATCGTCGACGATCAAAACGTGCTTTCGGGCATGGATAACCGGAATGTAATCTGAGCCTGCTTCGTTGTCAGACTTATCATCTTTTTTCAGTATGGTCTCTTTCAGATGTTGCTTTCTCGCATACATGGCTTTGTCTGCTTCTTCAGCAACATTCAGAAAAGAACGGTGCTTATCCCTGTCATATTCCGACATGCCCGCAGACACGGTTTCTCCGATCCTGATCTTCGAGCGGTCTTTCGGAATGGCATTGATCTGATTCAGCAGGTCATCCCGCCGGTAATAGTCTTCCCCGGACAGAATGACAATGAACTCATCTCCCCCTATTCGGAATACAGGACTGTGGCTGAAAACCCTGCAGATTTTTATACAGGCATCCCTTATACATACATCTCCTTCTTTATGCCCGTACAGATCGTTGACTGCTTTCAGGTTGTTGATATCGCAGACCACGACTGCAAACGGTTCCTGTGTCCCCTCATTAATTCTCTCATTTATTATCTCTTCCCATTGCACATAGGCATTTTTGTTTTTGACTCCTGTCAGGGAATCGATGGTCGCCATTTTTCTGGCGGCTGAGAGATTTCGTGCATATTCCTGTTCCTGCCTCACCTGCGCGTCTTCATCGAGCAGGCCGATGATCAGCAGAGATTTTCCGTTTTCCTCAACCTTTGCTGCACGCAGTCTCACATAAGTCGGAAGCTCGTCGTTCAGCAAGCGGTAGTCCAGGATAAACACCCCGTCCCGCTCAATAGCCGCAAGGATGTTCTTTTTGCTGACCTGTGCATGAAACATGGCCAGGTCTTCAGGATGAACCGTCTTCAGGCTGTTCTGATATGTTTCTTTGAAGAAATCAGTTCCATGATTTGCAATTCCAAGATCCTTGTAGCTCCTTGAAGAGCTGAACTCTGTGTACTCTCCCGTTTCAGGGTCAACATAATACAGTACAATCAGGTTTCCGTTCAGAGCGGAAAGGCGCAGATAAGATTTCCTGTCCTCCAGCGCACGCGCCGCAGCGATCCGGTCCTTCATCTGTGTATCCACGTTACTGATGCCTATGATGATATGTCTGTCATCCCCCACGACCCGTGTAACCTTCATGCTGACATAGGTCGGAATCCCGTCTATTAGCAAACGGTAATAATAAATGCATGTCCTGTGTTTCCTGATTCCTTCCAGCAGTTTCTCTTTATTAAGCGCCGACGTAAACAGTTCCAGATCTTCCTCATAAATAAAATTCTTGGAATTTTCCATGCTTTCCGCGAAGAAATCAGCCCCTCGTTTTTCTGTCGACCTCTGGCCCTCCTCGGTCCAGGATCCGTATTCGGTATATTCACCCGTCTCCAAATCGACATAATACAGATCAAAATAATCCCCGGACAGGGCATCAAGTATTCCCTCATAAATCGCGCTTGTATTCAGAGCTTTCTGATAAGCCGCCTTTGCCTGATCTTTTTCTTTTTGCGCATTCATCATCTCCGTGACGTCCATTGACATCCCGAGCAGACAAAGCCTGCCTGCTGTGTCAATGAATTTCAGCTTTGTCGTCTGAAGACGGTGCGGATTCCCGGCCGCGTCCGGTACATCCTCAAAAAAGATGTAAGGTTCATCCATGGACAGGGCAATCTTATCATCGGTCACAAAATGATCCGCCGTTTTATTATCAAAAATATCATGGTCTGTGAGCCCTGCCACAGCTTCCGGGTTTTTCCGTTTCGCATACTCGGCAAACATCTGGTTGCAGGCCAGGTAAGTACCATTTTCAACATTCTTGGTAAATGCCATGGCAGGCATGTTGTTAAGGAGGGAATTCATGGATGTTTTCAGTTCTTCGATTTTTATCTCTTCCTCCGCTATCGCCGCATCCAATACGACCGCGCCTTCATCGATGTACCATACCACCGCAAGTCGTTCACCTGTTTCGGTCACAATATGCCTGCCCCTTGTGTGGATGAGGCGGTAACGGTTTTCTACCTTGACTCTGCAGACATCCGAACAGATCGCATAATCCATCCGATGCAATCAGGGTCACCACCTGTCCATCCACTATCTGGTATACTCCAATGGGTACTACAGAGTTTTCTAAAGCTGCCTTTGTATACTTGTCAAAGCTGTATCTTCCCATTCAATTCACTTCCTTTATACTTTCCATCCATTTTTTCATCATTGTCCGGTGAGCAAGCTCCCATTCATCTTTTGTCCATTTTTTCAGGGTGCTGAATCGTTATGGTTTCCTTGCTATCACGATGACGCAGACTGTCATAGCGGTTATCTTGGTTTTAATCGAATGCATAAACAGTCCTTCTTTCAGATTTCTTCACTCAACTTCTCAAATTCCTCAACCGGCATGGGTTTAAAGAAATAAT
>CACZJF010000023.1 GCA_902781455.1 uncultured Lachnospiraceae bacterium | reverse complement strand
AAAGACATCGTGATAGATGTCTTCCGTCAGGCCGTCTTCATAAGGCAAAGGGTGCATGAACTGCCAGGTAGTGATACCCGGAAAGCTCTGACCGTTTGTTGCGAGCAGGTATCTTGCCAGGGAAAGGATTTTCTGAGCAGTCCCCTGATCCGCGGATGCATAGATGGCGTCATCGATACCGGATGCTTTCCCGATATGGTCGATGATATCCATCATTCCGACTTTCCTTCGGCTTGCCGTAACAGGTGAATCCGACACCTTTGAAATCGATACTTTCTTTCCGGAAGAGCGTTTGGGCCGGGTCGGGACGACAGATGTTTCCCCTTTTGGGATTTTGCCAATGATCCGGCTGGAGAGCACAACGTTGTATTTCTTTACCGGATCATATCGGGTCTGACGCTCGATAACGTATATATCTCCGTTCTTTTGGGGCTGTCGTACAGTACGGGTCTTAACTTCACAGGATGCTTTGGCAGGCATGGCAATTCCTCCATATTGAGTATATATTTATTATAATATATACTCAATAAGAAATCAAGCCAGAATGCTGATAAAATGGGCATTTCCGTGATGTTGAGTATTGATTTTTCAAGGAACAGATGGTTTTGAGTACAGCTTATACGACTTTAGGGTTTTTAAATTTCCGGATAAAATGCGGGACAGCAAGAATTGATTGGCAAAATGTATCTATTTATTGTCTTATTGTTGAATTCAGATTGACGAAACCTGTATAAACAATGTAAAATTTACTTTATATATCTATGTCTTTGCATACTTTCATCTTTGCAAGATAAAACAATAAATGGGGGTAAATGGTAATGACAACAATTCGTAGAAAGCTGGCTGGTTTTTTGACTGTTGTGATGGTGTTCACACAGCTGAGTCCGGCAGCCATGGCCGCAGAGAATGACAGCGGTGTGGTTGTCGTCGCTGCGGCAGAAGAGTCCGCGAAAGAGGCGAAGGAGACAAAGGCAGAGCCTGCCAAGGCGGCGGCAGCCGAAGCTCCGGCGAAGACGGATGCGTCTGAGAAAACTGACGCACCTGTAAAGATGAAGGAATCGGCAAACGAAGGAACGCCTTCAAAGACGGAAAAACTGGGTGCAGCTGAAGCTACAGTGTCCGCTCCTTCCGAGCCATCTGCGGAAGCCTCTGATCCTGCCCTGGCTGAGGAACCAGATCCAGCGTGGACCGATGAATCCGGACCTTCGGATACGACACCGGAACCTTCCTCGGGTGAACCGGATCAGGAGCCGTTCTCTGCGATTGTTGAAGAAGTAGAGGAAGATGAGCCTTCAAAAGACTCAGGAATTGCAGATGCGATTCCTGTTGAGGAAGCAGAAGACAACCCTGTTGAAGACGTGGAAGAGACACCAGACGCAGACTCTGAAGAGGCTGCAGTGATCGACGCGATCCAGACAGAGGATGAAATTCTTTCTGATCAGCCGGAAGAGACTGAGACAGAAGAAGAGAACAAGGAAGCTGCCATGCCCGCTCAGGAGCTGACGGCAGAAGATCCGTCCGGCATCAAAGTCACGATCCTTGTTCCGGAGAATACCCTCCCCGAAAACAGCAATGCGAAGATTGTACTCTTCGACGAGAATAAAGCAAGAGAAAGCTCGGACATCGTAAATCCCAAGTTTACCGATGTCCTGGGGTTTGATCTTGCTTTTTATGACGCAGAGGGCAATGTGACAGAGCCTGCTGAAGAGGAGCTGGAATACATTGTTACGCTTCCGGAAGATCAGAAGCTTGCAAGCCCCCGCAAAGCAGATGATCCGTTTGTTATCCTTTATCAGGATGCAGAAGGCGAAGTGAAGACAGAACAGATTGATCCCGAGAACGAGAATGTCGATGCGCGGAGTGCGCATTTTATTACTAACCATGTGGCTCCTTTTATCATTGCATCCCCCGAAGAAAAGGACGACAGCACATTTACTGCCAAGGTGAAGGATCCGTCAGATCCTTCCGGCAGAAAAGAAATTCAGATCACGATGACTGCTCCCGCAGCCAGTCTGCCCTGGCTTGAGAAAGACCTCAGTCTGCAGGCAGAGGTCGTCAAGGCGAAAGAGGCGGAAGAATATGTAGAGAGCGTGGAAAATGAAATCGATGACGCGGAGGATGTGAAGCGTGAGACCGTCCTCTTCGACATCAGGCTCATGCGCGGCGACCAGGAAGTGGAGCCGGCCGGCCCGGTCAGTGTCACCTTCTCCGGCGTTGAGATTCCTAACGACGATGCACAAGTCTTCCATGTGGAAGAGGCAGAAGAGAAAGAAGATACTGCTGGCACAGCAAACAGCGAAGACCTGGTCAGTGCAGAGAAGAACATCGAAGTAGAGGAAATGACGGTTGAGACCACCAATGAAGGTGATGTTGTCATGGACACAGACCACTTCTCCATCTATGCCCTGACTTACACGGTCGAATCTTACTTTAAGACCGCCTCCGGCGAAACCTACAAAATCACAGTCTCTTACGATGACAGCGCACAGATCCCTGCCGGTGTTGAACTCTATGTCAGAGAACTCGAGCCCGAAACATCCGAGTACCAGGAATATCTCGAGAAAACCGCCGAAGCACTGAACATGGAAAGTACAGACACGATGACCTTCGCCCGTTTCTTCGACATCGAGCTGCGCAAAGACGGCGAGAAGGTCAATCCCCAGACCCCGGTTGAAGTCAAGATTGAATACACTGACGCGCCAGAGAAAGAAGACGGCGCCGTCCTTAATGTCGTCCATTTTGCGGACGACGGCACTGAAGTCATTGAAGATGTCAGGGCGAATGATGATGTAACGGAGATCGTGTATGAGCAGAGCAGTTTCTCGGTGACGGGAACGATTGTAAGCACTCCATCAGCGACAGGTGATAAAGGAACACCATACGTACTCGTGGCTAAGTATAATGGAGAATACTATAACGTTTTGAGTGATGGAAGTCTGGCAAAGGTTCAATATAACCAGAGTGACAATACTGTAGTGACAGATCAGCCCATGATGTGGTCTTATGTATCTCTTGATGGTAAAAAATACCTTCGATATGTTGCGGATGGATATGATTTTGACTGGACACAACAAGCAACTACATCTGCCTATACTTATATAGATCCGACATCTGAAACCGGTCTTTCAACAGAAATACCTCAGAAGGATGCTGAAGGGAATGATGTCAGGCAATGGAATGGTGCGCTTCAGAAATGGGAGACGCAGTTTGTTTCCCCGAAGGGGCACTGTGCGATTGAATTAGATGACCAAAAACATATCCATACTAATGATCTGCAGTTTATATGTGTTTCCGAGTCAGGTGACCGCATCATCGGGGGCCTTAATCCAATCAATAGTAAGCAGGAATATGATCAGATTGTGAAGACTGAATTCTTCCTTGCAGAGGTGAGGAGTATTCCCCAGATGCCTTCCGGTGATGCTTATGGACCGGCCATGGTGCGCAACCATATGGTGAATCATATTGATATATCAATTAAGGGAAGCGCAACAGCATCAATTCCTCTTGCATATGGAAAGTATTACGACGCGGAAGGGAAGGTTGTACTGGTTGTTGATAAACCAACTACCGCAGAGATTCATAAGGATAACATCGTTGTCGGTCAGGAAAACATACGAACAGCACTTATTACTGCGAAAAATGCAAACGGTAACGAAGTGAACAACGCTTTTTATATATCAGGTTATTCAGCAAATAATGCAAGTGAGTATAGTACGAATCAGGTTCGGATTGAGGGAATGTTTAAGGTTGCTGACTTGCCCTCCGTTCCTGATTGGGACTGGAATATTAACAGTGATCAAGTTGCAGCAGATCGCCTGTCACATCGTGTTTACTATACTGTTGCGGCAGAGGAGCCAGGTGAACCATTTGAGTTCAGAAATGTAAAGATTGGGGATAAAGTTTATCCCGCATTATACGATTCAGATGGGCAAATCCACCAGGCGAACGCAGATGTTACGATAACAGCAACATTTGACTATTTTGATAAAAAGAATGAGTGTCCGCCAATACAAGAATCATGGAATGCGAATGATCATAAAAACTGGGAAAAAGGAAAAATTTTGTATACCGGGACCAGTGGCATGGATTTTAAGCTGGAGGGAACAGGCTCGGCGAAGGTCAGCAGGGTTGCAATCGAAATTCAGAAATACATAACAGATGGAGAAAACAATAGTATTATCCCGGCTGAGAAATTAAAAACTTTGCAGTTTCATATTTATCAGAATGCAGATATTCACCCGGAAAGTGTACAGAACATTAATAAAGGACAGTACAAGGGTGATTCGGTAGATTATTCCGAATATGTACGTGTACATGACCTTGAATTGAATTATCATCCGGAAGATGAAGCGAATAACATTATCCATGACTATGACGTTACAGAAGGTATGCTGTATATCTCAGAAGACCCTGAATCTGTCACGCATCGGTTTGTTGATACAGATGGGAATATGTGGGTATACAAGAACACTTCTGTTCAAACGGAGTATGTATGGCGCCAGGAAGGCGACGAAGGTCTGAGGCATTTCAGTAAAATGTATACAACTGATGATCCCTCGTTCGATAGTATTCCGGAAGTTCTTGGCCATTATGGAGAAAGTGAATTCAATGGTTTTCTGGAGTTTTATATTTATAATGTTTATGAGAAGCCGCAGCCGGTAAAATCAGAGAAAACGATTACTGGTAAAAAAGGAGATGTGCGTAACGCAAAGCAGGAAGGTGAATCCCGGAAAGGCGCAGCACCTCATGAAAAAGACCTGCGTGTCTATGAAGGCGTCACTCCCGGAGAGCAGATCACCTATGAGATATCCTATGAAAACTACAAAAACTCTCCGGCTGATGTGACGATCACTGATACATTGGATCCGAATGTGGAATATGTAAAAGCCGAAGGCGGACAATACAATGAAGTAACCAGGACCGTTACCTGGACGAAACCCAATGTTCCGGCATATGGAACTGATGGATCAGCAGGGACGGTAACCTTGACCGTCCGGGTGAATGACAATGCTGCTGCTGTTGGAAAGGTAGATAATCAGGCCAGGATAAAAGTCGGCAGTGATTCTGAACTATGGACAAACCAGGAAGAAAATCCGGTAGTAAAACCGGAGAAGAAGGAAACTGATCCATATACCGGAAACGGAGTGCTTGGCCCGGTCAAGGTCGGTGATACAATCACCTATGAGATTCATTACAAAAACTATAAAGGGGAAGCAGCAACCGTGACCATCAAGGATCAGATAGATGAGAACGTGGCATTCGTTTCGGCAACAGAAGGCGGAACACTGCAGACAAAGGGTGAGAATGAAGGCTGTGTTGTCTGGACTCTGAACAATGTCCAGCCGGGAGCGGAAGGAATCGTCAAGGTTACCGTGAGGGTTCTGGAAGATGCGCTGAAGAGCAGCGGCGGACCCGGAAATGTCGTGAACAATGGTGATACAGCTTCCGTTCAGGTCGGCAATGACGCTGCGTTCACATTAAACACCGTAGAGAATCCTCTGCCGGAGAAGAGAGAGATTAACCGGAACGGAACCGAAACATATGGATATCAGGGTATCGGTGTGCTCGGACCTGTTAAGGTTGGAGACACGATTTCTTATGAGATTAACTACAGGAACTACAAGTCGGAAGCAGCGACAGTAACCATCAAGGATCAGCTGGATCCGAATGTTAAATTTGTGTCTGCCACTGATGAGGGAAGCCACAGTGGAGAGAGTTCAGGCGGAGTTGTCACCTGGACGCTGACGAATGTGGCAGCAGGCGCGGAAGGAACCGTTACGCTGACCGTGAAGGTTCTGGAAGGCGCGCTGAAGAGCAATGGCGGCTCCGGAAATGTTGTGAACGGTGGCGACACAGCTACTGTTCAGGTAGACAACGATGCAGCGTTTTCATTGAACACGGTAGAGAACCCACTTCCGGAAAAGAAGGAGACGGCCCCATATGAAGGAACCGGTGTTCTTGGCGGTGTCAAGGTAGGTGATGAAATTACTTACGAGATCTGCTACAGGAATTACATGTCTGAAGCCTCAGATGTGGTGATTACGGATCAGCTGGATCCGAATGTTGATTTCGTATATGCAAGTGATGGCGGTACGAAGGCGGTTGTTGAAGGTAATAATGTTGTAACCTGGAAGCTTTCATCTGTACCTGCCGGTCGGGAAGGAACTGTCACGCTAACTGTGAAGGTTCTGAAAGGTGCACTTGTTTCCAATGGAGGTCCGGGCAAGGTTGTCAACGGCGGCGACACAGCATCTGTGAAAGTCGGCAACGTTGCTGCATTTACGCTGAATGAAGTGGAGAATCCTGTCCCGGTACCGCCGGTCAAGGAAGAAACCACTCCATACATCAGCTCAGATCCGGTACCGGAGGAAGAGACGCTTGGCGCTGTGAAGGTCGGTGATGTAATCACCTATACGATATCGTATACCAATTATAAGAACAGCTTTGCGGATATTATCATCAAAGATACATTGGATCCAAATGTTGCATTTGTGTCAGCCAGTGATGGCGGAAGCCACGACGGAGCACTGGCCGGAGGCGCTGTAACCTGGAATCTGCGTTCAAAACCTGCAGGAAATACAGGTGCTGTGACGCTGACGGTCAGGGTACTGGCGACTGCCTCGCAATCGAATGAAGGCCCGGGCAAGGTCGTCAACGGTGGAAATACAGCGACGGTAAAGGTCGGGAACGATAAAGAGTTTACATTAAACAAGGTAGAGAACCCTGTACCGGAAGAACCTCACAAGGAAGAGATTAAGCTGAACGGTGTAGCAAAAGAAGGGTATCAGGGAACCGGTGTTCTCGGAAGTGTCAAGGTCGGTGACGAGATCACTTATCAGATCAGCTACATCAACTACAAGAATACAGCTGCAGAGGTTAAGATCAAAGATACACTTGATCCGAATGTTAAGTTTGTTTCGGCAAGTAATGGAGGCGTACTGCAGACAACCGGGGCTGATATAGTCCGTGTTGTCTGGACCCTGTCTGATATACCAGCCGGAGGATCTGGAAGGGTAACCTTGACTGTAAAGGTATTGGAAACTGCCCAGGTTGAACATGACCCACCCGGACCCGGTAAGGTTGTGAATGGCGGAGAATCTGCAACCGTACAGGTTGGCAATGATCAGGAATATACGCTGGAAACGGTTGAGAATCCGGTGCCGAGTAAACCGAAGAAGAGAGAGATTCAGCCGTATGAAGGAACGGAAACGCTTGGTCCGGTGAAGGTGGGTGATGAGATCACCTATCAGATTGATTATGTCAATGATAATGAAAGCGCGGCTACGATTTCTATTGTGGATGAGCTTGATTCCAATGTTGCGTTTGTGTCCGCAAGCAATGGCGGAAACCATTCGAATGGAATTGTGACCTGGAGCATTGCGGATGTTCCTGCGAAGAGTGCAGGCTCTGTAACGCTGACAGTAAAAGTGAAGGACAGTGCGGTCAGTGTGGGTAAAGTGGAGAATGAGGCAAAGGTCTATGTTGGGAACAAGGAATTTGTAACCGATAAGGTAACCAATCCGGTGCCTGATGAACCGCACAAGAAGGAGACTGTTCCATATGAAGGGGACGGAGAACTGGGTGCTGTCAAGGTTGGACAGGAGATCACTTATGAGATCAGCTACAGAAACTACAAGACAACTGCAGCTACTGTAGTGATTACGGATGCGCTGGACAAGAATGTTGAATTTGTTTCAGCAAGCGATACAGATCACTACAGATATGATCCGGTAACCCATACGATTACCTGGACTTTGGAGAATGTACAGCCATCACGGGAGAGCAGTAAAGTTACTCTGACTGTAAAGGTTAAGGATTCCGCCAAAACACCGGGAGAGGTGGTCAATACCGCGAAGGTCAAAGTGGGCAATGATGGAGATGTTGACACAGAAACAGTGATCAATCCTGTACCTGATGATCCGCAGAAGAAGGAGACTGTTCCGTACGAAGGGACGGGTGTCCTTGGTGCTGTCAAAGTAGGCGATGAGATTACCTATCAGATCAGCTATAAGAACTATAAGTCTGAGAAGGCTGATGTTGTCATCAAGGATCAGCTGGACCAGCATGTTGAATTTGTCTCAGCGAACAGTGGTGGAACCCATTCGAATGGAATCGTGACCTGGACTCTGGCAGGTGTTCCTGCCGGTCAGGAAGGAACTGTCACGCTGACTGTAAAGGTTTTGGAAAGCGCTCTGGTATCCAAAACCGGTCCCGGCAAGGTTGTCAATGGTGGTGACACCGCAACAGTGAAAGTAGGAAATGATCAGGAATACACTTTGAATGAAGTGGAAAACCCTGTGCCGGAAGAGCCGGAGAAAAAAGAGACCGCGCTGAATGGTGATGACACTCTGTCTGCTTATCAGGGAACCGGTACGCTCGGCGGAGTCAAGGTAGGAGACAGGATTACCTACCAGATTAACTATACAAATTATAAAGCAGAAAAAGCGGACGTTACCATCAAGGATACACTTGATGCGAACGTAAAATTCTGTTCGGCAAGTGATGGCGGAACCCATGACGGAGAACCAGCCGGAGGCATTGTAACCTGGACAATACCGGACGTAGATCCCGGTTCCGGATCTGTCACCCTTACGGTGGAGGTTCTCGAGGGTGCCCTGGTATCCAATAGAGGAGAGGGAAAAGTAGTCAACGGTGGCAGCTCCTCTACGGTCAAGATTGGGAATGACAATGAGTTTACGCTGAACACGGTTGAGAATCCTGTTCCAGAAGTGCCGGAAAAGAAGGAGATTACGCCATATGAAGGCGTGGGAGCACTCGGCTCTGTCAAGGTTGGAGAAGAGATTACTTATCAGATCAGCTACAAGAACTACAAGTCTGTGAAGGCTGATATTGTAATCAAGGATCAGCTGGATGAGCATGTAGAATTCGTCTCCGCGGACAATGGCGGAACAAACGCCGGAGGTGTTGTGACCTGGACTCTGACAGATGTCCCTGCCGGTCAGGAAGGAACCGTCACGCTGACAGTCAGGGTTCTGGAAAGCGCGCTGGAATCAAAAGATGGTCCTGGTAAGGTTGTCAATGGCGGTGACACTGCAACAGTCAAAGTTGGCAATGACAGTGAATATACACTGAATACCGTGGAAAACCCGGTACCGGAGAAACCTGAAAAGCGTGAAACAGCTCCGTACGTGGGCACGGGTGAACTTGGGATGGTGAAGCCTGGCCAGAAGATTACTTATCAGATCGACTATGTGAATTATGAAGACAGCCCGGCAACGGTTGTCATTACAGATGCGCTTGATCCTAATGTTGAATTTGTATCCGCAGATAACGACGGAGTATGCGAGGAGAAAGAAGACGCAGGGAATAAAACTGATGTCGTCACCTGGACCCTGGACAATGTTGCTGCAGGCTCTGTAGGATCCGTCACCTTGACAGTCAGGGTGAAGGAAGAAGCGAAGACAGCAGGGCAGGTGGTTAACACCGCAGCGGTACAGGTGGGGAATAACCATGCGATCGATACGGAAACCGTGACGAATCCGGTGCCTGACCATCCCCATAAAAAAGAAACGGATCCGGATCAGGGGTATGGTGAACTGTGCGCGGTGAGAGTCGGTGACCGGATCACCTATGAGATCAGTTATAAGAACTACAAATCGAAGGCCGCTGACATTGTCATTACAGACAGGCTGGACAGCAATGTGAGATTGATCAGCGCCAGCAACAACGGTAAGAATCAGGATGGCGTCGTTACCTGGACATTTGAAAAAGTGGCAGCAGGAGTCGCGGGAACGGTCAGCCTGACTGTGGAAGTTCTGGAAACAGCGAAAACTCCGGGCCGGGTGGTCAATACTGCGAAGGTCAATGTGGGCAATGACGGCGATGTTGATACAGAAACGGTCATCAATCCTGTACCGGATGATCCGCAGAAGAAAGAACTGACCCCATATGAAGGGACAGGCACTCTTGGCGCGGTGAAGGTCGGCGATGAGATTACTTATGAGATTGCATATAAAAACTATAAGTCAACCCCTGCGACGGTGGTGATAAAGGATCAGCTGGATGCGAACGTCAGCTATAAAGAGGCTACTGTTGAGGCAATTGTTGTTCCTGCAGCGTCAGATCAGACTGATCCAACAAGTGTAACGCCGGTGAAAAAGAGCGAAGCACAGGACGAGACTGTACCTGTGTATGAAATCACTGGGCCGCAGGAATCTTCCGGCGGAATCGCCACTTGGAGTATTGAGAACGTTCCTGCGGGTGGAACAGGAACCGTCAGGCTTACCGTGACTGTCCTGGAAGGCGCTCTGGTATCCGAAGGCGGACAGGGAAAGGTTGTCAACGGTGGAGAAACGGCGTCCGTGAAGGTTGGCAATGACAGTGAGTACACTCTGAATACCGTGGAAAACCCTGTACCGGAAGAACCGAAGAAGAAAGAAAAGACCCCATATGAAGGGACAGGTGTTCTTGGCGCGGTGAAGGTCGATGATGAGATTACCTATGAGATCAGCTATAAGAACTACAAGTCTGAAGCTGTGGACATCGTCATTAAGGATACTCTGGATCCGCATGTGACATATGTTAACTCGAGCAATGGCGGAGATCATGATGGATCGAGCAATGGTGGCACTGTTACCTGGACCCTCAGGGATGTACCAGCGGGAAGAGAAGGTACTGTAACACTGAAGGTAAAAGTGCTCGAAAGTGCGCTGGAATCAAAACGTGGTCCCGGCAAGGTTGTCAATGGCGGTGACTCTGCAACTGTAAAGGTTGGCAATGACCACGAATACACTTTGAATGAAGTGGAGAATCCTGTACCGGAAGAGCCGCATAAGAAGGAAATTAAGCTGAATGGTAAGGAGAAAGCCGGGTATCAGGGTACCGGCATGCTTGGACCTGTAAAGGTCGATGATTGGGTTACTTATGAGATCAGCTATAAAAACTATAAGGCAGCTCCGGCAACAGTGGTCATTCAGGATCAGCTGGATTCACACGTTAAGTACGTTGAAGCGACTGCAGAAAGCATCGCTGTAGCGGGAGGCAGCCCGGTAAGTGTAATACCTGTAGAAGAAGGTGGAACATATACTGAGAGCGATGTCACATACCAGATCACTTCCCCGACTGGTGAAGCCGGAGGAACGGTCAAGTGGGAACTTAAGAATGTCCCTGCCGGCGGTGAAGGCACGGTGACGCTTACTGTAAAGGTGTTAAGCTCTGCTCAGATCGATCATGATCCTGCCGGTCCCGGAGAAGTTGTCAATGGCGGTAAAACCGCGACCGTGCAGGTTGGAAATGATGCGGCATATACCCTGGATACGGTTGTGAACCCCGTTCCGAGCAGTCCGAAGAAACGTGAATTATCGCCCTATCAGGGAACCGGGGACGCGGTAATCGATCCTGAAACCGGAAAGGAAACAGACGTCGGTGAACTCGGTCCTGTGAAACGCGGCGACCTGATCACCTATCAGATTGATTATGTCAATGATAATGAAAGCGCAGCTACGATTTCGATTGTGGACGAGCTTGATTCCAATGTTGCGTTTGTGTCCGCAAGCAATGGCGGAAACCATTCGAATGGAATTGTGACCTGGAGATTTGAGGATGTTCCTGCGAAGTCTGTTGGCTCCGTGACCCTGACAGTTCAGGTGAAGGAAGACGCATCATTGAAATTTGACAAGGTAGAAAATACGGCATCCGTCCAGGTGAATAATGGGACTGCCCAGAATACGAATACCATCATCAATCCGGTTCCGGATGCGCCTCATAAGGAGGAAACTTCTCCTGATGAGGGAACCGGTGAATTGAACCGGGTCAATGTCGGTGATGTAATCACCTATGAGATCAGCTACAAAAACTACAAGAGTAAGCCTGTCAACATCGTGATCACTGATGAACTGGACAAGAACGTTCAATTTATCTCTGCTGACCGTGGAGGAAAGGAAAGCAACGGAGTTGTCACCTGGACTCTAGTCAATGTGGAAGCGGGTGAGACTGACCATGTCACTTTGAAAGTAAAGGTGCTGGATAAGGCAAAGACAGAAGGACGGGTCAGGAACATTGCGTCTGTCAAGGTCGGCAATGACGCGGCTGTTGATACAGAGGAAGTAATCAACCCTGTTCCGGATGAACCGAAGAAGAGGGAGATTCTTCTGAACGGAAAATCGAAGGAAGGATACATTGGAACAGGCACCCTTGGCGCTGTGAAGGTTGGAGACAAGATTACTTATGAGATCAGCTATAAAAACTATAAGTCTGTTCCGGCTGCAGTAGTGATAAAGGATCAGCTTGATACACATGTGAAATTTGTTTCTGCAAAGAGTGATGCTAATGTAGACGGCGTTCATAAGGATGGTGTTGTAACCTGGACTTTGACGGACGTTGCTGCCGGTCATGAAGGAACTGTCACATTGACGGTAGAGGTGCTTGAAAGCGCTCTGACATCTTATACTGACAGTGAGACGAATCAGCATGGCCCGGGCAAGGTGATCAACGGTGGTGATACCGCTACCGTTCAGGTTGGAAATGACAGTGTGTTCACACTGGACACGGTTGAGAATCCTGTTCCGGAAGCGCCGGAAAAGAAAGAGACTGCACCGTATGAAGGCACGGGAGTGCTCGGTTTTGTCAAGGTTGGAGATGAGATCACTTATGAGATCAGCTATAAGAATTATAAGGAAGAGGCTGCGCAGGTTGTCATTCATGACACACTGGACAGCAATGTAGAATTTGTTTCTGCTGCGAGTGATGCCGGGATAGATGGTATTCATAAAGATGGCGTCGTAACCTGGACACTTCCATCTGTAGCAGCGCAGAAGACCGGGAAAGTGACATTGACGGTCAAAGTACTGAAGGGCGCGCTGGTATCCGAAGGAGGAACAGGAAATGTGATCAATGGTGGTGACACAGCATCTGTGAAAGTCGGCAACGATGCGGCATTCACGCTGAATGAAGTGGAGAATCCTGTGCCGGTACCGCCGGTCAAGGAAGAAACAGCTCCATACGTCAGCTCAGATCCGGTACCGGAGGAAGAGACGCTTGGCGCTGTGAAGGTTGGTGATGTCATCACCTATACGATATCGTATACCAATTATAAAAAGGACATCGCAGATATTACCATCAAAGATCAGCTGGATCCGAATGTGGAATTTGTTTCCGCTGCAAGCGATACCGGTGAGGCGGGAGTTTCTGAAGACGGTGTTGTGACATGGATACTTCATGATGTGGATCCCGGAACGAAGGGTAAAGTAACGTTGTCCGTCCGGGTGAAAGATGCCGCGCTGGTATCCAAAGACGGACCGGGCAAGGTGGTAAACGGCGGTGATACAGCCAGTGTCAGGGTTGGCAACGACCATGAATACACGTTGAATACCGTCGAAAATCCTGTCCCGGAACAGCCTGTTAAGCAGGAAGCAGCTCCTTATACAGGGACGGGAGAGCTTGGTCCGGTGAAGGTTGGTGACAAAATCACCTATGAGATCACCTATGAAAACTACAAGTCAGACGCGGCGAAAGTAGTCATCAAGGATCAGCTGGATCCGCATGTGGACTTCATCTCTGCGGTCAGTGATACCGGAGTAAAGGGAGTTCATAAAGATGGTGTGGTGACATGGACACTGGAGGATGTGCCGGAACATACGAAGGGTAAGGTTACTCTGGCTGTCCAGGTGAAAAACACGGCACTGGTGTCTGTCAATAACGGGCCGGGCAAGGTTGTCAACGGTGGAGATACGGCCAGCGTCCGGGTTGGCAATGACAGCGAGTATACGCTGAATACGGTTGAGAATCCGGTTCCGGAGCCTCCGCACAAGAAAGAAAAGACGCCGTATGAGGGCAACGGTGTCCTCGGCGCTGTCGCTCCGAATGATGAGATCACTTATGAAATCACCTGCAGGAATTATCTGAAAGAAGATGCTGATATAGTCATCAAGGATAAGCTGGACGCGAATGTGACCTTTGTCAGTGCTTCTGACTGCGGAGAACTGTCCGGGGATACAGTGATCTGGACGTTAAAGGGTGTGGCTCCTGATACAGAACAAACGGTTACCCTGACTGTGACTGTCAAGGAGAGTGCGCTGGCATCGAAGAAGGGCCCGGGCAAGGTTGTCAACGGCGGTGACACAGCGACTGTAAAGGTCGGAAATGACAAAGAATATGCGCTGGAAACTGTAGAGAATCCTGTTGTGGAAAACACCTTTATCAAGGTTGCGAAAGTTGACAAGGATAACACCTCAACGAAGCTGCCGGGTGCGCATCTGGTTCTCCTGGATGCAAAGGGCAGTATCGTAGCAGAGTGGGATTCAACGGACAAAGTACACCAGGTGAATAATCTGGCGGTCGGAGCGGCGTACACACTGCGTGAGACGAAGGCACCTAGCCGTTACGGCATCGCATCTGATATCACATTTAAGACCGGCGTTAACGGTAAGGTGACTGGAACTGATTCTCTGGACAGTGACGGAATCACCATTTTGATGAAGGATGAAGCGATACCTTCGTCTGCAGCAGGCGTTGTCAAGGTAACAAAGTACACATTAAAGAATGGCCGTGCTTTCAGAGTGAAGGATCAGACGTATTATACCGCTCTGTTCAGTGACAGTAAGCTGACGAAGCGTGTGACAGACGTCAAGGCGCTGAAGCTGAAGAATTCTTATACGACATCTGTTACCTTTACCAGACTGGCTCTGGGAACCTACTATGTGGCTGAAACCGATCAGCTGGGCAATCCGGTGAAACCATCGGGTGTCACGAAGGTTGTGTACAGCAACAAGACGGTAACGTTGAGCCAGAGCAGCAGAACGGCGGAGTCCGTGATTCAGAATACGGTTTCCGGTGGAGTCCTGGGTGCGGTGGTACCGATCCATCTGGAAGTGAAGAAGAAGGTAACCACGGCTTCCGGAAAGGCAAAGAAGGTAAGTGAGACATTCCGGTTTGCACTGTTCAGCGATGCAGGCTGTACAAAGCGTGTGAGCGGGACAGGCATTCTGACTATCAAGCTCAAGAATAAGTCGAGCGGAACTGTTACATTCGAGAATCTGCCGTACAGTGATCATTTCTATGTAGCGGAGGTTGGAAAGAACGGAAAACCGGTCGGCAGCAGTTTCAAGTATAAGGTTAGCTACAGCGATAACAATGGTCCTGTATACAGTGAAGCAAACGATACGACTGTCACGGTTACCAATAAGGCGAAGAAGGTTGCCGGTGACAACAGAGATCAGAATAACAAAAAGACCGGCAATGCCGGTGACGACAAGAGCACGGCTGGAGGCACAACTCCTGTGAAGACCGGAGATGAGACACCGGTTGTTCCGCTGATGGTGACGATGCTGTTTGCCGGTGCGGCTGCGCTGTTCCTGGCGCTTCGCAGGAGAAGGCTGCGCAGGAATTGATCGGCCAGACAAGAGGAAGAGGATTGTTCCGGCGTAAATCGAGTAGCAATCCGTGAGAAAACAGATACGCGGAAGCATTTCCTTCATGGAATGCTTCCGTGTATTAGTTCACGCCAGGGCCTGTACAGGTTATAATGTATTTCAGGACAATGCTCATTTCCCGAACGACAGAAGACTGGTTGATGGCAGGAACGAGATATGAAGAGAATTGCCGCATTTTTAGTGGACAGGCGCAGACTGGTGTTTCTTGCGATGATGCTCCTCGCGCTTGTCAATCTATTCCTGATCCCGCGGGTGGGGGTCAATACGGATATGACGAAGTACCTGCCTGACAGTTCCTCCATGAAACAGGGGGTCGACATCATGGCGCAGGAGTTTTCCGACATGTCTGTGCCGAATACGGTCCGTGTGATGTTTCATGGTGTTCCGGACGAAGAGAAGGAGCAGATTCTGGCTGTCCTGCGAAAGACGCCGTATGTGGAAGCGGTTTCCTTCCGGCCGGGCGATGCGCGTTATGAGAAGGACGGATACACCCTCTATATTCTGAGTTTTTCTGTCGGCTTCTTTTCCCCGGAAATGAGCGAAGCAGAGAGCTATATCAAGTCGAATTATGAAGGGCAGTATGAGATGGTCTATTGCCTGGACAAGACAAACCAGCAGGGGGTACCTGCCTGGATTATTCTTCTTACGCTTGTGCTTCTGATTGTCATTCTGCTGATCTTTACCCATTCCTGGCTGGAGCCGTTTCTGTTTCTGTTTGCCATGGGGATCGCGGTTGTCATCAATATGGGAAGCAATATCTTCCTGCCGTATGTTTCTGAGATCACATGGTCCATCGGCGCGATTCTGCAGCTGGCGCTCTCTATTGATTATTCTGTCATCCTCATGAGCCGGTACCGGCAGGAACTGCCGGCGGCGGAAGATAAGGAAAGCGCGATGAAGGCGGCGCTGGAAAAAGCATTTTCTTCGATCGCCGGAAGCGCATTTACCACGATCGTCGGATTCCTGGTGCTGGTTTTCATGAGCTTCAAGATCGGAATCGACTTGGGGATTGTCATGGCGAAGGGTGTTTTTCTGAGCATGTTCTGTATCCTGACGCTGCTGCCGTTTCTTGTGCTGTCACTGGACACGCTGATCCGGAAGACGCGGAAGAAGGTTCTGACCCTGAAAATGGACGTGGTCAGCCGGTTTTCTTATCGCTGCAGAAAGGCGATCACCGTTTTGTTTGTCCTGCTTTTTATCGCCGTCTTCGTGCTGAAGGGCAGCACAGGCATCGCATTTACGCTGATCGCGCCCAATGACATCGATCCTGTCTTTCCGAAGGAGAATCAGATCGTCGTGCTCTATGAGAACGCAGATGAGGACCGCGTTGCCGGCATCATCCCGGCGATCGAAGAGGATGCATGCGTCGACAGTGTGATGGCATGGCCAAATACGCTCGGCAAGGCATTCACGGCCGAGGAACTGAGGGACATGATGGATTCTTTCGGAATGGATGTCGGGTTTGACATTCCGCCGCAGCTGCTGGAGACAGTGTACGCGTTGTATTTTGGCGGTGATGAATCGGAACAGCGCCTGACCATCCAGGAGCTGGTCCGGTTTGTGTCGGAGACAGTTTCAGGGAATCTGATTCTGCAGAATCTGCTTTCGGACGAGATGAAAAATGCTCTGGACGATGCCCCTGCGCTTTTGGATGATGCGGGGAAACAGCTCAAAGGACCGGAGCATTCGCTGATGCTGATCTCCACCTCCCTCCCACAGGAGTCAGATGAGACAAGCGCGTGGATCGGGAAGCTGAAAGCGCTGTGCAAGGAGAACCTGTCCGGTGACTGGTACCTGATCGGCAACTCTCCGATGGCGGTCGAGATGGTGAAGACCTTCTCCGGAGAACTGAACTTCCTGACGCTTCTGACAGCCGGCGCTATTTTCCTGGTTGTGCTGGTAACGTTCCGGTCGCTGGCGGTTCCTGCGATCCTGGTGCTGCTGATTCAGTGCGCGGTGTATTCCACCATGGTGCTGATGAATCTGCAGGGTATGACCATCTATTATCTGGCGCTTCTCATCGTGCAGAGTATCCTGATGGGGGCGACAATAGACTATGCGATTCTTTTTACCAATTATTACAGGGAGCTGCGGGAGACGAAGGAGCCTGAGCCTGCGCTGACGGACGCGTATAATCGGTCTGTGCACACGATTCTGACGTCAGGCTGCATCGTCGTTTCCGTGACGGCAATTGTGGGGTATGCATTTTCAGATCCGTCCGTGCGGCAGATCGTGCATACGATTTCCAAGGGTGCCGCCTGCGCGGTTGTCCTGATTCTGTTTGTGCTGCCGGGACTGCTCACGGCACTGGACCGGCTGGTGGTCAGGAGGAGATAGCAGACCGCGGCGGAATGCACATGATTCCGCCGCGATCCGATGTTGTTCCGGTCTTTCTCGATCCGATGCTCTTGTTTATTGTTTCAGAAAATCCTGACCTTCCGTGCTGTCCAGATGGCCGTCGCGGTACATGGAGAACTGATCCATCGGGTATTTCTTCAGGTTGTCGAGGATCTTACGATCGTCCGCGGTCTGAAGAAGTTCATTCCGTGCCTTCATGACAATCGGCTCCGTCTCGTGCTTGGACGGTCCGCCGATGCATCCGCCCGGACAGATCATGCCTTCGACAAAGTCCTCTTTCAGGCGGCCGCTCCGCAGCAGGAGGAGCGCCTTTCTGCATTCCTCTCCGCCGGCGCACCGCAGAACGGAGATATCAGAAGTATCCTCACCCATTTCCTTCATTGCCTCCAGAACGGCATCCGCAACGCCTCCGGACCCGGAGAAGCTCTTTCCGTAGAGGGAGGCTTCCTGATAGGTCTCGTCGACCGGCTCAAACTGGGTGATCTCGATTCCCGTCGAGCGGAGGAAGACGACCATTTCCCCGTAGGTGATGGCATAGTCTGCGTTGTCGGCGATGTTCTCGTTCAGCGTTTCCCCTTTCTTGGCAATACACGGGCCGATGAAGACCGTCACGCAGTCAGGATCCTGGGACTTCAGGTAACGGGAGACCGCAACCATGGGAGATACGGTTGTGGACTTGTTCTCTTCATATTGGTTCGGGAAATGATGGTGCATCAGGGAGATAAAAGCGGGACAGCAGGAGGTCGTCATCTTACGGCCTTCTTTTTTGGCTTCGATCCATTCCCTCGCCTCATAGGCGGCGGTCATGTCACCGCCAAGTCCTACCTCAACCATATCGGCGAATCCGGCTTTCATCAGCGCTGCCCGGATGGTTGCCATGCTGTGTCGGTTTCCGAACTGGCCTTCCGTCGCGGGGGCGCACATGGCGATGACACGCTTTCCTTCCTTGATGGCACGAATGATGTCAACCAGGAAGATTTTGGAACCGATCGCGCCGAAGGGACAGGAGTGGATGCAGTGGCCGCAGTGAATACATTTTTCATCATCGATCGTGCACAGGCCATATTCGTCGTAGGAAATCGCGCCGGCCGGGCAGGAAGCCTGGCAGGGGCGCTTGCTGTGAATGATGGCGTGGAAGGGGCAGGCCTTGGCGCACATGCCGCAGGACTTGCATTTGGCCGGATCGATCTTCATCTTGGTATCGCCGGGGGAAATGGCACCGAATTTGCAGGCGGCGAGACAGGAGCGTCCGAGACAGAACCGGCAGCTGTCCGTGACCATGTGATCCTGGATCGGACAGTCATCACAGGCAGCCGGAATGACGGCAACGATGTTCTTGGTTGGCTTGGTGACGTCCGGGTCAATCCCCATTGCCAGGCGGATCCTGCCGCGGATAATCTCGCGTTCTTTGTAAATGCAGCAGCGCAGGGTTGGCTTTGGCCCGGGAATCATGGTTTTGACGACCTTTTCTCTCTCCTCATGTGTCAGACAGTCGTCCCATGCCATACGGCAGACTTCCAGCATGACACGATGCTTCAGATCATGGAGCCCCTGATCGTTTGTATTCATATGTTTTCCTCCTTATTACATTTTCTTTAGTTCCGATACCGCGAATGGAATCGCGAGTATGAAAGACAGTATATCCGCGCAGGCTTGTGAGATCTCCACGCCGAACAGGCCGAACAGGCGCGGCAGGATCAGGATCAGCGGGATGAAGAAGATGCCGTTGCGCGCGGCAGACGCGATGGACGCCTTCACACCCTTTCCGCAGGCCTGCAGCATCATGTTGGTGATGACGATCGTCGCCATCAGCGGAAGAGAGACTGCCTGGGCGCGGAGGGCGACTGTGCCGACCGCGATGACTTCCGGATCGTTGCGGAAGAAACGGACGATCGGTGATGCGAACAGCAGGCAGACGCAGGACGCGCCCGTCAGGAATATGGTTCCGTATTTCACACAGAAGAAATATCCTTCCTTCACACGTCCGTACAGGCGGGCACCATAGTTGAACCCGCAGACAGGCTGGTAGCCCTGCCCGAATCCAATCATTGCCGACGCAAGCAGCATCATGACCCTGGTCACGACGGACATACCGGCGATCGCAGCGTCTCCCCCGGCGCTGCCGGCTGCCTGGTTCAGGAGCAGCGTGGAGACAGCGGCCAGTCCCTGCCGGAGCAGAGCGGGCATTCCTCCGTTGATGATTTCTTTCAGATAATGTGCGTTCAGCCTGATGTTGGATCCCCTGATCCGTATGTTGTCTCCCTGCCGGCTTCCTGCCAGCAGCACCACAAAGCTGATGAACTGTCCGGCGACCGTGGCGATGGCGGCTCCGGCGACTCCCATGTGAAAGACAATGATCAGAAGAGGGTCCAGACCGATGTTGATGACAGCACCGGTCAGCAGCCCGACCATCGCGTAGACAGCGCTGCCCTGAAAACGAAGCTGGTTGTTGACGACAAACTGCGCCATTGTAAAAGGTGCCCCGATCAGGATGATCCGCATGTAGGACAGCGTGTCACGCATCGTTGTCTCGCCTGCACCGAGCACGGAAGCAAGGGGCCGTGCGAACACATTGCCCAGAACAGCAGCAGTGACGCCGAGGATCAGGGAGAGCGCGAAGCCCGTGGCGGCAGCTTTCTCCGCCTCCTGCTTTTTCCCGGCACCCAGCAGCCGGGAGATATAGGATCCCGATCCCTGTCCGCAGAAGAAACCGACGGCCTGGATAAGTGCCATGACGGAAAAGACCAGGCCGACCGCGGCGGTAGCCTGTGTGGAGATCCGCCCTACAAAGAATGTGTCGGCAGCGTTATAGATGCCTGTCACGAGCATGCTGAGAATCGTCGGAACGGCCAGTCGGCTGATCAGCTTCGGCACAGGCGTCTGTGTGAGATATTCATAACGGTTTTCAGTGTTTTTCATAGATTCATCATATCACAGATCGGCAGATGCGGCGTGCGGAAAAGTATCCTGCCGGTGTCATTTTCGAAAGAGTGTGCCTGAGCCGGCCGCGGATTGTTAATAAATTTATTAAGTTTTTCCGGAACAAATTAAGAAAACTGCAAGGAATTTATGTAGAAACATTCGTGACATAAAAGAAAGAATGCGTTATATTTTATATGAAAGCACAGAAGTGCATGTATTTGACGGAAGGAAGAAGAAGGAAGGTAAGGAAACTATGAAAAAGCTGTGGAGAAGAATTCTGATCCTGTCTGTGATGCTTGTCATGGCGATGTCCGTTCATGCAATGGCGAAGCAGACACAGTATGCTGCGAAGACCATTTCATTCTCGAGCAAGACGAAAGCTGGCTGGTCGAACCAGTTTACGGTCAACGCGAATACGAATATCGGAGTAGGGATCAATATCACTAACAAGTACAGTGGGATCTCTGCCTCTGTTGCAGCACAGATCAATAAAAGACTCACGTATGTTCTGGAGAATGTCAAAACGCATCAGCAGTTTTATCTGACAAAGCATAATTCATCGAATTATTTCCCGAATACGAGCTATGAGGAAAACATGACGGTTCCCGCTGGAACGTATTCTCTGGGTGTTTATTACAGTGGAAGTTATTCCTTCGATCTGTATTTCCGGATTGTCGGCGAGGGCGGAATCGATGTGCCTGATCGGATTGAGGTCCTGAAGGGAACAACGGAGACGATAAAGATTACCCAGACGAATTCGTATGGGGATTATATAACGATTAAGTCCTGCTATACGGATGATGATGACGTTGCGGAAGCTGTCAGGGATAATTCTCCTGCGCCGGATCATCCGGCTCAGGTTATCATTACGGCGCATAAACTCGGTTCAACCATCCTGACTGTGAGGGGGTCGGATGGTTCCGTCGACCAGATGACCATTTTGGTTGTCAAGAAGAAATCAGGTCCGACCCTGAGTGATTACGATCTGGAGCTGAATGCCGGTGATACAAAGACGATTAAAGTGAACAACGCTTCCGGAAAGGTGACCTGGTCCACCAATAATTCAAAGGTTGCCACAATCAAGCAGAAGGGCAAGAAGGGCTACAAGTGCCAGATTAAGGCAGTCGGTCATGGCAAGGCGGTAATTAAAGCCACCACAACCAAGAATGGAACAACGTATACTCTTGCCTGCGAAGTGGTTGTCGGTCGTGCAACACCTAATTTTATTATCAATATGACTAAGCTTGTTCCTTCCAAAAAGACCGTGAAGATCAAGATCAACAACAAGAGCGGCGCATCGCTGTATGTTTATAAGAAAGGTCTGCTGCTTGACTGGCCGGATTATGATGATACGATTCGCAATCTGACGCTGCAGAATGGCAGTACCATAAAGATCGCGGACGGCAAGGCTAAGACGTTGACGTTCAAGATTAGTGGCAGCAAGCTGAAGCTGGACGGTAAGACGATTAACAACTTTGGCGCCCGGATCAAGATCAAGATTGATGGTCTGAAGTATTATGCTCGCTGCACCCATGACAAGCATCTTGGTGAATACATCAGGACCAACAAGCTGTCAACCGACAAGTGGCAGTTCTCTTATCTGGCATATGGTGTATAAGCGGTTTGTAATGGCCAATAATCAGGATTGATGTGAAAGATCAGCCAGGCCGTGCAGGGAATGCACGGCCTGGCTGTGAGTGATGTTCAGAACCCGATGTTTTTTCGAGGTAGCATATGAAAAAGATTTTATTTGCCGCTTCCGAAGGTGTCCCTTTTATCAAGACGGGCGGGCTTGCGGATGTGGTAGGTTCTCTCCCCGGATGCTTTGACAAGGAAGCATATGATGTCAGAGTGATTCTTCCGAAGTATCTGTGCATGCGGCAGGAGTGGAAGGACCAGATGAAGTACCTGACTCATTTCTACATGGATCTTTCCTGGAGAAGCCAGTATGTCGGCATCCTGGAGATGGTCAGCGGCGGGGTCAAGTATTATTTCATTGACAACGAATACTATTTTTCGGGCGCGAAGCCTTACGGGAATATCTATCAGGATGTAGAGAAGTTCGCGTTTTTCTCCAAGGCGGTCTTAAGCGCGCTTCCCCTGATCGATTTCAAGCCGGATATTATTCACTGTCATGACTGGCAGACGGCCCTGATTCCTGTTTTCCTGAATGATAAGTTCCACGAGGGAGATTTCTTCCACGACATCAGGACAGTGCTCTCCATCCATAATCTCAGGTTCCAGGGAGTCTGGGATGTCCGTACGGTTCAGGATATTACCGGACTGGATCAGTCTTATTTCTCACCGGACAAGCTGGAAGCTTACGGCGATGCCAACTATCTGAAGGGCGGCATCGTGTTTGCGGACCGTGTGACGACGGTTTCCGAGACGTATGCGAAAGAGATCCAGACACCGTTCTACGGTGAGCGGCTTGACGGCCTGATGAGAGCCAGAAGCAATGTCCTGACTGGGATTGTGAACGGGATCGACTATAAAGAATATGATCCCATGACAGATCCTTATGTAGAGTTCAACTATGACGCCTCCTCCTTCCGCAAGGAGAAGGTGAAGAACAAGAAGATGCTGCAGAAGGAGCTTGGTCTGGATCAGGATGAAAGGAAGTTCCTGGTCGGCATCGTTTCAAGACTGACGGATCAGAAGGGGTTTGACCTGATCGCGTATATGATGGATGAGATCTGCCAGCAGGATCTGCAGCTGGTGGTCCTTGGAACCGGAGAGGAGCGGTATGAGAACATGTTCCGGCATTATGCCTGGAAGTATCAGGGTAAGGTTGCCGCGAACATCTATTATTCAGAAGCGATGAGCCATAAGATCTATGCTTCCTGTGACGCGTTCCTGATGCCTTCTTTGTTTGAGCCCTGCGGACTCTCTCAGCTGATGAGCCTGCGGTACGGCACGGTTCCGATCGTGCGTGAGACCGGCGGACTGAAGGATACGGTTCTTCCGTACAATGAATTTGATTCGACCGGGACCGGCTTCTCCTTCGCAAATTATAACGCGCATGAGATGCTTCATACGATTCAGTATGCGATGGATGTGTTTTATAACCGGAAGAGGGAGTGGAACAAACTGGTCGACCGGGGCATGGCGATGGACTTCTCCTGGACTGCCAGCGCGAAGAAGTACCAGAAGCTGTACGAAGAGATGCTTCAGAACTGATGAGATGATTCGACTGAAGATATACAACAAAAGCAGAATCCCCCCAAACATAATTCTGCTAAACGGTATTTTTCAGAATGGAATCTCCCGCATCCTGCGGCCTTCAAATATGCAATAACCAGTGAATCCAACAGACCGGAGTGCAGCCTCAGTCCTGTCAAAGGCGAAGGCGATGTGCTCCGGTCTGTGCGCGTCGGCACCGATGGTGAGAAGCCTGCCGCCAAGTGCATAATATCTGCGCAGAATCGCCAGGGCGGGATGCGGCTGCAGGAAGCCGTATTTATAACCAGCCGTATTCACTTCAAGGCACTTCCCGCAGGAGATCACATACCGCAGGATCTCATCGATGATTTCACTGTGACGGGCCATGGAATCATAAACACTGTCTCCCTGTCCCGGGATATAGCGGATGATGTAATCCAGATGCGCGAGCGTATCCCATTCCCTCATTTTTTTCAGGTTGGACAACAGTTCGCGGTAGTAACGGTCGATCATCTCTTCCGGCTTCTGATTCTCCCAGGCATCGGGATAGTAGGGATCCTGAGAATCGAGCAGATGCTGCGAGGCGATGATAAAGTCCAGAGGATAGCGCTCAGCGATCTCACGGAACCGGTCAGACAGGTGTGCCTGCATGCCGAATTCCAGACCGAAGCCGATCCACAGAGGGAGATTTCTCTCCTCATAATCCGCTCTCAGACGAAGCACCTCCTGATATACTTGTTCAGGATCCGCCGCAAATGCATTCGGATCGGAGGGATGATACTGCCTGGGATAGTCCAGATCCATATGATCAGTCAGGCAGATTCCACTCAGTCCAAGGTGATGGGCTGTCTGCGCCATGATTTGCATCGGCGCATCGGAATCTGTGGAAAAAGAAGAGTGCATGTGCATGTCATACAGAATCGGCATCGGTTATTCTCCATTCCAGAAGGCTTTGAGCGGAACATGCTGCCCGCGTCTGAAGAAGCAGGAACATTTTCTCACTGTAATCATATTGAAAACGGGTTTCCTGAATGAAAATTGTAAGAGGAGGGAAGCACGAAGTCAATAACTGCCTGAAATCGTCATTCTTACCAATTTTGTCTGAAAACGGAGGGGAAACTTGTCTGAATAAAGTAACCTGCTGCACTTGATTTTTACATGGTATTCCGATAAAATATCAGCGGGTTAAGTGCGCAGCAGGTCCGTGATTTCGTGCGGCCCTTTCAAGCGCTTGACGGTAGCTGTTTTCATTATACTATTCTAGGAGGAATTGTTATTATGGCTGTAAAAGTTGCGATTAACGGTTTTGGCCGCATCGGCCGTCTTGCTTTCAGACAGATGTTCGGAGCAGAGGGTTTTGAGATTGTTGCGATCAACGATCTGACCAGCCCCGAGATGCTTGCTCATCTTCTGAAGTATGACAGCACACAGGGCAGATATGCGCTCTGCGATAAGGTTTCCTTCGGCGAAGATTCCATCGAAGTAGACGGCAAGAAGATCACGATCTACAAGGAAGCTGATGCGAAGAACCTTCCCTGGGGCGACCTTGGCGTTGACGTCGTGCTGGAGTGCACAGGCTTCTATACCAGCAAGGCGAAGGCACAGGCTCATATCGACGCAGGTGCAAAGCATGTTATCATCTCCGCTCCGGCCGGCAACGATCTGCCGACGATCGTTTACAATGTAAACCATGAGCAGCTCACCAAAGATGACAAGATCATCTCCGCGGCCAGCTGCACCACCAACTGCCTGGCTCCGATGGCGAAGGCTCTGAACGACTGCGCACCGATCAAGACCGGTATCATGTGCACGATTCACGCTTACACCGGCGACCAGATGACACTGGACGGCCCGCAGCGTAAGGGCGACAAGAGACGTTCCCGCGCGGCGGCAGTCAACATTGTTCCGAACAGCACCGGTGCTGCGAAGGCAATCGGCCTGGTTATCCCGGAACTGAACGGCAAGCTCATCGGTGCTGCACAGCGTGTTCCGACCCCGACCGGCTCCACCACCATCCTTACCGCTGTTGTGGAAGGCAATGTCACCAAGGAGCAGATCAACGACGCGATGAAGGCTGCTTCCAACGAGTCCTTCGGCTACAACACCGACGAGATCGTATCCAGCGACATCGTAGGAATGACCTATGGTTCTCTGTTCGATGCGACCCAGACCATGGTTCTGCCGCTTGACAACGGCACCACTCAGGTACAGGTTGTTTCATGGTATGACAACGAGAACTCCTACACCAGCCAGATGGTCCGCACCATCAAGCACTTCGGCAAGCTGCTGGGCGCCTGATCAGGAAACCAGATATAACTGACTCACAGAGGGTCCGGTCTGTAAAGGACCGGACCCTTTTTTCCGAAAGAGAGAACGATTGATGCTGTCCGGCCGGCGCTGCAGCCGGGGACGCAGGCATCTGAAAAATGGAGGAATAACAAGATGGGACTGAACAAGAAATCTGTTGACGACATCAATGTAAAGGGCCTCAAGGTTCTGTGCCGCTGCGACTTTAACGTTCCGCTGAAGGATGGAAAGATCACAGATGAGAATCGTCTGGTGGCAGCGCTTCCGACCATCAAGAAGCTGATCGCCGATGGCGGCAAAGTGATCCTTTGCTCACATCTGGGCAAGGTCAAGACCGATGAGGATAAGCCTTCCAAGACACTTGCTCCTGTCGCGGCAAGACTGTCCGAGCTGCTCGGCCAGGAAGTGAAGTTCGCTGCGGACGACAACGTTGTCGGACCGAACGCGAAGGCTGCAGTGGAAGCGATGAAGGACGGCGATGTCATCCTGCTCCAGAACACCCGTTATCGCAAGGAAGAGACCAAGAACGGGGAAGAGTTCTCCAAAGAGCTCGCTTCCCTGGCGGATGTATTTGTCAATGACGCATTCGGAACCGCGCACAGAGCACACTGCTCGAACGTCGGCGTCACCCAGTTCCTGGATGGACCTCATGCAGTCGGATATCTGATGCAGAAGGAGATCGACTTCCTTGGCAACGCGGTAGAGAATCCGGTTCGTCCGTTCGTCGCGATTCTCGGCGGCGCGAAGGTTGCTGACAAGCTCAATGTCATTTCCAACCTGCTTGAGAAGTGCGATACGCTGATCATCGGCGGCGGCATGGCCTACACCTTCCTGAAGGCAAAGGGGTATGAGATCGGCACGTCCCTTCTTGACGATACCAAGATTGATTACTGCAAGGAGATGCTGGAGAAGGCACAGAAGCTCGGCAAGGAGCTGCTTCTTCCGGTTGACACCGTCTGCACGGACAGCTTCCCGGATCCGATCGACGCGGAGATCGCGACTGTTGTTGTTGATTCCGACAAGATTCCGGCGGATAAGATGGGAATGGATATCGGACCGAAGACCATCGAGCTGTACAGCGATGCTGTAAAGAACGCGAAGACGGTTGTCTGGAACGGACCGATGGGTGTGTTCGAGAACCCGATTCTTGCAGCCGGCACCAAGGCAGTCGCGGCAGCGCTTGCCGAGACTGACGCAACGACGATCATCGGCGGCGGCGACAGCGCGGCAGCTGTGAACCAGCTTGGCTATGGCGACAAGATGTCCCACATCTCAACCGGCGGCGGTGCTTCCCTTGAGTTCCTTGAGGGGAAGGAGCTTCCGGGTGTAGCTGCTGCGGACGACAAGTAATCTGACTGCTGAAGTAAGAAAGGAGAATTCCTGATGAGAAGGAAGATTATCGCTGGAAACTGGAAGATGAACATGACGCCGTCAGAGGCGAAGGAACTGGTCGCAACCCTGAAGGATCTGGTCAACAATCCTGAGGTTGATGTTGTATACTGTGTCCCGGCAATCGATATTGTCCCGGTCGTGGAAGCGGTCAAGGGAACGAACGTCGAAGTCGGCGCCGAGAATATGTATATCGAGGAGAAGGGTGCTTACACCGGAGAGATCGCGCCGGCCATGATCGTTGACGCGGGCGCGAAGTACGTTATCATCGGACACTCTGAGAGACGTGAGTACTTCAACGAGACCGACGAGTTCCTGAACAAGAAAGTGCTGAAGGCATTTGAGCATGGCCTTACCCCGATTCTGTGCTGCGGCGAGAGCCTGGAGCAGAGAGAAGCAGGTGTCACGCTTGACTGGATCCGTCTGCAGATCAAGTCTGATCTTCAGAATGTGACAGCTGAGCAGGCAGCTTCCATGGTCATCGCTTATGAGCCGATCTGGGCGATCGGAACCGGCAGAACGGCAACGACTGAGCAGGCTGAGGAAGTTTGCAAGGCGATCCGTGAGACCATCGCTGAGATCTATGATGCAGCAACCGCAGAGTCGATCCGGATTCAGTACGGCGGATCCATGAACGCGAAGAACTGTGATGAACTGCTTGCACAGCCGAACATCGACGGCGGACTGATCGGCGGCGCCAGCCTGAAGCCAGACTTTGGCCGCATCGTCAATTATCAGAAGTAAGACGTATTTGTCGAATTAGTACATAAGAATAGCAGTTATGGCCCCTGTTCTTTTGTGGAAGTTCCACAGGAAAACGGGGCCTTTTTTGTGTGTTGAAAACGGTTGTTGGGTTTGATAAGATTGCGTGGGACACTTTTTTGGGACACTTTCAGGACACTTTTGGAGGCTGGATTCGATGGCGAAGAAGACTGACTATGGAATATGGGAAGACGAGAGGAAACCGCAGGCAAAGAAGCGTTCGGACGGGAAGTGGGAGTGCGTGGCGAAAGCATCTGCCCAGTTCCCGATGCCGAATGGTGGAATCAAGCGATTCAAGAGAATAGCAGATTCGAAGCAGGAAGCAGAGGTTCTCGCCTGGACTGCTCGGAACAAGTATGAAAGGGAACAACGGCTCGGACTCGAAGTGAAAGTCGACAAGAGTAAGACACTCGGAGTCTATATGCGGGAACATCTTCTCGAACGGATGAAACGTCCGATGAGGTATGAGGGAAAGACCTACGCCGTTCTGACTGGAAACACATACAAAGGGTACACACAGGCTCTTGAAGCGTGCTTTTACAAGTCGCAGTTTGCGGGGCTCCAACTTCATATGATTTCGATGGCGAGGGTTGTAAACTTCCTGAATACGACCGCAAAGGAAAGAAATAGAAGTATGCTTCGCCTTGTCACGGTCTGTCTGAATTCGCTCTTCGCTGAATTGTATTATAAGGGACTTATCGAGGAAAACTACATGCTCAACGCCAAGGCCGACATTCAGGTCGAGGAAAAAAAGCGGGAAACGGTCGGAGAAAAGGAAACGCTTACGGATGAGGACATTCGAAAAATATATGAGGCTTTCCGAGAGGATGAGGGACGACATCGATATTATGGTGCGTATGTTCTGATGATAGAGACGGGAATCCGACAGCAGGAACTCTTCGCGATTCGGTTGAAGAATATCGACAAGGAGAATGGGGTTCTTCTCATCACGTCTGCAATTTCTGAAAGGTACTCGCAGACGTGGTTGGAGACGGGACAGGGGAAAAAGATAGAAGTCTATGAAAAGGAACTGAAAGGAAAGGAGCCGAAGCGTCTCGTCAAGTTGTCAAGGTTCGCTATTGAAGCAATAGAACAGTTGGAGAAGCAGGTCAGGAAGTACTGTAAGTACAACCCCAAAGGGCTCTTGCTTCCTGTATATAAGAACGGAGAGTTTCTGTATGCTTCCGCATTTGAAGCGATGTGGAATGCAGATTGTCGACGGCTTGGCATTGTGAGGCCGAAAGGGTTTGGACCTCACAAATTGCGACATACGGGTGTCACTATGATGGAGACGCGGGCAGAGAACAATACAATGGCGATATCGCAAATGGTCGGACATAAGTCGGAAGCCGTACATAGGTTGTATACGCATCAGGAGATTCAGGCTGTTCGTTCCATTGCGACTCCAATGGAGATTATCGATGCGGACAGGAGCGGAGAGATGTCGGAAGAGGACAAGGAACTCTATGAGATGTATTTGAAATTGAAGAAGAAGTTCGGCGGGTTGTGAGACCTGTTGGCTGAAATAGGTTTCTGCTGAAAAGGAAAGATGAAGAGGGTGATGTACCCTCTTCTTTTTTGAGGAAAGAATTCCGAACTCGCTTTTCCGTGGGTTCCTTGGCGGACGCATATGTAATCCCGCCATCCGACCCGCGGGCGGACATATTATCGGAAAGAACGCGACGAAACCACAAAGAAAGGCGGTGAATAAGATGAGAAAGGCAAGAACGGAAGCGAACCCGACGATGAGCGTGGCGGAGGCGAGCAGGGCCCTGTCGATAGGCAGGGAAACCATTATGAGCGAGATGCGTAAGGGAAACCTGCGGGAACTCGGAATCGCGGTCAGGAAAGAATCGGGGAAGTGGCGGTACTACATCTACAAGGAAAGGGTCAGGCGGTTCGCGGGAATCGGACAGTGAGGAAGAACGACCCGAAGAAAAAAGCGGAGACGGAATCGG
>CACZJF010000022.1 GCA_902781455.1 uncultured Lachnospiraceae bacterium | reverse complement strand
AAAGGCGCAAGTAGGAAGTGCGAAAAAAGTCAGTATTTCTGCGGCTTCACGGGCAATTTGCTAGTGCGGACATAGTGCCGTAACACGGGAATTCAGGTTTGACGCGCTGTATGCTCCGGTCAGCACAGTGATATGTAAAGATCGAAGAATCGGCATGAATCGATACGATTCAGAGGAGGGTGCATTTATCCACCTGCTCAACTACGACTATGATGAGGAGAAAGACCGGGTGAAAGAGATTCCTGCACTTGAAGTGGTGGTGACAGACTGCCCGGACGGCAGGATCGAGATGTACCGCCTGGACGGCAGAGAGCAGGAGTATATTGCGAAGAGAGAAGGGGAGAAGCTGATCCTGACACTTCGCAATGTGTCTTTGTATACAGTGATCGCTGTAAGATAACTGCGATGATTATTCATTAGGTCAGGAAACAACTCCCCGGTCACAGCCAGCGCTGCCATGACCGGGGAGATTGCTAATTGCTATGTCCGTTATTGTTTCTGCTGCTTCGAGATCATCGCTCTCTTGCGCTTGAGCGGATCCAGGATCTTCTTGCGGATCCGGAAGGACTCCGGTGTGATCTCCAGCAGTTCGTCTGCGTCGATGTATTCGATTGCCTGTTCCAGAGACAGCTTTCTGGGCGGCACCAGCTTCAGCGCTTCGTCCGAACCGGAAGCTCTCGTGTTGGTCAGGTGCTTGGTCTTGCAGATGTTGAGCTCGATGTCTTCACTCTTGCCGCTCTGGCCGATGACCATGCCCGAATACACCTTATCGCCGGGTTCCACGAAGAGCGTACCACGGTCCTGCGCATTGAACAGGCCGTAGGCGACGGCGACGCCGGTCTCAAAGGAGATCAGGCTTCCCTGCTGCCGGTAGGCGAGCTCACCCTTAAAGGGGGCGTACCCTTCGAAGATCGTATTGATGATGCCGGTGCCCTTGGTGTCGGTCATGAAGTCATTGCGGAATCCGATCAGCCCGCGGGACGGGATCTGGAATTCCAGGCGCGTGCGGCCGTCATTGGTGCGGCCCATGCCCTGCAGTTCGCCCTTCCGGAGGGAGAGCTTCTGAATGATGGTTCCGGAGAATTCGTCCGGCACATCGACATAGGCAATCTCCATCGGCTCCAGCTTTCTGCCGCGCTCGTCTGTCTTGTAGATGACCTCTGCCTTGGAGACAGCGAATTCATATCCTTCACGGCGCATGGTCTCGATCAGGACCGACAGGTGCAGCTCGCCGCGCCCCGAGACCTTGAAGGTATCGGTATCCTGCGTGTCCTCGACGCGCAGGGAGACGTCGGTGTTCAGTTCCCGGTACAGACGGTCACGGATGTGACGGGAGGTGACGTATTTTCCTTCCTGACCCGCGAGCGGACTGTCATTGACGCAGAAGTTCATCGAGATGGTCGGCTCTTCGATCTTCTGAAATGCGATCGCGTCCGGGCAGTCCGGCGCGCAGACGGTATCGCCGATGTGCAGGTCTTCGATGCCGGACAGGGCGACGATGGCGCCCATGGATGCTTCCTGTACCGGAACCTTCTTCAATCCGTCAAATTCGTACAGCTTCGTGATGCGGACCTTCTCCTTCTTGGTGGAGTCATGGTGGTTCACCAGCAATGCATCCTGATTCACGCGGATGACACCGCGGTCAATCTTGCCGATGCCGATGCGGCCGACATACTCATTGTAATCAACCGTGGAGATCAGCATCTGCAGCGGACCGTCCGCCTCCCCTTCCGGAGCAGGGATGTGGCTGAGGATTGTCTCAAAGAGCGGAGACATGTCTTTTGGCTCGTCCCCAAGCTCCTTCAGCGCATAGCCTTCCTTGGCCGAAGCGTACACGAAAGGACAGTCAAGCTGTTCGTCCGAAGCGTCCAGGTCCATCAGAAGCTCCAGCGTCTCGTCCACAACTTCATCGGGACGCGCGCCCGGGCGGTCAATCTTATTGACACAGACGATAAAGGGAAGATCCAGCGCCAGCGCTTTCTGCGTGACAAACCTTGTCTGGGGCATGGGGCCTTCAAATGCATCCACCACAAGGATGACGCCGTTCACCATCTTCAGGACACGCTCCACCTCGCCGCCGAAATCAGCATGACCGGGCGTGTCAACGATGTTGATCTTTGTCCCGTTGTAGGAAACGGCTGTGTTCTTGGACAGGATCGTAATGCCGCGCTCACGCTCGAGGTCTCCCGAGTCCATGACACGCTCAGCCACAGCCTGGTTCTCGCGGAACACGCCGCTCTGATGAAGCAGGCAGTCAACGAGGGTTGTCTTGCCATGGTCAACGTGGGCAATGATCGCAACATTCCGGATATCTTCTCTTCGCATACTTATACCTCTGCGGGGATAAGCCCTTATTTCAGGCGGACTTGATCTTTCCTTATTACTTTGCATTTTTCGTATCCCGGCGATTCTACACCTATTTACTGCAGTGAGTCAACACAAAGGACAGGTATGTTTACTGACCAGCTCGCCCGACCGGTTCCATGCACGGTGCACAGGCTTGAAATGCGGTTCATTCTGGTGTATACATAACAGTACGGCTTGGCTTACTATCCATGGCTGAATCGTGAACGGTGTTTTATACGAAGAAATTCATATATATTCTGATGACAGTATCATTGGACAGGAAGGAGATATCAGCTTCGATGAGAAAAGAAAACAGATGGACGAACTACGATGAGAAGCAGATCAAAGACCTGAATGCGCTTGCGGAAGATTACAAGGATTTTATGAATCATGTAAAGACGGAGCGGGAAGCGGTAGAAGAGGTTACAAAGCGTGCCAGGAAGGCAGGGTACCGGGATCTGGCCGATGTGATCGCGAAGGGCGAAAGCCTGAAGAGCGGTGACAAGGTTTACGCAGTGTGGATGAAAAAGACGATGGCATTGTTCACCATCGGTACGGAGCCGATTGAGAAGGGCCTTCGGATTCTGGGCGCGCATATCGACTCCCCGCGTCTTGACCTCAAGCAGGTCCCGCTGTACGAGAATACAGAGATGGCATTTCTGGACACACACTATTATGGCGGCGTCAAGAAGTATCAGTGGACAACCATTCCGCTCGCCATCCACGGCGTAATCGCCAAAAAGGACGGATCCACTGTGAATGTCAGGATCGGTGAGGATGAAGAGGATCCGATTTTCTGCGTGACAGATCTTCTGATTCATCTTTCGAAGGATCAGATGGCGAAGACGCTGGGGGATGCCATTACAGGCGAAAACCTGGATGTGCTCGCAGGCTCCAGACCGCTGAAGCTGGAAGAGGACGCGAAGGACAAGAAGGATCCGGTCAAGCAGAATATCCTGGCAATCCTGAAGGAAAAGTACGATATGGAAGAGGACGACTTCCTCTCCGCGGAGCTGGAGATCGTTCCGGCCGGGAAAGCACGGGATCTGGGCTTTGACCGCAGCATGATCGCAGCCTACGGACAGGACGACCGCGTCTGCGCATTTCCTTCCCTGGATGCGCTTCTCAGGGTAGAGAAGCCGGCCTATACCGCCTGCTGCCTGCTGACGGATAAGGAAGAGATCGGATCGGTCGGCGCAACCGGCGCACAGAGTCATTTCTTTGAAAATGCGGTTGCGGAGCTGATGGATCGCTGCGGTCAGTATTCTGACCTTGCACTGCGCAGGGCGCTTTCTTCTTCGAAGATGCTGTCATCAGACGTATCGGCGGCTTTCGATCCGTTGTACAGTGAGGCATACGAGCAGAAGAACTCTGCGTTCTTCGGACACGGGATCGTGTACAACAAGTATACCGGCGCGCGCGGCAAGTCCGGAAGCAATGACGCGAATGCAGAGTATTTCGCATGGGTGCGCCGTGTGATGGACGATGCCAATGTAGCGTTCCAGACCTCCGAGCTTGGAAAGGTCGACATCGGCGGCGGCGGAACGATCGCGTACATCAGCGCCCTGTACGGGATGAACGTTGTGGACGCAGGCGTCGCGGTTCTGAACATGCATGCCCCGATGGAGATTACGAGCAAGTCGGACCTGTATGAAGCCAGGAACGCATATGTAGCGTTTCTGGAAGCCGCGGAGTAACGGCCGCAGAAAAAGCTGTGGGGGAAAGAGACAGGTAATACCTGACTCGTTTAGGTGAAACATGGATGATGTAAGCCGCCTGGATTGCCGGGCGGCTATTTGTTTACTCTCCGGAAATGCGATGATTCCAGCTGCTTAGAAGCATTCCGCCGATGACCAGTACAACCCCGATGGCACCTCCCCAGGTAATCACCTCATCAAGGAAGACGGCGCTGGCAATCATGGTTACCACCGGAACGGCATAAACATAAAGATTCGCTTTCATTGCGCCGATTTCTGCGATCGCTTCATTCCACATCAGATAGCAGAGGGCACTGCAGATCAGGCCGAGATACAGCAGGCCGCAGATATCACCAAATCTCAACCGTCCAATTCCTGTCAGATCACCATGCTCCAAAAGAAGAAGAGGCATGGCTGTTACAATTCCGTAGAACATCAGCTTGCGGGTGCACAGAAATGTGTCGTACCTGTCTACAATCCGTTTGGTAAGAAATCCGTAAAGAGCCCAGAAGAATGCTGCGGCAAGCGCAAGCAGATCTCCAAGTGGATTCAGTTTCAGAACAAATACCCCGTTCAATACGACAAACAGAACGCCGAAGAAAGCAATCCCGATTCCGGCGATCTGACGTCCGGAAAGCCTCTCATCATGCTCAAACAGACGAAGCATCAATGCAGAAGCAATCGGAGCAGCAGAAACAAGAATACTGACATTGCTTGCCAGAGTCATGCGCAGTGCCGTATTTTCAGCCAGATAATACAGCGTATTTCCAGCCAGAGAAAGAATGACAAACTGGCCTTCTTCCCGCCAGTTGAAATGCCACCTCGGATATATGACCCAGACAGCCAGCCATGCGATCACAAAGCGCAGCAGCATCAGTTGTACCGGAGTAAGCTTTTCCATCAGGTTCTTGCTGACAAGAAAAGAGGTTCCCCATGCAATGACGCAGAGAACGGAAAGAAGGTGGCCCTTCAGCTGTTTTTTGTCATTCATCAAGATTGTGATTACTCCTCTGTGAAAAACCTGAACCCTTGTAAAGCGGCACCTTGAGTGAACCCAGTCCGGAATCCGTTCAAGCCGCCAACCGACATAATAGCATACTCCATCAGGCATTTCGAAGGATTCTTCCGGCCAAAAGTTTCAAAAAAAGTCAAAATTAATATCCAGCTAATGTTCAAAACACACTTTGCACAAACCGGGGCAGTATCTTCTGATCATCACAGAGAAAACAAAGACCAGCCGCCCTGCTCAGGCAGGACGAATGAAGAAAAGAGGTAATGATGATGAAGAGAAGAAATCTGATGGTATGTTCCCTGTTATCCCTGTCCCTGGCAGCGAATCTGATCCTGCCGGCATATGCGGAGGAGACATCAGGCGCGGCACAGACGACTGCTTCTTCAGAGGCGGCTCAGGAGGTTTCCACGGATGAAACTTCTGACGCCGGCAAAGAAGCAGGCACAGGGGAAAACACGCCGCCTGCAATGCCAGATGGTGAAGCGCCGGACGGCAATGGTGGTCCGGGAGGAAACGGCGGAACACCGCCTGCAAAGCCTGACGGTGAAGCGCCGGACGGTAACGGAGCGCCGGACGGCAATGGCGGTCCGGGAGGAAACGGCCAAACGCCGCCTGAGATGCCGAACGGTGAGGCTCCTGACGGCAGCGGCGGCCCTGGTGATATGGGTGGCGGTCCCGGCGGACAGGAGAGTGTCACCTACACGGCGGCAAACGAAGTGACCTCCGGCGAGCAGGTTTTTGAACAGGATGTCGAATCGACAGGTACCGATGAGAATGCGATCCTGGTCAGTGGCTCAGACGCCAGCGCTGTCGTGAAGAATGTAAATGTCTCAAGAACGAGTGAAGACTCTGATTCCGGCAACACATCAAGCTTCTACGGCAATGCGGCCGCACTCCTTGCCACAGACGGAACAATGTATGTTGCGGACAGTTCGATCGATACCGATTCGAACGGCGGGGCAGGCGCATTTGCTTATGGAGACGGTACCGTCTATATTGCGGATTCCACGATCACGACGCAGCAGGGAACTTCCGGAGGCATTCACGCGGCAGGCGGCGGAACGCTCTACGCATGGAACCTGGACGTGACGACGAACGGAGGCTCATCCGCAGCGATCCGTTCCGACAGGGGCGGCGGCACCATGGTAGTGGACGGCGGCACCTACACGTCAAATGGAATCGGAAGCCCGGCGATCTATTCCACTGCAGACATCGCGGTTCATGACGCAGACCTTACGGCGAACAATTCTGAGGCAACCTGTATCGAGGGCCTGAATGCGATCCACCTGTTTGACTGTGATCTGACCGGAAACATGCCGGACGACAATGAGCAGAATGAAGTTCTCTGGAATGTCATTGTGTATCAGTCCATGTCGGGTGACGCTGAGGATGGAAACGGGACCTTCGAGATGGTCGGCGGAACGCTTACGGCAAAGGCCGGTGGAATGTTCTATACCACCAATACGCAGTCCACGTTCATATTGAATGATGTCGATATCACATACGCGGAGAATTCGGACTTCTTCCTTCGCTGCACCGGCAATGCAAACGGCCGTGGCTGGGGATCGTCCGGTGCGAACGGCGCGGACTGCACCTTCACCGGGATTGCGCAGACGATGGAAGGGGATGTGATCTGGGACCGGATCTCGCAGCTTGACTTCTATGCCACACAGGGAAGCACTCTGACCGGAGCGGTTGTGGAAGACACCACTTATTCGGACGGCAATGGCGATGGTTACTGTAATCTGACGATCGACGCAGATTCTGCCTGGATTGTGACGGGTGATTCTACCCTGACTGCACTCAGCTGTGAAGGCAGCATCAAAGATGCAGACGGGAACACGGTATCTGTCGTCGGAACAGACGGAACGGTTTATGTGGAAGGAACCAGCCAGTATACGGTTACGGTTGAAACCTACAGCGACACGGCAGATCTGAGCGGCGCGTCCGGGGCGGACAGCTGGGAGAACTATGCAGTCGGGCAGCCGGCCGAGCTGGCTTGAATCAAGCAGCAGTCCAATCTTCACACTGCAATCGATCGATTTAATCTGACGTGTGCATTGTGAAACTTACCAAAATAGTCACATATTTAGATTGTTCTTGACGAATTCGTGCGGCAATGATAAGATTGATGCAATTCAACTGAATAACGCATCAAACCGTTGAAGCGGAGAAAAGGTGTATATGATCTTCCAGAGAGTCCGGGGTGCTGCGATCCGGGCAGAACACAGTACACGTAATATGGACCGCTGAGGGCGCTGTCAAAGGATCTGCAAGTGCAGGCGGAAAGCCGGAGATCCGAGTATTCAGCGACGTAAGGCACACGTTAGCTGCACAGAGTATGTTGGTACTCCAAAGAGTATGGTACAGCCATGAATCAGGGTGGCACCGCGGATTATGTTGATTCGTCCCTGGCAGAGATGAAATATCTCTCTGCCAGGGACTTTTTTGTCAGAAAGGAGTTTTTCATGCACATCGCAAAAGCTGTGGAGCAGATCTGCCCCTATGTCGGAAAGTACAGGACGTATCCCCTGAGTGCGGAGATCCTCTCCGATCTTCGTACGCCGATTGAGGTGTTGAGGGCTCTTCAGAGCGTTTCCGGACATGTATACCTGCTGGAATCTGTCTCCGGTCATGAAAAGTGGGGGCGCTATACGTTTCTCGGATATGATCCGGAACTTGAGATCACCTGCCTGGACGGTGTCATGAAGATTGGATCTTTGCAGATCCGGACAGACGACCCCGGCGCATACATCCGGCAGATACTCCGGGAGCATACAAGCCCGAAACTGGAGCAGCTGCCGCCCTTTACGGGAGGACTTGTCGGATACTTTTCCTATGATTACCTGAAGTACGCAGAACCCGGGCTCAATCTGGACGCTGCGGACAGTGAAGGATTCAAGGATGTCGATCTGATGCTCTTCGACAAGGTGATTTGCTTTGATAACTACCGTCAGAAGATGATCCTGATCGTGAACATGGATCTGCCGGAGAAACCGGCAGTGCAGTCGGAAGAAACATTGCACAGACTTCAGGTTTCTTATAACCGCGCCTGCCTGGAGCTGCAGCATATGGCGGAACTGGTGCGAGACGGCCAGATGGCGGAGATTCTTCCCGGGAAAATGACCTCACCGGTGCAGCCGCTGTTTTCCGAGGAGCAGTTCTGCGCGATGGTGGAGAAGGCAAAGAAGTACATTTTCGAAGGGGACATCTTCCAGGTGGTTCTTTCGAACCGGCTGGAGGCGGACTTTGAAGGAAGCCTGCTGAACACCTACCGGGTGCTTCGCACGGTGAATCCGTCGCCGTATATGTTCTTCTTCTCCAGCTCAGACATGGAAGTGGCCGGCGCTTCTCCGGAGACACTGGTCAAGCTGGAGGACGGGGTGCTGCATACATTTCCGCTGGCCGGGACGAGGCCGCGGGGGAAGACAGCGGAGGAGGACGAGGAACTGGAGCGGGAACTGCTTGCGGATCCGAAAGAGCTTGCCGAACACAGCATGCTGGTGGATCTTGGGCGAAATGACATCGGGAAGGTTTCCCGTTTTGGAAGTGTTGAGGTGGAGAAGGCATATCAGATCGAGCGGTTCTCGCACGTCATGCACATCGGCTCGACGGTGCGCGGACAGATCCGGGAAGACAAGGATGCGCTTGACGCGGTCAGCGCGATTCTCCCGGCGGGAACGCTGAGCGGTGCGCCGAAGATCCGTGCCGCGCAGATTATCAATGAGCTGGAGAACAACAAACGTGGCATCTATGGCGGCGCGATCGGTTATCTGAGCTTTACCGGCAATATGGACCTGTGTATCGCAATCCGGATCGCCTACCGGAAACGGGGCAAGGTTTTCGTCCGCAGCGGTGCCGGCATTGTGGCGGATTCCGATCCGGGAAAGGAATATCAGGAAAGCCTGAATAAGGCGCGCGCGGTCATGGTTTCACTGGAACAGGCGCAGGACGAGCTTTGACGGGAAAGAAACATCTATCCTGGTGCGCCAAAGGGGCGCAGGAACGGAGGAGAATATGATTCTCTTAATCGATAATTACGACAGTTTTTCTTACAACCTCTATCAGATGATCGGGGCGATCGAACCGGACATACGTGTGATCCGGAATGATGCATTTACAGTGGAACAGATTCTGGATATGTGTCCGTCCGGCATCATTCTCTCTCCCGGTCCGGGAAGGCCGGAGGATGCGGGGGTGTGCATCGAACTGGTAAAGCGCATCGGGCAGGTGCATGACAGAAAAGCAGGACAGCCGGGGGAAACAGAAATGCCCGCAGAGACCGCCCGCAGCGGCTCAACAATCCCGGTCCTGGGCGTATGTCTGGGACATCAAAGCATCTGTGCAGCCTTCGGCGCGCGGGTGGGCTACGCGAAGGAGCTGATGCACGGGAAAACATCGCTATGCCGGATTGACACGGCAAGCCGGGTTTTCTTGGGCCTGGAAGCAGTGGAGCAGGTTGGCCGGTACCATTCGCTTGCGGCGGTGGAAGAAACCATGCCGGACTGCCTGAAGATTACGGCAAGGACGGAAGATGACGAGATTATGGCGGTCGAACATACCAGGTATCCGGTTTTCGGAATCCAGTTTCACCCGGAGTCGATCCTGACACCGCACGGGAACAGGATCCTGGAGAATTTTGTAACTCTGAGCAAAGGAAAAGGAGAAGGAACATGATTAAGGAAGCGATTATAAAGATTGTCGACAAGATGGATCTGACTTATGACGAAGCATACAGCGTCATGACGGAAATCATGAGCGGTGAGACGACGGCGACGCAGAACGCCGCATTCCTGGCGGCACTGTCCACCAAATCAACCGGTGCGGAGACCATTGACGAGATCTCCGGATGCGCTGCCGCGATGCGCGAGAAGGCAACCCCGATGGAGCATCCGGGCATGGAGGTGCTGGAGATTGTCGGAACCGGCGGTGACAACGCGCACAGCTTCAACATCTCCACCACCAGCGCATTTGTCCTGGCAGCAGGCGGCGTGAAGGTCGCAAAGCATGGCAACCGTGCCGCATCGTCTGACTGCGGGACCGCGGACTGTCTGGAAGCGCTGGGCATCAACATTCAGCAGGATCCGCAGCTGTGCCGGAAACTTCTGGAGGAGGTCGGCTTCTGCTTCATGTTCGCGCAGAAGTATCACACCTCCATGAAATACGTCGGCCCGATCCGCAGAGAGCTCGGCATCCGTACGGTGTTTAATATTCTCGGACCATTGACCAACCCGGCCCGTCCGGACTTCATGCTGCTGGGCGTCTACAGTGAGCTGCTGGTGACTCCTCTGGCGAAGGTTATGATGAGCCTCGGCGTAAAGCGCGGCCTGGTCGCCTATGGCAAGGACCGCCTCGATGAGATCTCGATCAGCGCGCCGACGAAGCTCTGTGAGTTCCGTGACGGCTACTATCGCGACCTGACGATCCAGCCGGAGGACTTTGGTCTGAAAACCGCCGGCAAACAGGAGATCGAGGGCGGCTCTCCTGAGGAAAATGCGCAGACGCTGCGTGGGATTCTGTCCGGTACCATCACCGGCGCGAAGCGTGACATCGTACTGATGAATGCCGGAGCCGGCCTGTTTATCGCCGGAAAGGCAGAGTCGATGGCTAAGGGCGTGAAGCTGGCCGGAGAACTGATCGACAGCGGGGCAGCATTGGCAAAGGTGGAGGATATGATACGGGTGTCAAATGCCGCCGTCTGAAGAGGGCTGCCTGAAGAAGGCCGTCTGAAGAAAACCGTCTGAAGATAGAGAAGATGATAGAAGATATTTCACGGATAAATCTGGAAAGACAGGGTTTTGCAAGATGACAATACTGGATCAACTGGCGGATGATGCAAGAATCCGTGTGGAGAAGGCAAAGGAAACCGTCAGCCTGGAGGAGAGGAAGGATCTCGCAGAGCGCATGGCCGGGGAAGAGAAGGCGGCGCAGAAATCATTGCATCCGGCGTCATGGTTCCGGTTTGAAAAAGCGCTGTCGGGTCCTGACATTGGCTTTATCTGCGAAGTGAAAAAAGCGTCTCCTTCCAAAGGCCTGATCGCGGAGCATTTTCCTTATCTGGAGATCGCCAAAGAATACGAAGAGGCCGGAGCAGAGTGCATTTCCGTGCTGACGGAGCCGAAGTGGTTTCTCGGAAGCGAAGATTATCTGCGGCAAATTGCCCGGCAGGTTCAGACACCGTGTATCCGGAAGGATTTCACGGTGGACGCGTACATGATTTATGAGGCGAAGACTCTGGGTGCGTCTGCCGTGCTCCTGATCTGCTCATTGCTGGATCCAAAGACGTTGGAGGAATATCTTCGGATTGCAGACAGCCTGGGATTGTCTTCGCTGGTCGAGGCGCATGACGAGGAGGAGATCCGTACGGCTGTAGCAGCAGGTGCGCGGATGATCGGGGTAAATAACAGAAACCTGAAGGATTTCACAGTGGACGTACATAATTCTGAGCGTCTTCGGAAACTGGTCCCGGACGGAATTCTGTTTGTGGCAGAGAGCGGGATCCGCAGCGCGGAAGAAGTACGGGCGCTGCGGGAAGCCGGTGCGGACGCCTGCCTGATCGGCGAGACGCTGATGCGGGCGAAGGACAAGACGGCGATGCTGAGAAATCTGCGATGCGGCTGAGTACGTACGAAAAAAGCAAGCCGCGCCGGTACAGGAAAAACTGTTGCGGAGAGGGCGTACGAGAAGGGAAATACAAAGATTGTGTTTGGAACTACAGCCACTGTGAGATAAGAAAGGAAATCGTGGAAACCAGTATGAGAAGAGACACCGTCCAGATCAAGATCTGCGGACTGCAGCGGGAGGAAGATATCCGGATCGTGAATGAAGTACTGCCGGAATACGCGGGCTTTATCCTGGCGGAGGGCAGAAGGCGTACGGTAACCCCGGAGAAGATGGCGGAGCTTGCCGCCGGCCTGGACAGAAGAATCCTGCGTGTCGCGGTTTTTCTGGACCAGGACCCGGAATGGATCTGTTCTTTGGCAAACCAGGGACTGATGGACGTGATCCAGTTGCACGGATCGGAAAACGTCGATATGATCCGCTTCATCCAAAAACGCACAGGAAAGAAAGTGATCAAGGCGCTTCGCGTGGATATTCCGGAAGATATGAAAACGACAGCCAGCCGTTCTTCGGAGGAAGCTGGCTATGCGGCAAGGAATCCTTCCGCACAGGAGCAGGCGGAGGAGCTGGCCCGGTGCGCTGAGACCTGTCCGGCAGATCTGATCCTGCTCGACCATGGAGCAGGCGGGAGCGGTGAGGTGTTTGACTGGTCACTTACCGCCGGGATCAGGAGAGATTTCATGCTGGCTGGCGGGCTGACACCGGAAAATGTCCGGGAGGCGATCGACATGGCGCATCCGGCGGCAGTGGATGTCAGTTCCGGTGTGGAGACTGATCATGTCAAGGACGCTGCCAGGGTGAAGCAGTTCGTGAAAGCGGTCAGGGAAAGCGCGGGCTCTGTGACAGTGCAGAAACAGGGATAGTGCAGAAGCAGGGGAGAGCCGAAAAAACAGAGCGCAGAAAGATAACGATAAAACATAACGGAAGGAAAGCAGATTCCGATCAGAGATCAGAAGGAGGGAATTATGGCAACCACAGCGGATGCGAGTGGAAGATTCGGACAGTTCGGGGGACAGTACATTCCCGAAACGCTCATGAACGCAGTCATTGAACTGGACGAGGCTTATAAGCATTACAAGAAGGATCCGGCGTTCCAGAGTGAGCTGTCGACGCTGTTCGCGGAGTACGCGAACCGGCCGAGCCGGCTGTACTTTGCGAAGAAGATGACGCAGGATCTGGGCGGCGCGAAGATCTATTTCAAACGCGAAGACCTGAATTTCACAGGGGCGCACAAGATCAACAATGTGCTCGGCCAGGCGCTGCTTGCGAAGAAGATGGGCAAGACGAGGCTGATCGCGGAGACGGGTGCAGGACAGCACGGTGTCGCCACTGCCACAGCCGCCGCGTATTTCGGGATGGAATGTGTGGTCTTCATGGGCAAGGTTGATACGGAGCGTCAGGCGTTGAATGTCTACAAAATGAAACTGCTTGGTGCGGATGTTGTCCCGGTTACGAGCGGGACAGCAACGCTGAAGGACGCCGTCTCGGAGGCGTTCCGCGAGTGGACGAACCGGATCGCGGATACACATTACTGCCTCGGTTCCGTGATGGGGCCGCATCCATTTCCGACGATCGTACGCGACTTCCAGGCGGTGATCTCCCGGGAGGCCAGAGAACAGATGCTTGCGGCCGAGGGGAGGCTGCCCGACGCGGTCCTGGCCTGTGTGGGCGGCGGGTCCAACGCGATCGGCTCCTTCTATCATTTCATTGATGACAAGGATGTACAGCTGATCGGATGCGAGGCAGCCGGACGAGGGATCGATACCTTTGAGACGGCAGCGACGGTCAGTACCGGACGGCTGGGCGTATTCCACGGTATGAAGAGCCTGTTCTGCCAGAATGAATTCGGACAGATTGCCCCGGTCTATTCGATTTCCGCAGGACTGGATTATCCGGGGATCGGACCGGAGCATGCATACCTGCATTCGATCGGAAGAGCACAGTATGTTCCGGTCACGGACGAAGAAGCAGTGCAGGCATTTGAATACACGAGCAGGATTGAGGGCATCATTCCGGCCATTGAGTCCTCACACGCAATCGCGCATGCGATGAAGATCGCGCCTGCCATGGACAAGGATCAGATTCTGGTCGTGACGATCTCCGGCAGGGGCGATAAAGACTGCGCGGCGGTGGCCAGGTACAGAGGAACCGTCATCGAGGAATGATCAGCAGCTGACCGGTCAGAGTCATATGAATAAGAATCAGACAGAAGCATTCGTTTATAGCAGGAGGAAACAGTATGAGCAGAATCAGGGAAGCCTTCGTAGGCGGAAAGGCATTTATCCCATTTATCACAGCAGGGTACCCGGATCTGGAAACGACCAGGCAGGTGGTCAAGGCAGCGCAGGACAACGGCGCGGATCTGATCGAGATCGGGATTCCTTTCTCGGATCCGACCGCGGAGGGGCCGGTGATCCAGACCGCCAATGTCATCGCGCTGGAGGGCGGCGTGACGACGGATCAGATCCTGTCATTTGTGAAAGAACTTCGTGAAAAGGATCAGATCACCGTTCCGATGGTTTTTATGACATACGCAAATGTGGTATATTCTTATCACGAAGGTGGTGATGCACCGAACGATGGTGCGGATGGAGAAGACCGGGGGCGCTTCGGCTTCTGCCGCAGATGCGCGCAGGCCGGGATCGACGGACTGATCCTTCCGGACGTGCCATATGAGGAGAAGGGGGAGTTCCGGGAAGCCTGCCGGGCGGCCGGGATCGATCTGATCTCCCTGATCGCGCCGACCAGTGAAGCGCGCATTGCCAGAATCGCCGGTGACGCGGAGGGTTTCATCTATATTGTTTCCTCCCTGGGTGTTACCGGCGTAAGGACAAAGATTACGACCGACATCGGAGCGATCACACGGAAGATCCGCTCTGTGACCAACGTTCCCTGCGCAGTCGGATTCGGGATCTCGACACCGGAGCAGGCAGCCGCGATGGCAGCACAGTCCGATGGCGCGATTGTCGGCTCTGCGATTATCCGGATTATTACAGAGCATGGCCGGGAGGCGGCACCCGAGGTCGGGAAGTATGTGAAGTGTATGAAGGACGCGCTGCGCTGACTGCGCAGGGCAAACTGCGCAGAGCAAACTGTGCTGCGCGAACTGCGTAAAACGAACTGCGAAGAGTGAACTGCGCAAAGCGCAGGAAGGACGCTGAAGGAATCAGAACGATGTGGAGAGAAGAAACGGTGGAAGAACTGTCCGACGGACGGTTTTATACAGCCAATGACATGGTGAAGGTCGGGACGGACGACTGCAGGGGCTGCGCCGACTGCTGCCGGATGGGCCCTGTCATCGTGCTGGATCCGCTGGACGTTTTTGAGCTGAACCGCTTTCTCGGACAGAGCTTTGAGGAGCTGCTGAATGAGACCATCGAGCTGAAGGTGATCGACGGGCTGATTCTTCCGGCCCTGAAGCTGCTGCAGAAGGAATCGCAGGAGGAGGGCATGGTCTGTCCCTACCTGGGAGAGGACGGACGCTGCACGATCCATGACTTCCGTCCGGGGATCTGCCGTCTGTATCCGCTTGGACGGAGCTGGGAGAACGGTGAATTCCGCTATATTCTCCAGGTCAATGAATGCACACACTGCAACGGAACCAAGATCAAGGTAAAAAAGTGGCTCGGCATTCCGAATCTTGCCGCATATGAAGCATTCTGCCGGGACTGGCATGAACTCCTTGCGTCTGCGCGCCGCCTGCTGGAGGGGACTGACCCGGAAAGTAAGCTGCGCAATCAGATCTGTATATACCTGCTCCGGCAGTTCTATCTGTGTGACTGGAATGTGGACGATTTTTATGGCGTCTTCGCGCAGCGCCGCGCGGAGGCAATGCGCTATCTGGGCTTCTCTTCCTGACTTGCTGATGGCGCGGCCGCAGGACGTGCGACTGCGGTACACGAAACGGCGGAACATGCGGCTGCGATCCGCCGGAGGCTTAGAAACGATGACACGATCATACGAGGATCAGGATGGCTGTATTATTCGGATCAGATGACATACTGAGCACAAAGACACAGACAGGAGAACGGGAAGAGGTGATCCTGGCCGGTGTCTGGAGAACGGCAGACCAGAATTTTGCGTCAGAGGAAGAATTCAACGCTTCCATGGAGGAACTGGAGGAGCTTGCCAGGGCGTGTCTGATGGAGTGTGTCTGCACGGTGACGCAGAAGCTGCAGCAGGCGGACAAGGCTTTGTATGTGCATCAGGGAAAGGCGCGTGAGATCGCGGAGCTTGCGCAGAATATGGAAATATCCCGCGTGATCTTCAATGATACGCTTTCTCCGTCCCAGATCAGGAACCTGCAGAAGCTGCTGAAGGTTCCGGTAACGGACCGGACCCGTCTGATCCTTGAGATCTTTGAGCGCAGAGCGCGCACCAGGGAGGCGAAGCTGCAGGTGGAGCTGGCGAAGCTTCAGTATCTGAAGCCGCGCCTGAGCGGGCTGTGGCAGACCCAGACCCGGCAGGGCGGCGCTTCCGGATCCATGTCGTCCCGTGGTGAAGGTGAAAAACAGCTGGAGATCGACCGCAGGACCATCGACCACAGGCTGAGCGAGCTGCGCAGGGAGCTGAAGCAGGTCGGCAGGGAGCGGGAGATTCAAAGAAAGAAGCGCACCGCGTCCCGGATTCCGCATGTCGCGCTGGTCGGCTATACGAATGCAGGAAAGTCCACCATCATGAATGCCATGATCGACAGATGGATGTCGGAAGAGAGCAGTGATGGGAAGAGCAAAAAGGTCTTTGCGGAGGATATGCTGTTCGCGACGCTTGATACCAGCGTGCGCAGGATCATGCCGGAGAAGGGCAGGGAATTTCTGCTCAGTGATACGGTCGGTTTCATCCGGGACCTTCCCACCGCTCTGGTAGAGGCATTTCACTCTACCCTGGAGGAGGTGACGCAGGCCAGCGTGCTGCTTCAGGTGGTAGACGCGTCCGACCCGCACAGTGAAGAGCAGATCCGGACGACGGTCGACACCATCAATGCGCTGGGGGCCGGGCACATTCCGATGATCACGGTATTCAACAAGTGTGACCTGTCAGGCATGTCTGTTGGGAGCCAGACCGCTGTTTCCGGCCCGGGCCGGTATCCCCGCCGGGGGATGAAAGAAGGAGACGTTGGCGGGGTAACAAATGAGAGAGTATACATCTCAGCCAAAGACCCGGCTTCCATCGAGCTGCTGACGGAAGTCATTCTTGAGAAGCTGGAGAGTGGGAATACGGTGGAAGAGTTCCGGATTCCTTATCAGAAGGGAGGCGTGCAGGCGTATCTGACGGAGCATGCCCGGATCCTTTCCCTGGAATACCAGAATGACTGCATACTCCTGAAGGCGGACTGTACGAAGACGGTTGCAAAGAGAGCGCGGAAGATGCTATGATAACCCGCGTTATGGAGAAGATCAAATTACTTTACGACAAATATAGGGAACTGGTTGTCTATTTTGTTACCGGTGTTCTCACGACACTCGTGAACTGGGCGGTTTACGCACTTTGTGTGCAGCTGGCCGGCTGGAGTGTGGCGGTATCGAACGCTGTTGCCTGGATCGCCGCGGTGCTGTTTGCGTATGTGACGAACAAGCTGTGGGTGTTCCGAAGTTACAACTGGGAGATCCGGTTTGTTCTGCGTGAGGCGGTGCTCTTTATCAGTGCCAGGATTCTGACAGGGATCTTTGAGATTGTCAGCGTACCGCTTCTGGTAAAGCTTGGCCTCAGCCAGACACTGTTCGGCGTCAAGGGAATGTGGGCCAAGGTTCTGGTCAGTGTAGTGGTTATGATTCTGAACTATGTGTTTTCGAAGCTGATCGTTTTCCGAAAGAAAGAGTAAAGAATAGTATATGCTTTCAGTCGTGATTCCGTCCTACAATGAAGAACAGATGATTCTCCGGACTGCCGGTGTTCTGGAGAGTCTGCTTTCTGACGAGCACATTCTGCATGAACTGATCTTTATCGACGATGGATCGAAGGACGGGACGTGGAGGCAGATCTGCGAAGCACATGAGAAATATGAGAGCGTGCGGGGCGTGCATTTTTCCCGTAATTTCGGGAAGGAGGCAGCCATTTTTGCCGGTCTGTCCGAGGCAAAGGGCAGCTGCGTGGCAGTCATGGACTGTGACCTCCAGCACCCGCCGCAGACGCTGATCGAAATGTACCGTAAGTGGGAAGACGGCTATGAGGTGGTCGAGGGCATCAAGCGCACCCGCGGCAAAGAGTCGGCAGCCCGCAGGACTGCGACGGGAATCTTCTACCGGATCATGTCAAAGGCAGTGAAGATCGACATGTCGCATGCGTCAGACTTCAAGCTGCTGGACCGGAAGGCCGTGGACAGCATTTTAGAGATGCCAGAGCGAAATGCATTTTTCCGTGCCATGAGTTCGTGGATCGGATTCCGCCAGACACAGGTGGAGTTTGATGTGCAGGAGCGCGAGGCCGGAGAGTCCAAGTGGTCTACAAGAAAGCTGATCGCCTATGCCATCAGCGACATCGTCGGTTACTCGACTGCGCCAATGCAGATCGTGACAGGTGCCGGAATCGTTGTATTCCTGCTGGCCGTCGTCCTGGGCATACAGACGCTGGTCAGATACTGCTCCGGACATGCAGTGGAAGGATTCACAACCGTTATTCTCCTGATTCTGCTGATCGGGAGTGTGGTTATGTTTTCGCTTGGTGTGATCGGATATTACATTGCCCGGATCTATGAGGAAGTGAAAGGGCGGCCGAAATATATCATTTCAAAGAGAATTTAACGGACCCTGGACAGAAGTTGTCCAGGCCGGAATTAGCATGACCGTATGAACCCCCAGCCCTTTGCCTGGCTGGGGGTAATTCTGTGGACGAAAGCGAAAAAAATATGAATTTTCGGCTGAAATATTGAGTAAGGGAAATGAAACTGATATAATGCCTTTCGGCTTTTATGCAGAAGAGAGGTAAGACATGAGCAGTTCAACAGAGTTTTCGAGGGAAAAGACCCGGACGAAGGTGATCCGGTTCCTTCTTTATTTTGTCATCACATTCTTTGTGATCGCGGGGCGTGCTGCCCAGTGGGTCCTGAACGAGTGGGGCGACCTGACGCTGGACGAAGTCATTTTCACGATGACCCAGCCCCTGAACGGTACGGACTCCGGCATTATCAGGAGCTTCTTCCTGTATGCGGTTCTGCCGGGGGTTGTGATCCTGGCGGTGCTGATTTTTGTCGAGCATATGTTCCTGATGAAGAAGCAGCCTCCAAAGGGGAAGAAGGTAAAGGGAGAGGACGGAAAGAAGACCAGGCTTCCAGCGGAACTGACGGCTGAGAAGGCGGAAGAACTCCGCAAGGATCATGAGAAGAAGAATACGAAGGCCAGAAATATTCTGCGTACCTGGCTGCTGCCGGCCTGCGCGGTTGCCGCGACGGTTTTCGGCATGATCCAGATTGTTGGGCTTTGGAACAAGCTTGGCGTTTCCGAGCATCTGAGTTCTCTGGGAGAGGATTCCACTTACATCGAGGATAACTATGCGGATCCCGCGACGGTGCAGCTTACCTTCCCTGAGAAAAAGCGCAATCTGATCTATATCTTCCTGGAATCCATGGAGGTTTCCTATTCGGACAAGGAGAGCGGAGGTCTGTTTGACACAAACTATATCCCCCGCCTGACGCAGATTTCCGAAGAAAATGAGAATTTCTCCGGCGCTGACAAGTCTGTCCTGGACGGAGGCAATTCGCTCAAGTATTCGACCTGGACCATGGGCGGCATGTTCGCGGCAACGAGTGGTCTGCCGCTGAAGATTCCGCTTGAGCTCAAGGGCGTGGGCACCAACTTCATGAATACACAGACCTCGTTCTTCTCGGATCTTACCTGTCTGGGCGATATCCTGGAAGCGCAGGGCTATAATATGGAAATGAGCTTTGGCTCGGATGCGACCTTCGGCGGAAGGCGTCTGTGCTTCACAGAACACGGGGCATACGACTTTTATGACTGGAAGTATTACACCACGGACGGGGAACTGCCCAGTGATTATAAGGTGTGGTGGGGCTTTGAGGACGAGAAGCTGTTCCAGTTTGCCAAGGACCGGCTGACGGTGCTGGGCGCGGAGGAAGAGCCGTTTGACTTCACACTTCTGACCGTCGACACGCATTATCCGAACGGTTACGTCTGCCAGCTGTGCGGCGATGAGTATGAAGAGCAGTACGCCAATGTCATCAAGTGTTCGGACAATCAGGTAGCGGACTTCGTGGAATGGTGCCAGCAGCAGCCCTGGTATGAGAATACGACGATCATTCTGTCCGGCGATCATCCGACCATGAACAAGGAATTCTGTTCCTCCGCTTCCTATGATTACCAGAGAAAGTGCTACACCGCCTACATCAACGCTGCAGTTACACCGGAGCGGGACGACTACAGAGAATATGCCACGATCGATAACTTCCCGACCACGCTCGCGGCACTCGGTGTCGAGATCGAAGGCAACCGTCTCGGCCTGGGAACAAACCTGTTCTCTTCCGAGGATACCCTTGTGGAGCGGGACGGTCTCGAATATGTGAACACGGAACTTCAGAAGGCATCCAAATGGATGGACGAAAAGTCAAACCTGCAGGAAGTTTCGGCGGAGATTGAATACAAGGATTACGATCCGGAGACGCAGACCATCACTATGGTGCTGACGAATGTCACCAGTGACGAAGTTGACAGCTTCCATGTTTCGATGCATATGTACGGCTATCTGGTCAACGGCAGAGACTATGTCTCCTGGTCCGATTCTGTGGAAGAAAAGCCCGGAGAGCACGTCGTGACCATCAAGATTCCGACAGAGAAAGCATTCAACGGACGGATCAAGATCCAGCCGCACTGCATGATCGACGGTGTACGCGGCATTCATCTGGATACGCACTACTACCACCTGTCCTATGACGAAGGCGGAGCCAATGCGGAAGCCTATCAGTGCGACCGCTACGGCGAAGAGCTGAAAGCGCCGACACTTTGGGATAAGATCAAAGACTGGTGGTCAGGCCTGTGGCCGCTGTGATGGGAATAGAATAAAAGACAGGATAAGCTTGTCTGCCGGCAAATGTGAGAGCTGTGGCTAAGGGGAGGGATCCCCATCGCTCTCAAAGCCCACTTCGCTGAACTAACTGCCAACGAAGACTAAGGTGTCCGGGGTATTCAGCGAACGACATCTTCATACCCCGGACACCAAGTTTTCGTAAGCAGTGGATTTCAGCTCGTTCCTGCTCATGTTCGCGCATGGGGATCCCTTCCCCTTGCGCCGCTTCTGGCTTCAGTGCTTACACTTACAGCTCAATCTCAATCCTGCGCCCTGTTCTCTGATACCTGACGCAGCGCACGCCCGCGGCATGAAGCAGCCGTGCGGAGGCGATGTTGTTCGGTGCGTCCCGGTACTTGTCATCCTCGTAGATGACCGTCTTAATCCCGGACTGGATCACTGCCTTGGCGCATTCATTGCACGGAAACAGTGTCACGTACAGTCTGGCGCCCTCAAGGCCGGGGCCGCGGTAATTCAGGATGGCGTTGAGTTCGCTGTGAACCGTGTAGGGATATTTCGTCTTCAGTTCATCTCCGTCGTCCGCGCTTCTTGCCCAGGGGAACTCATCGTCAGAGCATCCATTCGGAAGCCCGTTGTAACCCATGGACAGAATCTTGTTATCCGTGCTGACGATACAGGCGCCGACCTGCGTGTTCGGGTCCTTTGACCGAAGCGCGGCCAGGTGCGCGACTCCCATAAAGTATTCATCCCAGGATATATAGTCTTTTCTTTTCTCGCTCATAGTTTTCCTCAGCCAGGGCAGGATGCCCTTTTTTGTGTTTTGACACTGCCATGCAGCATACAGCCCGGCCGCACTTTATCGCAGCCGGGCTGTATGGGTTATTTCGTTCCAAAGATCCGGTCGCCGGCATCGCCCAGTCCCGGGACAATATAGCCGTGATCGTTCAGATGATCATCAAGCCCTGCAATGTAGATATCCACATCGGGATGATCTTCCTGCAGACGCTTTACTCCTTCCGGAGCGGCGAGGATGTTCATCACGCGAATATGTCTGCAACCGTGCTCCTTGAGCATGGTAATCGCAGCAGAAGCGCTTCCGCCTGTCGCAAGCATGGGATCCACAACGAAGACTTCTCTCTCTCCGCAATCCTCCGGGAGCTTGCAGTAGTACTCAACCGGCTCCAGCGTTTTGGGATCACGGTAGAGACCGATGTGGCCGACCTTCGCTGCCGGGATCATGGTGAGAACACCGTCTACCATGCCGAGTCCCGCGCGGAGGATCGGGATGACCGCGAGCTTGCGTCCGGACAGTTCCTTGACGGTTGCCTTGGCGATCGGCGTCTCGATCTCAACATCCTTCAGCTTCAGATCCCGCGTAGCTTCGTAGCACATCAGTCCCGCGATTTCCGAGACAATGGTCCGGAAATCCTTTGTACCGACGTCTTTTCTTCGAATGACGCCGAGCTTGTGCTGGATCAGCGGATGATCAAGAATCATTACTTTTGACATGACTGGCCTCCTTATGATGTATCAATTATCAGGATACTTGAAAACTGTGATGCTTCCATACCGGAAAGAATCTTTCTTACTGCAGCGGTTCCTGCTGCAGCCGGCTTTCCTCAAGACTCAGGATCTTTGACAGTCTGAGGACATAGACCCGGAGCATTTCGTACACGCGATTGTAGTCCGCCAGACTTCCGCCATACGGATCAGAGATGTCTTCGTCTGCCTGAATGTAAGAAGCAAGCGTGAAGACATTTTTGGCGCGTTCGTGATCCTTCAGAAGCCGGTTCATCAATGCCTCATCCATCGTCAGGATCAGGGTGCGGTCGTCGAAGTCGTCCTCGGTGAGCTGCTCACTGACATGATCCTTCATGGACAGGGAGTGACTGACCAGAACCGCCTCCGCCTTCGGATTGATCGGTTCGGGAAACAACACGACGAGCCCCTTCGATGTAATCAGGATGTCCTCCAGGAGAAAGATCTGCTGGAGGATCGCCTCGGCCATCGGGCTTGTTGAGGTGTCACTCTCACTGACAAAGATCAGTTTATCATAGTGTTTCATGGCAGGATTCCTATACGGAGAGAATGTGATGTCCCGCAGCTTTGATCAGCCGGTTCATGATCGCTGCTCCAATCTGCGGCGTATCAAATGACTCTGAGTAAATGACATCGACCCCGAGGCTGTCGAATTCGCGGAGAATTCCGAACAGATGCTGCGAGATCGTTATTTCCCTTGCACGGCTGCCAGCGGAACGTACGATTCCATAGTGATAACTGCCGGCATCCTCGTCCGCGGCAATGATGCCGCACTTCAGTCCCTTCATCACCGCCTCGCGTGAAAGCCTCTCGATCGCTGCACGCACATCTTCCCCGCGCCCTTCGACGATGGTCAGATCTGCCTTCGGGGCATAATGCCTGTACTTCATGCCTGGTGCCTTCGGCCGGAAGGATGGATCCTCGCTTTGAAGTCCCGGATCCATGCGGACGTCTCCGATCACATCCCGGAGCATCTCAAGACTGATGAAGCCCGGACGCAGGACCATGGGGGTGTCTGCTGTCAGATCGATAATCGTAGATTCAACACCGATACCTACGCTGCCTCCGTCGATGATCATATCGATCTTCCCGTTCAGATCATCGTAAACATGCTGTGCCGTGGTCGGACTGGGCCGCCCTGAGGTGTTGGCGCTTGGTGCGGCGATGTATCCGCCTGACGCACGGATCAGTGCCAGCGCAATCTCATGATCGGGCATCCGGACAGCGACAGTGTCAAGGCCTCCCGTGACGGAGGACGGGACGAGAGGGCTCTTTTCCATAATAATGGTGAGCGGTCCGGGCCAGAATGCCTGGCTCAGGATATATGCCCGCTCCGGGATATGCGTTACGATCCGCTCCAGGCTGTCCGGGCTGGCGATATGGACAATCAAAGGGTTGTCACTGGGCCGGCCCTTGGCGCTGTAGATCCGTCTGGCCGCGTCCGGATCCAGGGCATCTGCCCCCAGCCCGTATACGGTTTCTGTCGGAAATGCAACCAGATGGCCGCTTCTGATGATGCTGCCTGCTGTTTCCATGAGAGCTTCGTCAACACCGTCTCTCATGTCAGCCCAAATTGTCTCCATGTCTGTCACCTGATCTGCCGGAAGCTGCGGACGCGGCTGGCATTGCCAGGATGCTTTGCCGCTGTCTGTTTTGTCTGCCGATATCTCCTGAGATTATAACATGTCCTTGTAGCTTCTGCCACCCCGGCAGCCGCAGGGCTCCTTTGCTCCGGTCTCCGCTCCGCTCCGGTCGGCGCTTAACGAGCGTCCACTGGACGCTCAGCGCCCCAAAAGTTTTCTCGCAGGAGCCCTTCATTAACTTTGTGAGGGAGGGAAGAAGTAGGTGGTGCATTTTTCGCAGATTGTGATATACTGGCATAAATTGATTTTTTATTAGGAGGGACTGTCTGTTATGGGAGAGGAAATCAAAGCACCGGCAACGGAAGCAGTAGAAGAAGCGGCGGAGGCTGTAAGCGCAGCGGCTGAGACGGCGCAGGCCGCGGAGGAAGCAGCGGCTGAGGCAGCGCAGACTGTGAAGGAAGCAGCACCGGAAGCTGCTGAAGAGAAGCCATCAGAGCCTGCCGAGTCCATGGCAGATTTTGAAGCGGAGATTGATGCTTCCCTGCGCAGGTATGAGCGCGGCGAGAAGGTGAAGTGCACGGTTGTGAGTGTCGACATGGACAAGGTCATGGTTGAGCTTGGTTCGACAGCCGGCATTATCCGCAAGCAGGACGTGAATGATGATCCGGCATATAATCTGCAGGAGAACATCAAACCCGGCGATGAAGTAGAAGCGACTGTTGTCCGTCCGGATGACGGCCACGGGAATGTCGTGCTGTCGATGAAGGCGGCTTCCGCGCAGAAGGCATGGGACAGGCTGATCAGCCTGTTGGATTCGAAGGCAACGGTTACCGTGAAGATCAACGGCGTGACCAAAGCCGGCGTAACCACCATTCTGGAGGGCGTGCGTGGATTTATTCCTGCTTCCAAGCTGAGCCTTGGTTTTGTGTCCGATGAAGAGCTGAACAACTGGGTTGGCAAGAGTGTTGAGGCTCGTGTCATTACAGCTGAGAAGGACGGAAGGAAGCTGGTGCTTTCCTCCAAGGAGATTCTCAGGGAGAAGGAAGCGGCTGAGCGCAAGGAAGCTGCTGCTGCCGTAAAGCCGGGCATGATCACCGAAGGAACGGTTGAGACGATTAAGGACTATGGCGCATTTGTCAATCTGGGCAAGGGCGTTACGGGACTGCTTCATGTATCACAGATCAGCCCGAAGCGGATCAAGACGCCGGGAGAAGTCCTGAAAGAGGGCGATACGGTTAAGGTGAAGGTCACGAAGGTGGATGGCAGCAGGATCAGCCTGAGCATCAAGGCGCTGGACGAGTCTGCGCCGGAAGAGCCGAAGGAAGAGAAGATCAGCTTCAAGCTGCCCAAGAGCGAAGCGATCGGAACCGGTCTCGGCGATCTGCTGAAGGGATTGAAGCTGTAAGCGGAAAAACCGCTGACGTGCAGGATGCCTCCGGAAGAGGCAGAACAGAAATCAGTGAGAAAAACAGCCCGGTGTGTGCCGGGCTGTTTTGTACGAAAAGATCCGAAGGAATGCATTACATTCCGCCGGCCTTGCGTGCGCAGGCAAGTTCCGCTTCTATGACGCTGCTTCTCAGGCCGCCTTTTTCCAGGATGCGGACCGCCTCGATTGTCGTACCGCCGGGAGAACAGACCATATCCTTCAGCTGTCCGGGATGCATACCGGTTTCCAGAACCATCTTTGCCGAGCCGAGCACCGTCTGCGCGGCGAACTGATAAGCCATATCCCGCGGCATTCCGAGCGCGACTGCGCCGTCCGCCATTGCTTCTATAAAAAGAAAGACATAGGCGGGCGAACTGCCGGAAACCGCGGTGACGGCATCAAGCAGTTTTTCCGGAACCCGGAGGGCGCTGCCAAAGCTTTGAAACAGCTTAAGCACGCTCGAAAGTTCTTCATCGGACACCAGCTCATTCGGGCAGACGGCCGTCATGCCTTCCTGGACGAGCGCGGGTGTATTCGGCATGGCCCGGACGATCTTCAGTTCTCTTTGAAACTGCTCTTTCAGCCACACCAAACTCTTTCCCGGTGCGATGGAAACAAGAACTGCGGTGTCTTTGACACAGGCGCGGATCTGCGCGATCACCTCACCTAACATCTGAGGCTTCACGGCCAGAATCAGAAGATCTGATGAGGCGGCGATCGTTTCATTGTCCGCGCATGTGATCCCGAGCTCTTCACGAATGCGCTTTCTGGTAGCTTCTGTACGGGCGGACGCGGCAAGGTCCGCCGGGGCTGCCTGACCTGAGGCCAGGATGCCGCGGATCATGCCTGTAGCCATGTTTCCGCAGCCGATGAATCCGATTTTCATAGTGATATTGCTGTCCTTTCAAATAGATTTCATTAAAAAAGTATAGAATCCCGAAATGTTTGCGTCAAGGAAGAGATCGCTTGACAGGTAATGACTTCGAGAGTAGAATTAAAACAAATGTAATAATTCTGTAATCTCGATGTCCCAGTTCGAAATAAACTTGGGCAATCCCGATAACATTTATGGGAGGTTTGTTAATGAAGAAGCGTTTAGCCGGATTTTTCCTGCTTGCAGTGATGGCGATGCTGGTCTGTGCAGGACCAACCTGGGCGGATTTTGTCAAGGTGAACGGCAATACCATGTACAAGACAGAGTCCGGGAGTTTTCTGAAGGGACTGCAGAAGATTGATGGAGAATACTACTACTTTGATGCTTCCGGAATCCTGAAGAAAAAGGGTTGGATCAAGACATCGGAGGGCAAGGAGTATTATGCTTCAAAGACCGGTGTTCTTCTGAGAAATCAGTGGTTTAAGAATAAGAGAAAGTATTACCTGACCGAGACTGGAGAAAAGGCGAAGGGTATTACCAGGATCGGCAAGGCGCTGTTTTATTTTTCTCCGACAACCGGAAAGCTTCAGAAAGGGAAACTGAAGGACCCGGATGGCAATTTCTATATTACGAATGATAAGGGTGTTGTATATCGGGGCCAGCTGTTTAAGTATAAGGGCAAGAGATATTATGCGCATGAGGATGGCAGGCTGGCGAAGGGCCTGACGAAGATTGGGAATTATTATTACTTCTTCCGTCCGAAGAATGGCAGGATGCTGGTCTCCTCTCTGAGAGAAGTGGACGGTGCGAAGTATTACTTCAGAAAGCGCGGAAGAGCTGCCTGCAATCGGTGGGTAAAGATTAAGAATAAGTACTATTATTTCCAGGAAGACGGCCGTATGGCGACGAATCAGTTCGTCGGGAAGTGGTATGTCGATGAGAACGGTGTGCGCAAAAAAGCTTCCGAGGCACCCAGCAGCGGGGTCCGCAAGAGCAACGGAAAGTATTACATCTATGATACCAACGGGAAACTGGTAAAGAATAGCTGGGCACATGAGGGGGAAGACACCTATTACGCCGGAAGTGACGGCGCTGCTCTGATCGGTTTTCAGACAATCCAGAATAAAAAGTACTATTTCGATGAGAAAGGTGTCCTGCAGAAGGATACGATCGTCAAGGTCGGCTCGAAGTATTATGTCGCTGCCGCAGACGGTCAGATTACGGGAACTACGCAGAAATCCGGAGCAGCGCTCGTGGCATACGCGAAGAAGTTCCTTGGCCTTCCTTATGTATGGGGCGGAACCAGCCTGAAGAAGGGAGCGGACTGCTCAGGGTTCTGTCTTGCTGTACACGCAAAGTTCGGCATCACGCTGATGAGAGTTGCGGACGATCAGATGAAGGGACCTTCCAAGGCGTATCAGAAGCTTGGATATAAGAAGGGCATCCGGATTAAGGATAAGGATCTGGAACCGGGAGACCTTGTTTTCTATGATTCGAACAAAGATGGTGTGATGGATCACGTCGCGATGTATATCGGAAAGAAGAAGGGAAAAGGGCAGGTGATCCACGAGGCCGGCAAGAAATATGGTTGTGTCATTACGGCGATAGACTGGGCGCATGGCCGTGTGGCGAACAAGAATATGCGTTACTGGGCATAATATTTCAGAAGCGATTTAGAACCGCCGTCCGGCGCAGACCGGGCGGCGGTTCCTTGTAGAAAGCAAAAAGGCCTTGCGCAGTTTTACGTGAACATCCCGTGAACAGGATCAATCTGCTTGCAATTAGCCATATGTGCGGATTATACTGATTCTGCGGATCTGAGTCGGAAACGCTGAAAGGGGTACATATATCATGAGAAAAGTCTCTAATGTTATTGTCGGCCTGCTTGCGGCAGGTGTATGCGCTCTGATCACATGGCTTACGCTGGATTCAAATTTCGCTAATGTCATCTATAATCTGGGCTTTTTGGCAGTCATGCTGATCATCATCGCAGGCGCTTTCGCGATCAGCTTTTCACGTCTTCGCCAGACCCGCCGGGGACTGGACAGAGCGACGAAGAAGATGAAGCAGCTTGCCAGGACCGGCGGCAACATGTCTTCCATTACCAGCCCTGGCGCGACGCTTTTTGAAGTGCCTTATCTTGACGGAAAGTATCAGGAATACCTGACCTTCCTGCATAAGACCAACAGCCCGACGGATATAGGGGATTACATCGGCGAATACGAGATTAACAACTACACGCACCGTCGCTTGGTGGAGATGGTTCCCGATATCCTGACCAGCCTTGGCATACTCGGTACCTTCCTGGGCCTTGTCCTTGGCCTGCGCGGATTTAACCCCGCCAGTTATGAAGCCATGTCCAGCTCCGTTGAATCTCTGATCGACGGAATCAAGGTTGCGTTTGTCACGTCCATCTACGGACTCTCCCTGTCACTTGCATTTTCCTACTGGCTGCGTGGCTGCCTGACATCGGTTTCCGAGTCGCTGGACCGTTTCCTGGATGCGTATTATACCTGTGTGGTTCCGCCGACGGACGCCACCGCGATGAATCATATCATTGCCAACCAGAATTCCCAGACCAAGCTGATGCAGCAGATGCAGAAGGATCTGGCAAAGGAGGTTGCGGCAAGCCTGTCCAGTTCCATTGAGCCCATGGTGGCCCATCTGGACAAGACGATGGACGAATTTACGGACGCGGTGACCATGAACCAGGAGAAACTGCTCGAGAACATCGGCGAGCGTGTCGCCCGCACCATGAAGCAGGAATTCTTCTCCGAGTTCATCGAGATGCGCAGGGTTATGGGAGAAGCGAACAAGGCGCAGAGAGAACACCTGGCATTCATGGACAATGCCGAGAAGCAATTCCAGCAGGATGTCATGGAGGGTGAAGCACGCATGGCACAGGCCATGGATGCGTCTTCCGAGGTCGTCCTCAGGGCAATGAGTGCGATGAATGAACAGGAACAGAATCTGTCTACTTTCGTGGCGGATATGCGCCGCGCGATGGACGGGATCGTGGAGACGAGCGATCTGAATGTGAAGATGACCCAGCAGATGGAGCATCTGATCGACATGAATGACGATGTCGCGGACAAGATGATGGAACTGGCGCAGCTGAGCGAGCGCTATACAAAGAGCCTGGCCAGCGTGCAGGCCGCCAACTCGGATCTCTCGGAAGGTCTTGCCGTCATGAACGATTCGAACATTCGCATGACGGATCAGATCTCGAAGATGAATGCTTCGACGGCGGAAGTGCTGGATGCTTCAAGGGCAGCACAGATGGAATACATCGCCGCGTCTTCCGAATACCTGAAGCAGATCCAGGCATCCCAGAACGAGCTGTCTGCCCAGATGAAGACACAGCAGAGCAACCTCAAGGAATTCACGGAGTATATGACACAGGTACTCTCGAGAATGACCAAGCTGACAGAGACAAACAGTCAGATGGTGACAAATCTTCAGGTACGTGTGAACAAGATCAGTCAGACGCCTTCCGACGATCTTCTGGTCCAGCAGCAGCTTGACCGTATGATCGGACTGATGGAAGCGCAGGAGAAGCGTGCCGCGAAACAGGAGGCGGCCGCCGCTGAGGCGAAGCCGGAAAGCACGCGCCGCAGGGGATTCTTCTCCAGAAACTGAGCGCAGGATCCGGCGGACTGTCCGGAAGAAAAGCGCGGGAAGTGCTCTGCTCCTAAGACGCGCTCGGAGGAAGATGGGAATTTCGGACGAGGGGGACATAAAACGTGAAAATTGTCAACCGCAGAAGAATGAACGATGCGGGCAGCCAGAATATCTGGCGGTCCTATTCGGATATGATGAGCGGCCTGCTCCTTCTGTTTGTGCTGATCATGGCTGTCTGCCTGATGCAGGCTCAGAAGAATTACAATGAAAAGCTTGCCGAACAGGCATCCAGACTGCAGACTCAGGACGAACTGGATAAAACGCAGGAAGAACTTCTGCAGAGGGAGTCTGAGGTTGAGGCACAGTCTATGACACTGACAGATCTGCAGACAGCGCTGGAAAGCCAGGCATTAGCGCTTTCGACGAAAGAGTCCGAACTGGACGAGTCGCAGAGGACGCTCAGTGAAGCACAGCTGACGCTGGCACAGCGGGAATCCGAGCTTCAGGATCAGCAGGCTCTGGTCACGGAGCAGCAGAATCTCCTGACACAGCAGGAATCTGAACTGGAGGCGCGCGACGCCGCGCTTCAGGAGCGTGACGAAGCACTGGTGACGAGCCAGGAAAAGCTGGATGAGCAGACCCGGCTGATGAGTGAACAGCAGAAAAAGATTGACCAGATCATTGGCGTCAAGGCGGATCTGATCGAATCGCTGAATCAGGAATTTTCCGCGAATCAGATCAATGTGAACATCGACTCGCAGACAGGAGCGATCGTGCTCGATTCGAATGTCCTGTTCGCACTCAGGGAATCAGAGCTTACCGAAGAGGGCGAGCAGATCCTCTATCAGGTCCTGCCGGTTTACTGTGAGGTGCTTCTGAGTGAGCAGTATGCCGACTATGTGGCAGAGATCATCATCGACGGATATACAGACTCTACCGGAGATTATTTCTCCAATCTGCAGCTGTCCCAGAGCAGGGCGCTTGCGGTGGCAGCCTATCTGCTTGAGATCAGTGATTCTTTCCTGGACAGCACGACGTCGCAGGCACTGCAGGAGAAGCTGACCGCGAACGGAAGATCCGAGTCGAATCTGATCCTGGACGAGAATGGAATCGAGAACCAGGACGCCTCCCGCCGCGTGGAAGTAAAGTTCCGCCTGAAGGATGATGAGATGATCCAGGAGCTGTCCGAGATCCTGGCGCAGACAGGTGAAACGGCGGCAGAGTCTCAGTAAGGAGGTACCTGTGAAGAGAAAGGAACTTCAGATACCGAAGAATGCAGCGGCTTCTCCGGCTCCGGCCGCAAAGCCGGAGACCGTCCCGGCGCAGAAGAAAGAAGCCGTGCCGGAGAAAAAAGCAGAACGCGCACCGGCAAAGAAGAAAAAGGCAGCGGCGGCAGCGTCTGTACCGGCCGGAAAGGCAAAGACTTCCCCGGCAAAGAAAGCGGCAGACACAAAGAAGAAGTTCCAAAAGCGTAGAAAGCAGTACCAGCATATGATGACGCTGATTCGGTTGGTGATCCGGATCGTGAACGCAGCCGGCCGCAGTACCATGCACCGGAAATAAAAACTCCGTCGATCCGCTTCGTCTCTGTCAGGAGGCGGGCAGCAGAAGAAAGTACAAACCAGAAGAGAACGGGCCGCGCTGCGGCTCGTTCTTTCATTGACTGACCATAGTCCTTATGCTAAAATCAGCCTGAAAATTGGCCTGACCAGGGCTGGTTTCGGACCGGCGTCCGGGTCGGTGCAGTCAGGTAACAACTGACGTGAACTGAAGGAGGTAGAAGGATGGCCAAGAGTACCATTGATGCGATTCGTGAGGTCGAGCAGCAGACAATGGAGGCCGAGAGGCAGGCTGCGGCTGATGCCAGAGAGCTCGCGTCCAGGACCAAAGCTGATGCTGAGGCTTTGATCCGGGAGGCTGTAAAGAACGCACAGAGCCAGGCAGACGCGCTCATCGAGGCAGCTGAGGCAAAGCAGAAGGAACTGGTGAATCAGAAATCTGAAGCGACAGCAAAGACCGTGGAGAACCTGAAGGCGGCTGCCGCGCCACACAGCGCGGAGGCAGTGAAGGCAGTCCTGGCGATTGCGTCCGGTCAGGAATAACAGAAAGGAGTGAAAGCAGCCTATGTCTGTAGTTCCGATGAAACGGATTTCGGTTGCCGCCATGAAGCGGGACCG
>CACZJF010000021.1 GCA_902781455.1 uncultured Lachnospiraceae bacterium | reverse complement strand
GACGACAGAGATCGTGTATGGCGTGAGGGAACTGACGGTAGCCGGATACACGACAACGATCGGGGCCGTGAATAACGGAAAGATCACAGTCACCAACCATACTCTTGAATTCCACGTCAAGAAGACCGACGCGGGAGGTAAGGAACTGAAAGGTGCAGTCATCTCAATCTATGACGAAACCGGAAATACGCTGATCAAGCAGTTTACTTCTGAGGAAGGAAAGGACTTCGACTTTGGTCCGTTCCTTGAGGCAGGAAAGAAGTACATCCTTCGTGAGGATGGTGCTCCTGCGGGCTACAAGTTCGCGAATGAGGTTAAGATCGATATCGCCGAGAATGGCGAGGTATCATTTACCGGCAACAGCCTGAAGGAGGTCACACAGGCGGACGGGAGTGTGGTTTACACACTGATCGATGAAGCAATCCACCTCAATGTCAATAAGACGCAGGTAGGTGACAACGCCAAGGAAGTCGAAGATGCTAAGATTGAAATCTTCGAGGCTGATGAAAACGACAAGCCGACCGGCAATGCCCTTGACAGCTGGACTTCCAAGAAGGGTGAAACACATGACTTCGGAAGCGTACTGGAGACCGGCAGGAAATATGTGCTTGTGGAAACCGTAGCGCCTAAGGGTTATGGTTATGATTCTAATATCCTGATTGAGGTTGATGCGAAGGGCAACATTACCAGCAGTAAGGCAGCAACAAAAGACAAGAATGGAAATGATGTTTATCTGGTAGAGGATGCGCTGATTGACTTCCACGTTAAGAAGACGGACGCGGGCGGCAAGGAGCTTGACGGTGCAGTCATTTCGATCTATGACGAAACCGGTGAGACTTTGATTGATCAGTTCACCTCCAAGGCTGGTGAGGATCATGACTTCGGTGAAAAACTTGAAGCAGGCAAGAAGTACATCCTTCGTGAGGATGGTGCTCCGGCGGGCTACAAGTTCGCGAATGAGGTTACGATCGATATTACCGAAAAAGGCGAGGTGACATTCACCGGTGACAGTCTGGTTTACAATAAAGATACCAAGACTTATGACCTGATCGACGAAGCCATCCACTTCAACGTCAACAAGACGCAGGTGGGCGACAATGCCAAGGAAGTTGAAGGCGCAAAGATTGAGATCTTTGAGGCTGACAAAGATGGTAAGCCGACTGGCAAGGCTCTTGACAGCTGGACGTCCAAGAAGGATGAAACGCATGACTTCGGCAGCGTGCTGGAAACCAACAAGACGTATGTGCTTGTGGAAACCGTAGCGCCTAAGGGTTATGGCTATGATTCCAACATCACGATTAAGGTTGATGAGAAGGGCAACATTATCAGCAGCAAGACATCAACGAAAGACAAGGATGGCAATGAGGTTTATCTGGTAGAGGATGCACTGATTGACTTCCATGTCAAGAAGACAGACGCGGGCGGCAAGGAGCTTGATGGAGCAGTCATTTCGATCTATGACGAAGACGGAAAGCTGGTTGATCAGTTTACTTCCAAGGCAGGCACGGATCATGATTTCGGTGAGAAACTCGAGGCTGGAAAGACCTATACCCTCATCGAAGATGGTGCTCCGGCGGGCTACAAGTTCGCGAACAAAGTAACAATCAACATTTCAAATGAAGGAAAGGTGACATTCAGCGGTTCCGATCTGAAGTATAATGAGAAGACTGGTACGTATGATCTGATCGATGAGAAGATCACAGTACAGTTTGCCAAGGTCGATGCAAGTGATAACACGAAGATGCTTACAGGAGCCAAACTTGAGATTCTGGATAAGAGCGGCACTCTGATTCATGAGTGGACGTCGAATGACAAGCCTTACGCGCTGCCGGATGATGTACTGCAGAAGATCAAAGTTGGTGATACCTATACGATTCGTGAGACGGTGGCACCGAAGAACTATAGCGTTGCTGCGGATACGACGTTCCAGATTGCTGAAGATGGAACGGTGAAGTATTCAGGAACGAAGAATGACAGCGGTGTGTTACTCGTCCAGGATGAAAAGACGACGAAGGGCTCCGGTGCGATTACAGTCAACAAGTATACGCTGAAGAAGAACGGTGCATTCAAAGTTGTCAACCAGACGTTCTATACGGCGCTGTTCTCCGATAAGAATCTGACGAAGCGTGTAAGTGACGTCAAGCCGATCGTTCTGAAGAATGCGTATAACGCGAAGGTATCCTTCTACGGATTGGCTTTTGGAACCTACTATGTAGCTGAGACGGATCAGACCGGTAAGCCGATGACTTCTTCGTCCACGGTTTCGAAGGCAGAGGTCCACAATGGCACATGCACATTGAGTTCTGCGAACCCGAGTGCGGAAGCAATCATTAAGAATACAATGAAGGGCGGTGTCAAGGGTGCATATGTACCGGTGAACCTGACGGTCAAGAAGAAGGTTGTCAGTGCAAGCGGAAAGGCACTCAATGTAAAGGAAACATTCTACTTCGCGCTGTTCACGGATGCGGGCTTTACGAACAGAGTTTCCGGAACTTCGATTCAGAAGGTTACTCTGAACAATAAGTCGACCGGGTCCACCGTATTCAAGAACCTGCCGTACGCGGATACGTTCTATGTCGCTGAGGTGACGAAGAGCGGATCGGTGATCAAGAGCGGTTCGAAGAACTTCGGCTATAAGATCTCTTATGGCGAAAATGGTCTGGATTACCGCGGAGTCGACGGTGGCAGCATCACAGTTACCAACAAGAAGACAGGCGTGAACGGTGAGAACCGTGACAAGAAGAATGGTCAGAATGGTGAAGACCGCACCGGTGGTTCCACACAGAGTGCAGTCAGAACCGGAGACCAGACGCCGATTATTCCGATGCTCATCACGATGATGGTTGCGGCAGCGGCGGCAGTCTTCCTGGTATTCATGAGGAGGAGAATGAAGAAGTCGCAGAAGTAAGGCGGCTGAGCCGGACAAGATTTGGCGGAAGGCTTTTGACGGAAGGGATTTTCCGTCGTGGCTGGAGGCAGCCTGAAAAGACAATTGTTAGCTAAGATTGGAAGAGTCCCCAAACAGATGTGAGGGGACTCTTTCATGGAATTTATTGGCAATGTATGAGAAAGCCTGCTGTAGAATGGAAAGTATTTGTTTTTGAAGCATCGGTATAAGACTGAAAGAGTATATAAAAACGGGAGAAGACATAATTATGATGATTGCTTTTGATAGAAAGAATCCTGGGAGATGGATAGGGACGCTGTTGTTATTAGCGTTTATGATTGCTTTTTCAATATCTGCGAATGCTTCTACCGGGGTGAATGTCGATGTACATACGCCGGATGAAATACGGGCTTATATATCTATGAATGGTCCGCAATATCTGACCACTTCATATGAGAAAACACCGGATAAATCCAAAGGCTCATATGTAATGGGAGATGAAGGAGCATTATCAAACGCAGTTATGCAGGATGCTCTGAAAATGCTTAATACAATTCGCTACATTGCAGGTTTATCTTACAATGTTCAATTGGATGAAAACTATACAAAAATGGCACAGGCAGGCGCTTTCATTAATGATGTGAATGATGAAATGAATCATGAACCCCCACAGCCTGAAGGGATGGCAGACGATCTATACCAATTGGGTTATGCCGGTACTTCGACGTCCAATCTGGCATGGGCAAGTTACGACCGTCCTCTTGCAGATACTACATTGGATTGGATGTCCGATGAATCCGGATTCAATCTTACATGCCTTGGTCATAGAAGATGGCAAATCAATCCAAAACTGCAGGCTGTTGGGTTCGGACACAGTGGGAAGTATTCAGCAATACGCATTTTTGATGAATCTGGTGCAGGAGGGCAGACAGGTGTTGTTTGGCCTGCCCAGAATATGCCGGTAGATTATTTCGATGAAACCCTTGCATGGAGTTATTCTCTTGGAAGAACAATTTCAAATGCTGTAGTTACATTAAAGCAGAAGCGTGATGGGCAAGAGATTGGATCCTGGGCATTCAACCAACAATCCACGGAAGAAAATCCCGGGAAAAGTGGGTATTACTATAAAATCAATAATCAAAATTACGGGCAGCCAGGGTGTATAATCTTTCGCCCGGATAATGTTTCTTATCGTTCCGGGGATGTTTTTGAAGTAAGCATTACAGGTGATGTTACTGCAAGCTATACGGTTCAGTTCTTTGCCATAACTCCGGTGGAGTCGATTTTGATTCCTGAGAATCTTTCCCTTACGGAAGGAGCGACAAGAAAGATCCAGACGCAAATCCTTCCGGCCAATGCCAGTGAAACAATTCCAATTTGGTCCAGTGCAGACGAATCGGTTGCAACGGTTGATATAAACGGGAATGTTACAGCTGTAGGAGAAATTGGAACCTCCACAACGATTACGGCAAGAATAGGTGAAATAACCAGTTCTTGTACAGTGACAATCGGCATAGATATTTCGAAGGCTGATGTGAGCATTACAAATGCTGACAGGAATTCATACCGATACTACTACACCGGGAATCCTATTATCCCGGAGTTAGAAGTGATGCTGGATAATAAGGAACTTGTTGCTGATCAGGATTATACTGTTTCCTTTCCAAGTTACTCTGACAATGTTAATCCCAGCAATAATTATATTCAGAGGTTTACTGTGACCGGATGCGGTAAGTATGCCGGCTCGATCAGTTCGAAGTATATCGTAATAGATCCCAGACCAATCGGACATGGAACAATTACAGCGGAAGTATCAACACCAGTGTTTAGTGGTTCTGAAGTAACACCTGAGATTGTATTGACCTTTAACAAAGGAAAAGAAGACGAAAAGGTCCTCACTCCTGGAACGGATTACGAAATAACAAAAATAACCGGAGAAAAGATTAATGCAGGAAAAACCGGAACCGTCACGATAACAGGGAAAGGCAATTACTCTTTAACAAGACAGGAGACATTTACAATCAATCCGGCGCCGATTAATGATTGTAATATTTCGATCCCGGAACAGACCTATACCAGTCAGCAGCTGTCACCGGTTGTGACTGTATCAAAGGGAGATACTGAACTGACAGCAAGTCAGGATTATACTTATACACCTGATAAAGCGACAGCTGCCGGTAATACGACGATCACAGTGACCGGACAAGGAAACTATACAGGAACAAAGACCGGAACCTTTACAATAAAACCTGCTTCACTCAATGATGCTCAGATTGCTTTCAAGAACCCTGACGCGATTTATACTTATTCAGGGGAACCAATCACGCCTGCAGTAGAAGTAAAGTTGAGCGGGGAAGGCGGAGCGGCAGTGGTTCTTCCTGAGGCTGATTATAAGGTAGAATATGCCTCCAATACGGATGCCGGTACGGCAAAGGTGACAGTATCGCCTTCCAATATTGAAAACCTGAAAGATTCAGCCGGACCATTAGACTTTACGATCAAACAAGCAGATCTTTCTACTGCTGAGAATGTGAATATTACACTTGAAGCCAGCGAGCTGGTATTCAATGGAACAGTACAGAACCCCGAGGTGACAAAGGTAGAAGTTGGCGGAAGAACACTTATCGCCGGAAAAGATTATTCTGTTACCTTGCCGGGAGTGGCGACAGAATCCGGAACAGATGGTCAATCTGTCAGAGATAAAGAACTATATGTCATTCCCGGAAAGTATCTGGTCAGAGTAACCGGAACAGGGAACTATACCGGTTATCAGGACGCGACAGTTACGATCTCACAAGCGTCTTTGGAATCGGACCAGGTAACGATTCAGCTTAGCAAGGATACATATATTTATTCAGGATCAGCTAATACACCTGAGGTGTATGTGAAAATCGGTAACTATAGTGTTCCGAATGAAAATGAAGAGAACTTCAGTGTGGCATATGATAAGAACATCAATGCCGGAACAGGTGTGGTGACTGTAACTGCTAAAGCAGATGGCGTACTGAAGAATTCCGAAGAGGAAACCTTTACGATTGAGCCGCTTTCTATCAGCGGTGCAACGGTACAGCTGTCCGGCAGTGAGGTGCTTTATGATGGAATGCAGCATCGGCCGGAGATAGATGCTGTAACGGTCAGGACAGGCAGTGGTGACAGCGTTCTGACCCTGCTGGATACGGAATACACAGTTTCATATGGTGAAAATGTGAATGCCGGTGATTCGGCCGGATCCGTAACGATAACCGCAGCGGATAATGGGAATTACAAGGATGCTGTGACAAAGACTTTTGCTATAAATCCGACATCATTAACAGCTGGCAATGTCAACATTGAAGTGTCTAATGTGACTTATACAGGTGGAACAGTAGATCCCCAGGTAAGCGTCAAGATCAATGGCAATGTCATTTCCGATGAAAATTATGATGTTTCAGTAAAAGGAAATGTGAATGCCGGAGATGTGACTGCGACGATCACGGCAACAGGTAGCAACTTAACGAATTCGGCAAAGAAGGGTTACAGGATCCTTCCGGCATCCATGGCAGGAGCGGAAGTGACGCTTCAGGAAAACAGCTTTATCTATACCGGAGAGGCGATCGAACCGATTGTGGAGAGCGTTGAAACGACAGACCATTTGCTTCCGGCAGCAGCTGATTACACGCTGGCATATGAGAATAATGTCAATGCCGGGACTGCAAAGATGGTTTTGACTGGCACGGGAAATTATACGGATACTGCAGAAAAAGAATTCTCAATCAGTCCGGCGCCTTTGACAGATGCGGAAGTTACTGCGAGTGATGTAGTTTATACGGGTGCTCCGGTTACAACAACCCTTTCGGTTGAAAAGAATGGAACAAAGCTGGAGAATGCAAAAGACTATTCAGTATCATATGATATGGAACAGGATTATACGAATGCAGGACAGGCCAGTGTGAAAGCGGTTGGCTGCGGGAATTATACCGGGGAGAAAGAAGCAACATTTACCATTCTGGCTGCTGATATCAGTCATGTTACCGTTTCGGCATCAGACCAGACCTGGACAGGATCAGAGCTGAATCCGGCCGTAACCGCAAAGCTGAATGGACAGGTTCTTCCGGAAGCAGACTATACGGTGGAGTATTCCGACAATATTGCAGCCGGGAATGCGACGATAAAGATAACGCCTTCCGGAAATGGAAATCTGACAGGAACCTATGCGACAGGAACCTTTGTGATCAATGAAAAGCCGGCTGATCCGAAACCGGATCAGAGAGAGGAGGATCCAAAACCTGACCAGAATAAGGAGGATTCCAGATCTGATCAGAAAGAAGATTCCGCACCCGGTCAGAAAGAACCACAGACAAACCCGAACCCGAATGGGGTCCCTACCCCTGATCCTGTTCTCGGTACCCGGAAAACATTGGAAGCGAAGGCAAAGTCAATCAGCGAGAATGGCGATCCAAAGGGATCCACTTTCAGCCTTCTTCAGATGACTGCGAAGAAGATTACAAAGACATCGATCAGGATTGGCTGGAAAGCTGTGCCGAAGGCTGCAGGCTATGTGGTGTACGGTGCGCCTTGTGGAGCGAAGTATGGTAAGCTGAAGGAAGTGAAGGGCACAAGCTTCACTCAGGACAAACTGAAGAAAGGAAAGTATTACAAATACTTTGTGGCCGCATACGATAAGAATGGAAACATCCTGGCAGCTTCGAGAACCATACATGTCGCAACCAGCGGCGGAAAAAAGGGTAATCCAAAGTCCGTTAAGCTGAACAAAAAGAAGGTCACTCTGAAGAAGGGCAAGACGTTTAATCTGAAAGCAACACAGAAGAAAGGAAAGCTGAAGGCCGCCAAACATCGTAAGGTGGCATACGAGACTGATAACAACAAGGTTGCGACAGTCTCGGGCAGCGGCAAGATCAAGGCTGTTGGAGCTGGGACATGCAACATATATGCTTACACACAAGATGGTAAGTTTGCGAAATGCAAGGTAACGGTGAAGAAGTAATGCGGGCAGGAAGGGTGCAGCGTGCGACAGGATAAGGGGTCCTGCATGCACAATTCGTAAGACAGATTTGGCGGAGTCTCTGTACTGTTTTGTACAGGGACTCCTGTTGTGCTATAATCACTGCATACGTGCTGCAATGACAGCATCGTTGTGATGGGGGGAGTAAACCGAACTGACAGAAATTCAGGAAGGGGAGTGAGATCATGAGGGGAATGTCTTTGTTGAAACGATCCGGCTTGCGTATACTGCCGCATGCCGGACTTGTGATTTTTGTTCTGTGTGTCCTGATGAGTCTGATGCTGGCCTGCAGACCGGAGGCTGCTTCTGTTCAGAAGAACTTCAAGATGCGGGTCGGGCAGAAGGTCAGGCTGAAGCTGAAGGGAGTGAATGAGCCGCTGCAGTGGACCGTAATTTCAGGTCAAAACCTGATTAAACTGAAGAAAAATGGTGTTGTGAAGGCGAAGCGAACCGGCAAGGCTGTGATCGCGGTTGAATATGATGGCGTAACTTATCGTTTCCGCGCGAAGATCCGTGTCAAAAAGAAGAAACAGAGTAAGGTTGTTCGTACGATTGAGCAGTATGTCCCGCCGAGGAAATTTCAGGAGAACATGATGATCCTGATCGGAGATTCCCGTTTTATGGGTATGAAGAGTGTGGTTGGCGGGAAGGCAGCCTGGATCTGTCAGCAGGGAGAAGGCCTTGTCTGGCTGAAGGAGAAGGTGATTCCGAAGCTGAATAAGATGGACGTCAAAGGAAAGGCTATTGTATTTAACCTTGGTGTAAATGACCTGTGGGAGGCGTCCAGTTATATTTCTACCCTTCGTTCATTGGGAGATAAGCTGAAGGGCAGGCTGGCCAGGGTGTACTTTATGACGGTCAACCCGGTGCAGGACAAGAAAGCAAATAAGAACAAATACCTGGTTAAGAATGAGCAAGTCACACAGTTTAACAGTACGGTTACCAGGGGCCTCACCGGATTTGAGATCATCGATTCCTATGATTATCTGGTGAAGAACTCTTTTAATACGGTAGACGGTGTGCATTATGATGCGGACACATACCGGAAGATTTATGCTGTGTTATGCAGCTTTGTGTGTGCATAGAAGTATGTGTACATCGCTCTGTATGTGTGAAAGAATAAGTACATACAGAGCGATGTGAGCAGGGAGATGTCTGGAGGATTGTTGTAAAGATGCGTGTAAAGAGTATTCGCAGATGGATTGCTATGGCGGCCGCGGTCTCGTGCATGATGGGAACCGGGGCCGCTGTTTATGGGGAAGGTGCAGAGAAGACCTCAATTTCATGGTGGATCTGTCCGACGGGAGCGTATGACGACGAAGAGAAGGTGCAGTCTCTCGTGCGTGCGTTTGAAGAGGATTACCCGCAGATCGAAGTTGAAGTGCGGATTCTGGACGAAAGAGAGGGCGCCGGAGAGATTGAGACTGTGCTGGATGCGGAGGATGGACCGGACGTTGTGCTTGCAGCGCCGGAGGACATCGTCACGAACTGGGGCAATGCCGGTCGGATGGAGGATCTGTCAGCGCTGTGGGATGAGAAGACGCAGAGTGAATTCCGCTCGGAGATGCGTGACACCGCAAAGAACCGGGAAGAAGTATGGTATGCGGTTCCACTCTTTCGGGATGTGTTCTCGATGGCGATCAACTATGATGTGTTCCAGGAAGCCGGGGCGCTGCAGTATCTGAATGAAGAGGTGCATTCCTGGAAGGACAACGGATTTATCGATGCAGTGCTGCGCGTACATGATGTTCTGGTGCAGAATGCGGAGTCGGAAGGGGATGCTGATGATACGTCCGATGACGCATCTGATGATACTGCCATGGGTGCGTCAGAAGATGGGAACGATGAAGCTGTTGCTTCTGATGGCATCGTCGGGAAGGTTTACTGCAAAGATGAAATCGGGCAGAGAGCGTTCATGTGCTTCGTATCGAACTTCTTCAATACGGGTCTGGTGGACGAGTATCGTTCCTCTTTCCAGATCGGATCAGGGAAGATTTGTGATGTCTTCACCACATTGCGGAAGCTTTCCGGCAAGGGGATCGAATATGATCCGGAGATGAACGGGGACGATGAGAATGAAGCGTTCCTGAACGGGGAAGTATTTCTGACCTTCAACTGGAACCCGGCAAAGCAGAAGGCTGCGATGGAACAAAACGGCGGCCAGGTGCAGCATATCTTTCCGATGATGTACCCGAACGCCAAGAACACGCCGTTTCTGACCGGGACAGTCGGCGCGCTGGGCGTGAACGCGGCGAAGGATCAGAAGCAGAAAGACGCAGCCATGTCATTTGTCCGGTATCTGATGACAGACGAGGACGCGTACAGGGACGCGGTCCTTCTGTCCGGCTGCTTCCCGGCACGGAGAAGGCTGAACGGCCGGGATCTGGATGGCCTGTACGGCGATGACCAGACGATGCAGCTTTACGAGACATTCAATGAATATTATGGGACTTATGAGCCGACGATGGAGCTGTATTCCGGGCTGGACCAGGCCTGGCCGCAATTTCTGCGTGACCTTGCGGATGGCGCAAAGATCAAGGCTGCAACGGAAGATCTGGAGGAGGAACTGAACGAAAAGCTGGAGGAGGAATACGGAATCAAGCCAATTGAAATGGACGAAGAAGCTTAGTTATTGCGAAAATATTACAAATATCTTACATAATTACTTGACCAAACAGGATTTTACCATTAGAATGACATTACATTCATCTTTATCGATTTGAAATGAAATCGAATGGAACCTGACAAATGGTATTGACACATCGACATGTGCTGAAGGGAGAGTCAGAGTGATAGATGGGAAAAGAACATTCAGGCGTATTCTGATCTGTCTGATTGTGATGCTGGCCTTTCAGGTGGCCGCAGCTCCTGTTCTTCAGATGAATTCTACTGTTGCCTGGGCAAAATCCAAGAAAAAGACGAAGAAGAAAAAGAAGGCAAAGACGAATAAAAAGAAAACCGGATTCGTCAAAAAGAATGGGAACTGGTATTTCCTGAAGGACGGAAAGAGACAGACCGGATGGATTACATTTAAGGGACGCAGGTACTTTGCTTACAAGAAGGGTTCCAGGAAGGGAAGGCTGGTCCGCGGCTGGTTTAAGCGCGGTAAGAAAGAGTACTATTTCCGTGAAACGGGAAAGAAGCGTGTCGTTTGTTCCATGGCGATCGACTGTACGGTCAAGATCAACGGGATCAAGTGTATCTTTGACGAGGACGGCAATTTCGTTAAGTGCAAGTACGCGGGGAAGAAGAACGGATTCATCAATACGGTTGGTGAGATGGCGCGTCTCAACCAGGTGCGGAACAATATTCTGGCTTCGCTGGTGGTCGCGCAGGCTTGTGTCGAGACGGGCTTCGGCGCGAATGTCTATCGCAACAATCTGTTCGGGATCTATCATGGCAACAGCTACGGCAGCTACAGCAGCTGGGAAGAAAGTCTGGAGGATTACGTTGATTTCATGCACACGTATATTCCGAGTATCTTCGGTGTCCGTGACTGGTCGACAGCCTGCTATATTGTAGGGCACTCCGGATATGCTGCGGCATCGAACTATTACAGTGCGTTGGTGTCGGTTGTACAGAGTAATAATCTGACCAGGTTCGATAAGTAAGAGAGATTCCATCAGAAAGAGAATGAGCCGGCAGATCAGTGCCGGCTCATCTTGTGAAAAAAGGAGGATCCGTATTCCTCTAAGCTGCGGAATCTAAAAGGAGAATCCGTACTCCTCGAAGCTGCAGAATATAGAAGGAGAATCAGTATTCTTCGAAACTGCGGACGATATACATGGACTGAAGCCTGCCGGGATCTACCTGCAGGCCTTTTTTATCCCGCAGACGATAGCAGTAGATCTTGACGATCTGGGCCCCGTGGGCACCCCAGTTTTCGGACCATCTTGTGCCCGGAAATGCGGGATCGCCGATGACAAGATCATCGTCCAGCACCTGGTCGACAAAGATATAATGACCGGCGGAGTTGTACTCGATTCCCTGATAATTCGTGACCATGCCCAGGCAGCATACGACGCAGAAGTACCCCTTTTTGTTTGTGTAGTACTTCAGCAGGTCGATCACGTCCTGGGTGCTGGTGCATTCTCCGACGGCAGCCTGCCCGTCATAATAGTTCTCGTAGTTGCCTTCTTCGACATACTCCACACGTCCGTCGGTCATGACACTGATCGAGCGGGGATCGAAGTAGCCGGTTCCTTCGCAGGCTACCCCTTTCTTCGCGCAGTCAAGGGCGAATTCCCATGCGGTGTCGGTCAGCTGGCTCTTGAGACCCATCTTGCAGAGCATGAAAAAAGTCGCATAATAGCTGCAGCCCATCCTCGACAGCGGCGAGGAGCCGTTGATGGAAAGCTCACGGTTCTCTTCGAAGCTTTCGCCCCGCTGTGTCCACGTGGCAAGATCCCCGCGGACCATTCCGACCTGAGCAGTCTTCTCGGCATCATAGGCGCATACTGACCCTGCGCTTGTCGTCAGCAGGGCGCCTGAGAGTGCGACAGCTCCCAGGAACTTAGACACTTGTCCCCTCATCATTCTTTATACCTCCCGATTGTCTCCGGTTAACTCAGCCGCCCCTAACAGCCGAGAACACCTGCAGATCTGCCGGTGAACCGGAACGCTTTTTAAATATAGCACGTCTGTTACTTGTTTGGAAGTCCTTGTGATGCTAAAATGTTTTCGATGGTTACATACGAACACCGGAAGAAAGGTGCCAGACAGGTATGAGGACGCAGATACAGTCTTTACGAAAGATCAGTATGAGGCTATGCTTCATCTTCTTTCTGACTGCCCTGATCGGAGAGGTGGTTTTCTTCTTCATACGGTTTGGTCTGGAGAACTACAGCCAGCCGGTTTCCGAATATCTGATGTGGCACCTGGTTCTTCCCGGCGGGATCAACCTGGTGCTGTATCTGGGCGCTGTCCTGTTTCAGAAGCATTATGAGCGGGAGAGGGACGAACGGGCGATGAATTACGTCCCGGTCATGACCCTGGTACTCATGTCTGCTGTCATCGGCACATTTCACTATTCCTATCCGATCCTGATGGCGCTGTTCCTGATTCCCGTCTTTCTGAGTACGGTTTACGGAGACAGGGAACTGTGTACGGCAGCCTTGCTGCTGAGCCTTCTGTGCGAGACCATATTGCTTCTCGTGCGCTGGTATCTGACCATGAAGGGCGGGGACAATGACACACAGTTCCTTCCTGACGCGGTTCTTGCCTATATCATTCTGGTCGCGGGCGGACTGATCGCGGTCCGCATGGTTGACCGTTTCCTGGACATCAAGGATGCCGAAGCGCAGGAGCGGGAGCGCGAGAAGGCCATGAACATGAACATGCAGATGGTCACCACGCTCGTCAATACGATAGAGGCCAAGGATCACTATACCAATGGCCATTCGAACCGAGTGGCGATGTACGCGCGTGAGATTGCGGCCAGGGCAGGAAAGAGTGAGGAGTACCTGCACCGGCTGTATTACATGAGCATACTGCATGACATCGGAAAGATCGGTATTCCTGACAGGATTCTGAAAAAGCCCGGGGAACTGGATCCGGAAGAGATGCGTATCGTTCAGACCCATCCGAGCGTCGGTGCAGAGATTCTCTCTGATATCACACATATGCCGGGGATCGAGATCGGCGCCAGAAGCCATCATGAGCGTTATGACGGCTCCGGATATCCGGACGCGCTGGCGGGAGACAAGATTCCTGAGGAAGCCAGGATTATTGCCGTAGCGGACGCTTATGATGCCATGACAAGCGAACGTAGCTACCGCAATGCTTATTCGCAGGAGAGCGCGCGGCGGGAGCTGGTGAACGGCAAAGGAACACAGTTTGATCCGCAGTTTGTAGATATTATGTTGGAGATGATAGATATGGATGAGAACTTTGCGATGCACGGAACAGACACAGATGATCTGCTGGGCATCGTCCAGCTTCGCTCGCTTCTGGGAAGAGAAGATGAGAGAAACGGAGCCCTTCAGACCAACAGCTTCGGATTCGAGGAGATCTATCATTTCCTCAGAAGATACGCCCGCAGGAACACCTGCGAGGTGCAGCTTGTCCTGATCACGATGGAGGCAGCCGAATCCTCTGCGAAGGACCTGACAGATCCGCAGCTTCATGATCAGTGGATGCAAAATCTTGCGACGGTCGTGAAGCAGTCTGTCCGCCAGACGGACGTGGAGTGCCAGCTGGGACTTTCCCAGTATATGGTGATCCTGACCGATACCAGCAGTGTGAACGCGGAGATCGCTCTGGTCCGGATCCGCCGCGCCTGGGAAGCACTGGGACAGAATCCGGGATACAGGCTTTCGTTTGAAATACAGGATATCGTTGGGGACGCACAGGACACACTGTAAAAAAGTGCTTGCCAAAGATCCTGTCAGACATTATAATGATTCCGTTGTCACGAAACAGACAGCGTGCCGGAATAGCTCAGTCGGTAGAGCGACGCATTCGTAATGCGTAGGTCGCGGGTTCGAGTCCCATTTCCGGCTCTTTATGCAGATGTAGTTCATCGGTAGAACACCAGCTTCCCAAGCTGGGGAGGCGGGTTCGATTCCCGTCATCTGCTTGAGACAATCCGCGTAGTTGATGGAATGATAAGATTCCTTTCAGCTATGCGGTTTTTTGTTGGAGATGTATGCAAAATGATCGATATGAAGGCAGGGAAAGCTGCCTGATCTTAGATCCTTTGCAGACATCGTTTTGAATCTATGATATGATAATACTCTAGAGTTTCTGGCATACACAGGCTTTATCAGGATGGAGGCTCCGGCCGCGGCTTATGAAACTGTTCCGTTCGATCTGGTTTAAACTGATACTGATCATTGCAGGCGTTGCAGCGATTATCACGCTGATCAACGTCTCTGTTCAGCGTTCCAGAAGATCGATGGTTCAGGTTGAGCTGAAGACGGTTGCGGATTATCAGATTTCCGGGAAGTTCAAGTCTGTCGGATTCCTTGCGGTTGTATGGGACAGCCTGATTCTGGCAGATGGCGGAGAGGTGAAGGATTACCTGAATCGTTCCGAGGAGATTCTCAAGGACTACGGAAGTGAAGAAGTGGAGAGCATGATGGTGGCGCCTGACGGCATCATCCAGTACGTCTACCCGTATTCCTTTTCTGATCTGATCGGGCTCGATGTGGAGCGTGACAGCAGCTTTGCCGACAGCGCGGTCCGCTCCAGGTATACCGGTCTTGATACGGTGTCTTCTCCACAGCTTCTGGAGGACGGAGATTACAGGCTGTACTTCTGTCATCCGGTTTATTCCAAGGACCGGGTCGGCAAGGCTTCTTTCTGGGGATACTCCATCGTAACGGTCCGGGTCTCGGATCTGGTTTCAGAATTCCATCTGGGCGGAATGAGCGCGCAGTCGAGTGTCCGTCTTTCCCGTATGGATTCCAAGACAGGAAATCAAATTCTGTATGATGATACGGAAGGAAAATTGAAAAACCCTGTCCGGTACTGTTTCTCCGTGCCGAACGGAACCATGCTGCTGGAGGGCATGTGGGAAGGTGGCTGGATCACGGGCAATGAGCTGGTGGCTGAGATCATGATTATCCTGATCTGTGTGTTCGTAGCCATGATGGTCCTGATGAACCTCCGGATCAGGAAAAATATGCGTACGCTCAGTCAGATCTCTTATTCCGATGAGCTGACAGGCATCAACAACCGGCATATGCTCCGTAAAGTTTTTGAAGACCTCGAAGGCGCACTGAAGCATGTGTCCATGCTCTTTATTGATTTCGATCACTTTAAGGATATCAATGACAAGGAAGGACATGACGCGGGAGACGAGGCACTCAGGCAGGGAGCTGCTTTCTTTGTGTCTGTGTTTGGGAAGGATTCGTGTTTCCGTTATGGCGGGGATGAATTCCTGATGCTGATGGTCGATATTCCGGATGAAGAAGCACGCGCGAAGGCTGCAAGGCTGAAGGAATTCCGGAAGATATCTTTCCAGGGACATGAGATCCCTGTGTCAGTGAGCGGCGGCCTGGCATCGGCTGACTGCAGCAGCGTCGAGGATCTCCGTACACTGATCCGTATGGCGGACGACAATCTGTACCATGCGAAGGAGAATGGCAGAGACCAGATTTTCGGAGGGCAGGCATGAGGAAGCCGGAGCATCGGTGGAAGTGTATAGGAAGCGTTCTGAAGGCTTTGACAGGGACATGCCTTCTGCTGCAGGCTGGGCTTATGGTGCTGCCTGTCCACAGTTTCGCTGCGCAGGAAGCCGAACCTGACCAGGTCAGCAGGATCGCTGTCCTCACGCATTCATTTTCTTCTGAGTACTGGGGATATGTCAAGCAAGGCTGTCTCGCTTATGATACCGTGGATCCTTCTGTCATCGTCGACGTGCAGGAGGCGACCAGTTCCATTGCGTCAGACGAACAGGCCATGCTCCTTCAGGAAGATCTGGATTCCGGAACTTATGACGCATATGTCATCTCCGCGATCAACAGAGAAAGTATAGAAGATGTCCTGCGCGATGTGACGGTTCCTGTCATTGCCATGAATGCCCCGATCGATGCAGACTGTGTGATCGGCGGAACCGGTATGGACAATGAAGTCGCTGCCGCGGCAGGGGCAAAGAAAGCTGTTGAGATGGCGCTGCAGGCCGGCTGGGAGAAGCCAGGGTGCGTCATGATCGGCGGCTCCGAGGAAGATGCGAATCAGGTGGTCCGCATGAACGGATTCCGGAAAGGAGTCGAAGAAAACGGCGGCATCTGGCTGGATGCAGTTTATCCGACGGATAAGAGTGCTGACGGAGCCCGGGAGGCGATAAAGCAGATCATGAAGGACAACCCGGACGGGGTTGCGATTGTCGCCTGCTACAATGATGTACTCGCTGTCAATGCACTTGAAGAAGCCAGTTCGAACCCTGCTTTTGAAAACACGGTATTTCTTGGATTTGACGGGAACGGTTCGATCTGCGACCGGATCATGAATGATGAACAGTATGCGAACATGGTGACGGTAGCGCAGAATCCTTATGAGATGGGATTCCATGCAGTGGAGATGCTGTCACAGTATCTTATGGAAGAAAAGAGCGTCGAGATTTCAGCTTCGGCAGACGCCGGTGATGGTGCTTCGGCAGACGCCGGCGATGGTACATCGGCAGATGCCGGTGATGGTGCTTCAACAGAAGCTGGTGATGCCGGGAATGCGGAATCTGAAGCGGAAAACCTGAACTGGTACGACTCCGGCTATACAGTCATCACGAAGGTCAATGCGCAGGAGAGAATGCTGCAGATCATGAGCCATCTCAGGTAAGTGGTTTTGCCTGATCGTTACCTTGTCGAAAAACAAGTCTCAATGGAATATACACCTCAGATAATAAAACGCAGGAAAGCGCTGACAGGTTTTGAAAACCTCATCAGCGCTTTTTTGGTATTCAATCGTAGAATCTGTTTTCGGCAGGCAGAAGTTGCTGCGTTATTGTCCATGGCTGTCTTCTGTCTGTTGGCTGCCATGACAGATCATCTGTCATGGGAGTCAAGATGGAATTGTACCCGGTTGAGCACCATGTCCAGCGCGACCAGGTTTTTGCCGCCTTCCGGAATGATGATGTCCGCGTACTTCTTCGACGGCTCCACGAAGGCTTCATGCATGGGCTTGACGGTTCCCAGATACTGCGTGATCACGCTGTCCAGGGAACGGCCTCTCTCTTTGACATCGCGGAGGATTCTTCTCAGGATTCTGACATCTGCATCTGCGTCCACGAAAAGCTTGATATCCATCAGGTCCCGGAGCGCCTTCTCATGGAAGATCAGGATTCCTTCGACGAGGATGACCCTTGAGGGAGTAACGGTATGCGTCTGATCTGTGCGGTCGTAGATCGAGTAATCATAGACCGGGCAGTCGATAGCCACACCGCTTTTCAGGGCTGCGAGATCCCGGATCATCAGCTCGGTATCGAAAGCAGCAGGATGATCGTAGTTCAGCTTCACCCGCTCTTCGTATGTCAGGTCATGGCGCGCCTTGTAATAATCGTCATGGTAGAGGACAGTGACTTCTTCCTGAAACCGTTCTTCAATCTTTTTGGTGATGGTTGTCTTTCCGCTGCCGGTCCCGCCGGCAATGCCGATGATGATAATGTCATTTTTCTCCATATCTGCCTCTTTCTGAAGTATGATCGGTACAGGTTCAGTATATCGCATATTCGATGAAGCGTGAATCGCAAAACTATGATATGATATGATGCATAGGGCAAATGCCCGGTTTCGGATGACACATGACAGGAGGCATGAGGTTACGGTATTCGCGTCCGAACGGATTGCGTCAGATATAAACTTGCGTTTATAGAGGAGGAAGAAGAATGGCTGAGAAGTATAATATCTGTCTGGATATTGGCGGGACGAAGGTGCTCGGGGCGATTTTTGACAGCAAGGATCAGATTGTCTGCCGCTACAAGAAGAAGTCTACGGAAGCCGGAAGCTCATCACAGAATGTGCAGGATGTCATCGTGAGTGTTGTGGAGGAACTGCTTGCCACGTCCGGCATCAAGAAGAGCCAGATCAATGCGATCTCTGCCGGAGCGCCGGGTGTCATCGACCAGGGCAAGGGCATTATCCTTTTCACGCCGAATCTGCCATTCCGCAATTATGATATCCGTACGCCGCTCGAGGAGAAGTTCGGCGTTCCTTTCTATATCGGCAATGACGTGAACGTCGGTGTTCTCGGTGAGTATAAGTATGGCGCCGGGAAGGGATACAACAATGTCGTCGGGTTCTTTGTCGGAACCGGTATGGGCGGCGGCCTGATTCTGAATGGCTCTCTTTTCACCGGAACCGGATTCAAGGCAGCAGAGTACGGCCATATGATTCTGGATCCGGAGGGACCGCTGTGCGGATGCGGTCAGAGAGGATGCCTGGAAGCATTTTCCAGCAAACAGGGCATCTCTTCCTACATCAGGCAGCAGGTTTCGCGCGGCAGAGAGTCCGAGATGGCGGAACAGGTGAAGGAAGGAGTCTTCCGCAGCAAGTTCCTGAAGAAGGCGCTGGCCCACCATGACAAGGTGACGGAGGAGGCCATCGACCGTGCGTGCCATTACCTGGCGATTGCGACCGGCAACCTCATCAATACCATCAGCCCGGATGTCGTGATCTTCGGCGGAGGTGTCGTGGAGGCAACCGGGGATCTGTTCCGTGACAAGGTGCTGGAAGAGATCGACCGTTACTGTATGACTTCGATCCGTCCGACGGTTGAGCTGAAGACAGCGGCACTCGGTGATGATTCGAATATCTACGGTTCTCTTGCGATGATCCATGACGCGGAGCAGGAAGCCGGAAAGAAGCCGGCTGCGAAGAAGGCTGCAGGCAGGAAGAGTACTGTGAAGACAGCCGCGAAGGCTGCGGAGAAGAAGACGGCCGTGAAGACTGCAGAGAAGAAGACGACCACGAAGGCTGCGACGAAGAAAACAGCCGCGAAGGCATCGACAGCGAAAAAGACATCGACAGCGAAAAAGACATCGACAGCGAAAAAGACAGCCACAAAAGCATCAGCAGCGAAGAAGACAACAGCAAAGAAAAATCAGTAAGGAGGAAGGATGCATGCTGGAGAAACTGAAGGAGGAGGTTTGCAGAGCGAACCTGCAGCTTCCAAAGTATGAGCTCGTCACATTTACCTGGGGAAATGTGAGCGGAATTGACCGTGAGAAGGGCTTGTTTGTGATCAAGCCGAGCGGTGTTTCCTATGAGGAACTGAAGCCGGAGCACATGGTAGTCATGGATCTTGAAGGCAACAAGGTCGAGGGTGACCTGAATCCTTCCACGGATACCGCGACACATCTGGAACTGTACAAAGCATTTCCGGAGATCGGAGGTGTCGTGCATACGCATTCAACCTTTGCGGTCGGCTGGGCGCAGGCCGGGAAGGACATCCCGCTGAAGGGAACCACACATGCGGATTATTTCTACGGCGCGATTCCCTGCACCAGAAATCTCACACCGGAAGAGGTGGAAGAGGGATACGAGAAGAACACGGGCAAGGTGATCATCGAAGCGTTCGAAGGCCGCAATCCGGTCTATGTGCCGGGCGTGATCTGCCGCAACCATGGCCCGTTCGCATGGGGCAAGGACTGCTTCCAGGCTGTCTATCATGCGAAGGTCCTTGAGGAAGTGGCGAAAATGGACTTCATCACGAAACTGATTGATGCGGATGCGCCGGACGCGCCGGAGTACATCAAGGAGAAGCATTTCCAGAGGAAGCACGGACCGAATGCGTATTACGGTCAGGGAAAGTGAGTTAAGGAGAGAGACATGTCAGAAATCAGAGATGCAATTAAAAACGGGAAGACGGCACTTGGCATTGAATTTGGATCGACCAACATCAAGGGTGTTCTGGTCGGTGAGAACGGAGAGGTCCTTGCGACAGGCAGCTTCGGCTGGGAGAATTCCCTGATTGACGGGATCTGGACCTATTCTCAGGAGGAGATCCTGAATGGCCTGAAGACCTGCTATTCGAACCTGCGCAAGGATGTGGAAGAGAAGTACGGCATTACGCCGGATACCTACGGCGCGATCGGCATCAGCGCGATGATGCACGGCTACATTGCTCTGGACAAGGACGGGAAGCTGCTGTCGCCGTTCCAGACCTGGAGGAATTCGAACACGCAGCAGGCGGCGGATGAGCTGACAGAACTGTTCGACTTCAACATTCCGCTGCGTTGGACGATTGCCCATCTGTATCAGTGCATGCTTGACAAGGAAGCGCATCTGAAAGAGGTTGACTTCGTAACGACGCTGGATTCTTATGTGCATTTCCTGCTGACCGGTGAGAAGGTGACTGGTGTCGGCGATGCATCCGGAATCTTCCCGATTGATTCTGAGACCGTTGACTATGACCAGAAGATGGTTGACAAGTTCGATGAGCTGATCGCGAAGGATGGATACAGCTGGAAGCTCCGTGATGTGTTGCCGAAGGTCCTGGGCGCAGGACAGGAAGCCGGTATTCTGACCGAGGCTGGCGCAAAGCTTCTGGACGAGACCGGAACACTGAAGGCAGGCATTGTACTTGCACCGAGCGAAGGCGACGCGGGAACCGGCATGGTCGCGACCAATGCGGTTGCGCCCCGTACCGGCAATGTCAGCGCCGGAACCAGCACATTTGCGATGCTCGTCTGCGAAAAGCCGCTGTCAAAGATGTACCGGGAGATCGATATGGTTACGACGCCGTCCGGCTATCCGGTGGCGATGTCCCATGCGAACAACGGTACCTCCGATCTGAACGCATGGGTGAAGCTGTTCGGCGAGTTTGCCGAGCTGGCAGGATTCCCGATGGATCCGGGCAAGCTGTATGGCCTGCTGTATGAGAATTCACTCAAGGGTGACAAGGACTGCGGCGGCCTGCTGTCCTATGGCTACTATTCGGGAGAGGGAATCACGCATCTGAATGAAGGCCGTCCGCTCTTCGCAAGACAGCCGGACAGCAATTTCAATCTTGCGAACTTCATGAGATCGCACCTGTACTCTTCCCTTGGAGCGGTCAAGCTTGGTCTTGACATCCTGCTGAAGGACGAGAAGATGAAGGTCGACCGCATCATGGGCCATGGCGGTCTGTTTAAGACGAAGGGCGTCGCGCAGAGTTATCTGGCAGCGGCGGTTCACGCACCGGTCAGCGTCCTTGAGACAGCGGGAGAAGGCGGTCCCTGGGGCATGGCACTCCTGGCTCTGTACCTTGTGAAGAAGGAAGACGGCCAGACCCTGGAAGACTGGCTTGAGAAGAAGATCTTTGCGGACATGGCGAGTGAAACCATGGAAGCGGATCCGGCGGACATCGAAGGCTTCGAGACATTCACTGCCCGCTATGCAGACTGCATCCCGGTAGAGAAGGCTGCGATCGAGACACTGAAAGCATAAGGAAGCGCCGGCGCCGGCCGGGCCGGATCTGAAGCTGATATTCGGACAGCAGACAGGCCGGCCGGATTGGAAGCAGGTTATCGGAAAGCAGGCCGGTTCCGGCCGGCCTGCAAGAGGAATAAAAAGTATGATTTCTTTTCTACGCGGTATCGTCGCGCAGGTGTCACCGGACCGGGTGATTGTGGAAGTCGGCGGAGTCGGATTCGAGGTTCTGGTCAGCGTCAGAGATGCATCAGATATGCCGCCCGCCGGTGAGGAAGTGAAAATCCACACTTATATGTCTGTTTCGGAGGACGCGATCCGTCTGTACGGATTCCTGTCACAGGACGACCTGAATGTCTACAAGACCCTGATCTCCGTCTCCGGCGTTGGCCCGAAGGCTGCGCTTGGAATTCTCGGAGCGATGAGCGCGAATGATATTCGGTTTGCCGTATTCTCTGATGATGACAAGGCACTCTCCAGAGCGCCGGGAATCGGGGCGAAGACCGCGAAGAAACTGATTCTGGAGTTGAAAGATAAGCTGAAGCTGGAAGATGCGATTCAGGGCGGAGATGACTTCACAGCTCCTTCGGCAGCGTCTTCCGCAGTGGTTGACACAGAACTGACAGACGCTGTACAGGCGCTCACCGCGCTGGGATACTCCAACTCTGAAGCACTTCGCGCAGTCCGTAAGGTGAAGGTGACGGAAGGCATGGAGACCCAGGATATCCTGAAGCAGGCTTTGAAGCTGATCGGATTATAAACATATGCCAAAAAGAATCATAACAACAGACGAAACAGAAGAGGATCTTCGCCTGGAGCCTAAGCTCCGGCCGCAGACACTGGAACAGTATATCGGGCAGGAGAAGGCGAAGAAGTCTCTGAAAATCTATATCGAAGCTGCCAAAAAGCGCGGGGAGTCTCTGGACCATGTGCTGTTCTATGGGCCTCCCGGGCTTGGGAAGACGACTCTTGCCGGTATCATCGCCAATGAGATGGGTGTGAATATGAAGGTCACGTCCGGTCCTGCGATTGAGAAGCCGGGCGAGATTGCCGCGGTACTGAACAGCCTGAGTGAAGGGGATGTGCTGTTCGTGGACGAGATTCACCGGCTGAACCGGCAGGTGGAAGAGGTCCTGTATCCGGCAATGGAGGACTTCGCGATTGACATCATGATCGGCAAGGGGGCTGCGGCAAGATCGATCCGTCTTGATCTTCCGCCGTTTACGCTTGTCGGTGCGACGACGAGGGCAGGCTTGCTGACAGCTCCGCTCAGGGACCGGTTTGGTGTGATCCATCATCTGGAGTATTATACACCGGAGGAATTGAAGACCATCGTGTCCCGTTCGGCGCGTGTGCTTGGCGTGGAGATCGATGAGAAGGGTGCGCAGGAGATTGCCAGAAGATCCCGCGGAACCCCCAGACTTGCGAACCGCCTGCTGAAGCGGACCCGGGATATCGCGCAGGTCATGTATGACGGTGAGATCACCGGCGATGTGGCGGCAAAGGCGCTGGACTTTCTGGACGTGGATCGGATGGGGCTCGACAATCTGGACCGCATGATTCTGACGACGATGATCGAGAAGTTCTCAGGGGGACCGGTCGGACTGAGCAATCTGGCCGCAGCGATCGGAGAGGACGCAGGAACGCTGGAAGATGTGTATGAGCCATACCTGATCAAGAATGGTTTCCTGATGCGCACGCCGAGCGGGCGTGTGGTTACGGATCTGGCATACCGGCATCTTGGGATTGCGCTTGTTACTGAATGATCAATTAGTAAGGGGAAGCACATGGAAAAGAAGAATGTAACAGAGGTTGTGATCGGCGGAAAGATCTATAAGCTGGGCGGGTATGAGAGTGAGGATTACCTGCATCAGGTAGCGTCTTACCTGAATAACCGGATTACGGAGCTGAAGGCTCTGGATGGTTATAATCGTCTTCCTTCCGTACAGAAGAGTCTGATGCTGGATCTCAATACGGCGGACGATTATTTCAAGGCGAAGCGTCAGGTGGAGAAGCTTGAGGCGGATCTGTCGGACAAGGACAGGGAACTGTACGAGGTGAGACATGAGCTGGTCTCCGCCCAGGTGAGACTGGAGGAGGATCAGAAGCGGATCACTTCTCTCAAGGAAGAAGCGGACGATTATCAGAAGAAGATTGCCATGCTGGAGGCGAGGCTCAGCCAGGCGGACAGCAGAGCGCAGTCTCAGAAAGAGAAGTCATAATTCATGAGTCGGATGGTTGAACTTCTGGCACCAGGCGGAAGCATGGACGCCATCCGCGCGGCGGTAAATGCGGGAGCGGATGCAGTCTATGCTGGCGGCAGCATGTTCGGAGCACGCGCATTTGCTGAAAATCCTGAGACACAGGAGCTGCTTGAGGCGATCGATTATTGTCATCTTCACGGCGCGAAGCTGTACCTGACAGTGAACACGCTGCTGAAGGAGCATGAGCTGAAAGAGACGCTGCCGGAGTTTCTTGCACCGATCTATGAGCATGGCGTGGACGCAGTGCTCGTGCAGGACTTCGGTGTCTTTCGTTTTCTGAGGGAGATCTTTCCGGATCTTCCTTTGCATGCTTCCACGCAGATGACTGTCACAGGGCCTGATGGTGTCAGGCTTTTGCAGGAAATGGGCGCGGAGCGGGTTGTGCTCTCGAGGGAGCTGAGCCTTGCCGAGATCCGCCTGATCCGAGAGAAGACAGATGTAGAGCTGGAAACATTTGTGCATGGAGCCTTGTGCTACTGTTATTCCGGAAAATGTCTGATGAGCAGTATGATCGGCGGCAGGAGCGGCAACAGGGGACGTTGCGCGCAGCCTTGCCGTCTTCCCTGGGACCTGTATGAGAAGCCTTCCGACGTGAGGAACCGGAAACAGATCAATGAGCGGTCGGAGCAGTATCTGCTCAGCCCGAAGGATATCTGTACGCTGCGGCTGATTCCGGATCTGGTGGACGCCGGGATTATATCGTTCAAGATCGAGGGCAGGATGAAGAGCCCCGAGTATGCCGCCGGTGTGACTGCGATGTACCGCAGACACATCGATCTGTACCTGGAGAAGGGACGGGAAGGCTTCCGGGTTGATGAGGCTGACCGGCAGCTGGCGCAGAAGCTGTTTTCCAGAGGAGATTTCTCGGAAGGATATTATCAGGAGCGAAATGGCAGAGACATGATGCTCCTGGAAGAGAAGCCGGAGCAGACAGGCTCCGCGCTGCGCAGCGCGCAGGAGGCGGTGGCCGGGATCCGGGAAAGATATCTTCTGAAACCGAACAAGGTTCTGCTTACAGCCCGGGTGTCGATACATGCCGGAGCACCTGCTTCGATGCAGGTTTCCGATCTGGACGGAAACAGTTTCCGGGCGGAAGGGTTTGTACCTTCCCGCGCGACGAACCGGCCGTCTGACCGGGAAGCGGTCCTGAAACAGGTCAGCAAAACGGGTAATTCGGAGTTTGAATTTGAATCGATCGATCTCGATCTGGAAGAGGGGCTGTTCCTTCCGGTCAGGGATCTGAATGAACTTCGAAGAGCTGCGCTCGAGGGGATCAGGCAGGAAATCCTTACCCCTTACCGCAGGAAGAAACCGGTGCAGAAGCCGGAAGATGAGCCTGACCGCGAAGATGCAGCAGCACCGGATGCTGAGGGAAGAGGCATAGATGCCGATACGTCGATTACAGATGGCATCAGCAAAGAGACCATCTCATCGGACGCGGTTGCTGCTTCTGAGAATCCTGCCGATTCGATTGAGGCAGGACAGCCCAGGCCTGACGCCAGGGAAGACGCCATGGGCGGAAAGTATGTGCACGGCCTGTATATGGGCGGCTTTAGAAAGATCTCTCACCCGGCTGTCACAGCTTCCGTGTGTACGCAGGATCAGCTGGAGGCGGCGATTGCCGCGAAGACGGTGGGTGGCATCTACCTCGACGTATCCCTGTGCACCGCGAAGAATGTGGATCTGGTCTGGAACAGCGCGAAAAAGGTCTACCTCATGCTTCCTGCAGTCTGGAGAGCGGATACAGCCCGGATCGTCCAGGAGAAAATGAAAACGGAATTCGGCTCATTTTCCCCGGCCATGAAGTCCTCGCTCGACGGTATCGTGGTGGGCTGTTATGACCAGCTGCAGGCACTGAAGGAATCGGACCTTCTGAATGACAACGACGGGTTTGAAGTGATCGCGGACGCTTCGCTCTACACATGGAACAGCGTCGCAAGAGAGCAGCTGAGAGCGCTTGGCGTGACGATGGACACGCTGCCTTATGAGTGCTCGCTGAAGGAGCTTGCCGAGCGCGGGTGTAAAGAAAGTGAATGTGTGATCTACGGATACCAGCCGCTGATGCTGTCCGCACAGTGTCTGACGAAGACGACTTTGGGGTGTGAACGTTTCCGCCGTGGGAAGGACATGAACGGAAAGGACCGGACCGGTGAGCGGCAGGGCGCTTCAGGCAGTTCGGATCATTTCGGCGTACGGTACCTGAAGGACCGCAAGGGCGTTCTGTTCGCCGTGAAAAATGACTGCATGCTGTGCCTCAACACGATCTATAACAGTGTTCCGCTGGATCTGGTTTCCCTGCGCGCGCAGGTATATGAGCTGTCCCCGGCTTCTGTCCGGTATCTGTTTACGATTGAAAACGGAGACCAGACGAAAAGGATCCTGAAAGGACAGCTTCCGGATGCGGTGACAAGAGGGCATTTCCGCAAGGGGATTGAGTAGGATCTGCTCAGTGGAAATTGGATCCACTCAGTGAAAGTGCTGTCCTTTTGCTGAAGGAAATATTTACTGACAGAGAAAACAGGAATGCAGCCGGCATTCCGGATTATGAAAGATGGGAAAGGAGGGATTGAAGTGAATCTGGCGAATCTGCAGGAATTGGCTGTCAGGGCTTTTCACTATGTCTCTCTTGCCCTGATGGTGATCTATACCATCCAGAGTGTGACGGTGTTCCGGCAGCGTCACGCGCGCTCGATGGAGAAGATCTTCCTGCGTCAGAACATAGAGATGTTTCTCATCCATTTTCTGGGATTTCTTACCTTGTTTCTGAATACTTTTCAGGAGAGTCTGATCTTTTTCTATCTGGCCCAGCTGATCTACCTGCTGTTTACGTTGCTTCTGTTCCGCAATCTGTATCCGCGCGCGTCCCGAAGCCTGATCAACAATATGTGCATGCTGCTGGTGATCGGCTTTATCATGGTGTCGAGATTCTCCACGGACCAGGCGCTGAAGCAGTTTCAGATTACGGCGGCCGGCACTGCGCTTGCTTTGCTGGTTCCGCTGTTTGTCCGGAAGCTTCTCGTCCTGACACGGCTTACCTGGGGCTATGTGTTCGTCGGCATCGGCCTGCTGGGACTGGTCGTGATCGCTGCGCGTGTCACCAACGGCGCGAAGCTGTCGATTTCTGTCGCCGGCTTCTCGATCCAGCCGTCGGAATTCGTAAAGATTATCTTCGTCTTCGCGATCGCCGGTCTTCTGAGTACGCAGCACAGCTTCCGCAGGGTCGTGATTGCAACGGTCCTTGCTGCTGTTCATGTGCTGATTCTGGTGGTTTCCAATGACCTGGGTTCCGCCTTGATTTTCTTTGTGACGTATCTGATCATGCTGTTTGTCGCGACACGGAATCCGTTCCTGACCATGATCGGGCTTTTGGCATTCTGCGTTGCGGCAGTCGCGGCCTACTTCCTGTTCTCGCATGTGAGAGTGCGAGTCCAGATCTGGCGCGATCCGTTTCTGGATTATGCCGGTTCCGGCTATCAGATCTGCCAGTCGCTGTTCGCGATCGCGGCGGGAGGGTGGCTTGGCACCGGACTGTGTCAGGGAAGCCCTGGCGCGATCCCTTATGTATCGCAGGACTTTATGTTCAGCGCAATTCTGGAGGAATGGGGCGCGATCTTCGGGATCTGCCTGATCCTGATTTGCATGGCGGTTTTCCTGATGTTTATCAACATCGCGATGAAGCTGGGCAACCGGTTCTACCGGCTGGCCGCGCTGGGACTGGGCGTAACCTACGCGACGCAGGTCTTTCTGACGATCGGCGGCGGAACGAAGCTGATTCCCATGACAGGTGTCACACTTCCCCTGGTCAGTTATGGCGGCAGCTCCGTCTTAAGTACGATCCTGATGTTCGCGATTGTGCAGGGTCTGTATATGCTGCGGGGCGATGAAGTGAAGGAAGAGCGGCGTGCCAGCTGGCAGGCGGAGGCGCGGTCAGAATACGCGCCGCGTGAGGACATAAGACAGGGGAATGCATCACGCATGGGCACGAGGCCGGAAAGCGCATCGCGCATGGACGCCGGGCGGGATAGCACACGGCGTGCGGACGCTCGTTCACGGGCCGGACAGGAGACCAGAGTCTGGAGGCAGAGATGAGACAGGATCCGAATCTGGACGAGACAGAAGGCGTAAGAATACGCAAAGTAGATCTGAATCCGAAAAAGGATGAACCTTTGACCGGACGCAAGCATAACATGGAGCTTTCCATCGCTGCATGGATCTTTGTGCTGCTCTTTGCGCTGCTGATCGGACGGGTGGTCTGGATCAATGTCTTTGAGGCGGAGTCTCTCAGGAACAATATCAACAACACCAAGGCGGACTCGAATTCCGACAATATCATCCGCGGTGATATCCGCACATTAGACGGAACGGTCCTGGCGACGACGCTTGTGGACGAAAATGGAAACCAGACGAGGTCTTATCCCTATGACAATGTGTTCGCGCATGTGGTGGGATATGCTTCCAACGGAAAGTCCGGCATGGAGGCGGAAGAAAACTACGCCCTGCTGAGTTCGCATTCCAGTCTGTTAAAGCAGATCCGTGCCGGGGAGACCGGCGAGAAGGTTCAGGGAGACAGGGTGGTGGTTACGCTTGATGAGAAGCTGCAGCAGACGGCTTACTACGCGCTGGGTTCCTACAAGGGTGCCGTGGTTGTGATGGAGCCGGATTCCGGAAAGATTCTGGCGATGGTGAGCAAGCCTGATTTCAATCCGAATTTCATCGGGATGGAGTGGGAGAACCTGGTATCAGACACGTCCTCCAGCGCGCTTCTGAACCGGGCGACGCAGGGCCTCTATCCGCCTGGCTCTACCTTTAAAATGATCACGACGCTTGCCTATCTCAGAGCGCATCCGACAGACTATTCCGGTTTTTCCTGGGACTGTGAGGGTGCCCTGTCGCAGGGTGATGTGACGATCACCTGCTATGGCGATCAGAAACACGGAATGGAAGATCTGGGAGGCGCATTTTCCAATTCCTGCAATACGGCATTCGCGCAGATCGGCCTGGATCTGGACAATGGCCAGTTCCGGAAAACTGCGGAGGAATTCCTGTTCAACCACGCGCTGCCCACCTCGATGCAGCATTCGCAGAGTATCTTCAAGCTGACGAAGGATTCTTCCTCCGGTGAGCAGATGACGACGGCGATCGGACAGGGTGATACGCTTGTGACGCCGCTGCATATGGCGCTGGTGACGTCCACGATCGCAAACGGCGGCATCATGATGCGTCCGTACTATGTCGATCATATCGAGACGAATGACGGGACCATCGTGAAGCAGTACGATCCTGAGATTTACAAGAAGGTGCTTACACCGGACGAAGCCGGGATCCTGACGGATTATATGAAGAGGACGGCGGAAAGCGGGACAGCCGCGGCGCTGTCCGGCAATGGATATACCGTTGCGGGCAAGACGGGCTCCGCGGAGTATGAAAGCAATGGGGTGACAGGAACCCATTCCTGGTTCTGCGGATTCGCGCAGACTTCCGAGCCGCACATCGCGATCGCGGTGATCGCGGAGGACGGAGGCACAGGTTCCGCGACCGCGGTACCGATCGCGAAACAGATCCTGGATGCATTTTTCTATGGGTAAGGTAACTTGCGATATTTCAAGAATCAGATATACTGTAGTGTAGTATTTGAATCATGAGGGGATCTTCCGTCTTCATGGACGGAGGACTGCAGACAGTTCAGAAACACAGCCGGAACACAGACAGGAGGCGTTGCAATGATTGAGGCAACAAGCTGTGGCGGTGTGGTCATATTCCGGGGCAAGATCCTTGTCCTGTACAAGAGTTATCGGAACCGTTATGAAGGATGGGTCCTGCCAAAGGGAACTGTCGAGGACGGGGAAGAATACGACCAGACAGCACTTCGCGAGGTCCGGGAGGAAACCGGCGCGCGAGCGCAGATTATTCAGTACATTGGTAAGAGTCAGTATTCATTTAATGTTCCGCAGAATACTGTGGAAAAGGTGGTGCACTGGTACCTGATGAGGGGAGAAAGCTACTATTCCAAGCCTCAGAGGGAGGAGTTTTTTGTTGACTCCGGATTCTACAAGTTTCACGAGGCATATCATCTTCTGAAGTTTTCCAATGAGAAGATGATCCTTGAAAAAGCCTACAATGATTACCTGGAGCTGAAGCGCCAGAACAAGTGGGGCTGATGGGATTGGTATGGTTTGGTATCAGAATCTTTATGTCGGCCGCATGATTGCCGCGCGCAAGGACAGTGTGATCGATTCGATTGACCGGGGGGAGTATCCGTCCCGGGTTTATGTGATCCTTGTGCCTGAGAACCGGAACAGTCAGCTTGAGATGATGGCTGCCAGGGAGTTTCGCCATTCCTATGTCAGGGAGAACTGCCAGATGATTGTGGGACTGGGACTTGGCAGGACGGAGGCGGAGAGTATGCTGGAGGCCATCGTCGCCGATGTGTACGCAGACCGGAAAGATGCCGATATCAGGGCATGGCTGTCGGAGGAGCATGGATAAATGCATGTGGTTTTGACGATCCTTAAGATCATCGGCATCATACTGCTGGTGATTCTTGCGATCCTTCTGCTCCTTCTTCTTGCGGTGCTGTTTGTTCCGCTGCGGTACCGGGTTCATGGCAGGAAGGAAACAAAGAAGGAACCGGAAGCAGATGGGACGATGACCTGGCTTCTGCATCTGCTCAGGGCAGATCTGACGTACCGGGACCGGGAGGGTGTCGCTGTGATCCGGGTCTGCGGATTCAGGCTCAAGACCTTCCGTTTTGGAGAAAAAAAGCCGGAACGCGGGAACGCGCCGCAGAAAGCGGAGCCTTCCGGGGAAACGATAGAGGAAGTTACGCCGGAGAAGGGGACACTTGAGGAATCCGCGCAGGTGACAGAAGCGGCTGAGGAATCCGCGCAGGTGACAGAAGCGGCTGAGGAATCCGTGCCGGTGACAGAAGCTCCTAAGGAAGCTGCGTCGGCGAAAGGAGCCGGTTCCGGAAAGCAGAAGATGGAAAAACCGCTGCATGACGGCCCTGTTGCCAGACTGATGAACCTGGCTGCGCAGTTTCTGAATAAGGTTCTGAACCTGCTGCTGCAGGTACCCGGCCTTCCGGCGGAGGTCTATGACCGGATTGACATCATACAGGAGAAGATCTGTAAAAAGTATGATCTGATCCGGAAAAAGGCAGAACCGTTCCTCAGCATTGAGGCAGAGCATATGTTCTGGAAGGGGATCGGATACCTGAAGTACCTGATCCGCGGATATGCGCCCAGAAAGATCACCGGGTATCTCCACTTTGGAACGGGATCGCCGGACCTGACCGGCTGGCTGACCGGCCTGGTCTACATGCTGCTGCCGGAATCCGGAACCGAATACGACGTGGATCCCGATTTCTATGAGGCAGTGCTGGAGACAGATACGGAAGTAAAGGGCCATATCAGGGCATACCGGGTTGCATGGGTCGGCCTGCGCCTTCTGTTTGATAAGGAATTCCGTGTTCTGTTTGCCCGCATTCGCGGCAAGGAGAGAGTCCAGGCACACCGCGGATCCAGGCGGGCGAGAAGGAAAGCGATGGAGGAATCCGCGAAGAAGGCAGCCTGAGAGAGATATAGAAAAGACGAAGAAGAAACAAAGAAGATAGAAGTTACCATACAGATCGGAGGAAACACGATGGCAGATCATTTTCAGGTAAATGTAGATACGCTCCTTAAGGGGATGGACAGTTTTGTGACGAGCAAGACCTGTGTGGGCGATCCGATCCGGATCGGGGACACCATCATCCTTCCGCTTGTGGATGTTTCCTTCGGAATGATGGCTTCGACGAAGAATGAAAAGGACCGCCGGAACGGCGGAGGCGGCATCGGCGGAAAGATGACGCCGTCAGCGCTGCTGATCATCAAGAATGGCGCGACGCGTCTGGTCAATGTCCACAGCCAGGATGGTCTGGCAAAGATCATCGAGATGGCACCGGATCTGATCGAGCGGTTCTCTTCCCGCAGCAAGACGAAGACGACTCCAGAGGAGGAGGCTGTCATGCAGGAAGCGGCGAAGGAAGAGAATACATTCTGAATCCGGAAGTCGGAATACGAAAGCGCGATGGGAAAAGAGTATTTGAAAAAGCGTATATGAAAAAGCGTATAACAAAAAGCGTATAACGAATCGAGCAGTGAAAAGAGTACAACGAAAAGAGCTGACGCAAATCCGAGTCAGCTCTTAATCTTTATCGCTCTTCTTCATACAATTCGACTTATGCACGCTCAACCTTACCTGATCTCAGGCAGGAAGTGCAGACATACATCTTCTTGTTAGCACCGTTCACCTTGACGGTAACATGCTTGATGTTCGATCCACATCTTGTTGCTTCTTCTGTGGGAATGAGAGACATTGTTACCGAAGTGGGCACCCTTGTCACAAATTGCACATCTGGCCATCTCTAGCACCTCCTTCTAAACCGCGACTTGAGTATTGTAACAGAACTCAGAGCGCATTGCAACCATGATTTTCAGACACATCGCAACGGGTCTTGTGAAACAGTTCTTTCTCTGTTAATATATGGTAGATTCACGGAAGGGAGGAGATTCCATGAGTGTTCGCATGAATAAGAAACTTGGAGCGATTGTGATCGATTCAAATGTCATTGCGACATATGCCGGATCGGTTGCGGTTGAGTGCTTTGGCATAGTGGGCATGGCCAGCGTCAGCATGAAGGACGGCCTGGTGAAGCTTCTCGGAAGAGAGAATCTTGGCCACGGAATCACGGTCAGGCTGAATGAGAACCGGATTGAACTGGATTTTCATGTCATTGTTTCATACGGAGTGAGCATCTCCGCGGTCGCTGAGAATCTGATCAGCAGCGTGCAGTATAAGCTGGAGGCTTTTACTGGCATGGAGATTGAGAAGATTACGATCTATGTCGAGGGTGTGCGGGTCATCGACTGACCAATCGTACATGGAGGTTGGAACTTTGAATTCAAATACCATAGATGCTTCATTGCTGGCAAAGATGTTTCTTGCAGGAGCCAGAAATCTGGAGCTGAAAAAAGAATGGATTAACGAACTGAATGTATTTCCGGTGCCGGATGGGGATACCGGAACGAATATGACACTGACGATCCAGTCCGCTGCGGAAGAGGTGAAGAACCTCGAATCGGTGACCCTGGAGAGTGTTTCCAAGGCAATTTCATCCGGATCCTTGAGAGGCGCGCGCGGCAACTCAGGTGTCATCCTGTCTCAGCTGTTCCGCGGGTGCAGCAAGGTCTGGAGAAATGAAACCGCCGTTACTGCCGAGAATGCGGCGAGAGCATTTCATAAAGCGGTAGAGACAGCCTACAAGGCGGTTATGAAACCGAAGGAAGGTACGATCCTGACGGTGGCGAAGGCAGGCTCCGAGCGTGCGCAGGAGCTGGTTTCCGCGTGCCCGGAGATCGAAATGGAGGACTTCCTGCGGGGTGTGATCGAGCATATGCAGGTTGTGCTGGACCAGACGCCGGAGATGCTTCCGGTTCTGAAGGAAGCCGGTGTTGTTGACTCCGGCGGGCAGGGTCTTGTACAGATCATGAAGGGCTGCTTCAATGCCTTCCTCGGGATCGAGGAGGAGGAAGAGGAAGCAGCGCCTGCAGTGAAGCAGTATGCTTACCGCACAGAATTCATCCTCAAGAACAAGGAGCACATTTCCAAGGACGAAAGACTTGGATTTGTGGCATTTCTGGAGGAACAGGGCGCGGATGTCGCCGCGGAGCGGTGTGAGGAAGGCCTGAAAGTCCACATCAATTCCGACGATCCGGGCGTGATCCTGTCCAAAGCATTGAACTTTGGCTATCTTTCCAGGATTCATGTGATCAACAATACGGAACGTCCGCAGTATCCGCTTCATATCTTTGAGGAAGAGGAACTGAAGGAGGCGATGGCGGATCCGAGAAAGGATCCCGAGGAGGAAGAAGCCCAGGAAGTGCAGACGCCGCATAAGGAGGTCGGCTTCATCGCGGTCTCCATCGGTGACGGGCTGGGCGGCATCTTCCGGGAGCTTGGCGCGGACGAGCTGATCGAAGGCGGCCAGACCATGAATCCCTCCACGCAGGATATTATGGATGCGGTGGATAAGGTCAACGCGGATTCGGTCTTCATCCTGCCGAACAACAAGAATATCATTCTGGCGGCGGAGCAGGCGCAGAATATGATCCATGACAAGGAGATCATCGTGGTTCCGTCCAAGACGATCCCGCAGGGCATCACCGCCCTGGTCAATTACCTTCCGGATAAAACCGTGCAGGAGAATGCTGCGCTGATGAAGGAAGAGATCTCTCTGGTGAAGACGGTAGAGCTGACTTACGCGGTCAGGGACACGAAGATCGATGAGATGACCATCCACGCGGGCGATATCATGGGCGTGGGCGATACCGGAATCGTCGCAGTCGGCCCGAAGATCGGAGAGACCGCGTTTGAGTCGGTGAAGAAGCTGGTCGAAGAAGACAGTGAACTGATCTCCATCTATTTCGGCAAGGATGTCAGTGAGGAAGACGCGGAGGCTCTGGGCGACAGGATCAGTGAAGAGTTCCCGGGCTGCGAGGTCGAAGTCGCTTCCGGCGGACAGCCGCTGTACTATTACATCATTTCCATCGAGTAAAACAGATTCCCGTACACAGGTGATACAGACCAGATGTCAGGGGCATGCAGACGACGTTTTCTGCATCCCAGACATCTGGTCTTTGTTCTTAGCCGTTCTCTGCCGGGATTTCATTTTTTTCGTGACAAATGTGAAATATCAAGTATAATAAATAGGAGATGTTTAATCAAATTGCACATGTAACTGTTAACAGTATCTTTATGGCATGGAGGATAATCTATCATGAAGCAAGGTAATATGCTGGCTATGATCCTCGCCGGGGGGCGCGGGAGCAGACTGCACGAGCTCACCGACAAGGTTGCGAAGCCGGCGGTGTATTATGGAGGCAAGTATCGTATCGTTGATTTCCCGCTCAGCAACTGCGCGAACAGCGGCATCAACGTTGTTGGCGTCCTGACACAGTACGAATCGGTTCTGCTGAACAGTTATGTGGCAGCCGGATCGCGCTGGGGCCTGGACTCGGCCGATGCCGGTGTATTTGTTCTGACCCCGAGAGAGAAGGCGGATTCCGGACTGGATGTCTATCGCGGAACGGCGGACGCGATCTCGCAGAACATTGATTTCATCGATCAGTACAATCCGGAATATCTCCTGATTCTGTCCGGTGACCACATCTACAAGATGAATTACGACAAGATGCTGCAGGCTCATATCGAGCAGGGCGCGAACGCGACGATCGCAGTCCGTCCGGTGCCGATCAAGGAGGCCAGCCGCTTCGGGATCATGAATACGAACGAAGCAGGCGATATCGTGGAGTTTGAGGAGAAGCCCGCGCATCCGAAGAGCAACCTTGCTTCGATGGGTATCTATATCTTCAACTGGAAGGACCTCAGGAAGCTGCTGATCTCGGATATGAAGGATCCGGATTCCGACCATGACTTCGGCAAGAACATCATTCCGACCATGCTTGCGGACAACAAGAAGCTGATCGCGTACCGCTTCGAGGGATACTGGAAAGATGTCGGAACCATCGATTCTCTGTGGGAAGCGAACATGGATCTTCTGGACAAGAAGAATGAGCTGGATCTGAGTGATCCGACCTGGAGGATCTATTCCGAGGACGCGTCCTCCCTTCCGGCCTACATCGGGCCGGACGCCGAGATCGACCGTGTGTACCTGACGCAGGGAACGGTTGTCGAGGGCATGGCGAAGAACAGTGTGCTGTCGACCCTTTCCCAGGTGAAGGCAGGAGCGAAGGTCATCGATACGGTGCTGATGCCGAAAGCGAAGGTAGAAGAAGGCGCGACGGTGACGAGAGCGATTGTTGCCAGCGGTGTAAAGATCGGAAAAGGCGCGGTCGTCGGTTCCGCGGATAGTGAGAACATTATCCTGGTTTCGAAGAATGTGAAGGGGGTGGAGTGACATGGCAGCAAAAGCATTTGGAATCGTTACTTCAACGCCAAGGCGTGTGAATGTATACGGGCTGCAGGACTACAGGCCGGCAGGTGCATTTACCTTTATCGGCAAGTTCAGGGTCATTGATTTCCCGGTTTCGAACTTTTCCAACAGCGGGATCAAGAACATCCAGGTATATCTGAATAAGCATCCGAAGGCTCTGACGGATCATCTGGGAACGGGCCGCAATTACAACCTCAACTCCAAGAGGGACCGTCTGCAGCTGTTCTACTGCAACCATCACATGGAGAATGAGGTATACAATACCGACGTTTCCGATTACCTGGACAACCTCACCTTTATCGAAGAGCTCCCGCAGGATTATGTCATCATTGCGCCCTGCTACATGATCTACAAGCAGGATTACAGCGCGCTTCTGGATGAGCATATTCTGTCCGGCGCGGACATTACCATGCTTTATCACAAGGTAAACAACGCGAAGGATCATTTCCTGAACTGCCGTGTCATGGGCGTGGACCAGGATCAGGTGGTTACCTCCCTGGAGATCAACCGCGGCAACCGCCAGAGCCAGTGTGTGTTCATGGACACTTATGTCATGAAGAAGTCCCTGTTCATCGATCTGGTGCAGAGGACGGCGAAGTATTCGTCCACCTACTCCCTCTCGCAGATGCTTGGCGTTCTGATCAAGAGGGAAGAGTTGGAGATCCGCGGCGTGCAGCATAAGGGATTCTTTGCTTCCGTTGATGATCTGCAGTCTTACTATGAGTCCAACATGAGCCTGCTGGATCCGAAGAACCAGAAGGATCTGTTCCAGGATGACTGGTGGATCTACACCAGAACGACGGATACGAACCCGTCGCGGATCTATGAGTCAGCGCAGGTGAAGGATTCGATGATCGCCAACGGATGCCACATCGAAGGAACGGTGGAGCATTCGATCATCGGAAGAGCCGTACATATCGGCAAGGGTGCCGTGGTGAAGAACAGTATCATCCTGGATCACGCGCAGATCGGCGATGATATCCAGCTGGATTCCCAGATCGTGGACAAGTACGCACGCATCACACGGACGAAGGAACTTCTGAATACACCTGACGAACTTGGCTATGTGCACAGGGCTGACAGACTGTAATTAGAATGCTGCTGTTCACAGCCTGAGGAGAAGAGGCCGTGAAGAGCGACAGCAGGATTCATCAGTGATATTCCGCACCCCGGAGTGATCCGGGGTGTTGTTGTATGATCAGACAGTATGCAGGACTGCGCCGCGTCTGCCCTTTGGCGGCCGGCACTGAAGTGTAAATCAGAATGACAAAGGACAAAATATGACAGAAGCTTCCCCGATCACTGCCGTGAAGGGCATCGGCCCGAAGAGCAGTGAGAATTTCAAAAAAGCAGGCATCCATACGGTGGGTGATCTGGTACGGTATTATCCCAGAGCGTACGATTCCTTTGAAGCACCCGTATCCCCGGGTGGACTGTCCGTCCTTGACGACGGAAGATGTGTCGCGGTGGAGGGTGTGATTGAACGGGCACTGAGTGTCAGGTACCTGAAATCCTTCAGGATCACGACCGGGAAGATTCTGTCAGACGGTGTGTACCTGGACGTGACATGGTACAACATGCCGTTTCTCAGAAACCAGGTCCATCCGGGTGTGCGGTATGTTTTCCGCGGGCGGATCAAGGCAAAGGGAAGCAGGATCTTTCTCCAGCAGCCGAAGGTTTATGATCTGTTTGATTATGACAGGCTGCGGAAGACGCTCCAGCCGGTCTATCCGCTGGTGAGAGGGCTTACGGAGCATGCGCTTAGGAAGGCGCTCGGGGAAGTCTTTTACGGCGCGGATCACATCCTGCTTTCGGAGGATCCTTTTCCGGAGCCGATGCGGAGAAAGTATGATCTGACCAAGAAAGCAAACGCGGTCAGGGAGATTCATTTTCCTGCCGGTAACGAGGCGCTTTCCCAGGCAAGAAGAAGACTTGTGTTCGAAGAGTTCTTCTATTTTATCCTGATGCTGAAGCGGCTCAGGGAAGGACGTGAGATCCGCCAAAGCGGGTGTGTGCTCGCGCAGTGCGGCGAGACAAGGCAGGTGCTGGAGGCACTTCCATATGAACTGACCGGCGCGCAGAAGCGGGTATGGGACGAGATTTCCGCCGGACTGTCTTCTGACAAAGTGATGGCACGGCTGGTGCAGGGAGACGTTGGCTCCGGAAAGACCATCGTTGCGTTCCTTGCCCTGATCCAGTGCGCGGCGTCCGGCAGGCAGGGCGCGCTGATGGTCCCGACGGAGGTGCTTGCCCGTCAGCACTATGAGGCATTTCTGAAAACCTGCGAGATGGCCGGCCTGTCCATCCCGGCGGTCCTTCTGACCGGTTCCATGAAGGCTTCTGAGAGAAGGGAGGCCTATCAGGGGATCAGTGAAGGCAGGACCCTGGTTGTCATCGGGACACATGCCCTGATCCAGCAGAAGGTGCAGTATCAGAATCTGGCACTTGTCATCACGGACGAGCAGCACAGATTCGGTGTGAATCAAAGACAGACGCTGGAGGAAAAAGGAATCACGCCCCACACAATCGTCATGAGTGCGACGCCGATTCCACGCACCCTCGCGGTCATTTTATACGGGGATCTGGATGTGTCCGTGATTGACGAGATGCCGTCCAACCGGCTGCCCATCAAGAACGCGGTGTTAGAACCCTCGTGGCGGCCGAAGGCGATCCAGTTTCTGGCGAAGCAGGTGAGCGAACACCATCAGGCTTATGTGATCTGTCCGATGGTGGAGGAGTCGGACGAGGTAGAGGCAGAGAATGTCATCGACTACACGGAGTCGCTTCGCGCAGCGCTGCAAAGATACCTGCCTTCGATCTGTGTGGAATATCTGCACGGCAAGATGAAAAGCAGTGAGAAGCTCTCGGTGATGGAGCGGTTTTCCGAAAACCAGATCCAGGTGCTCGTCTCAACCACCGTCGTTGAGGTTGGCGTCAATGTGCCCAATGCGACGGTGATGATGGTGGAGAACGCGGAGCGGTTCGGCCTTGCCCAGCTGCACCAGCTGCGCGGAAGGGTCGGGCGCGGCAAGGACCAGTCCTACTGTATCTTCATCAGCCCGATGCAGAGTGAAGAGATTAAGCAGCGGCTTCAGATTCTCTCATCCTCCAACGATGGATTCGTGATCGCGCAGAAGGATCTGGAACTGCGCGGCCCGGGTGAGCTGTTCGGTGTCAGGCAGAGCGGTGAGATCGGATTCGTGCTGGCGGATATCTACGCGGACGCGGACGTGATGCGCGCGGCTGCGGATGCTGCCGCATGTCTTCTGACAGAGGATCCCGGACTGAAGGATCCCTCTCACAGTCAGATCGCGGAGGAACTGTCCAGGCTGATGAAGGCAGAGGAAAGTCACAGTGTACTGTAATATTATGCATTTCCGGACATGTATAACCGTCTTTTTGCACATACAGACTTGAAAAGCCTGTATGAATGGAGTATGATCCAGAAGGAGAAAAAATATACATATATGATTTGTGACTGAGTTTCAGGAGGAGGATATACCATGAAGGAAGTCAAGAAGGCGGTTGCCGAGAAGAAGGAAGAAGTCAAGGTCGAGAAGGAAGTCAAGGCTGCCGCGAAGAAGACTGTCGCGAAGGCAGCGGAAAAGAAGACTGCGGCGGCTGCGAAGAAGGCTGTTGCCAAGACTGCGGAGAAGAAGGCCGAGAAGGAAGTCAAGGCTGTAGAGAAGAAGGCTGAGAAGGAAGTCAAGGCTGCTGTTGCCGCGACCGCTGTCAAGGCTGCTGAGAAGAAGGTTGAGAAGGAAGTCAAGACCGCTGCGAAGAAGGCTGTTGCCAAGACTGCAGAGAAGAAGGTCGAGAAGGAAGTCAAGGCGGCTGCGAAGAAGGCTGTTGCCAAGACTGCGGAGAAGAAGGTCGAGAAGGAAGTCAAGGCTGCTGTGAAGAAGACCGTCGCGAAGAAAGCTGCCACGAAGAAGGCCGCAGACGAAGTGATCTCCCTGCAGTATCTGGGCAAGGACATCAAGATCGAAGACCTGAAGGCTGCTGTCAAGAAGATCTGGACCGGCGAGCTGAAGAAGAAGGCTGCTGACCTGGAGACCATGAACCTGTATCTGAAGCCGGAAGACAATGCATGCTACTATGTACTGAACGAGTCCTTCACCGGCAAGATCGATCTTTGATTATCAGATTCATATTGAAAGCATGAGGCACCCTGGCTGAAAAGCCAGGGTGTTTTTATGAAATTGCAAGGATAAAAATCTGTTTGACAACCGTTCAGCCCGGGTGTATGATACTCCCATCTACAACATATCCAATTTCTAAAACATTTCATAATTTGTGTGATCTTTTTGATCTGCTTATCATTTCTGTTTCTGATTTGATCTGATTCATCTGATTTCAGCTTGCGACATGAGAAAGAAAAGAATCCGTGCGGCTCTGTTTTCGGGCGCGTTTCTGCTGTTTTTGTTTCTGATGGATTATCCATATCTGTCCAGATTCTACAATGACCATATCTCAGGAAATGTAATTGCCTCCTTTCAGAAAAGTGAACAGGACGCGGACTGTGAAAGGCGTCTTCAGTGGGCGCGGACCTATAACCGCTATCTTGCTGGAAAGGGGGTGTGTCCGGAGCGGCTGCCGGGTGTGCAGCCTGTATCGGAAAAAGCATCGGATGACCAGTCAGAGCGGGCAGAGGAATCTGCTGTTTTGCACGAGGAAAGGGAAAAGCCAATACCTGCTGCAAAGCGGGAATGGCTGGACGCTGCGCGTGTTCTGTGCCTTGAAAGGACCAATCTTGCAGGCTGGATCCGGATTCCCTGTCTGGACCTGATTCTTCCTTTGTATATCGGAACAGACGATGCGGCTCTTTCTAAGGGGGCGGGTATCCTGGAAGAGAGAAGCCTTCCGGTGGGAGGAGACGGCACGCATGCCTGCATCTCGGCGCACAGAGGTCTTCCTGACCGGACATTGTTTACAAATCTGGACATGCTGAAGGCCGGAGATTCGATCGAAGTCCATACACTGGGAAGAACGATCCACTATAAGGTCTTTGATTTTGAAACCGTCATTCCTACTGATACAAAGGCGCTTGCCATCCTTCCGGGGAAGGATCTTCTGACGCTCATTACTTGTACGCCTTATGGAATTAACTCGCACAGGCTTTATGTTCATGCCAGGCGCAGCGAGGTGGCTGCAGCTGACCGGGAAAACCCATCGGAAGAAAGAATTTTCTCCATTCTGAGCCGTCTGGCAGACCCCGTTTTCTGGAAGCTGTGGTGGTGGGCTGCTGCCACACCGATTCTTCTTCTGTTTCTGATCCTTCTGGTCAGAAGATCGCTCAGGTGATCCTGCCGGGGCATATTATGATGTTGGGGTCAAAAGTACCTTTTGCCCCCAACTATGATGTACGGATCGCTCCGTTGCTTCGCAACTCCCGCGCTCCTCGGCCACTCCGCA
>CACZJF010000020.1 GCA_902781455.1 uncultured Lachnospiraceae bacterium | reverse complement strand
GAGTACGGCGGAGACCACAGCCATCTTGTCATTGAAAACATCCCCGAGGCGCTGCCGATCATGATCCCTGACAGAGAGCGGGACAACATGATTCCGCAGCTGAAGGACAGTGCCGAACTCAATGAGAGTCTGAAAAACCTGAGTATCTGAATGAAAAACCATGGGAATGCAGGGGGGCTTCCGGGAAGCATGGCAATTCCCGAATCAAATACAGTGACGCATCGCCGGACAATTCTTTTGTCCGGTGTTTTTTGTCCTTTTTTTCCTTAATCGATTGAAATGAATTCAGGAATGCTTTATTATAGAATCCAAACGGACTCTGTTTGAACAACCGGGCAGCGCAGAAGGCTGCAGCTGTGTCCGGAATGATCTGAGGAGGGAGAAGTATGCTGTATATCGGAATTGATCTCGGAACAAGCGCGGTGAAGCTTCTGCTGATGGAATCAGGCGGAAAGATCGTAAAGATCGTATCGAAGGAATATGCCCTTTCTTTCCCGCACCCAGGCTGGTCCGAGCAGAATCCGGTGGACTGGTATGAGCAGTCTGTAGCCGGACTGAAGGAACTGCTTGACGGTCAGGACAAGAGCAAGGTTGCCGGCATTTCGTTCGGCGGACAGATGCATGGGCTTGTTGTCCTGGACGAGAAGGATCAGGTGATCCGCCCCGCGATCCTGTGGAACGACGGCCGTACCATGGAGGAGACGGAATACCTGAACAGAGAGGTCGGAAAAGGTATCCTGGAGAAGTATACCGCCAATATCGCGTATGCAGGGTTTACTGCCCCGAAGATTCTCTGGATGCGGAAGAACGAGCCTGAGAATTTTGCCAGAATCAAAAAGATCATGCTGCCGAAGGATTACCTGGCATACCGCCTGACCGGCACGTTTTCAACGGACTATTCGGACGCTTCGGGCATGCTTCTGCTTGACGTTGCGAACAAGTGCTGGTCGAAGGAGATGTGCGGAATCTGCGGCATTACCGAGGATATGCTTCCGCAGCTGTTCGAGAGCTATGAGAAGATCGGAACGGTGAAGAAGGAGATCGCCGCCGGGCTTGGCCTGTCTGACGATGTCATCGTCGCGGCGGGCGGAGGCGACAATGCGGCTTCCGCTGTCGGTACGGGAACGGTCGGAGAAGGAAAGTGCAACATTTCCCTCGGTACTTCCGGTACGCTGTTCATCTCATCGGATCATTTTGTGCCAACGAACGGACATACCGCGCTTCACAGCTTCGCACATTCGGATGGCCATTTCCATCTGATGGGATGCATGCTGTCCGCGGCAAGCTGCAACAAGTGGTGGAATGAAGAGATCCTTCATACCAGGGATTACGCGAAGGAGCAGGAGGAGATCACCGCAGACAAGCTTGGAGAGAATCACGTATTCTATCTCCCCTATCTCATGGGAGAGCGCAGTCCTTTGAATGATCCGCTGGCCAGAGGAACCTTCGTCGGCATGACGATGGATACCAGCCGGAGCGATATGACACAGGCAGTGCTGGAAGGTGTTATCTTCGGACTGAGAGATTCGCTGGAAGTGGCGAAGTCGCTTGGGATCGATGTGAAGAAGAGCACGATCGTCGGCGGCGGGGCAAAGAGCCCGCTGTGGAGAAAGATGGCGGCGAACATCCTGAACATCCGTCTGGAGTTCCCTGCCAGTGAGGAAGGACCGTCCATGGGCGGCGCGATGCTGGCCGCGGTGGCATGCGGAGAGTATCCGGACGTGAAGACCGCCTGCAAGAAGATCGTGTCGATCACGGGCTTCGAAGATCCGGATCCGGTCCTTGCCGCGAAGTACGAGAAGAGATATCTGCAGTTCAGGAGCATCTATCCGGCCCTGAAAGGCGTCTTCCCGCAGCTTCAGTAACGGGAACTGTTTATTCCGGGAAGGAATGGACGAAGACTTGTATGAATCATGGTAACCAATCAGCTTGCCGCATCAGGAAAGCTGGATAAAGAAACATTATATTCAAGAAACAGGAGGAATTCGATATGTTCAAAAACATTCCAAAGGTAAAGATCGGCATCGTGGCTGTCAGCCGTGACTGCTTCCCTGCGTCTCTTGCGATCAACCGCAGGAAGGCCCTGGTCGAAGCTTACACAGCCAAGTACGGCGCGGACGACATCTATGAGTGTCCTGTCTGCATCATCGAGAGCGAGACCCAGATGGTTGAGGCTCTTGAGGATGTGAAGAAGGCTGGCTGCAATGCGCTGGTCGTCTACCTTGGAAACTTCGGACCGGAGATCTCTGAGACTTTGCTTGCGAAGCATTTCGAGGGACCGAAGATGTTCTGTGCTGCCGCTGAGGAGAGCCAGAATGACCTGTCCGACGGAAGAGGCGATGCATACTGCGGTATGCTGAACGCCAGCTACAACCTGAGACTGCGCAGCGTCAGGGCTTACATTCCGGAGTATCCGGTCGGCACCGCTGCAGAGTGCGCGGATATGATTCATGAATTCGTCCCGATTGCCCGCGCCATCTACGGTCTGTCCAAGCTGAAACTGATCACCTTTGGTCCGAGACCGAACAACTTCCTTGCCTGCAACGCCCCGATCCAGCAGCTGTACAACCTTGGCGTAGAGGTCGAGGAGAACTCTGAACTGGATCTGTTCGAATCCTTCAACAAGCATGCCGGCGACGAGAGAATTCCGGAAGTCGTCGCGGATATGGAGAAGGAACTGGGCCAGGGCAACAAGAAGCCGGAAGTACTTCAGAAGCTTGCGCAGTATGAGCTGACCCTGCTTGACTGGGTGGAAGCACACAAGGGATACAGAGAGTATGTCTGCATCGCCGGAAAGTGCTGGCCTGCATTCCAGACACAGTTCGGATTTGTTCCCTGCTATGTCAACAGCCGTCTGACCGGCAAGCTTGGCATTCCGGTATCCTGCGAGGTTGACGTCTACGGCGCTCTGTCCGAGTTCATCGGCACCTGCGTCAGCGGTGAGTCCGTCACCCTTCTGGACATCAACAACTCCGTGCCGGATGACATGTATGACGCCGACATCAAGGGCAAGTTTGATTACAAGCACACCGATACCTTCATGGGCTTCCACTGCGGCAACACCTGCTCCACGAGACTGGTGAGCTACGAGATGAAGTACCAGAAGATCATGGCCCGCAACCTGCCGATCGAGGTGACCAACGGCACCCTCGAGGGCGATATCGCTCCGGGTGAGATCACCTTCTACCGTCTGCAGAGCACCTCGGACAACATCCTCCGTGCCTATGTGGCGCAGGGCGAGGTCCTTCCGGTCGCGACCAGATCCTTCGGCGGCATCGGCGTATTCGCGATCAAGGAGATGGGACGCTTCTACCGCCATGTCCTGATCGAGAAGGGCTATCCGCATCACGGCGCGGTTGCCTTCGGCCACTATGGAAAGGCTCTGTATGAAGTCTTCAAGTACATCGGCGTGTGTCCGTGTGAGATCGGCTACAATCAGCCGGCGTCACTTCCCTACGCAACGGAGAATCCGTTCGCGTAATCGGCTTCTGGCGGGTTGATCGTCGGATCATCTATGACAGAAAAGCCCCGGTTCGGCTGCCGGACCGGGGCTTTTTTATCAGAAAACAGCGGCTGTAAACCGAGACAGGCAGTATTCCAGATATTGGAGAAAGTAGAGAGAATTGAGATGGCTGTAACGAAAGAACCTTTTGGAAATGACTATACCCTTTACACAATCACAAACGGGCAGGGAACGCAGGTCAAACTGACAGATCTCGGCGGAACTGTGGTATCGATTCTTTTCGAAGATAAAAATGAGACCATGCGGGATGTCGTCCTTGGCTATGATACGCCGGAAGCGTACATGACAAACGGCGGATACCTGGGCGCGTGGGTCGGCCGCAGCGGAAACCGGATCGACAAGGCGAAGTTTACCCTGGGCGGGAAGACTTATCAGCTCCCGGTCAATGACAATGAGAACAACCTGCACAGCGGACCGGACGTGTTCAGCCGCCGCAGGGCAGAAGTGGTCAGCGTCCTGGAGGATGCAGTGACTTTCCGGCTTAAGGATGCCAGCCTGCAGCAGGGCTATCCGGGCAGCTTTACCGCAGAAGTGACCTATACGCTCACCGAGGACAACGCGCTGCGCATGGAATACCGGGCAGAGTGTGACCAGGACACGGTCTGCAATATGACAAACCATTCCTATTTCAACCTGGGCGGGCATGACTGTGGATCCATGGAGGACACGCTGCTTCAGCTGAACTGTGAATACTATACGCCGGTGATCGATCATCAGGCGATCCCGACCGGTGAATACCGTCCGGTAAAGGGCACCGCGTTTGACTTTACGCAGGCGAAGCCGATCGGGCAGGACATCGGAGCGGACGATGAGCAGCTGAAGTTCGTCGGCGGCTATGACCACAACTTCGTGATCCGGAAAGAGAGAGGACCGGTCATCAAGTTCGCGCAGGCTTATCAGCCGAAGACAGGAATCTGCATGGAGTGCTACACAGACCTTCCGGGCGTCCAGTTCTATGCAGGCAACGGCATCGGCGAGAAGGCGGGCAAAGGCGGCGCCGTGTACAGAAACCGCAGCGGGTTCTGCCTTGAGACGCAGTTCTATCCGAATTCCATCAACCAGGACGGATTCGCGAAACCGATCCTGAAAGCAGGAGAAGAATTCAAGTCTGTCACTGCCTATAAGTTCTCGGTCAGATAACCCGCGGACCGGCCGAAGGGCGGGCAGCCTTACATCCGGAACCGGATTTGGGCGAATAGGATTCTTTTGCTCTGCCTGGCTGTTTTAGTAAAAAATGTGCTAAAAAACGGCACCGCTTTTTGGCGGTGTCGTTAAAAATGGACTAAAACTACTCAAAACAGTCCATTCCATCGTCATTTTGACTGTGATATAGTAGACCCAGTAACAGGGACGAAGGTAGTCCCAGGTGTTGTTTTTCATTTATATAATGGAGGTTTTCAACATGAAGAAATTTTTAGCACTTGCACTGTCAACCGCGCTTGTTGCCGGTATGAACGGACAGAAGATCGGCGTTTCCATGCCGACAAAGGATCTGCAGAGATGGAATCAGGACGGCGAGAATATGCAGAAGATGCTTGAGGATGCCGGCTATGAAGTCGATCTTCAGTACGCTTCCAACGATCCGCAGACACAGCTTTCTCAGGTCGAGAACATGATCTCCTCCGGAGCTGAGGTTCTTGTCATTGCCGCAATCGAAGGTTCCTCCCTTGGCGAGGCGCTTGACATGGCGAAAGAGAACGAGATCCCGGTTATCGCTTATGACCGTCTGCTGATGGACAACGATGGCGTTTCCTATTATGCAACTTTCGACAACTACATGGTCGGAACCGTTCAGGGCCAGTACATCATTGATACCCTGGATCTGGAGAATGCTGATGGCCCGTTTAACCTTGAGATCACTGCCGGTGACCCGGGTGACAACAACGCCGGATTCTTCTTCAACGGCGCGATGGATCTTCTGAAGCCGTACATCGAAGAGGGCAAGCTGGTTGTTAAGTCCGGACAGACCGAGTTCGAAGAGTGCGCAACTGCTCAGTGGAAGACCGAGACTGCTCAGTCCAGAGCCGAGAACATCATCGCTTCCAATTATGCGGATGGCACCAACATCGATGCATGGCTGTGCTCCAACGACTCCACCGCTCTTGGTGTTGAGAATGCACTTGCTGCCAACTACACCGGCGAGTATCCGATCGTTACCGGTCAGGACTGCGACAAGGAGAATGTCAAGAACATGATCGCCGGCAAGCAGTCAATGTCCGTCTTCAAGGATACCCGTACTCTGGCAACGCAGGTTGTCAAGATGATCGGCCAGATCCTGAATGGTGTTGATGTCGATGTCAACGATACCGAGACCTATAACAACAACGTAATCACTGTTCCGTCCTATCTGTGCGAACCGGTATTCGCGGATGTGAACAACTACAAGGAACTGCTTCTGGATTCCGGTTACTACACCGAGGATGACCTCAAGTAATCTGAACCGACAGATTCCTGAGAAGTTCTAACTGAACAGCAATCAGGTATATAGGCGGGTGAAGACCCGCCTATATATCTGAACCGCGATATAGGACAAACATTTGGAGGGAGACACATTGGCTAAGATTATTCTGGAAATGAAGAATATTACAAAGACCTTCCCCGGCGTCAAGGCGCTGGATAATGTCAATTTCCAGGTCGAAGAGGGCGAGATTCACGCTCTGGTCGGAGAGAACGGCGCCGGCAAGTCCACACTGATGAACGTGCTGAGCGGCATCTATCCGTACGGGACCTACGAGGGCGACATCGTATATGAGGGAGAGGTCTGTAAATTTCATAAGATAAAAGACTCCGAAAGCAAGGGCATCGTTATCATTCACCAGGAGCTGGCACTTGTTCCCGAGATGACGATCGGCGAGAATATGTACCTTGGAAATGAGATCGGCCGCAAGAGCGCGATTGACTGGGATAAGACCTATTCCGAGGCGGATAAATATCTGAAGATGGTTGGACTGACCGAATCCTCCAAGACCAAGGTCAAGGAAATCGGAACCGGAAAGCAGCAGCTGGTAGAGATCGCAAAGGCGCTTTCGAAGCATGCAAGACTGCTGATTCTTGACGAGCCTACCTCTTCTCTGAATGAAGAAGACTCAAAGGCGCTGCTGGATCTGATGCTTGGCTTCAAGAAGCAGGGTATGACGATGATCATCATCACCCACAAGCTGAATGAGGTTGCCTACGTATCCGACAAGATCACGGTCGTCCGCGACGGATCCACGATCGAGACGCTCGACTGCCATGGCGCGGAGCAGATCTCGGAGGACCGGATCATCAAGGGCATGGTTGGCCGTGAGATGACGAACCGCTTCCCGAAGCGGGAGAACGTTGCCATCGGCGACGTCATGATGGAGGTTTCGAACTGGACCGTTCAGCATCCCAAGTACACAGAGCGCAATGTGGTCAATGATGTTTCCATGTATGTGCGCAAGGGCGAGGTTGTCGGAATCTACGGCCTGATGGGTGCAGGACGTACTGAGCTGGCGATGAGCATCTTCGGACAGTCCTACGGTACGCTGCTGTCCGGCACGCTCAAGCTTGACGGCAAGGAGGACCGCAAGGGCAACGGACTGGTTCTTTCCCAGTCAATCCGGGTCAATACGACTCTGGCAAATCTGGGTGGAGTGTCAAAGAACACGGTGCTCGACACCGACGCGGAATATGCCGCGGCCGAGGAATACCGGAAGAAGCTGAACACGAAGACCCCGTCTGTGGAGCAGCTGGTCGGCAACCTTTCCGGCGGCAACCAGCAGAAGGTCCTGCTGGCAAAATGGATGTTCGCGGAGCCGGATGTCCTGATTCTGGACGAGCCGACCAGAGGTATCGACGTCGGCGCGAAGTATGAGATCTACTGCATCATCAATGATCTGGCGAAGGCCGGCAAGTCGGTTATCATGATCTCCTCCGAGCTTCCGGAGGTCATCGGTATGAGTGACAGGATCTATATCATGAACGCGTCCCGCATTGTTGGTGAGATGAAAGCCGAGGAAGCAACTCAGGAGAATATCATGAGTATGATCCTTGCTTCAGGAAGGGGGGACTGATTATGCAGACAAGATCGGCAAAAGCCTTCTTTAAGAAGAACACCATGATCATTGCCCTGGTCGTTGTGATCCTGTTTTTCTACTGGCGGACCGGCGGGACGATCCTGCTTCCGCAGAACGTAAACAACCTGTTTTCCCAGAACGCATATGTGTTCGTGCTTGGAACCGGTATGCTGCTGTGTATCCTGACCGGCGGAAACATTGACCTGTCTGTTGGCTCTGTCGTCTGCTTTACCGGCGGAATCGGAGCCGTGATGCTGGACAGAGATATGAACTGGCTTCTGACAGTGATTGTCATGCTGGCGGTAGGACTGGCCATCGGCATGTTCCAGGGCTTCTGGATCGCTTATGTATCGGTGCCGCCCTTTATCGCCACACTGGCAGGCATGTACGCCTTCCGCGGACTGTCCAATGTTGTGCTGCAGGGCTATTCCATCGGCGTGGACAACACGACATTCCTGAATGTATTCGGCGGCGGCGCGGACTGCTACATTCCGGACTTCATCGGTAAAGTCGGGAATCTCAATATGACCTGCATGATCGCCGGCATCATCATCGCCGTGCTGTTTGTTGTCCTGAACATCAAGACCTGGATTACCCGTAAGGTAAAGGGGTATACCAATGACAGCATGACATCCGAGCTTGTCAAGGTTGCGGTCATGGCAATTCTGATTCTCTACATCACATGGAAGCTTGCGCAGTTTAAGGGCATCCCGACTGTCGTGATCTGGATTCTTGCGGTTCTTCTGATCTACCATTATATTTCACAGAAAACCGCGATCGGCCGTTACCTGTACGCGGTCGGCGGCAACCGGAAGGCAACCGAGCTGTCGGGTGTCAATACCAAGAGAGTCTTTTTCATCGCCTACTCGAATATGGGATTGCTTGCAGGCCTTGCCGGAATCCTGACCCTTGCAAGAATGGTGCAGGGCAATCCGACCTTCGGACTGGGTTATGAGATGGATGCCATTGCGGCCTGCTTTATCGGCGGCGCTTCCGCTTACGGCGGAATCGGAGCCGTTCCCGGAACCGTCATCGGTGCGGTGCTCCTGGGTGTCATCAACCAGGGCATGAGTATCATGGGCGTATCCACGAACTATCAGAGTGTGGTCAAGGGACTGGTTCTCCTGATTGCGGTTCTGTTCGATGTCGTTTCCAAGAAGAAGGAATAAAGGAGGGGAGGAAAGATGAAAAAGGATGTAAAAACTCTGTTAAAAGACAATACTATGCTCATCGTCCTGGTTCTTGTCTTCGTCTTCTTTACGATCACGACTAAGGGAATGATGTTCCAGCCGATGCAGTTTAACGCACTGATCACACAGAACGCGTATGTCTTTATCCTGGCCTGCGGTATGCTGATGTGCATGCTGACCGGCGGAAACATTGACCTGAGCTGCGGATCCTTCGTCTGCCTGATCGGAGCGATCGGCGGTTACCTGATGATCATCAAAGGAATGAATACGGGAGTATCCATTGCCCTTCTGCTTCTGGTCGGAGTGGTTTATGGCTGCGTGCTCGGATATCTTGTCGCATATGTAGAGATTCCGCCCTGGATCGCAACCCTGGCCGGATATCTTGCCTTCCGCGGACTCGGCACCCAGATTCTGAGCTCGAACAGCTCGACCGGATCCCTGGCACCGTTCCCGCAGAGCTTCCTTGACATTTTTGCCGGCAAGGTGTTTTCCACCAAGCTCGGGGAACTGAACATGCCCTGCATGATCGTGGGAATCGTTGCCTGCCTGCTGGTTGTCTTCCTGAACTTCAGGAGCCGTGCCGCAAGACTGAAGAAGGGCTATGAAGCGGATTCCTTCGCATGGGTGCTGGGAAAGACGGTTCTTCTGGACGCGGTCATTCTGCTGTTTACATGGAAGCTGGCGATGTCGGGCGGCATTCCTACCGTTCTGATCTGGGTCGCGGTCATTGTTCTCCTGTACAGCTTTATCACGGGAAAGACAACGATCGGCCGTCACTTCTACGTGGTGGGCGGCAACCGCGAGGCTGCGCGTCTGTCCGGTATTGATACCAGAAGAGTGATGTTCCTTGCCTACCTGAATATGGCGGTGATCACGGTTATCACTTCCTTCGCGGTCCTGAGCAAGGTCCAGGCGGCAAACTCAACGCTTGGCACCAACTATGAGATGGACGCGATCTCGGCGTGTGTTGTCGGCGGCGTCTCCGCTTACGGCGGAGCCGGAACCGTACCGGGTATGCTCATCGGAGCCCTCCTGATCGGCGTGATCAATCTGGGCATGAGCCTGATGAACATCGATGCCAACTTCCAGAAGGTTGTCAAGGGCATCGTTCTGCTCGGAGCGGTTGCATTTGATATCATCTCCAAGCAGAAGAGCAAATAAGTGATTCAACTGCCGGCTGAGTGTGGATTGCATTACGTCAGGCACTGTAATCATGGTATAATGGAGGGAGATCTGTATGAAAGCAGATCTCCCTTTCGAAACTATGCTGCGGTGAGAGAAAACCCTGGGCGTTCTTGAACGTACGGATACAGGAGCGGACTTTGAAGAGACTGGTCTATCTGATGATCATACTTCTGGGAATGGGAGGAATCCTGGTGACAGGCCTGGTCCTTCTTTACCAGAACAGGGCGAAAGAGCTTGATGTGAGTGCTGACAGCGTCAGCAGTTACGACAGGCATTATCTGTTTGTCTCAACGGATGAATCCCAGATGCTCCGCGATATCTACAATCAGACCGCAGCTTCCTGCGAAGCCTCCGGCGCATATCTGGAATGGTGCGGAAAGGACATGCCGGGGGATTACTCCGCGGCGGACTGCGTTGACATCTCCGTCGCGATGAAGGCAGACGGCATCATCGTCTTCCCGGACAGTTCCACAGATCTGAACGCCGCGATCACGAGGGCCTATGATGCCGGCATTCCGGTGGTTACCATACTGAGGGATCTGCCGTCCTCCGGACGCGTCAGCTATATCGGTGTTTCCAATTACCAGATGGGAGATCTGTACGGAGGACATCTTCTGAGCCTCCTGCACAACGGGAACAATGAAGTGTGCCTGCTGACAGACTCTGCCGACCCGGAGAATGAGACCCAGCTGATCTACACGCAGATGGTGCAGGCGATCCGCAACGGTGCTCCTTCCGGCAAGTCGATGGAACTTCGGATGGAGAGCGTTGATAGCAGAACGGATTTTGACGCGGAGGAAGTCATCCGCGATCTTCTCCTTGGAAAGGACCGGCCGGACATCCTGATCTGCCTGAACAGTGTTCAGACAGAATGCGCGATCCAGGCGCTGATCGAGTATAACCTGGTCGGCCAAGTGCAGGTGATCGGCTATTATGTGACGGACCAGATCCTGCAGGCACTGCGGCAGGACCTGATACCCGTGACGATGACAATTGATACCGGTTCTCTCGGAGAGGACTGTGTCCAGGCGCTGGACGAATACCTTCAGCTCGGCCGTGTCAGCAGCTACTACAATATCGCGCTGTCGGGAATCACGCCGATGACGGTGGAGAAGTATGAAAAGGAGCATGAAGCAAACAGGCGCAAGGAGGAGAAAGGATGAAGAAAAACAGGATCCGTTTCGCCTCTTCCATACAGACCCGCATTACGATTGTCGTGGCGACGGTGCTTCTGATGGCACTTTCCGTGAACCTGTTCGCGTTCCGCCAGAGCAGCCAGACTGTGCAGCGGATTCACGAGGTCTTCGCGTCCAATGCGGTGATCATGGACCTGAGCGATACGCTGGCGTCTGCCCAGAGCAGCATGCACGACTACCTGAGTACGAAAAGTTCGGCTTCCCTGGAAGACTTTTACAGATATGAACAGCGCCTGCGGGAACAGACAGACGACCTGAATGACCGCAACGTGGGCAATGAGCTTCTGATGCTGGAAAAGAACATCCGGTCCATGACCCAGTCTTATCTGACGGTTTCAGAGGAGGCAATTCAGGCAAGGCGCGCGAGAAATGTCGAAGAGTACAAGGCGGCGTACGCGCAGGCAGCGACACTGTTTGATTACATCAACAACTACATCTATGCGCTCAACAGCAGACGATTTTCGCAGAATACGGAGAATTATCTGTCCCTTCTTCGCAGCATGAGAAACATTGAGCGCATGAGTCTTGTGATGATTCTCTCTGTCAGCGCATTTGCCCTGTTCCTGTGCATCATGAGCGTGAGAGCGATGATCGGTCCTCTGAGTACCCTGTCTGCGGCTGCGGAGAGTGTGGCGGGCGGTGACTTCAGTGTCGATGTCAAGGAGTCCCAGAGACCGGACGAGGTCGGCGTTGTTACCAATGCGTTCCACAAGATGCTGGGCAGCATCCGCGACTATATCGAATCCCAGCGTGCTTCCATGGAGAAGGAAGCACAGATGAAGGAAAATGAGCTTTCCATGCAGGCGCACCTGAAGGAGGCACAGCTGAAATTCCTGCAGGCGCAGATCAACCCGCACTTCCTGTTCAACAGCCTGAACGCGGGATCCCAGCTCGCCATGATGGAAGGAGCGGACAGGACAGAACACTTCCTTTCGCGCATGGCGCAGTTTTTCCGGTACAACGTCAAGAAGACGGGAGGAGACGCCGCGCTCAGCGAGGAGATCGATTCTGTCGATAATTATATCTATATTCTGAATGTGCGGTTTGCGGGTGACATACACTACGTGAAGCAGATTGATCCGGAGATCGACCTGGAGGCAACCAGGATGCCCAGCATGATTCTTCAGCCACTGGTGGAAAATGCGATCCAGCATGGGATTCATGATGACCATGAGAATGGGATCATCACGCTTACCGTAGACAATGTCGATGAGAAGGAAAATGAGACCGGAACGGACTGTGTCCGGATCACGGTTTCAGACAACGGGACGGGGATGACCCGGAAGCAGCTTGACCGGATCATGGAGCCGGGAGTAAGCAGGAAGGAAGAGGACGCGGAAGGCGGAACGGATTCGACCGGAATTGCCATCGCGAATGTTATCTCCCGCCTGGAACTGTATTACAACCGGGATAATCTGTTCAGCATCTGGAGTGACGGACCGGGGACCGGGACGGAGGTAACCATTCTTCTGCCCAGGAACAGCGTCCGGACAGAAAGGGACTAAAGGCTTATGTATCGGATTCTGATTGCGGACGACGAAGGCATCATGGTGGAATCTCTCCGGGAGATCATACTGAGACAGTATAAAGATGTCGTGGAGATTGCGACGGCGAAAACAGGAAGGACAGCCATCGAACAGGCGGAAAACTTTCATCCTGACATTGTGTTCATGGACATCCAGATGCCCGGCATCAATGGGATCGCGGCAATCAGGGAGATCCGCTCCTTCAATTCGTCCTGCCTGTTTTATGTCATATCTGCCTACGAGAAATTTGACTATGCGCAGGACGCGATTTCCCTCGGGGTGGAACAGTACATTATGAAGCCGGTATCGCGGGATATCATTCTCAAGACGGTGGCGGATGCCATGAAGAAGGTGGACCGGATCCGTGAGAAGCGTTCTGACCAGCTGAAGATTCAGGAGAAGCTGGAGACGATTCTTCCGGTTGTGGAGAACGGGTTTGTCACGGGAATGCTGCTGTCGGACGACCTGCAGGATGAGGAGTATTACCGGCAGCTTCTGGAGATCCGGGAAAGAGATGCCTATGTCGAGGTCATCTGGTTCGGGCCGAAGCAGGAGCAGGAACAGGATCAGATGCTCAGCCCGGTGGAGAGCAGGGTAAAAGCGCAGGACAACTATATGCAGATCCGTTCCGCGATCAAGTCCTTCCAGCGGTGCATCATCGGTCCTGTCATGAGTGACCGGATTGTGATCGTGGTCCCGCATGAAGACGAGACCATCACCTACGATGAGCGGATCGAGACCATCAATAACATGAGATCACTGCTTCAGCGGCTGTCTGAGATGCTGTCGATCCGTGTCAGGGCAGGAATCGGAAAGATCTGCAGGTTTGCGGATCTGCGTATGAGTTATCTGGAGGCGGTTCAGGCGCTGCGGGATTCCCGCGCGCGGGTTGTCCATATTGAGGATATTTCCGAGCATGGTGTCTATGAGGACGATTACCCCATCGAGCTGGAGCGGGATACATTTACCGCACTGTCCAGGGGAGACGTGGCCGGTGTGCGTGAGAAGGCCAACGTCTTCTTTGACTGGATGGAGAGACATGATCCGATGGACCTTGACAGTATGCGCCTGAAAGTGCTGGAGCTGGTTCTGCGGTCCGAGCATGATGCATTTGCGGCGGGTTCCGTCAACTATGCGTTCGACTACCGCAAGGATTATCTCACACAGGTCAATGCGCTGCAGGATGTGCGACAGATCCGTGACTGGTTTCTGGATCACATGACATCGATCGCCGGAACCATTCACAATCAGGCGGAGGAAAAAGACGAATCGACTGTCGCGAGAGCCTGCAAGTATATTCAGGAGAATTTCCGGCAGGAGCTGTCTCTGGATGACGTATCCAAGGAGGTCAATGTCAGCCCGTATTATTTCAGCAAGCTTTTCAAGGAAGAAGTGGGAGAAAACTTTATCGATTACCTGACTGCCCTTCGGATCGGCAACGCGAAGGAACTTCTGAAACGTCCGATTCTCTCGGTCCGGGAGGCGGGGCTGCAGTCGGGGTATGCGGATCCGAACTATTTCAGCCGGATCTTCAAGAAGCACACGGGGATGACGCCGCGTGAATACAGAGAGAGGAATCTGCAAGGCGCTGCTGCCCCTGTCACAGATCGTCCGTGAAGCCGGGTGATTCCGGCGGAAGAGAACATGAGGATAGAAAGATGTCGACATGCAGGTGGCTTGGAAGATTTGGAAGGATTGTGGCCGGACTGGTTCTGTGCTGCTGCTTCGCCGGTGGCTGTTCCGCGGACGGAGAGAAGCGCGCGGATCAGCCGCAGCCGGTAAGCGAGGCAGGGGAGGAGAACATCCGGATCGGCATCTCATTTGACTCCTTTGTCATCGAACGATGGCTGCGCGACAGGGATGTTTTTGTTGCGACCGCGCAGGGGCTGGGCGCTGAGGTAAATGTCCAGAACGCGAACGGCGATGTGGAGGAGCAGATTTCCCAGATTGAGTATCTGATCGAAAAGAAGATGGATGTCATCACGATCATTGCCATCGACGCCGGAGCCTTGACGGATGTCGTCAAAAAAGCGCAGCAGGCTGGCATACGGATCATCTGCTATGACCGCCTGATCCGGAATGCCGGGACGGATCTGTATATCTCATTTGACAACCGCATGGTCGGCACCCTGATGGGGCAGGCGCTTGCTGACAGCCTTCCGGACGGAGGGGAGATCTTCCAGATCCAGGGATCGTCGAGCGATTACAATGTAGACCTTGTCAGAGAAGGTTTTGAGGAAGCTTTGAAGGGGACCGGCATCCGGATCACGTATTCGACCTTCTGCGACAACTGGCTGGCAGAGCTTGCGTTTGACGCTGTCGGGGAAGGACTTGAGCAAAACGGGGGAAAGGTCGATGGCATCATGTGCGGCAATGATGACCTGGCCGGCCAGGCCATACGTGCCCTGACAGAGAAAAAGATGGCCGGAACAATCCCTGTTGTGGCACAGGATGCTGAGCTGAGCGCCTGTCAGAGAATCGTCGAAGGAACGCAGACAATGACAGTCTACAAGTCTGTCGACAAGGAGGCTTCCGCTGCGGCGAAGCTTGCAGTGGCGCTGGCAAAGGGAGAGGACATTACCGATCCGGAAAGCCCGATTCTGGTCACGGAGACCATGAATGACGGAAGCGGCGAGATCCCGTACTATCCGCTCGAGCCCGTTGCGGTGACAAAGGAGAACCTGGACGAAGTGATCATTGAAGGCGGGTTCCATCAAAGAGAAGATGTGTATCTGAATATTGACTGACAGTCACGGACAGGCTTTAATTATACTGAAGGTATCTGACGGGCAGCCGCCCGGAAAAAGGAGGTTGAAGCATGAACAACAGGACACTTTTCGTACTCAGCATTGCTGCTGCCACGAGCCTGGTTTTTGGCATGGCTGCTTTCGCGGGCGGCAACGCAGACAAGCCGCTGGTCTGGTGGAACCGTCAGCCCTCCAACAGCTCCACCGGAGAACTTGACATGGCTGCGCTTACCTGGAACGACAAGACATATTATGTCGGATTCGATGCCAGTCAGGGTGCGGAACTGCAGGGTCAGATGATCGCGGATTACATCAATGAGAACATTGACACCATCGACCGCAATGGCGACGGCATCATCGGTTATGTCCTGGCGATCGGTGATATCGGACATAATGACTCCATCGCCCGCAACCTGGGCGTCCGCAAGGCGCTCGGAACCGGCGTTGAGGCAGGCGGTGAGATCGATCCGTCACCGGCTGAGACGAACGTTGACGGAAGCGCTTCTGTTGTGCAGGACGGCGAGATCGGCGGACTGACGGTCAGAGAGCTTGCCTCCCACGAGATGAAGAACGCTTCCGGTGCCACCTGGGACGCAGCGACAGCCGGCAGCATCATCGGTACCTGGGCCGCTTCCTTCGGCGACCAGATCGATGTGGTCATATCCAACAACGACGGCATGGGGATGGCGATGTTCCATGCATGGTCTCAGGCGGAGGAGGTTCCGACCTTCGGCTATGACGCGAACAGCGACGCTGTTGCAGCGATCGCAGAAGGATATGCCGGCACCATCTCCCAGCGTGCTGACGTGCAGGCTTACCTGACCCTCAGGGTTTTGAGAAATGCGATTGACGGCGTTGACCCGGATACCGGAATCGGCATCGCCGATGAGGCGGGCAATGTCCTCTCTGATACAGATTATTATTATGATGAGGCGTCACGTTCCTACTACGCGCTGAACCTTGCGGTTACTTCCGACAACTATGAAGACTTCCTTGATTCCACGGTTGTCTATGCGCCGGTTGCGAACCAGCTGAGTGAAGAAGCTGCTCCGGTAAAGAACATCTGGCTTGACATCTACAACGCGTCCGATAACTTCCTGAGCTCCACCTACCAGCCGCTGCTTGAGAAGTATGATGATCTGCTGAACCTGAATGTCGCGTACATCGGCGGCGACGGACAGACAGAGTCCAACATCACCAACCGTCTGGACAACCCGGACCAGTATGACGCATACGCGGTCAACATGGTCAAGACGGACAACGCAGCTTCTTATACGGCATTGCTTCAGTAACGACGCTTGCATCGCCTGCGGACATGATGTACAGTATCCGAAGCAGATGGTAAGGGCATTCCGGTGTTCAGACATCGGGAAGCCCTTTTTTGAGCGATAAGGCCGAACGAGCCGGTCATGCCTGCAGGAACCTGCATGTGAGGCTGACGGTGGCAGACTGGAACGAAGCGGCTGTGCTGCCAGATGGGAAAGGAGAACCGGATCAGTGGAAGAGTGTTTCAACGTTGCGGATATCTACGGCGAGGATGTTTTTTCGGACAGTGTCATGAGAGACCGTCTTCCGAAAAATGTTTACCGTGAGCTTCACAAGGCGATGGATGAGGGAGGAGAACTGAATCCGCTCGTCGCTGATGAGATCGCGGAGGCGATGAAGCAGTGGGCGATCGAGAAGGGAGCGACCCATTACACGCATTGGTTCCAGCCGCTGACCGGAACCACGGCAGAGAAGCATGACAGCTTCCTGGCTTCGACGGGAGAGGACGGGAGAGTTCTGATGGAGCTGTCCGGCAGGAACCTGATCAAGGGGGAGTCGGACGCGTCTTCGTTTCCTTCCGGCGGGCTTCGGGCAACCTTTGAGGCGAGAGGCTACACGGCATGGGACATGACTTCGCCTGCCTTTGTACGCAGGGACGCTGCCGGTGCCACTTTGTGCATCCCGACCGCTTTCTGCTCCTACAATGGGGAGGCACTTGATTTCAAGACCCCGCTGCTTCGTTCCATGGATGCGATCAACAGACAGTCTCTGCGCCTGCTCCGCCTGTTCGGCAATACGACGTCGAAGAAGGTCAGGCCTTATGTCGGGCCTGAGCAGGAATATTTCCTTGTGGATAAAACAACCTTCCATAAGCGCAGAGATCTGGTTTATACCGGCAGGACACTGTTCGGGGCGATGCCTCCGAAAGGGCAGGAACTGGATGATCACTATTATGGATCGCTCAGAACGCGGGTTGCCTCTTTCATGAAGGACGTCAACCGGCAGCTGTGGCGGCTGGGGGTTCCGGCGAAAACACAGCACAATGAGGTGGCTCCCGCCCAGCATGAGCTGGCGGTGATCTATGAGAATGCTTCGCTGGCAGTGGACAATAACCATCTGGTGATGCAGACCCTCAAGCGGGTGGCTTCCTGGCATAACATGCGCTGCCTGCTTCATGAAAAACCATTTGCCGGCGTCAATGGATCCGGCAAGCATAACAACTGGTCGCTGCAGACAGATGACGGTATCAATCTGCTTGATCCGGGAAAGACACCGCATGAGAATGACCAGTTCCTGCTGGTACTTTCCTGCATCCTGAAGGCTGTGGACGAGCATGCGGACCTGCTGCGGGAATCCGCGGCTGACCCGGGCAATGACCACCGTCTTGGTGCCAATGAAGCACCTCCTGCCGTGATCTCCGTGTTCCTTGGAGACCAGCTGGAGGATCTGGTCATGCAGCTGATCCGGACCGGAGCAGCGACCAGATCGATCCGTGGCGGAAAGCTGGTTACCGGTGCCAGCACGCTTCCGGATTTTTCAAAGGACGCGACAGACAGAAACCGTACGAGTCCTTTCGCGTTTACAGGCAATAAATTTGAATTCCGCATGGTCGGTTCGAAAGATTCCATCGCGGCGCCGAATATCGTGCTCGACACGATTGTCGCGGAAGCTTTCTCGGATGCCTGCGACGAGCTGGAGAAGGCGGAAGATTTTGACAGGGCACTGCAGGAGCTGATCCGCAGATACCTGACACAGCACCAGAGAATTATCTTCAACGGAAACGGATACTCTGAGGACTGGGTGAAGGAGGCTGAGCAAAGAGGACTCCCGAATCTGCCGTCCATGGTGGACGCGATCCCGGCTCTGGTGACAGACCGTTCTGTCTCGATGTTTGAAAAATTCGGTGTTTTCTCACGGTCCGAACTGGAAAGCCGTGTTGAGATCAAGTATGAGAATTACGCGAATATCATTCACATTGAGGCGATGACGATGGTGGATATGGCTTCCAAGTCCATCATTCCCGCGATTGTGCACTGGACAGGATCCCTGGCGGGGACCATCCGGGATCTGGAAAGCATAGGCGCTGACACGAAGGTGCACAGACAATTGCTCGATGAATCCGGTACGCTGCTGACACAGACGAGCGAAGCGCTGCAGGAGCTGATCCGCCTCATCCGGAGCGAGGAGAAGATGCCGGAAGGACGCAAGAAGGCTGTGTTCTGCCACCGGGAGATCTGCCCGGCGATGGAGACACTGCGCAGACCGGTAGACCGCCTGGAGATGATTGTAGACAAAGAGATGTGGCCGATGCCGTCATACGGAGATCTGCTGTTCGAGTTATGATGCCGCTTCCCGCAGAGCCATAGTGCAATTTCAACAAATTTAGTTGCTTTTTTTTGGGAAAAAGGTTACACTGAAAATGCGATATGGTAATTTTCTACATGTATTAGGGCTTGATCCCCCGATGATTCATGCAGGAAGCTGATTAAACAACAGCGGGAGGGGCGCTTATGATCTCAAACCAGGTGCTTCAGTCTACACTTGAAGGGTTAAAGCAGGTCAGCAGAGTTGACATGTGTGTCGTGGATACGGATGGAACAGAGGTGGCGTCAACCTTTACGCACGTGGAGGATTTCCGTGATCTGGTGATCAGCTTTATGAATTCTCCTGCCGAGAGCCAGGTCATATCAGGCTATCAGTTTTTCCGCGTGATGGATGAGGCACAGCTTGAGTATATCCTGATCGCGAACGGAAACACAGACGATGTATACATGGTCGCGAAGCTGGCCGCGTTCCAGCTGGAGACACTCATTGTCGCTTACAAGGAGCGCTTTGACAAAGACAGCTTTATCAAGAACCTGCTTCTGGATAATCTTCTGCTTGTCGACATCTATAACCGCGCGAAAAAGCTTCACATTGAGTCTGAGGCACGCCGTGTCGTGTTTATCGTGGAACTGGAGAACGAGAGGGAGAACAGCTCCCTTGAACTGGTCAAGGATGGAATTGACGCACGGCCGGGTGATTTTGTGACGGCCGTTGACGAGAAGAGCGTGATCGTGATCCGGGAGCTGATCTCCGGGGAGGGAAGCCAGGAGACAGAAGCGATGGCACAGTCGATTCTGAATGCGCTGCCGGCTGACCGGAGAGGAGAGGCGATCGTTTCCTATGGCGCTGTGGTGGGAGAACTGAAAGAGGTTTCCCGCTCCTATAAGGAAGCACGCATGGCATTGAATGTCGGGAAGATCTTTTTCGCCGACCGTCAGATCATCGCGTACAGTTCCCTGGGAATCGGACGTCTGATCTACCAGCTTCCCGTCCCGCTGTGCAAGATGTTTATCAGAGAGGTCTTTGAAGGAAAGAGTCCGGATGACTTTGACGAAGAGACCCTTTCCACCATCAACAAGTTCTTCGAGAACAGTCTGAATGTTTCGGAGACAAGCCGCCAGCTGTACATTCACCGCAATACGCTGGTGTACCGGCTTGACAAGCTGCAGAAGCAGACAGGGCTTGACCTTCGCGTGTTTGAGGACGCGATTACGCTGAAGATCGCGCTGATGGTTGTCAAGTACATGTCCTATATGGAACTGCAGGATTACTAAATGAATCGTCCGGGAGACAGAAAGATGGATGACGTGAACACTGGCGGAAGAAGATCGCTGGAGATGTATCTGGAGGAACTTGACCGGTTTACGCCGCTTCCGGAGGAGATGGAATATCTGCTTTTCGAGAAGGCTGCGCAGGGAGACAGGCAGGCCGCCGATACACTGATTGAGCGATATCTTCAGACGGTGTGCGATCTTGCATCGGAATATGAGAGAACGCACCCGAAAGTGGATGCGGAAGATCTTGTGCAGGAAGCAAACACCGGGCTGGTGATTGGCGTTCAGGCACTGGAGAGAGAGAAGACACTGTCTGCTTACCGCGTGCGGCTGCTCAACAGTGTCACTTCTTATCTGGAGGAAAGTGTCAGAGAACTGGAAGAGATGCTTTCATCTGACAGGCGGCTGGTGAACCGCATGAACCAGCTTGCCGATCTGATCAGGGAACTGACCGACCAGCTCGGCCGCAAGCCATCCATTGATGAATTGTCCGCTTTTCTGGAGATTCCCGTTGAGGACATCAGGGATCTTCTGAGAATCGGAGGAGAGGATCTGATGGTCAGTGATCCGTGACCTGATCCGGTTCCTTTTCCGGGAGGACGATGCGCACTTTCAGAATCCGGTTTCCGCTGACCTTATCTGCGATCAGCATCAGGGAATCCTGTGTCGTAACACGGTCTCCGCGCACGGCCAGGTGCCCGAGCTGTTCGATGAGATAGCCGCCGATGGAATCGTAGTCGTCTGAATGAAGATCCAGGGAAGTGGCGTCATTCAGATCATCCAGCTTGACACTTCCCGCCACCAGATACTGGCGGTCAGAGATGCGGTGGATCAGGTCTTTCTCATCCGCGTCATACTCATCCCGGATTTCTCCGACCACTTCTTCAATCAGATCCTCAAAGGTGATCATTCCCACTGCAGAGCCATACTCGTCCAGCACGATCGTGACAGCCATGGAGCGGTCCCGCATCTCGATCATCAGCTCGGATACTTTCTTCGTTTCATAGGTGTAGTAAGGCTCATACATCAGGTCCTTCGGCGTAAAGTTCTCTCTGTCATCGATAAAGCAGAAGTCCTTGATATTCAGGATGCCGACGATATGATCCCGTTCCTTCTCATAGACAGGAAGGCGGGTAAAATGCTCGCTGCGGTAGAGGGCGGCGACAGTGTCGTAATCGTCGTCCGTACTGACAGACACGATATCCGCGCGGGGCACACAGACATCTCTTGCGCACCGGCTTCCGAAGTCATAGACATTATTGATCATCTCGCGTTCTTCACGGGTCGTCTCTCCGCTTTCGTGGCTCACGTCGACCATGGTACGGATCTCGTCTTCCGTGATGGCAGAATCACTGCTTTCTTTCGGGATCCGGAGCAGTGTCATGACGGAGAGTGCGAGCAGATTCACCAGCCAGATCAGAGGCGTGAAGAGAATCATGAGCAGGCGTATGATTCTGGCGTAGCGCAGGGTCAGTTTCTCAGAGGATACAGTCGCTGCGTTTTTCGGCGTGATCTCTCCGAAGATCAGCACGAACAGGGTGAGAAGTCCGGTCATGAAACCGACCATCGAAGAGCCGAACAAAGAGATCGTCAGCGTTGTCGCGAGGGACGTGGCGGAGATGTTGACCAGATTGTTGCCGATCAGAATACAGCTGAGCATCTTGTTCTGGGCGTCCAGGATTTTCATGGCTGTCTTCGCGCGCCGGTCTCCGCTTTCCGCCAGATTACGGATCCGGATCCGGTTTACCGTAGTCAGCGCTGTCTCCGCGGAAGAAAAGAATGCTGATAGTCCCAGCAGTATGATCAGTCCCACGACCTGTATCGTAATCTCAGTTGACAAGAATGTTCACTCCCTTCTGCTGCTGTAAACACTACCGTGAAAGCATTACTATAGAATTACTATAGTTTTGACGTTTTTGCAATACATGTGATATACTACTGCAAAAGAGCGATAGCTGGATCTTCAGATATCTATGTTTTTCACAGCTGCCCGGCCTGATGTGCCAGGGTCTTATGTGCAGGATCTGCACGGTAACCATTTTCGAGTAATAAGGATGTTGTTTATGACAAGAGAAGAATATGAAAAGCTTGCTGTTGCCGAGCTCAGGGAACAGGCAAAAAAGCTCGGAATCAAGGGGGTTTCTTCGCTGCGCAAGAAAGAATTGATTGACGCTGTCATGCAGGCGGGAGAAGACCAGAAGAAACCGGCCCGGCCTGCGGAGGAACGGAAACCGGCAAGGAACGCGGAGCGAAGAGCAGGAAATGCCGGAGCAGGAAACGCCGGAGCAGGAAACGCCGGAACAGAGGACAGAGAACCTTCCAGAAATCCGGAGCGCAAAGCGCAGGAAGGCAGCCAGGACGCGCAGGGCAGAAACAGACAGGCAAGGCGCCAGATGCCGCCCCGGCAGGACGGACACGCCCGTGTGATCGTGCGAAGGCAGCAGAGCGCGGCAGGACAGGGAACCCAGGCAAGGGGTGCCTCGGACCAGCAGCCAAGAGCCGCGCGCTCGTCACAGCCTGCGACCCGGGGGGAGATGCACCAGTCCAATCCGCAGCCGAAGAGTGAGCATACGGAAACCCTGCAGGACCGTATGGAGCAGGATCGTCCGCCGATGGAGCTGAAGCAGCTGGATTCCGGGAATGAGGTCAGCGGTGTCCTGGAGGTCATGTCCGACGGATACGGGTTTATCCGGTCGAACAATTACCTTCCCGGAGAGGACGATGTGTATGTGTCTCCGTCTCAGATCCGGAAGTTCGGTCTGAAGACGGGAGACATTGTGTGTGGCAATACGCGTGTACACGCACAGCAGGAAAAGTTCTCCGCGCTTTTGTTCGTGAAGCTGATCAACGGATATACGCCGTCGGAGGCTGCCAGGCGGTATGACTTTGACGATATGACGCCGGTCTTCCCGAATGAGCGGCTGAAGATGGAGCGTACCGGCCGGGAAGTCGCCATGCGGATCGTTGATCTTCTTGCGCCGATCGGCAAGGGGCAGAGAGGACTGATCGTCTCACCGCCGAAGGCAGGAAAAACGACCCTGCTGAAAGACATTGCGAGATCGATCCTCAGGAACAATCCAGAGATGCATATCATCATCATGCTGATCGATGAGCGCCCTGAGGAAGTGACAGATATCCGGGAGGCGATTGTCGGAGAGAATGTGGAAGTTCTCGATTCGACCTTTGACGAGACGCCGGAGCATCACAGAAGAGTCGCTGAGATGGGAATTGAAAGGGCGCGCCGTCTGGTAGAACATCGGAGAGATGTTGTGATTCTGCTTGATTCCATCACCCGCCTTGCCAGAGCGTATAACCTGATTGTCCCTCCGTCCGGCAGAACCCTGTCCGGCGGCCTTGATCCGGCCGCGCTTCATCCGCCCAAGCGGTTTTTCGGCGCTGCCAGAAACATGCGTGAGGGCGGAAGCCTGACCATTCTGGCAACCGCGCTTGTGGATACCGGATCCAAGATGGACGACGTCGTGTATGAGGAATTCAAGGGAACCGGCAACATGGAACTGATTCTTGACCGCAAGCTTTCCGAGCGCCGTGTGTTCCCCGCCATCGATATCCAGAAGTCCGGAACGAGAAGAGAGGACCTTCTACTGACAAGCGATGAAGGGGAGGCTGCGTATGTCATGCGCAGGGCAATGAATGGCATGAAGGGCGAGGATGCCGTCGAGAGAATTCTGGATATGTTCGCCCGGACGAGAAGCAATGAGGAGCTGATCATGCGTGTCAAGCACTCTCACGTTGTATGACACCTGCTTGTTTACACAAAAGTGTCATTGTGATATACTTGAGTCAGAAGCAGACACTTGATTGGGGTTTGTTTCGCTTTTAGCATAATCTGATAGTGAAAGGGGCGATTCTATGGAAAAAATCGTGATAACCATCGCCCGCTATTACGGCAGCGGCGGAAAAACCATCGGCGAAATGCTCGGCAGGGAACTGAACATCCCGTTTTACAACCGTGAGATCCTTCGGATGGCATCCGATGATTCCGGCATCAATGAGGCGCTGTTCGCACAGGCAGACGAGAAACTCAGAAGGACATCTTTGTTCCGCATCGCGCGGAAAGCATACGACGGAACGGTGATTCCGCCTGAGAGCAGAGATTTTCTGTCGAATCAGAACCTTTTCAACTATCAGGCTAAGATCATCCGTATGCTTGCGGATGAGGAATCCTGTATCATCATCGGACGGTGCGGTGACTTCATACTTGAGGGCAGGGAGAACCTGATCAGGGTTTTCATTTACGCGAATCCGGAATACTGCCTTGAGCAGGCGAAGGAGCGCGGCGCGTTCGGCGGCCGGACAACGATGAAGTACATTGAAGAGACGAACCGCTACCGGGCGGAATACTACAAGTATTATACCGGACATGACTGGAATGACTGCCGCAATTATGATCTGTGCCTGAACAGCGCGGCAATCGGGTTCCAGGGCTGTGTAGACGCGATCAAGGAATACATCCGGATCCGGTTCCCGGATTACAGGAACGATGCCCTGTAAGAATGCGCAGCATCACAGGATGAATGAGACTTGCATTTCTGAGACCCTTCGGGGTCTCATTGACTGATGTAGAACAGACAGGCCAAAGGACAAGCTTTTCATGGCTGAAACAGCGGATCAAAGGGGAGCAGAGGGAATTAGCGTATGGACAGAGATGACATGCAGTTCGAGGAAACACTGAACGCAGAAGAGATGGATGAAGCAGCCCGCAGGAGGCGCGCCAGAAGAAAGAGAGAGAGCAGGCTGAAAAAGATTACAGCAGTGATTACGCTGCTGGTGATCCTGGCGGCTGCGGCACTTGTCTATGCCTTTTTGCTTGTGCCCAGGGATCCGGATCTTCCATGGCCTGCCTTCCTCTGGAAGCGTCCTGCCATGAAAACGGAAAGCCAGAGCGGCACGAAGGAGGAAGGGATCACGATTCTTGACGCTGGCGGCAGTCAGGAAGCGGTACAGAAGGAAACGGACCCGGCTCCGGCCCCTGCTCCGGCGGTACAGGAGACCGCTCCGCAGACAGAGGCGGTGATTCCCCAGACGGAAGCGCCGAAAGTGGAGCCTTCACAGAGTGAGGAAGGGCAGGCGCTGATCGCTAAGGCACAGACACTCGCCATGGGATACGACTATGACGGAGCCATCGCGCAGCTGATGAATATATCCGGCTATGATACAGATCAGACGATTCAGCAGCTGATCACAGATTATACAGCGCAGAGAGATGCCTGTGTGGCGGTTGACCCGTACACGGTTCCGCACATTTTCTATCATTCTCTTCTGAATGCTCCCGCGAAGGCTTTTAACGTGGAGATGCTCGGGCAGGGCGCCGTGGATGGATACAACGCCTGGATGGTGACGGTCAAGGAATTTGACCAGATCACACAGAAACTGTATGATTCCGGGTATGTCTATGTGCGGCTCCGCGATCTCGTCACACAGACGACGGATGCGGACGGAACGGTGCATTTCGCGGCGAATACCGAATTGAAGCTGCCTGAAGGAAAGAAAGCCATCGTCCTTTCCGTCGACGATTGCAGCTACTATCATTCTTATGAGCCCGCCGGTTTCCCGGAGAAACTGGTTCTTGATGAGAACGGGAATGTGAAGTGTCTCTATACGGATGCAGCAGGCAATACAAGTGTCGGGGATTATGATGTGGTGCCGAGGCTGAATACCTTCCTGGAAGCGCATCCGGACGGAGCGTACCACGGCGCGCGCGGAATCCTTGCCATGACCGGATACAATGGTGTTTTCGGATACAGGACCGATACCGACTACCTGGTGAAGGAACATCTGATGGAGGATCAGAGCGCATGGCTGAACGCGCATCCGGACTTTAACTTTGATCAGGAGGTCGCCGAGGCGACGAAGATCGCGGACGCGCTGAAGGAAGAAGGCTGGGAGTTCGCGTCTCATACCTGGGGCCATCTGTCTGTCACGGATAAGACTGTGGACGAGCTCAGAACAGATAATGAGAAGTGGGTGAATACAGTTGAGCCCATCGTCGGAAAGGTAGATACCATTATCTTCGCGCATGGCAATGACATCGGCAGCTGGGAAGGATATGAAGGCAATGAGCAGTATGAATATTACAATTCCGCCGGGTATCATTTCTACTGCAATGTCGATGGGTCGGTTCCATACTGGGTGCAGATTACGGACCGGTATGTACGTCAGGGAAGAATCGATGTTGACGGCTACCGCCTGTGGCTCGCGAAGAATGGAGAGGACAGCTCACTCAGCCAGCTGATTGACCTGACCGACATCTTCGATGAGGAACGCCCGACCCCTGTTGTGGCGAACGGACAGGGCTGAGAAGAACAGCCGAACACAGATCTGACAGCGGAACATGGAACTGATAACTGAACAAACAGAAGGGATTACTCCGGACGGTGGTCTGTGCCGGAGTGTGTCCGGGTGTGATCGGTGATGCTTTTTGCCGCGGCTTCGGCCGCGGCTGCTTTTTTCTTCCTGCGTTCCAGACGGACAAGGATAACCTCCTGATAAATGAAATCAATGATTGCCGCAAAAGGAATCGCAAGCAGCATGCCTCTGACACCCCACAGACGGCTGAACACAATCAGGGCGATCAGGATCCAGATCGACGGAACACCCAGCTGGCCGCCAAACAGCCTGGGCTTGATGACATACCCATCCATTGTCTGGAGGGCAACCGTAAAGATCAGGAACACGAGAGAGTACCATGGGTTGATCAGGAACAGAATGACCGCGCCGATCACGGCACCGAGGACTGGTCCGAAGGTCGGAGCGAGATTGGTCACTCCGACAATGACAGAGATCAGGGGCACATAGGGGTACCTGACGATCAGCATGAACGCGGCATTCAGCGTTCCGATCAGGAGACCATCCAGAAGGTCGAATATGATGTACCGGATCATGATGGCGTTGCAGCGCCCGAGGAAATCATTCGACACCTGGTAGGACTTTTCATTTGTAATAGCCTTCCAGAGACGCTTGCTGCCGTTCAGGAGCCGGGTCTTGTCCATCAGCATGTAGATCGCGATGATACAGGAGATAATCAGATTGAAGAATTCGATTCCGTAATTGATGGTCGTATCAAGAATCGTATTCAGGCGCTGCGGGAGAGACCGGGTAATGGTCCGGATCATCTCTCTGGCAGAATCTATGAAATCTGCGATATCTACGTTATGCTGGGCAGCGAACTTCTGGAGATCATGCAGCATCCTGTTGAGGGAGGCGGCATAGGAACCCAGGTTTTCGGCGAACATCCGGACACTGGAGATCAGCTGCGGAACCATCGCGACCAGCAGAATGGTGAGCAGGAATATGATCAGGGCGAATGTGAGCACAACACTCAGACCTCTTGTGACAGGGCGCCGTCTCAGCTTTCCGAAGATCCGGATCTCAAAAAACTTGACCAGCGGGTCCAGAACATACGCGATCACAATCCCTGTGAGAACCGGATAGACAACATGGTAGAACCCGCGCAGAATATCCCACAGGACGCCGAGATTTGAAAGAAACAGAAACAGGAGGACACCGGAGCAGACAGCGAATGTATAGGCCGCCCACGGACGTTCCAGCACTTTTCTGAGTTTTGTCCATTTAAACATGAAGCCTGCCTCCTTTCCCGGAAATGATCTGCCGGGCATCTTTCATTTGAGAATATATCACACAAGGGAACGAAACAAAAGCTTGAAGGAAGCAGTAAAATCGATTATCATTGAGATATTAAGGGGAGCTTTGATAAGGGGAGGATGATTATGAGTAAGTCTTCGGGTAATCGTAATAACGGCGAAGATGCGTTCCGGGAATGGCTCTCGGACCATCTTCGCTATCTTGTTTTTCTGATTGCGCTTCTCCTTGCGATTGTTGTCATCATCATGGCAGTAAGCCTTCTGGACAACCGTCAGGGAAGCTCAAAGCAGGGAGCGGACGGCGATTCGAATGATGTTGTAATTATGTCGGAGGCGGCGCAGCTGGCAGAGACTGCTTCTTCGGAAGCGGTATCATCAGAACTGTCCCCGGCCCTGACAGAGGAAACAGAGAAGAAGGCTGAGCCTGAGACTGTGGCAAAGCCGGAGACCGAGGCGGCAGCAGAGTCTGAGACCGAGGCAAAGCCGGAAACTGAGACGGCAGCAGAATCTGAGACTGAGGCAAAACCGGAAACCGAGACGGCAGCAGAATCCGAGACTGAGGCAAAACCGGAGACCGAGGCGGCAGCGGAAGCTGAGACCGAGGCAAAGCCGGAAACTGAGACGGCAGCAGAATCTGAGACTGAGGCAAAACCGGAAACCGAGGCGGCAGCGGAATCTGAGACCGAGGCAAAGCCGGAAACCGAGACGGCAGCGGAATCCGAGACTGAGGCAAATCCAGAAGCCGAGACGGCGGCGGAATCTGAGACCGAGGCAAAGCCGGAAACCGAGACGGCAGCGGAATCTGAGACCGAAGCAAAGCCGGAAACCGAGACGGCAGCGGAGTCCGAGACCGAGGCAAAGCCGGCATCTGAAACAGAAACTGCGGCGGAGACAAAAGCCGGGACCAAAGTAAAAACCGAATCGAAGAGCAAGGCGAAGACAGAAGCCGAGACCGAAACGGAAACAGAGACAGAGACAGAAACAGAGACGGAAGCCGGGAAGAAAGCAGCTTCCGCAAAGCAGGACGAGGATCAGAAAAAGACAGAAGACAGGCAGACAGCGAAGACCACAGGGAAAACGACGACGAGCTCTACGGAAAAGACGGTAAAGGCACCCTCTGATCCTTCCAGAAAGACAGAGACGCAGGCTCTTGCAGGATATGGTTCGGAAACAGAAGCAAGCAGTACCGACAGTGGAACCATTACCGTGACAAGCAGCAAACCGGTAAAGCGCGTCACAGCGCTTGTCAGCGGCGGCTCTTCGTCAGGAAGCAGCCGGGCCATGATTACAAACATGGACACCGGAACGACGATTGGCGCCTATCATGGGGCGGGAAGCACTCCGTCTTCAGCGGCAGGATCTGCCGCTCCGGCAGCAGTTTCTTCTTCCGGTGACGCAGACAGTTCCGGCGGACTGGTTACGGTAGACCCGGTGGCAAACCAGAGCCAGGAAGACACTTCCGGCAGTGATATTGAGATTGTGGGACAGGAAACGTGGGAGCCCGAGCCTGAACCGGAGCCATCTCCGACTTACCGTACGGTAATCAGCGCCTGCAATATCCGGAGTTATCCGGATTACGGAGACAACGTGATCGGCGGCCTGGGCGGAGGAGAGACCGTTCTGTTCTATGGAGAAGAAGCCGGGTGGTACAAGATTGAGTACAACGGGATCGTCGGTTACATCGGCCCGAGATTCCTCCAGTGAGAATTCTCCCCGCGTGAAAGGCACCGGCGGAAGATAGAACTGGAAACAGATAAGAATAAGTAAGCGCCGCGGACTCTTGCGTCCGCGGCGCTTTCACAAGCTGGTTTTCTTTTCGTCAGTATTTATTTCAATCCGCTTTCCTGCGTCTGAAGAACTGGCAGTACCGTTCTTCCGTCCCCCTGACCATTCCGATCAAACCCTTCCAGTGACGGGAGAACATGATGACCATCAGAAGCAAAGCAAGTACAAAAGCCTCTGTTGAAACGAAGAAGTAACAGAACAGTGTATACGCAATCGTAATCACGACAGCGCCGAGAGGGAGATATCCCGTCGCCATAACGGTCAGCATCCCGGAGAGATCAGCCAGAAGTCCCCAGACAGGGGAGAAGAGGAAGATCGCCATGCAGGTGACGGCAACTCCTTTCCCGCCGGAGAACCCTCTCCAGAACGGCCAGTTGTGGCCGAGCACCGCTCCGAAACCTGCCCACAGGCAGCTGATCTGCCCCAGCGCAAGGTACGGATCCGTCAGATACTTCCCGCCAAACAGAAACAGACAGAGCAGGCAGGCAAGAATTGTCTTCAGAAGATCACCGGCCAGGACAATCAGTCCGTATTTCAGACCGAATACGACTGTCACATTCGCCATGCCCGGATTGCCTGTACCGAACTGCGCCGCGCTTTTTCCCGTCTTCAGTCTGACGACAAGCGCACCTGTCAGAAAACAGCCGAAGAAATAGCCGATCACCAGGCTGGCGCACCTGGGGACAAAATACAGCGTTGCGCTCATCATGCCATCAACCTCCCTCTCAGAAACAAAAGCACAATAAACAACACGAGCGCTGCAAGCAGTGCCAGAATGGTTTTCTTCCAGGAAAACGGTGTGGTGGGAGCCGGAGGTCTGCTTCCGGGATACTGCTGCAGCAGTTCCTGCGCCTTTTGCAGATTATCCGGGGCAACCATGATTTCCTCCCCGAAAACATCTCCTCCGATCTTGTAGATATCCTTGACACCTCCTTTGCGGAACGCGTCGATCCCGTGTTCCTCCAGAAGAGCAGTCATGGATACGGCGGAAGGACCGTCAGGGGCGTAAGCCGCCCGGACATAGTGTTTTTGGTCATTCTTATCGGGCATGGATGCGTGTTCTCCTCCATAAAACCATGTTTTATATCTGATTCAGCTCATTTATACAGGGTGCCGAAGCTGCTGAAAGGCCAGTAGCGCAGATATGCTTTCCCGAGAATATGTTTCCGGGGAACATAGGCGTAAGTCATGGCTTCCTCAATGTCGTCGGTCAGCCCCTCTTTTATGGCGATCCTTGGCCAGTAACGGGCATCCGAAGAATTGTTCCTGTTATCGCCGAGCATCAGGTAATGGTCCTCGGGCACCTCAAATGTGAGTCCGTCGTTCACCACGGTCCAGGTTCCGTTGATGTAATCTTCTTCCAGCTTTTCTCCGTCAATGTAAACAGCACCGTCCTTGATCTCCACGGTCTCTCCCGGAAGTCCGATGATTCTTTTGATATAGTTTTCCGTACTCTTTCCTGACAGCCTGTATCCGAGCCTTTCAAAAAATGACATCTCCTGGATCTGGGCATACTCGACCGGGTACTTGAACACGACAATGTCGCCCCGCTGCGGGTCGTTGAACCAGTAGGAGAACCGCAGCCCCAGCACACGGTCGCCGGTCATGATTGTCTTTTCCATGGAACCGGAAGGCACATTCGCATTGATGATGATGAAACTGTTTATGAAGAGAGCAAGGGCGACGGCAATGGCGATTACCTCAACCCAGCTGATGATTTCTGCTTTCAGATTGGTTCCCTTCTCCTTTCCCTGCTGTGCTTTCCCGGACTCTGCGTTCAGAGCCTCATTGACCTGTTCTTTGGTGTTCCGGGCTTCTTTCGCTGCTGTCATCTTCCCGGTTTTTTTCTTTTTTCCGGACATGGCCTGTCCTCCTGTTTGAAAAATAGTGGATATGCTGATATTTCTGATAAGTATATCACGTGAAACCAGCCTGCCGCAACCGACATACGGCAAAGTCACTGCCGGTCACAGTCAGTCCGCGTACGGCGGTCATGACAACGGGGCAGACTGCACGGATCATGAAAGTCCGCAGAAATCCCGTATCTACCATTACTACTTGTTTTTTGAGGGTTTAACTGGTATTATTAGAACAAGTATGTTTTGTTTGGATATGAAATCTCTTTGCATGATTCAGGGGATAAGTATTGTAAAGATAGTAAGGGACTAAGGGGGATAAGAATTATGAGAAAAAGCACCAGGTCTTTCGCGTTGAGTATGGCTTCGGCAGCGCTTGTGCTTGCGGCTGTAACCGGCTGCGGGCAGGCCCGTCCGGAAGGCCAGAGTGAAAGTACGGTCGTTCAGACGGAAGCAGTTCCGGCGGTGACCGAGGCGCCGATTGTGATTCAGACAGAAGCACCTCAGACCGAACCGGAGACACAGCCGCAGACGCAGGCGCCTGAGACACAGGCACCCGAGACGCAGGCGCCGGAGACGCAGGCTCCGCAGACACAGGCTCCTACGCCAGCTGCGCTGAGTGAGGAAGAAGAACTGAATCAGCTCTACGAATTCGCGGATGATGAAATCGGAACAAGATTCGCCAACGCGGACATGAATGTCCGACAGAGTCCGACCACGGATGGAGATAACATCGTATCGAGCCTGGACAAGGGCGAAGAAGTTACTGTCATCGGTGAGACCGCGAACTGGTATGAGATCTATAAGGCTGAGGATACCGTGACCGGAATGACAGATCTGAAGGGATTTATCATGAAGAGGTATACCTCCGATACATATGAGGACGCCATGGCGGCACAGCCTGAGGAAACCACGCCTTCCGTGCCGGAGCAGGCGGCACAGCCTGAGGCACAGAATGTAGAAGCGCAGCCTGTAGAGGCACAGCCTGCCGAGCCTGCAATCGTTCAGGAGAACAGTGCGCCGGCCAGCCAGGCTTCCGGCCCGCAGGTTACGGTTACTTCCGATGCGAATATCCGCTCTGACGCGTATGAGACAGCATCGGTTGTGGGCGTTGTGAACAAGGGAACAGCGGTGACACAGATCGGCTCAGCTGATGGTTGGGTTCAGATTGACTACAACGGTGTGCAGGGATATATCAAGTCAAGCATGGTTGGCTGAGTGACTGAGACAGTACCAGAACGAACAGCTTCAGAAATTCAGCAAGAACCGGAGGACTTTGTATGAAGAAGAACAGACTGCTCTATATCATGATGGTTGCGGCTGCTGCAGTATGCCTTGCAGGCTGCGGGCAGGGACGCGGAACCAGTCCGGAAACCGTCAAGGAGAGTGAAACGCAGGCACAGACCCAGCCGCAGACCAGCGCGCCCGTTGTCAGGGTAGAGGAAAAGGAAACAGAGAGCGAGACCCAGAAACTGATCACCTCTGTAGAATATACGTCCAAGGATGGCACGGTGAAGATCACGCTTCCGGATAATACCTGGAAGGTGACGCAAGATGCCGATGAGATGAGAGTGTTTTCTTCCGGAAGCGACGCGATGATCAATATCGTTCATGCGAGTACGGAATCCGCGATGAAGACACTGTCCATCCAGAAAACAGAAGAGGAGCTGGAGACAGCGCTTACCAAGCAGTACTCTGATGCCAATGCGTATGAGATTCAGAGCTTTGAGACAAAGAAGATTGATAATGTTGATGTGTACCGGTATGTTGTCAAGTACAACGCTGCGGCCCGCATGTGGGCTTATTCCGTGACATATGGCATAGTCGCGCCGGATCAGGCATACGTGATCACAGGTACCGTGACGGAAGACAACAGCGCGCTGCTGCAGGCAGTGGAGGATTCCGTAGACAGCTTTACGGTACTGAAGGATGAAGAACTGAAGAACGTTACCGGCCCGGATACCGTTGCCGGGACATCAGCCAGTGGAGAAACTTCAGCTGTACCGGCAGGAAGCGGGGCAGACGCGAATTCCGCCCAGGAGAGTTCCTCGCTGTCAACGTATGGTTCCAGTTCCGTCATGTATGCTTCAGATACCGTCAATGTCAGATCAGGCCCGGGAACGGATACGGATGTAATCGGCGGATACATGGGCGGTGACGCCGTAACCGTGATTGGTGAGACGAACGGCTGGTATCAGGTCAGCGTAGACGGACAGACCGGATATATCAGGAAGGATCTGCTCTCGGCAAGTCAGACGCCTGCCCAGAACAGCACCGGCACAACAGCCGCCACGGACACTTCTGTGGCCGGCGAAGCGGCGACCAATTATGGGTCTGCAGTAACGATGTATACGTCAGACGGAGTCAATGTCAGATCCCAGCCGTCAACTTCCTCCGATGTCAGCGCGACACTCGGACTCGGGACAGCGGTCACGGTTGTGGGAGAAACACCTAACTGGTATGTGGTATCAACCGGATCCGGCACAGGCTATATATCAAAGGGACTGCTGAATCAGACCGCGCCGGCGGGCGCCGCGGACGCATCGGCAGACCAGTCCGGCGCGCAGGCACAGGCCTCGTCGGGCGGGAGCGGATATATATCCGGTGTCATTACGAGTGCTTCCGGAGACAGCATTACGATTGCGGGAGATGATGGCAACACATACAACATCTATACCGGGACTGCGGAGATTTCCGCATCAGAAGGCCTGAACTCCGGATTGTATGTCAGTGTGGGATACTCTGTGAACGGTGACGGATCGATTTCCGCGACGCAGGTGACAGGCTGACGGACATCAGGCGGACTGCATCATCCGTAAAGCAGTAGTTTCATTCATATCAATAAGGGAGAGGCTGCATGCATTGTCTGCAGCTTTTTTCCCGCGGCAATACTTTCACGCAGTACAACACTGCAGTCAGAAAGAGTGTAAACAGCAGAAACGGAGGCGGTTATGAGTAAACCGATCAGAACACCTGAAGCAGATGATTTTTGTGACGCGGTTCTGTCACTTCGTTCAAGGGACGAATGCTATCGTTTTTTCCAGGATGTCTGTACTGTCAATGAAATTGCCAGCCTGTCCCAGCGGTTTGCGGTTGCGAAGATGCTGATGCAGAAGAAAACCTATCTGGAAATTGCGCAAAAAACAGGAGCATCCACCGCTACCATCAGCCGCGTCAACAGGGCATTGGTTTACGGGAACGACGGATACTCCATGGTTCTGGAACGGATCAGTACTTCCGATCCGGATTGAAATTCCTTACTGCTTCTTCTTCCGGGAAGTCTGGCTGCCGTCCTCATAGAAATAACGGTCAATCAGTTTCTCGATCAGCATTCTGCGCACAAACACATCGTAGGAAAGCATATTGATCATGGCGAGGACACGCAGAAATTCGCGTTCCTCGTCCTTTGCGTCAGAGAAATAGTCCGCGGCGGTGTCTACCATGTCGTTGACATCTTCACGGAAGTCCTTCTGGCGGTCACGGTTCATGCGAACGATCTCAGCGTAAAGATCATCGATGCCTCTGCCTGATTTTGCGTGGAAGTAGCGCTCTCCGATCGGCTGGAGGATCATCTGGATATCCTGCAGGGATAAGGTTCCCTTATAATAATAGATCAGGATCAGGAGCATGATGTGCTCCTTGGCGTATTTCTTCCTTTCAGGCGGCGGAAGCAGTTTGTTCTTCGCGTAATTGTTGATCATCGTTTTTGTGAGGATCTTGTCCTCATCTCGGCGTCGCGACTGCTTCAGATGTTCATCCATATAGGTGGTAACCTGATCCATGTACAGGCTGATATCCGGAATATCCGCTGGATCGATCAGATCGACCTTGTCGACTGCGTCCAGAAGATAGAGCAGAAGCTCCTGGCTCTTTCCGCTGTCGGATGAAGTGTCGGGAACAGTAGGGTTTTTCTTTGAAGCCATAGGTTGTCACCTCCATGTACTCATTATATAGTTTCACAAACTATGTGTCAAACAGAATCAGAAAGAGGGGAAAGCATTGAGAACAATGGAATTTAAAATGGAGCGGGAAAATCTTGTCAGCCCCGGAGACCGCATCCATGTGTCAGAAGGAAAACTGCCGGAGACCTGGTACTACACCATCGAGCCGGCTGTGGCGATGAGCGCGAATTATACTTTCCGGGAACGGCTGAAGGTCTTTGACGGGATCGTAGAGGAAGTCCGGACGGACGAGAGCGGGTATACGGTCATTGCGTCTTTTGAGGAACCTGACGGTCCGGAGGAAGAAGCAGGAGGAAGAAGTGGAGAATAACAGAGCAGAAAACATGCTGAATCCGGAACAGAGGAAGGCATCGGAACACCTGGACGGACCGCTGCTGATTCTGGCCGGCGCCGGATCGGGAAAGACCAGGGTGCTGACCAACCGCGTCGCGTGGCTGATCGGCGAAAAGCAGGTCGCCCCGTGGAACATCCTGGCGATCACATTTACCAACAAAGCTGCCCGGGAGATGAAGGAACGTGTTGAGAGAATGGTTCCAGACTTTCCGCAGGCGGTGCATGTCGCGACCTTTCATTCCACCTGTGTGCGGATTCTCCGCCGGCATATCGACCGGATCGGATATCAGAACAGTTTTGACATCTACGATACCGATGACTCGAAGAGCCTGATGAAGGACGTCTGCTCCCGGATGGGGATCGATACGAAGCGGTACAAGGAGAAAATGCTTCTGGCCAGAATCTCCCATCTCAAGGAAGAGCTGATTGATCCGGTGCAGTTTCAGGAGGAAGCCAGCCTGTCTGCAGACGAGACGGAGATTCTTCTGGCAAAGGTTTATGCACAGTATCAACACCGTCTGAAGGACTGCAACGCGCTTGATTTTGATGATCTGATCAGCCAGACCGTGTATCTGTTCAGGGAGCACAGGGACGTTCTGGAATTCTATCAGGATCGCTGGAAATATCTGATGGTGGACGAATACCAGGATACCAACAAGGCGCAGTTTGTCTTTATTTCTCTCCTGGCACAGAAGTACAGGAATCTGTGCGTGGTAGGCGACGATGACCAGTCGATCTACCGATTCCGCGGCGCTGATATCGGAAATATCCTGAATTTCGAGAAGATCTTCCCGGAAACGAAGGTGATCCGGCTGGAGCAGAACTATCGTTCCACGCAGAATATTCTTGACTGCGCGAACAGTGTAATCGCGAACAATACCGGACGCAAGCGCAAGCATCTGTGGACAGACCGCGGCATGGGAGATCCGGTTACCGTAAAACGGTTTGAAGACGCACGCTCGGAGGCAAAGTATATTGTTGATGACATTGCCAGAAAGAAGAGGCAGGGAATTTTCCAGTATAAGGACAGCGCTGTTCTGTACCGGACCAACGCCCAGTCCCGTGCGATCGAGGAGCAGCTTCTGTATGAGAATGTCCCTTATACGATCATAGGGGGAACCAACTTCTATGCAAGACGTGAGATAAAGGACATTCTTGCGTATCTGAGAGTGATCTCCAACAGCAGTGATGATGTCGCCGTAAAAAGGATCATCAATGTACCCAAACGAGGGATCGGGCAGACTTCGATCAAACGCGTGGACGAGTATGCCCACAATCACGGCATGAGTTTCATGGACGTAGCCAGAATGGCGGACAAGGTCCCGGGTATCGGCAGGGGAGGGCTGAAGATCCGTCAGTTTGTGCATTTTATGCAGGAGCTGAAAGAATGCTCGAAGACGGTTCTTCCTTCTGAAATGATCCGGATCATCATGGAAAAGACCGGATATGAGGAAGAACTGAAGCTGGAGGGAACGGACGAAGCAAGAGACCGCCTGGACAATATCGGAGAACTTCTGAGTAAGGCTGCTGTCTATGAGGCGTCATTCAACACCGTGCAGCCTGACATGGAAGCGTCCGGGGAAAACATGGCTAATGCAGCAGCGCCCGGCGGATCTGAGACAGAAGAGCCTGATTTGCGGCCCAGTCTGCAGGGCTTTCTGGAGGAAGTTTCTCTCGTTGCGGATATTGATTCTTTTGAGGGACAGGACGACCGCGCCGTACTGATGACACTCCATTCTGCGAAGGGACTGGAGTTTCCAAATGTGTATATCACTGGCATGGACGAAGGCCTGTTCCCCAGCTACCACGCGGTGACTTCCACTGACCCGGCGGATCTGGAGGAAGAGCGCAGGCTGTGTTATGTCGGCATTACGCGTGCGATGGATCACCTCACGATGACCGGCGCCAGTGTCCGCATGCTGCGCGGACAGATGGACTGGTACAGGGAATCCCGTTTTCTGGATGAACTCCCGAATTCAGCAAAAGAGAAGCCGGCTGAAAGGAGCGTACGCAGTCCCTATGCGGCGAAGCCGAAGCCGTGGACATTGCCTGAAAAAAAGAACAGCATGCAGACAAAGAAACCATTTCTGATGACGGAGCAGAAAGCGCCGGCGTCGTCCGGGGTGCTGGCCTATGAAGTGGGAGACACAGTGCGCCATGTGAAGTTCGGACAGGGGATCGTAAAGGAGATCCGGGACGGCGGCCGGGACAAAGAGGTGACGGTGGAATTTGAACGCTTCGGCATAAAGAAGATGTTTGCCGGGTTTGCGAAGCTTGAGCGGACAGGAAAAGATCAGGAATAACCGGATGCAGAAGGCAGGCATCTGCGCGGCAGGGCAGTCAGATCCGGGCAGCAGATGTCAGCACAATCAGATGACTTTTCTATGGATAAAATGGATAACCTGTGCTATACTCATGAAAACAGGCAGACCAATGCTGATAATTGGAGAAAGGATATTGGACATGATGAAAAAAGATGAACTGATACAAGCCCTGAGAGACCGTGACAATGCAAAGCATAGAAACGCTATTCTGTGGTGCCTGGCAATTATCGGTGCCATCACAGCGATTGCTGCTATTGCGTATGCTGTCTATCGTTATCTGACTCCGGATTATCTGGAAGACTTCGATGATGATTTTGACGATGATTTCGACGATTTCTTCGATGATGAAGACGAAGAAGAAACCGCGGAAGAAGAGAGTGCAGAAGAAGCAGCTGAAGAAGCACCGGAAGCAGCTGAGGAAGCGGAAGAAGAGAACTCAGTCGAGAAGTAAGCATGTCTTTTGTTGTTTGTAATGGGCTGCCGCAGGTGCGGCAGTCTTTTTTTGAGGGAATATGAAAAAGGGCGATATTGTTGAAGGAACCGTAGTCCGGTACGATTATCCCGGTCAAGGCGTCCTGGCGGCAGAGGGCAGGGAAATCTTTCTGAAAGGTGTCCTGCCGGGACAAAAGGTTCGATGCAGAATCAAAAAAAAGAATTCTTCCAGGTGTGAAGCAATCCTTCTGGAGGTGATTGAAAGATCGTCTCTGGAACAGGACAGCAGCTGCCTGCATTTTCCGGAATGCGGCGGCTGCCAGATGCAGACAATTCCATATCAGGAGCAGCTGGATATAAAGTCGGAGCAGATCCGGCGCCTTCTGGAGAGCGCATTGGAAAACCCGGATCCTGAATGGTTTGAAGGAATCAAACCTTCCCCTGTCCAGGACGGATACCGTAATAAGATGGAGTTTACTTTCGGTGATGCCTTCAAGGGCGGACCGCTGGTGCTCGGCATGCATAAGAAGGGCAGCTTCTATGATATTGTAGACACAACAGACTGTGCCATCGTGGATGCCGATCTGCGCGCAGTCAGAAACGCAGTGAAGCATCTGGCGGAGGAAACCGGCTATCCCTACTATCACAGGCTGACACACACCGGTTTTTTCAGGCACCTTTTGGTAAGAAAGGCAAGGCACAGTGGTCAGATCCTCGTCGACCTTGTCACGACGACACAGATTCTTACGGCCTCTCAGATGCAGGAGGTGGAAAGAAAGCTGGTTGAAGTTCTGACACAGCTTTCTCTGGAGGGAACTGTCACTGGTATTCTGCACACCTGCAATGACTCTGTGGCAGATACCATACAGAATGACAGGACGGATCTTCTGTATGGGGAAGCGTGCATCACGGAGACATTGCTGGGGATGGAATTCCAGATCACCCCGTTTTCATTTTTCCAGACAAACTCCGCAGGGGCGGAAGTGCTCTACGATACGGTACGCAGCTATATCGGAGATACAAAGGATAAAGTGATTTATGACCTGTACAGTGGGACCGGAACAATTGCGCAGATTCTTGCGCCTGTCGCTAAGCATGTGACCGGCGTTGAGATTGTGGAGGAAGCGGTGGAAGCTGCCCGCAGAAACGCCCGTCAGAATCATCTGTCGAACTGTGAGTTTATCTGCGGGGATGTGCTGAAGGTAATCGATTCCATGCCGCTCAAGCCGGACATGATCGTTCTTGATCCTCCGCGGGATGGAATCCACCCGAAGGCACTGCCAAAGATTCTGAAGTACGGAGTGGATACAATTGTCTATATTTCCTGCAAGGCAACCAGCCTGAAGCGTGATCTTAAAGTGATGCAGCAGGCCGGCTACCGTGTCAGGAAAACAGCGCTTGTCGATCTCTTCCCAGGCACATGCCACGTCGAGACGGTAGTATTGATGTCAAAGGTCAAAGAATAATAGCCGTGAAAGCCCAGTAATACTGCGGCTTTCGGGCAATTGGGAAAATTTGGCATTGGGCAAAGCAAACGCTTCTCGGTAACTTATCCAAAGGCAGATCGGGTCAAAAAGTGTGAGGGTTGAGTTGCCACGATAGATGTTACTATGTTGAGTTGCCGAGTTAGATGTTGGGGTAGTTGTGGCTGTGAGATAGATGTTACTTGTTGAGTGATGAGCGAAATATTATTAAGGGATGAGAGACTATAATTGACAGAAATTGAATATAGAAAACTACTCATTGATTCAGTGCGTGCCGGAGATTACCCTGAAAAAGATGGACTGCTTGAATTGTTG